>NZ_QSAV01000042.1:0-33672 GCF_003465495.1 Segatella copri | reverse complement strand
TTCAGACGATTAAATATTAATTTAACGCAGTATTGATATAATAAGGTATAGTTTTATTTTGAGAGTAATATGAAAAAATGGCATTTATGGTTGGCGGCTTCCATCGGACTGGTGGTCATCGTTGGAATGATGATTCGGGAGTTTGATGTGGAAGTTCTGAGCAGGATAGATTTGTCTCCCAGGTTCTTTCTGGGGGTAGTAATGGGCGTGTTGCTCTTTGCGGTCCAGAATCTGATGCTCACCCTCCGTTTCCGTCATCTCTGCCAGCGTAAGTTATCCGTAGCCGAGGCGTTCCGCATCAATGTGCTCTGCGAGTTTACTTCTGCCGTCACTCCTTCGGCGGTGGGGGGAAGTGGTTTGGCTTTTGTCTATCTCAATCGCGAGGGAGTTTCTATGGGCAGAAGTATCTTCACCATGTTTGCAGCCCTGCTGGCTGATGAGGCTTTTCTTGCCATCAGTTGCGTGTTGCTCTATTTCTGTGTTCCATCGCATCTCTTGTTCAGCTTGGTTGATGGAGTGGGGATTTCTGTGGATGCTACGAACGAATGGATTAAGGGCGGAGTGCAGGTTATCTTCATCGTCAGCACCTTTATCGTTGCTGTCTGGACGGCCATCCTCTACTTCTTATTGTTGCATCGTCCTCAGATTCTGGGCTGGGTATTGAAGGGATGCTGCAAGATTCCTTTCCTTCGCAGATTCCTGCCTAAGGTAGAGAAGTTTTCCGAGGAGATGACGATGGCTTCGGAGGAGGCAAAGCTGGAGGGCGGAAGATTCTGGCTGCAGCTGATGGGTTATACTTCCCTGGCGTGGCTGTCGAGATTCGCCATCGTGGTAGCTATTCTCATTGCCTTCCATTGTCAGGGCAACATGCTGGTGGCTTGGTGCCGCCAATGGGTGATGTGGATGATTTCCATTCTGAGTCCTACGCCTGGCGGAAGTGGCGTGGCAGAGTTGATGTTCCGCCTTTATTATGCCGATTTCCTGCCCGATGCCTCAGTAGCCATCCTTGCCGCCATGCTCTGGCGCGCCATCTTCTATTACCCTTTCCTGGTGATGGGCACCCTGGTCTTGCCGAAATGGATTGCTAGAAACTGACATAGAGTCGGGCACTAAGAGCCGTGAAATCTCCATTGTCGTTTTTGATGTACTGGAACGATGGCTGAAGGGAAATGGATTCCGTCAGCTGTCTTTTCCACGTTACTTCCAGCGAATATTCCGAACCCTGCTGGAAGCGGGCGTACTGGCCCGACAATCCGCACTCGTTCTTCTCGTCCTGATAGGCGCCGCCCAGTTCAGCGTATCGGTAGCAGGCATTCTGATGACTGGTGTTCTCGGAATATTGCACCATGCACGAAATGTTCTTGTCGCCTGCCTTCCAAACGCTCTGCTCTCCGTAAATCCACCAGCCACAGGTTGTTTTGCCCTTGGATTCATCGGCAGAAACCATTTCGCCATCCTCGTTTATCGGATATTGACGGGTATGGACGGCAGCACCCGCAAAATATTTTCCACCTTTATGTTCATACTCCAACTGCGACATGTTGAAGATTCCATCCTTCTTCGGGCGAACCAGGAAGGGATTGTCGTGGGCTTTCCAGCCATTATATCCCACACCATTATACAGACTGTTTCTGAATGTCCATTTTCCCTTGGTTACATCAAAATAAAGGGTCAAGCCCGAATACGGATAGTTGGCTATCGGATAGCTTGAAGCAACCGTAGGAAAAATTCCTTCAGAACTGTTTTGGAAAAGTGCCGTAACATCAGAGGTAAAGAAATCCTCGTTTACATTCCTCACACCCACAAACAGATGGCCCGAATTCCACTCGTGCATGTAGCCCAGCACGGCAAGCATGGCGAAGTTATTGTCTGCATCTATGTTCGAAAATCCCTGCCAGTCATCAATAATGCCATCGTTGGTCTTTGCCACATGCAGCGTAGCCGCCTCGAACGAATCCTTTCCTTTTCCTATCGGAACACTCAGTTCCAATCTCAGCTGGTTAGTCAGATTGGTATTCTTGTTCATGTCCCATTGCCATTCAGAAATATATTGTCCGTTAAAGCTCTGTGCATAAGCAAGGCAGATATGGATGCAGCCTAAAATAATAAAAATAATTCTCTTCATTTCTTAATGTTTTGTATAATTTCTTGTTCACTTGCCCGCCGTCTGCGAGCATCTTTCTAATTCACGCTGCAAAGATACTTGATATTTTAAAATCCTGCAATACTTAATAATTAGTATTTTTATTTAGTCTAAATAGATGAGTGCTCTTTGTTATCCCCATTTATAGGTATTGTGGTTCTCTTATATGGATGGAAGGTTCTGTTCTGTTCTTATTTTTAGGTATTAAACGGCTACCAACAATAATATTTTTTAAAAACTTTGTCTTATCAGATATTATTCGTACCTTTGCATTGTTTAAAAAAGTTAGAAAATGAAGAAGATATTAAATCCATATTTGAACAAGGAGGGTTACAACTGCGTTTGCTGTGCCCCAAACAATCCTGTAGGATTGCATCTTGAGTTTTGGGAAGAGGGTGAGGATGTACTTACCATCTGGAATCCCGGCGAGAATTACCAGGGCTGGATCAACACCCTGCATGGCGGAATCATCAGTATGCTGATGGATGAAGTGGCAGGCTGGGTTATCAACCGCAAACTGCAGACAACGGGTGTGACGATGCAGCTCAACGTGAAGTACAAGAAGCCTGTGATGACCACCGATTCGCAGATTACGGTGCGTGGTCGCATCGCCAGTCAGCGCCGCAATATCGTCACCATCCACCTGACTCTGGAGAACTCCAAAGGCGAGGTTTGTGATGAGGGCGAAGCCATCTACTTTACCTTCGGTCCTGACAAAGCCAAGGAGATGGGGTTCGACAGCTGCAAGGTAGAAGGGGAGGCTATGGGGTGAAATCCATGTCCTATTAAGGCTAAAATCCTGTTTCTTTTGGAAAAGTGTAGTCTTCGGTCCCTATTTTTAGAGGAAAAGTGTATTTTTCGCCCCTTGTTTTCATAGGAAAAGTGTATTTAAGTAGGGGATAAAATAATGGCAGGCTTCCAATTAATGCATCAGGAACCTGCCATTTTCTTTCATTTACGCCAATCTCAGTCTCAGCGAATTAAGCACTACGCTTATACTTGAGAAGGCCATCAGGGCACTTGCCCACATCGGGGTTATCTGGAAATCAATGCCGAAGATATGAAGGGCGCCGGCTGCCAGCGGGATGCAGATGATGTTGTAGATGAACGCCCAGAAGAGATTCTGCCAAATCATGTGAACCGTCTTCTGACTCAGTTTTACGGCTTCTGGAAGCGCCAGGAGGTCGTCGCTCATCAGCATAATCTGCGCCACATCCATCGCCACATCCGTTCCCTTTCCTATCGCCATGCTCACGTTGGCAAGGGCCAAAGCCTGGGTGTCGTTGATTCCGTCGCCCACCATCGCTACCTGCTTGCCTTCGTCCTGAAGTTTCTTTACCAATGCCTGCTTGTCGCCAGGCAGCACCTTGCTCTGGTAATGCTTGATGCCGGCTTTCTCTGCCCAGTAGTGAGCCGCTTCCTCCTTGTCGCCACTCATCATATAGACCTCTATTCCCCTTTCCTGCAACTGCTTCATTGCTTCCTGGGCATGAGGCTTGAGGGTCTCTCTCGTCTCCAGATCCAAATCCTCCTGCTTGGTGAAATCGATATTCTGGTTAGGAATGGTGAGGGTGCCGGTCTTGTCGATGATGAGGGCGTTGATCTTGTGGAGATTCTCCAGTGCCGACGCGTCCTTGATGAGAATCTGCTTCTGCGCCGCCTTGCCGATGCCCACCATCAGGGCGGTAGGAGTAGCTAAGCCCATGGCGCAAGGGCAGGCGATGACTAATACGGCTACGGCTGAAAGAATGGCCTGCGGAAGAGCTGCGTTGCCGCCTATTAGCCACCATATTAAAAAGGTGATGAGGGCGATGGCTGCTACGGCTGGAACGAAAATCAGAGCCGCCTTATCCACGATGCGCTGCACGGGTGCCTTACTGCCCTGCGCCTCCTGAACCATGCGGATGATGTGTGCCAGGGCGGTGTTCTCGCCAATCTGCTTGGCTCTCATGCGGAGCTTTCCCTGACTCGGAATGGTGCCTGCCAGCACGTTGTCGCCTGCCTTTTTCATCGCCGGAGTCGGTTCGCCGCTGATCATCGCTTCATCTACATAGGCAGCATCGGGAGTCATGAAACTCTCTGCCTGGGTAACCACGCCATCCACCGGAATCTTCTCGCCGGCTCTTACTTCTATCATGTCGCCTATCTGAATGGTGGAAATCGGAACTTCTTCCATCTTGTAGTCGTTGGTGCCTTCTATCTTCTCGTAAGTCACCAGTCGGGCGGTTTTCGGCTGCATTCCCATCAACTGGCGAATGCTGCTCGCCGTACTGTCCTTTGCCTTTTCTTCCAGGCATCTGCCGGTCAGCACGAAGGTGATGATCATCACGGAAGCATCAAAATAAGTGTGCCATTCTATGCCTCTCGCTCCCCATACCATTTCTCCGAAGAAGGTGTTGAAGGTGCTGAAGAGGAAGGCGATAAGGGTGCTGAGTGCTACGAGTGAATCCATGTTTGCCGTATGATGCAGGAGCTGCTTCCAGGCGGAAACATAAAACTGTTTGCCGCAGTAGAGCAGGTTGGCGAGTGCCAGAAGCAGACAAATCTGGTTGGCGAAGGAACTGGTATGATGAGCCGAAGCAACGCCATCTGAAATCATATTCTGTTCCATACCCAGGGAAATCCAGCCCATGGAGAAACACATGGTCAGGATGGCGAAGAGCCAGGAGGCGAGGGTTCGGCGGCGCAGGAGGGTGAACTCACGGCGGTTGATTTCCTCCACGCTTCTGTCGTTTTCGATAACGAGGTCGTAGCCGGCGTTGCTGATTTCCCGTTTCATATCTTCCAGAGAAATGATGTCGGGGTCATAATCTACCAGGGCAGTTCGGCTCGCCAGGGAAACCGAGGCAGAGTTGATGCCTTCTAGCGACTGCAGCTTCTTTTCAACATTGGCAGAGCATACGCTGCAAGCCATGCCTATTACTGGAATTGTTTTCTTCATCTGTTTCTTATATTAATATTCTGAAATCTATAAGCAGAAGTTTTCATGTCTGCTTTTCTGCCTGCAAAATTACATATTAATTATGGAAGAAAAAAGATTTATGGTAAAAAACTTTTGGCTGCTCCATAAAAATCATTATAATAAGGTAGATGAAAATGCGATGTTTCAGGTAAGGACACAAAAAAAGGCAGGTTCCAAATTGCTTTGGAATCTGCCTCCATCATTTATGGGAGATGATTATTTGACTTCGATGTTCTTTGTTGTCTTAGCCTCCTCCTTAGGAGTAAGCTTTGGAATCTCGACCTCGAGTATACCATCAGCTACCTTTGCTGAAATCTTCTCACGATCAGCATCCTCAGGCAGCGTATAACACTGCTGGTAGTTGCTGTAAGAGAATTCGCGGCGCAGATAGTGCTCGTGCTTGTCTTCATCCTTGTGTTCCATCTTGTTCTCGATGGCGATGTTCAGATTACCATCGTTATCGATGTTTACACGAACCCACTCTTTCTTCAAACCAGGAGCTGCAACCTCCATGATGTAATTCTTATCTGTCTCCTTGATGTTAATGGCAGGAGCAGTAGCATTCATACGTGACATTACTTCGGTATTGAATAAAGTATCATCAAAGAAGTTACTCAACCAATCTGAATCATTATTTCTACGTGCTAACAACATAATTAAAACCTCCAAATTTTATTTTACTCGTCCTCTCGGTTCCTTACGGCTCCGTCGGGATTTCTGCTTGTTAATATTCTTGTTATTTTTTTGCTTTCGCCTCGAAACTCCGTCATTCTTCCGAACTCCTTTATCTTTTAGCTTCAGCTTTCACTCTCTGTTTTTGCAACTTATGTGCCAGCGGACTGAAAGTGGTAATGTTGGCACGAAAGGATAAATATTTTAAACTTTTCTGCCAGATGATGCGGTTATCTCAACAAAAAAGTGTAACTTTGTCACCAACTTAAAAATCAAAGCATAAATCGAATAAATAATATAAGATCAATGAAGGAACAACTATTTTTTATGGCGATGCTGATGGCGATGTCGCTTTCTGCCAGCGCACAGCAGCAGGTAACCATCAGTCTGCCTCGCCAGAGTTTCGAGGGTTGGGATTCCCAGACCAATACCATGCGTGTGGTTCCCGGCAAATATCAGATCTTCGTAGGTGGTTCGAGTGCTGAGGCTGCGAAGAATGTGATAGAAGTGAAAGTGAAATAAAATACTGATATAAAAAGAGAAAGCTCGTTAAGATTTTGAACGTCTTGGCGAGCTTTTCTTCTGTCTTAACTCTTAAGCCTGCGTTTTTTTTGAAGTTTTTTCAAGGAAATGGACTTTGAATCACTCTTTTTTATTATATTTGCAATCGAAAATCGATTTGAACCTTGACTAAACGATGAAATAGTTATGGAACAGAACTTAAAAATCATATTTTATGCGATGGGTGCGATGATTCTTGCACCACAAACCCTCAGTGCTCAGTCTGTGAACATCGAAGGGCTAGACTCCTTGCGCTTATCAGGTTCGGTGGGTGTAGTGGAGCCTGAACTTCTGAAGAAGGGTGTGCTCAATAATGCCCTGGATGCCTTGAGCGGACAGACGGCAGGTGTTAACGTCACTACTAATGGTCTTGACCGTATTGCTATGTTGAACTCCGTCCGGGTTCGCGGTACAACTTCTATCATGGGCGGCAATGATCCTCTGGTGATTATTGATGGTGTTACTTCTGATGTGGCGACGCTTGCTACAATCTATCCCGCCGATATAGAGAGCTTTACAGTACTGAAGAATGCCAGCGAAACGACACTCTATGGTTCTCGTGGTGCTTCGGGCGTTATCCAGGTAAAAACCAAAAAGGGTACGGGTAAGGGATTTCAGATTTCTTACGAGGGAAACTATGGTATAGAGGCGATGTACAAAAGTATGGAGATGCTCAATGCCGCCGAATACATAGCTGCTGCACAGAAGTATGGGCTGGAGTATAACAATAAGGGATATGATACCAATTTCCGCAAGGCGATTACCCGAACCGGAAACATTCAGAACCATTATCTGGCCTTCAGCGGTGGCACTCCGCAGAGCAACTACCGCGCTTCTTTTGGCTATATCGACCATAACACGATTATTCGGAGCAAGGGCTATCGTAATCTGGTGGCTAAGATTGATGTCACCCAGAAGGCGTTTGGCGATAAACTGACGGGAGATTTCGGCGTGTTCGGTTCGTCTTTCAAGAACAATAATATCTTCGACAGTCAGATGCTTTTCTATTCTGCCGATGCCATGAATCCTACTTATCCTTATGATAAGCTGAACGGCAGTTGGGTGAAGAATGGGGCTGCATCTCAGGTGAATCCTCCCGGTGCCTTGCTCAAGGAGCGTAATGATACGAAGAACATGAACTTTAATGCTCATCTGAAGTTGAACTATGATATGACAAATTCTCTGAGTGTTTCTGCCTTCGGAGCATACAGTTATGCTTCCAACGAGAACAACCAGTTCTGTCCTACCTGGGTTTGGGCGCAGGGCAATCTCTATCGTGGGGAGTTCAAGAGCGAGGACTGGCTTGCCAATGTATCGTTTAACTATCAGCATTCGTGGGGAATCCACAATCTGAAGGCAATGGTGGGTGCAGAATATCAGAAGGATATCCGAACGGGATTCTGGACTTCTGCGAAGGGAATCACCAACAACGACATGTATTACCATAACATAGGTGCTGCTGCATCACGGCCTTTCGGTGGGACAGACAGCAAGTACGAAGATCCGACCCTGGCTTCTGTGATGGGCAATGTCGACTACACCTTATATAATAAGTATAGTCTTTCGGTTTCCATGCGTGGCGATGGTTCTTCGATGGTGGGCAATGACCATACCTGGGGGTTCTTCCCATCCGTCTCTCTTTCCTGGGATATGAAGCAGGAGAAATGGCTCCGTTCTCTCCAGAAAATTACCATGCTGAAACTGCGTACGGGCTATGGACGCTCAGGTAATCTTGGCGGAATATCTTCTTATACCACTTTGAATACGGTGCGGCAGAATGGTATTGTTTCGGTGAACAGTTCTCCTACGGTTACGATGGGAATGATTAGCAATAACAATCCTGATCTGAAGTGGGAAACCCGCGCTACCTGGAATATCGGAGCTGATTTGGGATTGTGGAACAACCGGCTGGTTCTGACGGCAGAATATTACTATTCCAAGACCACCGACATGCTCTATGCCTATGATGTGCCGGTTCCGCCTTTTGCCTATGATAAACTGTTGGCAAACCTGGGTTCTATGAGCAACCAGGGTTTGGAGGTCGGCGTCTCCTTCACTCCTATCCAGAAGAAGGACATGGAACTGAATATCAATATGAATCTCTCCTGGCAGAAGAACAAACTCCTCTCGCTGAGTGGTGAATATGACGGAATGCAGATGTCGGCAGCCGATATTACTGCGATGGGTGCCTTGTCGGGTGCCGGTCAGCATGGTGGTTACAACAATGTGGTCTATCAGATAGTTGGTCAGCCTTTGGGGGTATTCTATCTTCCTCATTGCAGGGGGATTATAGAAGATGGAAATGGGCATTACCGCTATGATATCGAAGATTTGGACAAGAACGGAACCGTAGATTTGAGTGATGGCGGTGACAGATATATTGCC
The DNA here is from genome assembly GCF_003465495.1 of Segatella copri. Taxonomy (GTDB): domain Bacteria; phylum Bacteroidota; class Bacteroidia; order Bacteroidales; family Bacteroidaceae; genus Prevotella; species Prevotella copri_G. Next base: position 24,949 of record NZ_QSAV01000042.1, on the reverse strand, counting down.
GGTCAGGCTACTCCTAAGGTAACGTTGGGTTCCAATATCAGTTTCCGTTATCGCGACTGGTATCTTTCATTGCAGATGAACGGAGCCTTCGGACATAAGATATTCAATGGTACGGGCTTAGCCTACACCAATATGTCGAGTTTCCCGGATTATAATGTGCTGAAGGGAGCTCCTGAGAAGAATATCGTTGACCAGAATGTTTCTGATTATTGGCTGGAGAAGGGCGATTATCTCAACTTAGAGAATCTCACGCTGGGCTATGATATCCCTATCCGAAAGGGCGTGGTGCAGTCGCTCAGAGTTTCGGCGAGTGTCAACAATCTTGCCACCATCAGCAGTTACAGCGGCTTGACTCCGATGATTAACAGCTACGTGGTGAACAGTACGATGGGTATTGATGATAAGCGGACTTATCCTGTTTACAGAACCTTCTCATTGGGTTTAAGTGTTCAATTCTAAAATCAGAAAGTTATGAAACGATATAGATTTTTATTTCTGCTGCTGGCGGCATTGTCTATGACATCCTGCCTGGACGAACATCCTAAGGATCAGTTGGACGAGGATGCCATCTATGGCTCTGCATCTGATATTTATATCAATGCCGTTGCTTCTCTCTATAATTATATAGGTGGAGCTAACGAGAGTGAGGGCATCCAGGGCACCTGCCGTGGTATTTACGATTATAATACGCTGACCACCGATGAGGCGATGATTCCGATTCGAGGCGGCGACTGGTATGATGGTGGCCTCTGGAATGCCATGTACCAGCATCGGTGGAGTGCCGATGACCAGTCTCTTTATGATACGTGGAAGTACCTTTATAAGGTTATCGTGCTGGCTAATAAGTCTTTGGATATTATCAGCAACAAGTCGGCCCTGCTTTCTGCCGCACAGCAGGAGGAATATCGGGCAGAGATAAGAGCCATCCGGGCTATGTACTATTACTATGCTATGGACATGTTCGGTCGGGTTCCATTGGTCCTTTCCAGTGCAGAACAGCTCCATTCCAGCCTGTTCCAAGGGCAGACAGATCGCAGTTCTATCTTCCAGTTTGTCTTTCAGGAGTTGCAGCAGGTATTGCCTTCACTTCCCGACCAGCACAGCAATAAGGAAGGTAATTATTATGGTCGCATCACCCAGCCGGTAGTCAACTTTCTGTTGGCGAAGTTGGCTTTGAATGCAGAAATCTATATGTATGATGACTGGACCCAGGGTTATGCGAGCCGTCCGAAGGGAAGTGACATTCATTTCTCTGTGCCGGCTTCTGATGCCTCTTTGCGTAATGGCGATAAGGTGGACTGCAGGAAGTTGAATGCTTGGGAAACCTGCATTTATTATTGTGATAAACTGGCAGAAGAAGGCTATGTCCTGGAGTCGGATGATTCATTCAATTTCTCTACGCATAATGAGACATCGAAGGAGAATATCTTCACGATTCCGATGGATAAGAATATCTATACCAACCAGTTCCATTATCTCTTCCGCTCTTACCATTATACGCATGGCGGTGTCTTGGGATGGGGAAGTGAGAATGGTACCTGTGCCACGATTTCTACGATGAAAGCCAATCATTATGGCGAGGCTGATGAAGATGCCCGTTGCAAGATGAACTTTGTGGCGGGAGTGGTAAAGGTAGATGGTCATGAACTGCTGATGGATAATGGAAAACCGTTGGAGTATCAGCCTTTTGAAGTGGCTCAAAACCTGACCAACAGTAAGTTTGTCAAGACGGCTGGAGCGAGGATGGCGAAGTATGAGGTGGATAGAACCTCTTATATGGACGGCAAGTTGCAGAGTAACGACATAGTTCTTTTCCGCTATGCAGATGCTTTATTGATGAAGGCAGAGGCAAAGGTCCGAAACGGAGAGAATGGCGATGAGGAGTTGAATAGGATTCGTGCCCGTGTGGGAATGCCTTACCGTAAGGCTACGCTCGATAACATTCTGGAAGAGCGGTTGCTGGAGTTGGTATGGGAAGGATGGCGTCGTCAGGATCTCATCCGTTTCGGCAAATTCACCGGTGCCTACGATCTCCGTACGCCTCTTCAGGGTGAATCCTCCGGCTACACCACTGTCTTCCCGATTCCTCAGAAATGCATTGATTTAAATTCTGAATTGGTACAGAATAAGGGATATGTCAATATTTTGAAGTAAAGAAACTTGAATAGAGTATATGAAACGAGAAAAGCTCGCCAGGACTTTGATGGTCTTGGTGAGCTTTTCTTGTTTTTATTTCCCAAATCTGGAAGTATCTACTTCTTCATGCTGCTTGGCCTTGTAGCCGCCGAAACGATAGGTGAGGGAGAGGCCTATGATTCTGCCAAAGTACATGTTGTTGATGACGTGCTGACCTCGGTAGGTGTCGTGCAGATGATTGTCGCCTGTCTCGAAGATGTCGTTGCAGTAGGCTTTCAGCTGGAACTTGTCATCCTTGAGAGGCTTCCAGGTGAGGGCAGCGTTGAGATAGCCTGAGGCTGGGATGTCGATGATTCCTTGGATGGCGTCGGTATGGACGGAAGCATCTAGGTTGAGAAGCACATGCTTGCCAAAGAGAAAAGTGCCGTTCCACTGGGCTTGACAGAACCATTTGCTGCGGTCGAATGGAAGATCATAGAAATGGGAATTCTTGTCGTTCTGATAAACGCCGGTGAAAGTAAGGCGATTCTGCCACCAGTTGCCTATGTTGATTGGGACTGTGAGCATCAAGCCTACCTGGTTTACATGTTCGAAGTTGACATGCTTGTATTCCATCTCCTTCTTCTCGTCGCTCTGGTAAGGAAGCTGACGAAATTCATCTTTCGAGTTGTTGAAGAAGAGACTTGCCACGTATCTGCTGTGCAGAATATAGGTAAGCGAGAGGCTGAGGTCTCGTGATGGCTTCAACGTCGGGTTTCCAACAATCTTTCCATATCCGCCCGCATTATAGGTGGTGAAGTCCTTCACCGACCAATAGGTAGGGTAGTCTCTGTCGCAATCCAAGTCGAATTGGATGATGTGTCCAGCTTTTGGAAGATAGGTGATGGAGAGTGTAGGGAAGAGGTTCCACTCATCCCAGATTGGGGTGTGGTAATATTCTTCCATGAGCGATGCTTCCATCGTGAGTTTTTGTCCGAATGACTTGCTGGCTCCGATGTAGAAACACATTTGATCTTCGTTTTGAATGGTGTTGCCATAAGAAGATTTGTTGTTGCTTTCCTGCGAACTCTTGTCTCTTGATGTGGTGTAATTGATGCCGTAGTTCAAGCCCCAGTCTTTTCCTAAGTCGTACTCCTGCTTGAGGTAAGCGTGCCATTTGTCGATTCGCTGCTGGCTTGTGATGTCGTAAATCTCATCGTAGAGACTGCTTTTTAGCCATTGTTCATCCGGTGAATTATAATAGGTGTATTCTGCTCCAGCCGAGAAACCGAATGGTGTGGAGTAATCCAGGCGGAAGTTGTGAAACTGACTCTTTGCATGGATTCTGAGAAGGGATGTGAAATCGCCATCATCCTCTGACGTTCCTCTCGTGTTATTGAGTTGTGAGGTGTAGGCAAAGCTGAGCTGATGATTTTTCGCCAGATGATAGTTGATGCTCAGTCGGATGTTGTGGTTGAGATGGCGTTTGATATTGTTGCTATGTGTAGAGAAGGCATAGGAAGTGCCATCAGTCAAGGTGTGGGCAAACTCATTTTCATAGTAATAATATCTCTTGCCATGACCGAAAGAATAGAGCATGTCTATTTCCCATTTCTTGTTGGTGAAGAGCAAGGAGGCGCGCTCTGTGTAACTGTTGCGGTTCTGGTGGGTGTAGCCGCCGAAGAGCTCGCCTTGCAGGGAGTGAAAGCCTGTGTTGTGCTTCAACAGGAGGTTGATGACCTGTCCCTTTACCTGATAGCGGGCTGGGGCTGAATAGATGACTTCAGCGTTGGCGATGCGGCTGGTAGGAATCGTTTTCAGAAGCGAATAGAGCTGCTCGCTCGTCATGGTGGTAGCCTTGCCGTCTATCATCACGGTTACGGATTGGGCGTTGAGGGTCAAGGCTTCATCCTGTTCGCTCACGCCAGGCAGTTGCTTGATGGCTTCATAGGCATTATCCACCGGATGGTTTTTGATGAGTTGAGGCAGGTCATAGGTCAATGCTGCTCCTTTCACCTTTACGATAGGTCGTTTGCCTTTTACCATCACATCGGGGAGGGAATGGATGATGCTGTCCATTCTCAGGGAATCATTTCTGTTTCCTTGTGCCCAGCCGGCAAGACTAATGGCCAGGCAAGCGCTTAATATAACCAATCTTTTCATATTCTTCTTATCTTTTTATCGTTCTTTCGGAAGGAACCCTCCCGATTTCGGTTGCAAAAGTACTGCAAAAATCTCGTGTCAGCAAGGAATTTTGATTATCAAGTCTTATCAGAAGTGTTATTTAGTCTTATCAAATCAGAAATAATTCCCTGAAAAGTATCTTACTTATCTTCTTTTTTATTACTTTTGCAAGCATGAAAGAGAAACGAAGAATATTCATATTGACAGTTATGGCTTGCTTTTGTACATTGGTAATGCAAGCACAGGAAGTGAAGAGTGTTTCTTTGGATTCCATTCCGAAGGCATCTTTACCTAAGGAAGGTATGTCGTTGGAATATTCTCGTCCTTCGCTCGGTGGATTTCCTGTACTTCAAGGCAAATCTTATTACTCTGAATCGAATGCACCTTGGATGTCGGAAGAAGGAAAACCTTTGGAGATTGCGCCGAATGCAATACCTCATATTTCTCTTCTTTCCCCGAATTTGGGTACGATGGCGGTATATTCTTCGGGTATTGAAGTCCCAGGACTGATGAATAGGCAGACTGCAGGGGTTGTTTATCAACAAAATTTCGGGCGTTTTGTTTTTTCTCCTTATGTCGGGATAGAAAAGATAAACACGGGAGTATATGGATTTGGCAATCTCACCAAAGCTTCTTTTGGTGGACGAATGGCTTATCAAGTAAACGACTGGCTCACAGTGGGATTCTATGGACAATATGTTCCAACGAAAACCTCTGACCCTCGAAGCGTCATCATGTCTCCTTTCAATCCCAAGAGCAGCTATGGTGGCTTCATGGAAGTGATGTTCAATCAACATTGGGGGATAGGAGCCAAGATGGGACGAGAGTTTGCGCCACAAAAGAATGGTAAATGGGGATGGAAGAATACCACGGAGGTTTATCCGATTTTCAGAAAATGAGTATTGAATTCATCTTAAAAAATTTTTAATAAAGGAAAGAATGAAGTTACATCTTAAATACATAGTTACGCTCGTCATCACGGCTCTGGTCTGCATCTTCGCATATCAGACCTATTGGCTCGTGGGGCTTTATCAGTCTCAGGAAAAGGAGGTTGAAGCGAAAATTAAGGGTGGAATGGAGTACGCTCACTTCATGGAGATGAAGAAGCGAATCGAACGATTGCGCAATGATGATAAAGGGCCTCATGGACAACTGACGGGTACTGTTGCTTTTTCTATGGATGAAGACGATGATATAGATCAAAAGGTAAAGGTGAAAAAGGTTCGTGGAGGAAAGATCGTTCAGTCTGTTCAAACAATTTTTACCAAGCAAGAGAAGCGTAGTGAAGATGACAAGGACCAGGAATTGATGATGATGATGTCGGGCAAGCTGGCAACTATGGTACAACAAGCGCTGTTTGGCAAATTGAATGAAATCGCCAAACCAGACATCAATGACTATGACAGTGCATGGGTTGTCAAGATGCTTTCAGACAGTTTGTTGGTGGGCGACGATATTCATCCGCTTCCGCATCAGATTCAGCTTTTTGCAGGAAAGAAGGTTTTGGCGAAAGTGACGACGAAGGGGTATGTGCCTTCCGCCAATGCCAAGCAATACCAATATGTGGTTTGTAATGAGGGGGAGGCGAATGAGGAGAAATATGTCCTCACCCTAGAGCCGCTTACGATGACTGTGCTCAGCCAGATGGCAGGCATCCTTGCCACATCGCTCTTCATCATGCTCATCCTGGCTTTCGTCTTCTGGTTCCTGATTCATACGATGCTCAAGCAGAAGACGCTTGATGAGATGAAGAGTGATTTCACCAATAATATCACGCACGAATTGAAGACTCCGATAGCCGTAGCCTATGCTGCCACCGACTCCCTGCTGAACTACGGAATGCTCCAGCATCCTGATAAGGCGCGCAAGTATCTCACCATCGCCCAGGAGCAGTTGCAGACGCTCAGCGGATTGGTGGAGAAGATTCTGTCGATGAGTATGGAACGACGGAAATCGATGCTGTTCAATATCGTGGAAGTTCCAGTGAAAGAGGTGATTGAACCATTAATCTCCCAGCATCAGCTGAAAGTGAAATCAGGAGAAAAAACGGATAAAAAGGTGAATATTTCATTGTCCGTAGAACCGGAAAATCTGATGGTTCATGTCGACCGGATGCATTTCTCAAACATCGTGAGCAATCTCATAGACAATGCCATCAAGTATTCTGAAGATAGCGTGAAGATAGAAATCAAGGCTTTCCGAAAAGCCGAGGATGAAGTGCTGGTTTCCGTATCAGATAATGGAATCGGTATTGCCCACGATAAATTGCCTTATATTTTCGACAAGTTCTATCGGGTGATGGATGGCAATAAATATACGGTCAAGGGCTATGGTCTCGGGCTTTTCTATGTCAAGAGCCTGATGGAGAAAATGGGCGGTTCTGTTTCCGTAGAAAGCGAGCCGGGAAAAGGAAGCTGCTTCACCCTGCATTTTCTTAAAGGTAAAAAGGTAAAAAGGTAAAAAGTAAAAAAGAAACAATGAATAAGATAAAAGTATTACTGGTAGAAGACGAAACATCCTTGGCGATGATTCTGAGCGACACCTTGGAGGCGCAGGGCTTCGAGATGCGCACGGCGCATGATGGCGAAGAGGGGCTTCGTATGTTCGATGAACAGAAGCCTGATGTGCTGGTTGCGGATGTGATGATGCCCAAAATGGATGGTTTCGAGATGGTGCGCCGTATCCGCAAGACGGATTCCCGTACCCCTGTGCTTTTCCTCACGGCTCGTTCGGCGGTGAATGATGTGGTAGAGGGATTTGAATTGGGTGGCAATGATTATCTGAAGAAGCCGTTTGCCATCCAGGAGCTCATCGTCCGTATCAAGTCGCTTTGTCATCGGGCTTCTGCAGGAAATATTTCTTCTGAAGAACAGGAAGGGGGAAATGTTTCTCCTGATAATCCGGATGCTGCTGTTCAATGGCTCTCCATCGGTCGTTATCGCCTGAATGTTACCAGTCAGATTCTGCAGTTGGAAGGTAAGGATACAGAACTGTCACATCGTGAATCCGAAATCCTTCGCATGCTTGTGGAGAGCAAGAACAATGTGGTAGAGAGCAAGGATATTCTCCTGCAACTCTGGGGCGATGACAGCTTCTTCAATTCCCGCAGTCTTCATGTTTTCATCACCAAGCTCCGCCACAAGTTATCTGCCGATGAAAATATCAGAATCATCAATGTGAGGGGAATTGGGTATAAAATGATTTGCTAGAATCTTGTAAAAGAACTATTCTTCCTCGCCATCAACAAGCGCATCGAATGTTTTTACACTTGAATAGAATGGACCAAGTTTGCTTTTTCCAGCTCCGTTTGGTCCTGCAATAATGGTGAATTCTAGTCGTCGTGTCATAGTTGCAATTTTTTTGAGGATTATGCATGGAGTAAGTAACTCATTTTCCCCTTTCCTGGAGCTGCAACTTGTTTTATGATAGTATATTCGCGTGTCGCAAAATCAAGAGTTGCTTCTACATCGCTTCCATCAGGATTAGCAAGATAGGTTTTTCCGTTTTCAAAATACGGCACGGAAATACCCTTCGCCCACGCTTCCAGGTAGATTCGTTCCACCTCATCGTGTACGGCATTGTTGGTTTCCCGAATCGTCTTGCCATTCGAGAGTCGCCAACCTTCTATTTCTTCATATTTGCACATAAGCCTTTAACCTTTAGAAAACCTTTGAAAAATCTACTGCAAAAATACGAGGAATCTTTTTAATAGCCAAATGTTTTAACCTCTTTTTTCTATCAGCTCTTATCTGAAGCATCTGTTTTTGAAAGTTTTTCCAAAAAAGGTTTGTGGTTTCAGGAATAATGGCTAATTTTGCGGGCTGAAAGGGGAATCGCTTGATAGGCGATGATTCTTGGAATGATATAATATAAATAGGATATGGATAGGAAAAATGATGGCCTCAGACTGATGGATGGGGCTGGATATAAGAAGATAATAATTGCTTGCGACTCTTATAAGGGTTGCCTTTCGAGCAGAGAGGTGAATGAGGCGATTGCTTCGGGAGTGAAGGAATGGAATGCGGATGATGCTTCTCCCGAAATTATTACCCTGGAAATGAGTGATGGGGGAGAGGGAATGCTCGATGCTTTTCTTTCGGCGATGAAGGGAGAGCGAGTGAAGATTCATGCCCATGATGCGCTGATGAGATGGATTGAGGCGGAATACGGAATCGTGGATGATACAGGGATTATCGAGATTGCGCAGACTGCCGGACTGGCTCTGATTGAGCCTGAACAGCGCAACCCGATGAAGGCTACTTCCTGGGGCGTGGGCGAGATGATTATGAATGCTTATCGCCGGGGCGTGCGCCGTTTCATCGTGGGCTTGGGCGGCAGCGCCACATCCGATTGCGGCATTGGAATGCTTAAGGCGATGGGCGACGACTGGAAGAAAATCCGACAGGAATGCAGTTTTGTGCTGGCTTCAGATGTTACCAACCCGCTTTGCGGCGAAAACGGGGCGGCTCATGTCTTTGCCCCTCAGAAGGGAGCTGATGCTAAGATGGTGCAGATGTTGGATGATAGGGCGAGGAAGTTTGCCGAGGTAAGCGCCAAGCATTTCGGATATGATAGGAGTGAGGCTCCTGGGGCTGGTGCGGCCGGAGGACTGGGTTATGTATTCCTGCAATATTTCAATGCAGAGGCTCGTCCAGGGGCTGAACTGCTTTTAGAGAAAATAGAGGTTGATGTGCTCATTCAGAATGCTGATCTCGTGATTACGGGCGAAGGTCATAGCGACCGTCAGACCTTGATGGGGAAACTGCCGCAAAGAATTCTTGAGCATGTTACCAATCAGAAAATATGGCTAGTATCGGGCGGAGTTAGCGATAGAAAGGCTATGCTGGATGCAGGTTTTGATAGAGTTGTTCAGGTTACTCCTGAAGAAATGCCATTGGATGAGGCGATGAAGCCAGAAGTGGCTCGTAATAACATAATAAAGGTAATTCGTGAGCAATTTGCTTTGTAGTTTCAGTTATAATCTGTACCTTTGTGACCGTTTTCAAATAAGGTAAGAATAATGAAGTATATAATTTTTGATTTTGATGGAACCATCGGCGATTCGCAGAGTCTCATTGTGAAGACCCTGCAGGATACGATGCGTGCAAGAAAGCTGGAAGTGAAATCGGAGGAGGCTTGTGCCAAGACCATCGGTCTTCGATTGGATGAGGCCTTCGTTTCGCTCTTCGGAATGAGTGCTGAGGAGGGAATGGAATGCGCAGCAACCTATCGCGAGATTTTCCTGGAGAACAAAAAGACGATGATCGTGCAGCCCTTCCCTCATGTTATAGAAACCCTGAGAGCGTTGCACCGTCAGGGTTTTATTCTGGGAATGGCCAGCAGCAGGAACCATTGCTCGCTGGATGGATACGTGCATCAGATGCAGCTGGAGGATATATTCTCTTCCATTGTTGCAGGCGATGATGTGGAGCATGCGAAGCCGGCACCCGATATGGTCTTCAAGGCATTGAAGGAGATGAAGGGAACGGCAGATGAAACCCTTGTAGTGGGCGATATGAACTTCGATGTAGATATGGCGCATCATGCCGGCTGCAAGGCCTGTGCCGTGACTTATGGCAACGGAACCCGTGAGCAGCTCGCCTCTGCCGAATGGATCATCGATGATTTCGCAGAACTCCTGGAAATCGTAAAAGAATAAATGTTTCTGAAAACATAAAATGCTCAAGGAGTAAAAAGATAAAATCAAGAAGTAAAAGAATAAAACAGGAAATGAATAAAAGATTATTTTATCGCTTGTAGAATAAAAAAGCAGGTAAAATAATCTTTTATTCATTTTTTTATAGTACCTTTGCACCCGCAATTGGTTCGCTGCCACCTTCTGCCGCCTCAGGCAGGATGAGTGCGTAGTGATTAAAAGGGAATCGGGTGAGAAGCCCGGACAGTCCCGCTGCTGTAAGCGTCTTATTGCGGCAAGCACCATGGTCACTGACATTTTTTCGGGAAGACCGCTTGCCATGAGTTTTGCATCTTTTTATGTTTACATAGAGTGAGATGCGGGGAGGACGCAAGTCAGAAGACCTGCCGTTGTCATCGGAAACAATATGATGAAAGAGTGTCTTTAGGATAAGAGATTCCGATGATTCTATCCAACCCCGTGGGATGGGTTCGTGATGGAGACACAGATAATAATATAAAAAATAGAATGAATGAAGGCATTGGGGATATTTTGTCTCGGTGGCTTGCTACTGTTGTATGCACAAGTGGGTATGGGGCAAGATTCCATTCGTACCGAGCATTTGCAGGAAGTAAAAGTGAATGCTCGGCAGCACCGGATACTTACGAGCACATCGCCTCTCCAACTTTTGGACAAGGGGGATATGTTAAGGCTCGGCGTTACGGATATGGCCGACGCCTTGCACCGAATGCCAGGCATCAATCTGCGCGACTATGGTGGAGCTGGAGGAATGAAGACGGTAGCTGTGCGTGGATTCGGAGCGGGACACACGGGAGTGAGTTACGATGGTGTGCTGCTCAGTGAATGTCAGGGCGGCGAAATTGATGTGTCCCGTTATTCGCTCGACCAAGTGCAGACTTTGCGACTCACCATTGGCGACAACGACGACATCTTCATCTCGGCCCGGCAAGCCTCGGTGGCAGCTTTGCTTGCCATCGAGACCATGAGCGAGATTCCCATCGACAAGCAGCCTCACCTCTCTACTCAGTTGCAGGTGGGGTCCTTCGGATATGTCTCGCCTTATCTGCGCTATGTGCAGAGGTTGTCAGATAGGTTCACCCTCCAGGCGATGGGTGAGTACACCTATGCCGAAAACGACTATCCTTTCATCTTGCACAATGGTAAATATACTACCCATGAGCGAAGAACCAACAGTCGTATGAACTCGGGGCATGGCGAACTGAATATGCATTGGATGATGGGCAGACGAGCCGATGGCATGAGCCGGAACCAATTGTGGGCAAAGATCTACTATTATGACAACGACCGACAGTTGCCTGGCATCGTGAGATTTTATACCGATGTAACTGCCGAGCAGTTGCACGACCGCAACGCCTTTGCTCAGGCGAGATGGCAAGCCAGAAGTCTTGATGACCATTGGATGCTGAAGGTGCAAGCCAAGATGAACTGGGCGAGCTCTGCCTATCAGGACACGCTCGTGGCAAATCGGCGCAATGATGCTACCTACTGGCAGAGGGAATATTATACTTCGGCAGCACTGATGTGGATGCCGGATGATGGCTGGGCGCTGGATTACTCTGCCGACTGGATGATGAACTCGCTCAACAGCACCCTCACCACCGACCTGCGCCCTCACCGGCATGGCATCCTGCAGTCGCTTTCTGCCCGATATAAGAAGGGAAGATGGGTGGCTCTTGCCAGAATGTTGGCTTCAGTTTACCTCAACAGCCTGGGGCGCAAGATAGAGACTCAGCCAGGCAGCGCCAATCCTACCAAGGTAGGACAGGCTGCCAAGGATGCACGCCGGCTTTCGCCATCGCTTTCGCTTTCTTATCGGCTCCTGGGGAATGGTACTGCCAGCGATGAGCTTTATCTCAGGGCTTCGTACAAGGATATCTTCCGGGTTCCTACTTTCAACGAGAATTATTTCTTCCATTATGGAAGTTCTGATCTGAAGCCTGAGAAAACCCGACAGTTGAATGTCGGGCTTACGTGGAAAAAAACTTCTTCAGGAGATGGGGGGAACGGCGAATCCCTACGTTATAAGGGATGGAATGTTCAAGCAACGCTGGACGGCTACTGCAATCGGGTGACCGACAAGATTGTGGGCGTTCCTTACAATATGTTCGTTTGGCGTACTGTGAACTTGGCACGGGTTGATGTCGTTGGCGCGGATGCCTCTTTGCGTGGCACCTGGCAGATGGCTCCGGGGCAGCAACTCTCGCTGCAAGGGTCGTATAGCTACCAGCACGTGGTGAATCATACCGACCGCTCGTCCAAATATTATGGCAATCAAGTAGCCTATATCCCTTTGCACTCGGGCAGTATTGCCTTGGGGTGGGAGAATCCCTGGGTGAATGTCTCGCTCCATGGACAAGGAATGAGCAAGCGATGGGCCAACAATGAGCACTATGACGGCACCGAAGTGGGTGGTTACTGGGACATGGGGTTGACGCTCTATCGTCAGCTGGACGGACTGACTCTTTTGGGGAAATCCCTGAGAGGTGTGAAGGTTAGGATGGATGTGAAGAACCTGCTGTCGGAGCAGTATGAACTCGTAGGGCATTATCCGATGCCTCGCCGCAGCTGGATGTTAAGCATCGGGTATAACTTCTAGATAGTAACAAATTAGATTCAAATATAAACAGAAAAAGAAAATGAAAAAGTATTTATTAGGTTTGGCGGTGCTCTTGATGGGCACTGCAGTGATGACATCATGCGATCCTGCCGAAGACTATCCTGAGACTTATCTCCAGGTGTATAGTACGGGCGCTTACGTTGTGAATTCTGGTAACATGTATAGCAAGATCGAGAGCTCTCTCACAGCCATCGACTATGCTTCAAGCACAGCCACACAGAACGTATTCAAGACTGCTAACGGTCGTACGCTCGGTAATACTGCCAATGACGGCATCGTATATGGCAACAAGATTTATCTCGCCGTAGACCAGAGCAACACTATCGAGGTAATCGACAAGAAAACCAAGCGGAGTATCAAGCAAATCAAGACTACAGACCTGCTGGGCAATGCCGAGGGTGTTGAGCCTCGCCATATCATCGCAGATGGTGGCAAGGTATATTTCACCACATACGGTGGCTATGTGGCTGCAGTTGACACCATAAACTTCGCCCTCGCCGACAAGTATAAGGTAGGCGATTATCCAGAGGGTTTGGCCATCGGTGGTAGCAATCTCTATGTGGCTAACAGCAACTATGGTAAGGGTGGCGGCAACATCTCTTGCATCGACCTTTCTTCTAAAAAAGTTGAGACAAAGAATATTGAGGGGGTGAACAATCCTACCAGCATCTATTATGCATCTAATGTTTTGTATGTTCTCGACAACCCTGTATATGGACCTGCTCCTGACTATGCGACCACTGGCGAGAATGCCCTACGTGCAGTGAGTTTCGCCGAGGGCAAGTCGCAGAAGGTGGCAGATGGCAACTATGCTGTATGCGTAACCCCTGGTACTACAACACGTACGCCGCAGTTGGTTCGTTCTTATTTCTTTGTGCTCAATGCACCTTATGGCGGCACTCCTAGCGTGAGCGTGCTTGCAGCAGGAAGTACACAACCACAGGCGCTGACGCTCTCTGAGATGCCTGTGAGCCCATGCGGAATCTTTGCCGACCCATTGAACGGTCATATCTTCGTGCTCTCTTATAAAATGGGCGATAAAGGTACTCCCGACTATAATGGCAATGGCTACGTAGTGGAGTATGACAGAGCTGGTCAGAAGCAGCATGAGTATGAGACTGGCGTAGGTTCTTGCGCTATGTTCTTTGACTCTGCCTACAAGACTGCATACACAGAATAAGATGTCGCGAGACAGATGATTATATGATTCATCCAATCCATGGGGAAGTGTCGTTTCGGCGCTTCCCTTTTTTTGTGTCGGGCATGCTGTTTTATATATATATTTTTGCGCCAAAGAATTGCCATATTGCCATATAGATAGGTTATCTCTTTGATTACGAATGTGTTATGTGTATGGCAATTCTCTGTTCTTCGGTTCAATGCTTGGCTTTTTCATTTGTTTTTTTGCAATTTAACTGACGACATAGAAGAAATTATGTCCCGACGTAGCATCTGATACGTCCCGACGTAATAATCATTATGTCGCGACGTACAGCCAGATACGTCGCGACGCAGTTTCCTGAACGTCCTGATTGCATCTGGTAAAGCTTTTGAAAACGGCTGCATAGAAACAAAAAAGAGGGTGCGTCTTGTACTTATGACACACCCTCTCTTTTGTTTTTTATTGTTTCCGAAACGATTAGTCTTATCGTTTCCAAGTCCTTCTTTATCTTTTTCGAATCTTTATTCCTCCATCAACTTGCGGTAGCGACCCTTCTTGATTTCTGTATCTCCAAGGCGGCGTGCCTTGTTGATTTCATACTCAGAATAGCTGCCCTCGAAGAAGAAGACCTCACCATTGCCCTCGAAGGCAAGAATGTGGGTACAGATTCGGTCGAGGAACCAGCGGTCGTGGCTGATAACCACAGCACAACCGGCAAATGCTTCCAAACCTTCCTCCAATGCACGCAGCGTGTTCACGTCGATATCGTTGGTAGGCTCATCAAGAAGCAATACGTTGCCTTCCTGCTTCAATGCCAAGGCCAACTGCAGACGGTTACGCTCACCACCCGAGAGAACGCTGCAGAGCTTGCTCTGGTCGGTGCCCGAGAAGTTGAAGCGGCTGATGTAAGCACGCGCATTCACATCTCTTCCACCCAGACGCAAGGTTTCGTTGCCCTGGGAAATCACCTCGTAAACGGTCTTTTGTGGGTCGATGTCCTTGTGCTGCTGGTCAACATAAGCCAGCTTCACGGTCTCACCCACCTCGAATGTACCGCCATCTGCCTGATCCAATCCCATGATGAGGCGGAAGAGGGTAGTCTTGCCGGCTCCGTTAGGACCAATCACACCTACGATGCCGTTAGGAGGAAGCATGAAGTTGAGGTCGTTGAAGAGAACCTTTTCGCCGAACGCCTTCTTCACATGCTGAGCCTCAATCACCTTGTTACCCAGACGAGGACCGTTAGGGATGAAGATTTCCAGCTTCTCTTCGCGTTCCTTCTGCTCCTGGTTGAGCATCTGCTCGTAAGAGTTCAGACGAGCCTTACCCTTAGCCTGACGGGCCTTAGGCGCCATGCGAACCCATTCCAACTCGCGCTCCAATGTCTTGCGGCGCTTAGAGGCAGTCTTCTCCTCCTGAATCATTCGCTTGGTCTTCTGGTCGAGCCATGAAGAGTAGTTGCCCTTCCATGGAATACCCTCGCCACGGTCCAACTCCAGAATCCACTCGCTCACGTCGTCGAGGAAGTAGCGGTCGTGGGTTACGGCGATTACGGTACCCTCATACTGCTGCAAGTGCTGCTCCAGCCAGTCGATGCTCTCAGCATCCAGGTGGTTGGTAGGCTCATCGAGCAGGAGTACATCCGGCTTCTGCAAGAGCAGGCGGCAGAGAGCCACACGGCGGCGCTCACCACCCGAGAGATTGGTAACAGGCCAATCGCCAGGAGGACAGTGCAGGGCAGCCATCGCACGCTCCAGCTTGGAGTCGATGTTCCAGGCATCGGTTGTATCAATGATATCCTGCACCTCAGCCTGACGCTGCATCAGCTTGTCCATCTTATCAGGGTCTCCGTAATATTCTTCGAGACCGAACTTATTGTTGATGTCCTCGTATTCTGCGAGCGCATCATAGATTTTCTGCACACCCTCCATCACGTTTTCCTTCACGGTCTTGTTCTCGTCGAGCGGAGGATCCTGAGGCAAGTAGCCCACAGAGTAGCCTGGGCTCCAAACCACCTCACCCTGGGTAGGTTGCTCAAGTCCTGCGATGATTTTCATCAACGTAGATTTACCGGCACCGTTCAAACCGATGATACCGATTTTTGCTCCGTAGAAGAACGATAGGTAGATGTTCTTCAGAATCTGTTTCTGGTTTTGTGGGATAATCTTAGATACGCCCACCATTGAGAAGATGATCTTCTTGTCGTCAACTGTTGCCATGTATATAAATAAATGTGTATTTGTGAATAAATTGCCGAAATTGGCACTAACAGTTGCAAAGATACATTATTTTTTTGAAATTCTCGCCTTTCTTTCAAAGAAAAGTTGTATATTTGCAATTAAATGATTTTTTTGTTGATTAATTAAAGAAAGGACAATAATATGGATGCAACTTATATTGACCTGACCATTCGCCTTTCTCTCGCCCTGCTTTTAGGAGGTGCGATAGGCATTGAGCGAGAATATCGTGCTAAGGAGGCTGGTTTCCGTACTCACTTTCTCGTGGCATTGGGAAGTGCGCTTTTCTGTGTCGTTTCCCAGTATGGATTCGGAATTGACTTAAAGGATTCTTCCCGTGTGGCTGCGCAGGTGGTTTCGGGCATTGGATTTCTGGGCGCCGGAACGATTATCTTCCAGAAGAACGTGGTGAGAGGATTGACTACTGCTGCAGGCTTGTGGGTTACGGCAGCCATCGGTCTGGCGTGCGGTACGGGAATGTATGTAGCTGCAGCTATTACCACGGCGATGGTGTTGCTGGGACTGGAAGTATTGAACTACTGGATTCCGCAGTTGGGAACAACTACCATCGACTTGACCTTCACTGCGCCATCTCGTGAAAGCGTGAAGGAGTTTATCAGGCAAATCAAGCAGAAAGGTCTAGAAGTTCATTCCTATGAGTTGAAAGAGCGCCGCTACTCGAAGGAGGAATTCCTGGAAGCGAACATAGAAATCAAGGCGAAGCGCGATTTCCACACCATGGAGATTCTTGATTACATGAACGAGTTCTCAGATGTCACGATTTCAACGATAAGATAAAATAGGTTAGGAGGAAAAAAGTGAAGGAGCCAAGAACATTTGTCTTAGCTCCTTCACTTTTTTATGATGTCTTTTAGAAAAACCTCGCCAGATAGTCGTAGTGTTCGCCTTCTGCCGCGAGTTCACCATGCAACCCGCAGGTTTCGGCGATGGATTTGAGCAATGGGAAATCTACGTAGAGCCAGTCGAAACAGTCTCCCTTAATGTCTTTGTAAATCATCTGATAATCCACTTCACCATAGTAGGCACCATTCAGATTGATGTCGAAACTTCCGTCTTCATTCTCGTAGATATATTTGAGGTCGGAGGAATCGATAAGAATCTGTCCGCCCTTGTTGAGCAAAGCCTTGAGACGGTTGAAGAGGGTAGGGAGATGTTCTATCTTTCCGGCGATACCCGTTCCGTTCATCAGGAGGAGGATGGTATCGAACCCTGTTTCCAAATGTTCATCGAAAAGATTGATGCATTCCGCATCCTTTACTCCTCTCAGTTCCATCGCTTCGCAGCTCAGAGGAGAAATATCAATGGCTTTTACCTCCAAGCCCTTCTCCTGCAAGGCGAGCGTATGGCAGCCGCTGCCGGCTCCGATATCCAGTACACGCCCTTTTGTGAGTTGCAAGGCCTTCTGCTCCAGCATCGGCATCTCTTCAACTTTTCTGAAGAGATGTTTCACCGGCATTTCGTCCTCTTCGAACATAGAAGAGAGCACACGTAATCTTCCTGCTCTTCCCGATTTCTGATAATCAAGGATAGCGGCGCCCATCGGGTCTTTGTCTTTTGATAATATCTTTGTATTCATTTATTTTGCAATTTTTGAGTGCAAAATTAATGCTTTTTCATTGAATATGCAAGTTTTGAGGAGATATTCTGCTGCTTCTTAATATTTCTCCTACCTTTTGCTTTTCGCTTTCAAAACTGAATTGCTGATAGATGATATTAGCATTCTGCAAATCTATGATATGAGGAGCCATCAGTCTGAGGGCTTTCATCTTGCTGTCACCAAAAGTGAATATATTCATCATGCTGACGGCTTGGGCACAAGAATAGTAACAGCCGAGGCTGGCCACTTCTATCAGATCGAACTTGTTGTCATCAAAGCTTGCCTTCTTCACCTTATTATATAGTTTTGTGAAGGAAGCATCATCGAGACAATAGCCGTAATCCATTCTGCCATCTGGATCACATCTTCCATCGTAGATGGGTGGGGTAGGGTGTTGTGGCTGCTGTACATTCGACATCTGGCTGTTGGGTTCTATGATTCTTGTATCGTACTGCACCACCTTTCCGTTTCTGTCGAAGAAGACCGTGATGTACTTGGAATCTCCAAACAGATTATTATATTTGGCATATTCCCATTTGTCCCCATACATGTCGAAACTGGTGAGCTTAGGTTCTCCAAGAATGGCTATTACTTCCTGCTTGGTCATTCCCCGCTCCACGTTTCTTTTTCCTTTAGCCGAAGCCGAGAGGCATACGGCAAACATCAATATGGTTGTGGCGATGAGCGCCATCCAATCATTCCTTTTCATAAGCTAAACTGTTTTTGAAAGTTATTATATTGTTTTATGGTTGCAAAAGTACAGCTTTCTTTTGAAATAAAAAGAGAAGGATTCCCTAAAGTAGTAGGGAAAATCCCTATTTCTGATTTTTGTTATTTGGTTCACTTTTCGGGAATGGCTGTGATTATAAAAAGAGATTATTATTTGCTGCTAAAGCCTAATATGACTGAATAAACGCACCGAGACGACTGGGTAAGTAACGAAAGGCGTTTAATCAGATTCAATGAACTAATATATTAAGTATACGTCAATAAGATTATAGGTAACTACTCATGTCCATAGGGGGCTTCAATGGGGACTGAGTAATTACGAAGAAATCTGCTTATAAAGTATATTTATGAGGTGTATACTTCTTTTGCTCCGATTGAGGTAGATGCTTGTTGCATTTTTTTGCAGAAAGTTCCTTTTAATCTTGTGCTTTGCTGTACATAACTTGATATTTTTGCTAATTCAATGAAAATGAGAAAGATAGATATGTAGTATCCGATTCCCCCGAAATTCTTACCCTAATAATATCCGATTCCCCCAAAATTTTTGGGAGTATATCAGGTAAGTAAAGAAGAAAGTTTGTAATAAAAAAGTCCGTGAGCATTCATTGCCCACGGACTTTTTAAAATATCTGATTCTTATAAATGTCTTATGCCTTGAAGCTCTCCAAGTCTTCTGCCTTGAAGTTCTGGATGTATGCTGAATGACCGAGAACTTCCTCCTCTGCCATGCGAACATATACGTTGGCACTCTTGGCAAACATCTCTGGAGCCTTGGTTGCATCGTCGAGGATGAGGAGAGACATTACGATGTCGCCAGTCATGTTGTAGAGACGGCGAGCCAGGAAGTCGTGAACTGCCTGATCGTTTGCCTCCTTCACCTTGTTGATGGCTGCCTCGTAAAGATCTACGAGCTTAGCTACACGCTCCTTCAATGGCTTCAAGTCATCTGATACCTCATTCTCCAACATCTCCTTGATGATGCTGAGATAAGTACCGTTGGTGATGTAGCGGATGGCTGCAACAACCTGAAGCTGGGTAGTTCCCTCATAGATAGAGAAGATGCGGGCATCACGGAACAAACGCTGGCACTTGTACTCCATGATGAAACCGGAACCACCGTGAATGCTGATGGCATCGTATGCATTCTGGTTGGCATACTCAGAGTTCATACCCTTTGCCAATGGAGTGAACGCATCAGCCAAGCGGGTGTATTTCTTCATCTCCTGACGCTCCTCTGGAGTGAGCTTAGTGTCGCGGGCGATGTCTTCCAACGCCTTGTAGATATCTACGTAGCGAGCACAGCAGTAGAGGAGTGAACGGCCTGCATCCAACTTAGCCTTCATTCTTGAAAGCATGTCGTATACAGCTGGGAAGTTGATGATCTTCTCACCAAACTGAGCACGCTCCTTGGCATAAGCCAGGCCCTCGTTGTAAGCCTCCTGCTCAACACCTACACTCTGAGCTGCAATACCCAGACGGGCACCATTCATCAGAGCCATCACGTACTTAATCAAACCGAGACGGGTGTTACCGCAAAGCTCAGCCTTGGCATTCTTGTAAACCAACTCGCAGGTAGGAGAACCGTGAATACCCAACTTGTGCTCGATGTGACGAACGGTTACGCCGCCATCACGCTTGTCGTAGATGAACATAGAAAGACCACGACCGTCCTTGGTGCCTTCCTCTGAACGAGCCAGAACCAGGTGGATGTCTGAGTCACCATTGGTGATGAAACGCTTCACACCGTTCAGACGCCATGTGCCGTCCTCATCCTGTGTAGCCTTCAGCATTACGCGCTGCAAGTCAGAACCTGCATCAGGCTCAGTCAAGTCCATACTCATGGTCTCGCCTGCGCAGATGCGAGGGATGTACTTCTGGCGCTGCTCCTCAGAACCGAACTCATAGAGTGTATCGATACAGCTCTGGAGAGACCAGATGTTCTGGAAGCCGGCATCGGCAGCAGCGATAATCTCTGAAGCCATAGAGAAGATGGCGTTAGGCAGGTTCAAACCGCCGTAACGACGAGGCATTGACAAGCCCCAGAGGCCAGCCTTGCGGGTAGCATCGAGGTTCTCGAATGTCTTGCTGGCATAGATCATGCGACCGTTTTCCAAGTGTGGACCTTCGAGGTCAACATCCTCAGAGTTTGGTTCGATGATGTTAGCAGCTACATCGCCGGTAATATCCAGCAATCGCTTGTAGTTCTCGATGGCATCCTCGTAGTTTACTGGAGCATCTTCAAACTGGTCTTTTTCTGCGTAGTTGCGCTCCTTCAAGTCAACAACACGCTTCATCAATGGGTGATTGAGATGAAATTCAATCTCAGGGTGATCACTATAGTAATTAGCCATTTTGCTTTTCTTATTTAAATAATGTGTAATGCAGATTACTTGGAATTCTGCTTGTAGTACTTGATGAGCTTAGGAACCACATCCTCAACATTGCCGTTGATAACGTAGTCGGCAATCTTGTTGATTGGAGCATCAGGATCGTTGTTTACAGAGATGATGATGCCTGAATCCTGCATACCGGCGATGTGCTGAATCTGACCAGAGATTCCGCAAGCGATATATACCTTAGGATGAACGGTAACACCAGTCTGACCAATCTGACGGTCGTGATCTACCCAGCCTGCATCTACTGCAGCACGAGAAGCACCTACCTCACCATGGAGGAGATGAGCCAATTCGAAGAGCTGGTCGAAACCTTCCTTGCTTCCTACGCCATAACCGCCGGCTACGACGATGGCAGAACCCTTCAGGTTGTGCTTGGCAGCCTCTACGTGGTGGTCGAGTACCTTTACTACGAAGTCCTCAGCAGGAACATACTTGCTTACCTCAGGGTAAACTACTTCCTTCTTGCACTCACCCTCGTAGATGCTCTTCTGCATCACGCCAGAGCGGACTGTAGCCATCTGTGGACGGTGGTCTGGGTTTACGATGGTAGCCACGATGTTACCACCGAAGGCAGGACGAATCTGATAGAGCAGACCCTCGTAGTGCTTGCCGCTCTTCTTATCGTCGTAATCACCAATCTCAAGCTCTGTACAGTCGGCAGTCAGACCGCTGGTCAATGAAGAAGAAACACGAGGACCGAGGTCGCGACCGATAACGGTAGCACCCATCAGTGCAATCTGAGGCTTCTCCTCCTTGAAGAGGTTGACGAGAATGTCTGTATGAGGAGCTGAAGTATATGGGAACAATCCCTCAGCATCGAAAACAAATAATTTATCTACACCATAAGGGAGAATCTGATCCTCTACCTGACCCTTGATGCCGGTACCTGCTACGATGGCATGGAGCTCCACGCCCTGCTGGTTAGCGAGCTTACGACCCTTGGTGAGCAATTCCTGAGATACTTCGGCAACGGTTGTGCCTTCTACCTCGCAATATACAAATACGTTGTTCATTGTCTTTTCAAAATTATCCGATAATACTTTCGTTCAACAATTCCTTCATCAGTCCGTCGATGTCTTCATCGCTGCTGGTCAAGGTCTTGCTTTCCTTAGCCTGGAACACGATGTTCTTCACGGCCTTCACCTTGGTAGGTGAACCGCTCAGACCGCACTGTGCAGGGTCGCCATCTACATCGGCAACGCTCCACTGGTTCAGAGTGAGGTAAGGGCGCTCTTCATAGAGGTTGGCCCAAGGCTCATCACCCTTGCGCTCCATAGGGCAGGTAGCGTATTTATATTTCATTACGAGCTTCACGTTGCATGGGCGACATGGAGCAGCACTTCCGTTTACGGTGATAACCAATGGCAATGGAGCCTCAACAGTCTCCACACCACCATCAATGAGGCGGCGTATAGTAGCCTTGCCATCCTCTACCTTGAGGATTTCCTCTGCGTAGGTTACCTGGTTCAATCCCAACTTCTGAGCCACCTGCGGACCTACCTGGGCTGTATCACCATCGATAGCCTGGCGACCACCGATCACGATGTCAACGTCACCAATCTTCTGGATACCAGTAGCAAGGGCATAGGAAGTAGCCAATGTATCAGCACCGGCAAAGAGACGGTCGGTAAGCAACCAACCCGTATCAGCACCACGATAAAGCCCCTGGCGGATGATTTCTCCAGCACGTGGAGGACCCATGGTCAAAATACCAACTGTAGAACCTGGATTCTGCTCTTTCAATCGGAGAGCCTGCTCCAATGCGTTCAAATCTTCAGGATTGAAGATTGCAGGAAGGGCAGCGCGATTTACTGTGCCTTCGGCGGTCATCGCATCCTTACCCACATTTCTTGTGTCAGGTACTTGCTTGGCAAGTACTACGATTTTTAAACTCATATTTTTAAAAATGGTTATTGTTATAATTTCCTAAGTTTGTTAGTGCTCAGTACTCAAGTTGTACGTCGTCTAGTGCGATTGTCAGACTTGCTATCGTCTAATAAGTTACTGTCCAATGTTCAATTTGGGACAAAACACGGGGGCAAAAGTAACACTTTTTTATGGCTTACGCAAATATTTTATAAAAAAAATGCCCATTTAGTCTTGCTTTGTGCGCAAAACGCAAGAAATGTGCAAGTTTTTTAGAACGTCCGTACTTAACTTTGCTGGCTTATTCAAAGCTCTTGAGTCGAGCGATATATTTGCCCAGAATGTCGAATTCGATATTCACTACCGTTCCCACTTCGATGTCGCAGAAGTTGGTATTCTCTCTGGTATAAGGAATGATGGCAACGGTAAATGTGTTGTCTGTAGGATCACAGACGGTGAGCGAAACGCCGTTAACGGTAACGCTGCCCTTGTCGACCGTGAAATATCCTTTTCTTGCCATTTCCTTATTGAGCTCATATTCGAAAGTAAAATAAGTAGAGCCATCAGCGTCTTTCATTGCGATACATTTGGCAGTCTCGTCCACGTGTCCCTGTACGATATGACCATCCAGACGGCCGTTCATCACCATCGAACGTTCCACGTTTACCTTGTCGCCTACCTTGAGCAGTCCCAGATTACTGCGGTCCAGGGTTTCCTTCATGGCGGTAACAGTATAGGTACCGTCCTTGATTTCCACCACGGTGAGGCACACACCATTATGAGCCACGCTCTGGTCGATGCCGAGTTCATCAACGAAAGAGCACTTCAACGTAAAGTCGATGTTCTCCTTATCATGTCTGATAGCTACGACGGTAGCCATTTCTTCTACGATTCCACTAAACATATATTCTATTTTTATTTGGTTTCATGATTATTTCAGTTTGCAAAGATATTGCATTAGCTAAAAACAGCCAAATTATTTAAGTTCTTTTGATAAAATAAGCAAGATATATTTGTTTAATTGCCATATTTTTTATATTTTTGCACATTATAATATATAAACATTTGAAGACAATGAAAATCAAGGAAGGATATATGCCCTTCATGGGCTATCAAACATATTATCGTATCGTAGGTAAAACAGAGGAGGGCAAGAGCCCTATCATCCTCTTGCATGGTGGACCAGGCAGTACCCACAACTATTTTGAGCTCTTGGATAGAGTAGCGGAGACAGGGCGTGCCGTCATCATGTACGACCAGTTGGGTTGTGGCAATTCTTTTGTAGAGGGACATCCCGAACTCTGGACTCCTGAGACATGGCTCAACGAACTTTGTTCACTCATCGACTATCTCCACATCGACCATTTTCATCTCTTAGGACAGTCGTGGGGTGGCATGCTCGCCATCATCTATCTGATAGAGAAGCAAGCAAAGGGCGTGAAGTCAGCCATACTCAGCAGCACCCTTTCGAGCAGCAAACTGTGGGCAAGTGAGCAACATCGTATGATTAAGTTTATGTCGGAGGAAGACCAGCGTGCCATTGCCGAGGCTGAGGCGAAGGATGACTTTTCGAGCGAGGCGTATGCCAAGGCGAATGAGCACTTCATGCTCTTGCATTGTGCCAGTGAGGTGACGGAGGATAGTCCAGAGTGTCTTCGCCGGAAGAAGCGTGCTGGTGCTGAGGCTTATCTCCATGGTTGGGGACCAAACGAATACACTCCTACAGGTACGCTCCGTGATTATGATTACACCGACCGCCTTGGCGAGATTCAAGTGCCTTGCTTGGTGATGAGTGGCACCAATGACCTCTGTACTCCATTGGTGGCAAAGACCCTCTATGATGGTATCCAAGATTCCAAGTGGCATCTCTTCGTAGGGGCAAGACATATGCCTTTCGCCGAGCAAAACGATGAGTATTGCCAGGTGCTGGAAGAATGGTTGGAGGAGAAAGATTAGGCTCTTTAGAATTATTTGAAGCGATTCAATTCCTCATTACCAGCACCTTGACCCTTGTATCGACTTCTTGACGTATTGAAGTTATACTGGAATGTCAAGAGCAAGGAACGGATATCGCTAGTGCTGCTTTGCCAAAACGTAACATCCTTATTGTAGAATCGTATGTCACGATTGCTTTTGTTGAAGATGTCGTTAGCTTCAAGCGTAACCGAGAAACGATTCTTGCAGAAAGCCTTGTAAAGCTTGGCATTGAGGCTAGAGGAAGAACTGAGCTGCATGTTCTCCTTGTTTCCACGGCTGTTCCATTTAAACTCTTTATTAAAGTAAACGATTTATAAGTTGTCCATAATTAAAAAGAGGGTGTGTCATAAGTCTATGGCGCACCCTCTTTT
>NZ_QSAV01000041.1:694-36957 GCF_003465495.1 Segatella copri | reverse complement strand
AAGCAAAATCCCACTAAACCCTATAGGTTGCGGATTTGAGGATTCCATAAAAGTGTTGTTTTGTTTGGATTTCCCAACGAAAGTATGTACTTTTGCACCATCTTAACAATGAAATAAAAAAAATGATTAATAGATATTTAGAGTCAATTATAGGAGGTAGAATGGGACAAGGCAATAGTCTTATTTGGAGCACGTCAAGTAGGCAAGACTACTATGCTGAAAAACTTGCTGACAAGGCGTGACGACGTGCTGTGGCTTAATGGCGATGAGCAGGATGTGCGCAACTTGTTTGAGAACGTTTCATCTACAATGCTAAAGACGATAATAGGCAAGAAGTCTGTGGTGGTGATAGATGAAAGGATTCACTAATTTCTTGTTGCCTAGTTTCATGCGCCATTACATATTTTATGTAACAACTTTTTTGTAATGGCAAAGATACGGCTTTTTTCTGAATAGAACAAATAAAAAGCCCAGAAAGTATATACTGGGCTAAGAAATGATATAAACTTCTCTATGTTTGTCTGATGTTCCCTTGGCGATTTTATATCTTATTTGTCAGGATGCGCCATGAGGTACAACTCCTTTTGTCGCTCTATCTCTCTTCTTAGGTCTTCCTTATTTGGCAAGTAGAGCTTGTATTGTATGCTCGGCATGAGCATTGTCTAATGGGTGCAAGTCCCTAGTAAGCCCTAATAGCGGGAATTACCTAGCCAAAGGAAAGGGTGTCTTTCTGTTGTTTCACTTCGGGAGTTATCGTAATTTCAAGCATTATTATCTCTCATTTATAAAGCTTGTATTGAAGAAAGAGTTTCCAACAGCTGTATCATACAATCGCTTTGTGGAGTTGGAAGGAAGAGTTTTCTTCCAGATGATGTTCTTCCTGAACTTGCAGGCTTTTGGAAGATGAACTGGGGTAAAAACTAAACATGAAGAGTATATTAAGACGAAAAGGGAAGGCTTATGAGTTCAAGCCTTCCCTTCCTTCCACTAAGAAAAACATTATTGATTGAATAGATGACAGATTTCTTGATTTACTTTTCTTACTCTATCTTCTTCCACCTTAATCACTTTACGGTCGTATGTCATTAAGCCATTCACTTCTCCTTCCACATCCGTGGTCTGGGTATAGACGGCAGCAGAAAAACCTGTGTGAGCCAATTTCTTAAGCTTTTCGGCATACTTCACGTACTCGTCGGTAACTTCCTTTGCATTCTTGAACTGAACATATCCCCAGTTCTTGTCTGCTTGCCAAAGATGCCCTTTGATAGGTAAGCCAATGCCTCCATATTCTCCTAGAACTGTAGGCCTTTCTCCATCGGCTAGATACATTTCAGGACCTGGGTAGTTGTGAAGGTCGAGCATGTCTCCTGTATGATAGAAATTGCCACCACTGGCAGGGTTCACCAAGCGAGAAGTATCATATTTCTTGGTCCATTCTGCTATTTCGACCGTCTTGAACTGTCCCCATGCTTCATTGAATGGAACCCATGTAACAATGGAAGGATAAGAACGCAGGCAATCCATGATTTCTTTCCATTCCTTCTTGTAGTTGGCTTCGGATTCTGCGGAACGTATCAATTCGGAACCATTGAAGTACTGGTGATTCTGCCATTGAGGTGATTTGTCTCCACTAGGCATGTCTTGCCAAACCAAGATTCCTAATTGGTCGCAATAGGTGTACCAGCGTGCTGGTTCTACCTTCACATGCTTGCGAATCATATTGAAACCGAAGTCTTTGGCTTTTTGTATGTCATAGCGGAGTGCCTCATCCGTAGGCGCTGTATATAAACCGTCAGGCCACCATCCTTGATCCAATGGACCAAACTGGAAATAATCCTTGTTGTTCAGCTGTAAACGAACGATGCCATTACCATCTCTTTGGGTTGAGATCTTTCGCATGGCAGCATAACTCTTTATTTTGTCTTGCAATTTTCCGCCACTGAATAGTTTTACCTCCACATCATATAGCGAAGGAGATTCTGGCGACCATAGCTTAGGATTCTCAATGGAGATATCTACAGGTTGACCTACAGCACCTTTGGCATTGGCAACAACAGTGTTTCCGTCTTTGACCTGAATGTCAACAAGGTCTCCCCAAGTAGTTCCTTCCGTAGCAACATGAACGGTCAACTTTTGAGAGTCAATGTCTGGAGTTGATTCGATATGGGTGATATGCTTGTTGTTGACAGGCTCCATCCATACGGTTTGCCAGATACCAGTAACAGGGGTGTACCAGATGCCATTAGGATTTGCATTTTGCTTTCCTACAGGTTGGTAACCATCCGTTGTCGGGTCCCACACTTTTACCACCAGCTTCTGATTTCCCGGCTTGAGATAATGTGTGATGTCGAAACAGAATGGAGTATATCCACCCGTATGTGAGCCGATTTTAATGTCATTCAGATAGACCTCAGTCTTCCAATCGACTGCTCCAAAATGCAGCAATACCGTCTTGCCCTTCCAAGATGACGGAACCGTTAACGTGCGCTTATACCAGAGTTCCTTATCTTTGCCAACTTGCTTTTGTACACCAGATAGACTTGATTCCACGGCAAAAGGGACTAAAATCTTGCCCTCAAAGGCTTGTGGCTCTTTTTGTCCGATTGGTTGGATGGCGTATTCCCAAAGTCCATTTAAGTTAGCCCAGTTGGAGCGTTCCATGATAGGGCGGGGATATTCGGGCAACACATGGTTGGGATCCAAGGTCTCAGCCCATTTTGTCTTGATCTTGTCTCCTGCAGGTTTCCACGGAGAGTTGGGAGCTTTGGCAGTGGCGGTCAAGCTCATCAAAGCTAAAAATAGCCAGATTAATGCGTTCTTTTTCATTTGCCTTTAATTTTTAAAAAAGGGTTTGTTACTTTCTATGGATGTTATGTTGCCAGCCACTTGCGGCCAGTCGTTGATCCATTCCACCTTGTCCATGAAGAGTAGGCGGCCCCCGTCTGGGTCGGATCTTAAGAATCCATGATAGATCATCCAGTCTTGTTGTTTGTCATCGGTGATAAACTCAGCATTGTGTCCTGGACCTGCAACCAAGTTGCTGCCATGTAGCAGTACATCGTAAGCTCCATCAAGCATATTCTTTCCTTCTTTCGTTGTGTAAGGACCAAAGAGGTTCTTGGAACGTCCATAGATGACTTGATAGGTGCTGTTGACTCCCTCACAACAAGTTCCTGCAGAGCCAAAGAGATAATAGTAGTCACCATGTTTATGGATATAGGTGGCTTCCATCTGGTTGCCTGCTACTTGTACAGGTTTTGTGCCTGGCTTGAGGGCGAGTCCATCTTCCGTTAATTCTGCACCAAAGATGCCATGGAAGGAGCCCCAAAACAAGTATTTCTTTCCATGATCCTCTATATAGAAAGGATCTATGCAGTTCTGTATGCCAATGTCTTGACTGATGAACAAGGCTCCATGGTCGATGAAAGGGCCTTGAGGAGAGGTGGCGGAGGCGATGCCAATACCGCAAGTCCATTCTCCTCCCCATTCTGATTTGGAGTAATAGAGCATGTAGCGTCCATTCACGACATTGATGTCTGGGGCCCAAATACCACCTTGCGGATTCCATTGTGGGCGTGAGCTATCAGTGAAAGCTGTACCTACATAGTTCCAGTTGACCAAGTCTTTGGAGCGATAGATTGGGAGATTGCGTATGTCCTCCGTGGCATACAAATAGAAATAGCCATCGTCCGCCTTCGTCACAGTTGGGTCAGGGAGTGAAGTCGAAACGATGGGATTATGGTATTTAGCAACTTTTGGCTGTTCGGGAGTTGGTGATTGCTCGATGTCATTCGACACCGAGCAATTTGTAGTAGTAAGACCGAACACAATACATAAACCTAAACAACTTATCATATTTTTATTCATTGTCTGTTCTGGAATTCTTGATTACAATTACCAACCTGGGTTCTGGGTCAGGTTAGGATTACGCTCTATCTCTGATTGTGGGATGGCAAACACTTTGGCATGCTCACCCATATATCCGTTGGTATAGCGCTTGGTTCCCCAAATCTCAGTCATACCATTGGCACCATTCAACTGGGCAGGATCGCTGACAGTCGTACGGTTGGTACCGATCTTACGGTCCATCCAAGTATCCCAACGAATCTGTTTCCAGTAGAGCTGTCCTTCTCCGCAGAGCTCCCATCCGTATTCATTGCGAATGCGTTCTCTCAGGTCGTCTTGTCCTGACACTTGGCTCCATTCGTTGCTGTTTAGCAATGCCAATCCTGGAATACGACCTCTAACCATATTGACGTATTTAATGGCTTCATCTGTCTGCCCAGTCTCATTTAAGGCTTCTGCCAAAGACAAGAGTGCTCCTGCATAACGGAAGATCGGAGTATCAATATCGCTGTTCAAACCATTCTTCATCTCTCTTCCTTCTGGTACGTACTTACGCCAGAGATAGTAGAAACGGTCGTTGGTATCGGTACGCAAGTCGTAAGGAGCGGCATTGTCTGAGCCGATGTAAGGCCAACGGAGGGTATAGTCCCAGCAGTCGGCGGTAGCACCACCTTTATAAGTAGAGTAAGGAGTGATGAAGTTCATCAACATACGAGGGTCTCTGTCCTGGTAAATCTTGAGAATTCTCTCCTCATTGCCATTCTTGTCATACTTGCTCATGTCTGATCCGTATGTCACCATTTGTTCATAAGCGGCTTTCAACTTGGCGTCACTTGAGTTAGGGTCAAGTCCATTGCGGAGGAAATATACGGAACGTTCCTTTGGTGTCATGCTAGAGTAACCAGGAATGGCCTCGTCCATTTTGAAAGGCTTACCGTTGGCATACTCGTATGAGTCAACGAAGTATGGGTTGGGAATCAAGTTGTTCCAGCAGCCAAATCCATCAGCGGTATAAGTGACACGGTTACCCTGTGTACGTGCCAACAAGGATCCCATGCCATCTTCTTCAGAATACTGATATTGGAAGATGTACTCATCGTTTCGCTCGTTAGCTGCCTTGAACATGTTCTTATAGTCTGGGAACAACTTAAAGCCCATGGTAGTGATAGCCTTGAAGTCGGCAACAGCTTTGTCCCATTGCTTCAGCCACATATATACTTGGCCACGCAGATAGTAGGCGCAAGCTTTCGTTACACGACCATAGTTGGAATCAGATGTGGAATACTTGTTAGGCAAGTTAGGCTCTTCGATGGCATCGGTGCAGTCTTTGATGACTTGCTCCCATACTTCTGCCTCCGTGTTGCGACCTTTGGTGTCTTGGCCATATTCCACAGGCTCTGTATAGATAGGTACGCCACGCCAGAACACGTTGGCACGATAATATGTCCAAGCTCTCAAGAACTTGCATTCTGCGATGTCTCTGGCACGCTCTTCTTTCGACATGCTCTCACACTTGTCAAGGTTGCAGATGACATTGCTAGTACGATAGATTTCCTCATACAATCTCTTCCACATGGCGCTGAACCCCCAATAGATAGAATTGCAACGTGCACGACACCAATCATAGCCTCCCCAGTTGGCATCAAGGTCGCAAACATCGGTTGCGGCATCGAAGTTCTGCCAGTCTGGTGTCTCATATCCATTCTCATAATAGAAACGCTCGTATGCTCCGTTTACTACAGCATTGGCCATGTCGTATGTGCTCCAAACAAGGTCGGTACCTACACGGTCGGTTGGCTGGGTGTCTAGAAAGTCGGATGAGCAAGCTGTAAAAGCAGTTCCAGCAGCAACCATCAATAGGCCACCTAATATATGTTTCTTCATATTCGTTTTCATATTGCTGATATTTTATAATTTAGAATGTTACGTTAAGTCCAAAAGAAATTTGGCGCATGGTTGCATAACCTTCTCCAGAACGAGTCTCTGGGTCGAGGCCAGGGAAGTCTGTAATCGTCCAGAGGTTCTCACCTGAGAAGTAGATGCGAAGGTTCTCTGCATAGATACGCTTCGAGATATTCTTTGGAAGTGTATAACCAATGGTGAGGTTACGCAACTTGATGAAATCGCAATTATAGAGATGGAAGGTGTTGTCAAGTGCGTCACTCATACTTGGGTTCTCCAAAGACATACGTGGGTTCTTGGAGGTGAGGTTGGTACGAGGGTCGGTTGGATTCTCTGGATCGTAGAAATAGTGATCGTTGGCAATCCACTGAGGAACAGATAAACCGAATACGACGTTGGTTGAGTTTTGACCAATCTCTCTCCAGTAAGTAGAGAAACCTGTAGCACCACCCCAGTTCATGGAGAGGTCGAAGCCATTCCATTCTGCGTGCATCTGGATACCAAAGTTGAACTTAGGAACCATAGACTTGCCGGTGAACTTCTGGTCGTAGTTGCCACCATATACCTTATCTCCGTTGGTATCAGCATAGATATACTCACCATACCAGATGGCATTCTTGGAAACATTATGCTGAGGCTCGAAACTATAGCCAGCTGCAATCATGTCTTGCACCCATTTCAAGTCTTTCTCTGTGCGTATCATACCGTCTTTAGGACCACCGTTAGGATCGACAGCACCACTGGCGTCGTAATAATTGCCTTTACCAGAATAGATAGGATATACATAGAACTCGTTCATCATGTGGCCTTCCAACAAGCGCTGGTTGCCTCCAGATGACACCTCACCGAGATTAGAGTAATAAGCATCTGGGTCGTTAGGGTTTGCACCCCAACCCTGAACGAGCTTTCCCTTATACTTGGTGACGCGGTTCTTGTTCCAGGAGCCGTTTACTGCAACACCGTAAGTTACTTTGCCCACCTTGTCTTCCCAACGGAGTGTAGCCTCGAAACCTTGGTTGCTTACACTGGCAAGGTTTTGCAATGGCGCTTGCTTGTCACCAAATACGAGACCGATGGTTGGTCGATAGAGAATGCCAGTGGTTCGCTTGTCATAGTAGTCGAGTACACCAGACAGGCGATTGTTCAAGGTGGCGAAGTCTATACCCACATTAAAGGTCTTGGTTGTTTCCCATGTCACATTCATGTTTGGTAACTTGTTCAGGTAGAAACGAGGAACCTTTTTGCCGCCCATGATTGTGTAACCAGTCTCATACCAAGATTGGTATGCATAGTTGTCAACCGAAGAGTTACCCAACTTACCGTATGATACTCTGAGCTTCAAGTTGTCAAATGCACTGAGGAAAGAATTCTTGGCAAAGTTTTCCTCACTGATACGCCATCCAGCTGATGCTGAAGGGAAGAAACCCCAGCGGTTGTCTGGAGAGAAGCGAGATGAACCATCATAGCGGGCATTGGCCTCAAAGAGGTAACGAGAATCGTAGGCATAGTTCAGACGTCCAAACCATGAACGATAAGTATATCCAGTGAAAGAACCTTTGATGTATTCTGCTGAAGTCAGGGTGTTCAGGTCGCTGATGGTTTGGTCTATCATACCCATCTTCTTTACATCAGTATTACCATTGCTATTCTTGCCTTCCTCAAAACCGACGAGTGCACCTACGTCATGTTTTTGGGCGAAAGTGTGGTTCCAGTTGAGGGTGTTGGTCCACTTCCAGTTGTAGTAGTGGTTGTAATACATGTATCCAGCCAAAGTCTCCAATGATGTGGCAGAGCTAACCACTTCGTTTCTGCTGAAACTGAAGCTCTCATTGCTACCCTCTGTCAGTTTATGGCGTGTATTGTAGAAATCATATCCAAAGTTGGTCTTGAACGTAAAGTCCTTGAGGAACTTGATTTGTGCATACGCAGTGGAGTAGGCATGTGTCGTCTTCTTGTAGCTGTCGCCTTGGCCATTGAGAAATAATAATGGGTTGTGAGCGGCTCCATCTTCCACGGAAGTCTCGATGCCACCATATTTGCCATCGTAATAAGGATAAATGCCAGGTACGGTCTTCAAGAAATCCCAGCTGCTTAATGCATCTACGTTGTTTCTATCTTTATCGGAATGAGAACCCCATACTTGAGCACCAACTTGGAGCCAGTTGGTAACGTCTGAAATCAACTTCAAGTTGATGGAGTACCTCTTCATGCCTGAGCGTACAATCATACCAGGGTTGTCAAGATAAGTCAAGCCCAAGTTATAGCGAGTGCGTGTGTCTTTTCCTGACAAAGAGATGGAATGCTCCTGCATCACCTTGGTCTGATAGATCTCGTCATACCAATCTGTGTTTGGGTATGCCACGTAGTTAGGATAGCCCGACTCTGCCAATCCGTTTGGATTTGCCTCTGCGTCACGCCATTGCTGGATCACAGATTCTGGATATTTGCCAGCAGTGCCAATGTTCTCACAAGCTTCGTTGACGATAGACATGTAGTCGGCATAGTTGGACATGAAACGAATGAGCTTGGAAGGTGAGTTGATGGATAAACGACCAGAATAGCTGATGTTGATCTTACCTTCTGTTCCACTCTTGGTGGTAACCAAGATGACACCATTGGCACCTCTGTTACCATAGATGGCACAAGAGGCGGCATCTTTCAATACAGAGATACTTTCAATATCCATCGGATTAATTTCAGACAAGCTCATTTCCATACCATCAACTAATACCAAAGGGCTAGCATCGTTCATAGTTCCAACACCACGGATATTGACAGAGAAGTTCTCCTCGCCAGGTTTTCCTGAGCCTTGGATGATATCGAGACCGGCAGCCATACCTTGCAGAGCCTGCGCTGCGGTGGTGACAGGACGGGAGTTGGTTTCTTTGGCAAGATCTACTGATACAACAGATCCTGTAAGGTTTACTTTCTTTTGGGTGCCATAACCTACAACCACGACTTCATTCAGAGCATTCTGCTCTTCTTTCATGGTAACAGTTAGGTTGTTGGCAGCAGGCAACTTGACATCCGTGAATCCAATATACGAGAACTTAAGCATCGCATTGCTTTTCGTCATGTTGAGAGAGAAACTGCCATCTAGTCCTGTTACAGTTCCATTTTGTGTTCCCTCTTCCATGATGGTTACGCCGATGAGAGGCTCTCCATTGGTGTCGAGAACTTTTCCACTTGCCGTTGCTTTCTGCTGAAGAATGGCTGCAGAATGTGTAAAATACTTGTTTGGCGTCGATGCTCCTTCTGCCATTGCGGATGCAATAGACATGAGAGCAATGCTTGTTAGTAACAAATTCTTTTTCATATTCTCTTTTTGTATTTGGTAGTGACTGCCTTTTGAGCAGGTCTTAAACGTTAGATAATTCATACATGATGGACTTCCTCTTATTTTTTGAGGAAGTTGTCAGTACGGTTTGGTGAGTACATTTCCCACAGTGATGCTACTGTCCAGCCTGGGGCGAAGTAATTGTTGTAGAATCCCTTGCCGTTCATACCGTAGTCCCAAGTTGTGTGCTGTACCACCTCTGGATAGAAGCCTGGTACGGCAATGCCACAGTTGCGCTCCTTGGTAGGCATCAATTGTGAGAGTGAGGTGAAGATGACATCGTAGATCTGCTGGAATCTTGGCTCGTTCACTTGCTTGCTCAACCATTTGACGATGTGAGGCAGCTCAAAGACGAATACATCGATGTGGTTGTTTTCTACAGATACGTTACCCCATCCACGGGTCTTGAGACC
This sequence comes from Segatella copri, assembly GCF_003465495.1. GTDB lineage: Bacteria > Bacteroidota > Bacteroidia > Bacteroidales > Bacteroidaceae > Prevotella > Prevotella copri_G. Next base: position 27,459 of record NZ_QSAV01000041.1, on the reverse strand, counting down.
TAAGTCGCCGTGCATTTGACCTTGCGCAAAAGGTACATCCCATAGGTAGTACCATGACAGGGCGAAGTAGGCTGCTTTCTGGCAAAGGTCGATGTAGCGTTGACGTTCCTTACCCTTGGTCACGGATGCCATGTAGTAGTTGGCAGTGACGGCAGATATGGCAGCTTCTTTGTCCTCGCAGTTGGCATCGAGGGTTGAGGAGAAATAGTCACTCTTTGAAATGATGTTTTTCTCCAGATAGTCGATGGTTCGGCGAGCTGCCTCAAGGTATTGCTTCTTGCCAAAGTAACGATAGCCCATCACCAAGGCTGATGTGGCAGAAGGAGTGCTTCCACCTGAGGCGTCTATATCGGAACCGTCGTCGTGGAACTTTCTGGCAAAGTTGCCGTCCTTCTTCTGTAGCTTGATGAAACCATCCAGGATCTTCTTGATGTGATTCTCCCATTCTGTATGCTTGCGTCCTTGGCTCTTCTCGTATTTCAGGTACAAGAGGATGGCATATACTGCTTCTGACTGTTGACGAATGGAGTGAACAACTTTCTCTTCGGTAGGGAAACCCTTGTTGAAGTTCACATCGTCATAGAAGTAGCCTGCACTGGTGAAACCATGTTGTAGGAAACTCTCAAAAATTTCATTTCCCATGTTCACCAAGTCTTTCTCCTGATGTTGCTCTCCATATTCTATTGCGTTGAAGGCATTGAGCAATACTCTTCCGCAGAAACCAATCTGCATGGCAGGATATGGCTTGCAATCATAAGTGAGCAATGTATGTCCTGAATGATATTTCAATGGATAACGGTCTATGTAAGAGCGTCTGAAATAGTTGCATAATCCTTTTTTCATTTCGTCTGGTCCGAAGAGCGGAGTCAGAGGTTGTGGATTGTAGATGTCAAAGCATTTCTTCCACATGTTGGTTACATGTTCTCCATAATTGTTGGCAGAGCCATCGATAATTCTCCAAGAGATGGTCTTGCTCTTTCCTTTTTCTAGCTTTGCGTATGTGAAGATTGGAGCGATAAGTGTTAGTTTTCGGATATAGCGCTTTGGGGTCTCTATATAAGGATAACCAAAGGTAAGGGCAACGTCGTTGTGCTCGCTGTCGAAACCGAGATATCCCAAGGAGGTTTCTCCACTGAGGATGACTTCCCCGCTTGTATGGGTGGTCAGGGTCTCACTGGAACTGTCAAGGCAGCGCATGACGGCTATGGATTTCTTCTCACTCTCATTGAAGGCGCTGGTCATCGGGGATGATAGGCGATCTTCTCTGAAATTCCAACTCTTCGAGGTGTGGAAGGCTGGCGCCTCCTTAGGAGAGCGAAGGTTTAGGTGATACCAGAAACCAGGCAAGTAGAACTCGCTGCCATTGGAAGGCAAACCCGTGTTGAGGCTGGCTTCGAAGTTGTAGAAGGCTGTTTGTCGTGCCGTCAGCGTAACCTGGTAGATTTGGTCTTTGCCGTCATTGGTTACTTGTTGCTTGATTTCGATAGGCAAGGCAGAGCCATTTGCTGATACCAATTGTCCGGCATCCTCCTTCAGTGAATAGGTGACGGCAGGATTGCCTGGCTGCTTGATGCTAATCTTCGTCTTGACATCAAGAGCATTGGAACATAGTGTGACAACTGTGAGTGCCACTGTAAGTAATGTTCGTCTGTACATAGTTGTATAATAGTTAGAGTTATTTCTTATATAAATAGGTGAACGTATTCTCTTCGATGGTAAAACTACCATTCTTGAAGTTCAATCCTACGAGAGCGGTCTTGCGAGGAGCTACCTCCGTGAAGCTTTGGTGCGTGTGGAATACGTACTTCCACTTGCCTGCATCATCTAGAAAAGCATCTCCATGTCCTGTTCCGTAATACCCGATATTAGTTCGTGAGATGATAGGTGCATTCTGCTTGGTCCATGGTCCGTATGGATTATCGGCTGTGGCTATGCCCACTGCATAATCAATGTTACGAAAGTCGTTGGCGGAATAGAACATATAATAGGTGTCGCCGATATGCAAAACCGTTGGGCCTTCTGTCACTTTCCATGCCACTTGTTCGGTATCTTCCCATGGCAAGCTGGCGCTGATGCATTCCTTGGCGGTTTCTTCCTTGATGGAGCTAAGGTCGTCTGTCATCTCGGCTACATAGATGCGATTGCCGTTTTGAAGTCTTACATGATAAAGATACACCTTTCCGTCGTTGTCAAACAATACGTAGGGGTCAATAGTCTTGCAAGGTGCTTGAATCATCTGCTTGTTGGGTTGACTGAATGGTCCCAATGGAGATGGGGCTGTGGCTACAGCAATTTGTTCATTGGCTGTATAGAACATATAGTAGGTGTCGCCTCGTTTGGCTACTTGTGGCGCCCAAAAACCTGTGGTTCCGAACGAAGTGTTGCTCGTGAGGCAAAAGCCGTTTTCCTTGCCAACAGGTCCAGACCATTCCTTGAGATCCTTCGACTGATAGACATAGAAGCCTTTGTCGGATTGAGCTCCTGTGCCATATAAATAATAGGTGCCATCGGTGTCTCTGAAGATGGTAGGGTCGGCTTCTGTCAAGATAGTCTTTTTCTCCTTATTATTATCTTTATTGTTGATCTCAGGATATTGTGGCTCGTTTGAACTACAAGATGGTATCATGAATAGGGAGGCCATGCATGTAGAGAGTAGCCGTGCTGAAAGGATGGTTGTTCTTTTGTACATCGTTATAAATAATTAGATTGTTAATTTCGATTGCAAAAGTACATAATATTTTAAGCCATCATGGGTAATATCGTCTTGGATATGGGTAATTCTGTCTAGTCTGGTCAAAAATACTTGTAAAAAGTGCAGGATTACCAATAAAAAAGGTTATATTTGCACTTGAAATAAAAGTAACATAGATGAAACAAATACTCTTGACATTAGTTTTTTCTGTAGTCAATACATGGTCAGCATGGGCCTTGGACTTCGGCTTTCGACATCTCAATACCTCTAATGGCTTGCCTAATCAACAAGTGGAAGCCATCGTGCAAGATGCCGATGGATATATCTGGATTGGTACCCGAAATGGGTTGGCCAAGTTTGATGGTTATAATGTGCAGACTTATCACCATCAAGAAGGAATGGCACATTCGTTGATACATAATTTCGTTCATGGAATGTTTTTGGATTCCAAGAAGAACTTGTGGGTTGCTACCGAAAATGGTGTGAGCCGTTATCGCTCCAAAACGGACGACTTCCAAAATTATGGTAATGTCAAGGGGTATTGCACAAGTTTCGTGGAAACGAAAGATGGTCGAATCCTAACGGGCCATGACAAGCTCTTTGTCTATGACAAGAAAACGGATGCCTTCTCCGTTTATCCGTCTCTCAACTATGGAGCCATCGCCTCCATGGCAAGGGACGGTAAGGGTAATATCTTTGTATCTACCAACAAGGCTGTCTTTTCTTTTAATGCAACGCTATCCAAGATAAATCTTCACAAATTGGATGGTTTGGGAAATTCGAGCATAGAGCAAAACACCATCAAGCCACTTTATGTGGATTCTCGTCAACGCTTGTGGATTGGATGTGACAATGGGGGATTGGCATGCGTCACTCTTGCCACTGGTAAGGAAGTGAAGTATGAAGCGAAATGGCTTACGGGAGGAATTGTGCGAACCATCACCGAGGACAAGCGCCATAACATCTGGCTAGGCACGGAGATGGGTATTGCCGTGATTGCTCCTGATGGGCATATAGAGAGAATCAAAAAAGAGCCTAATAAGTCGAACAGTTTGACGGATAATGCTATCTATAGTATCTTGTCGGACAAGGAGGATAATATCTGGATTGGCTCCTATTTCGGAGGCGTGGATTACTTGGTCAAGCGCAACTCTTGGTTTATGCATGATTATGCCAATGGCAAACCTGGGGCATTCAATGCACGTATTCCTCGCTCAATAGTTGAGGCGGAGGGCGGATTGTTTTGGATTGCTACTGAGGATAATGGGGTCTTCATCTATGATATGCAGAACCATGTCTTTACTCCTTTTACGAGCATCCCAACGCTAGGTTCCAATGTGCATAGTCTTTATTATGACCCTGTGTCTCGTGACATGTGGATAGGCTCACGCTTCAATGGATTGTTCCGTTATCAATTAGGAACACATCAATATTCGCAATATTATTATACGAATGGCATCACATCGGCGGGAATCTTTGATGTCTGTAAGACTTCGAATGGTAGGATTTGGGTCGCTACCATGGATGGTCTACGCTATTATGATGCCAAGTACAATGTCTTCCGCAAGATAGGTCACCAACTTCTTGACCATGTGTTCATCTATTCGCTTTTTGAGGATAGCAAGCATCGCTTGTGGGCGTCAACTACTTCTTATGGCCTTTTCTGCATAGACCATGGCAAGGTGATACGCTACAGTAAGGAAAGCCATTGTGGGTTGACGGATAATTATATTATCGTCGTATTTGAAGATTCTCAAAAGAGAATTTGGATTGGCACCAACAACTGCGGAATGTTTTATCTAAATGTTAACGACAAGCAGAAGATAAAGCATGCTTCTTGTGGACTTCCGCAGGAATGCACGATTTGTAGCATTGTCGAGGATGCCAATCATTGTTTGTGGATTGGTACGGATCGCGGTCTCTATCGCTATCATCTCGTGGATGGAAGCACGCGTTGCTTTTCTGCGAATGCAGAGCTACCAGTCAATCAGTTTAACTTTACCTCATCTTATTACTCTCCACGGGGCTTTATGATGATGGGTACCTTTGATGGACTGCTAACTTTCTATCCTCAAAAGATAGTGGATAAGGCCATTCATTATCAAATACATTTCAAGCAGCTTTACATCAACAACAAGCTCATGAGTGTGGCAAGTGAAGACTCCCCACTCAAGACTCGCCTAGACTGTACCGACGAGATCGTCTTGAGCAATGACCAGGCAAAGTCGTTCTCCATAGAATATGGTGTCGTCATGCCAGGCTGTATGGAGAATGTGAGGTATCAGATTAAGGTGGATGGCATAGACAAGGATTGGCGAGATGTGGGTACGGAGCACCGATTTAATGGTTATCTGCTTCAGCCAGGCAACTATCGCCTCCATGTAAGGGCCAACAATGGCATCATGAAAGAAGACAACATGAGTGAGCGGGTCTTGGATATTGTTGTTGAGGCTCCGTTCTATCGCTCCAATCTAGCGATATTCATCTATTTGCTTCTTCTGTGTGGTGTAGCTATTGGAACTATCGCTTTCTATAATATGCGAATGAAGGAAAAGGCGGAAATCAAGTATGTGAGTTTGGAGAAGGAAAAGGTGAAGGAGGTGGATAAGATGAAGTCCAACTTCTTTACGATGGTCTCTCATGAGTTGAAGACGCCGTTGGCACTGATTAAAGCCCCTTTGAAGACGATTGCCGTCTCACAACTCAGTGATGAGGCTAAGACTTCGCTCGATATGGCGATACGTAATGCTACCAAGATGGAGCACATGATCAATGAGTTGGTGACATTCAACAAGATAGAGTCCGACAACTTCCCATTTTATGTACAACAAGGCAATCCTGTGGAATTTGTAGCCATGGTGGCTGCCAATTTCAAGGAGGTGGTTTCCGCAAAACAGCTCAAACTGGAGATTCATATCATTGATAATGGTGAGGATGGATGGTTCTCACCTTCTTATATAGAGCATATCCTCAACAATTTGATGTCGAATGCGATGAAGTTTACTTCCACTGGTGGTGTCATTACCATTGGGGCGGAGATGGTGCGGAAGCTAGAGTTTCCCGACTTGTTCCTGAAGATGGAAGTTGCCGACACGGGCATTGGCATCATGAAAGAAGAAATCGCTAATATCTTTGAGCGATATTATCAAACCAAGCGTGGCTTTAATGCCAATAGTAAAGGCTGGGGTATCGGCTTGTCTTTGGTTCGTCGCTTGGCAGAGATTCATAAGGGTAGTGTTGCTGTGGATAGTGAATTGGGAAAGGGTAGTACTTTCACGGTATGGATTGATGTGGCAGAAGACGCATTTACTGAAAAAGACAAGATCTCATCTGACAAAGAATTGGTTACCGTGAAGGATTATGTCAGCAAGGCAGAGCCTTTGAGTGTAGATTCCCAAGATGGTGTTGTGACACAGCTTTCAAAAGAAAAAGAAGTTGGCGAAGGCATGCATACCTTATTGGTTGTGGAGGATAATGCGGACATGTTGAAGTTCTTGGCTGATTTGTTGGGCAAGGAATATCATGTCGTTACGGCGAAAGACGGACAGGAGGCTTGGAATATTGCCATCTCTCGACAGGACATTGAAATGGTGGTATCAGACGTGATGATGCCTAGGATGACAGGTAATGAACTTTGCAACATGCTGAAAAGTAATATGGCTACATCGCATATTCCTGTCATTCTGTTGACTGCCAAGAGCGACCCTGATGACATCAAGAGCGGTTACAAGGATGGTGCGGATGTGTATATCTCCAAGCCATTTGACCCTGTTGCCCTATGTTATCAGATTGGTAATATCCTTCGATTGGTGCGTAATCGCCAAGAGAAGATCGTTGAGGGAGGCAAGGAGGCCATTGAAGCCAACAATACATTGACACAACTGGACAAGAACTTTGTCAAGAGCATTAGCGATATGGTGGAAGTAAACTTGGAAAATGCTAATTTCTCCATAGACGACATCACTTCTAGTATGGGCATTTCCAGGAGTCTCTTATATACCAAGATGAAGAGCCTCATGAATATCTCTATGGGTGACTATATCCGTCATAAGCGTATAGAACGTGCTTGCCACATGCTTTCCGAGGGTTATAATGTGTCGGAGACAGCATACGCTTGTGGCTTCTCTGACCCTAATTATTTCTCAAAGGTGTTTAAGAAGATGAAAGGGATGGCACCATCCGATTACTCGTGACAAGCCTCTATGTCAGATAAAAGGGCAAGGCCCCAAATATAGATTTATATTTGGGGCCTTGGTGCAAATTCTGTATGTAAGGTTTCCATGGGATGCTCCTTCAAGTCGATGAGGATGTTGGGCGTGTTACCGTTGGCGATGATGACCTTGATGCCCGCATTGGCTACATCCTGGGCGGTCTTCAATTTGGAAATCATGCCGCCTCTGCCGTGGCTGCTCTTCTCATCGCTCACATATTCGCTCACATCTCGGTCGTAATATACCGAAGGGATGATGCGAGAGGTTGGGAGAGATGGGTCGCCATTGTAAATGCCATCCACATTGGAAAGTAAAACTAAGGCATCGGCATTCAGCATCCTGGCTATCAAGCCTGACAACTCGTCATTATCGGTGAACATCAATTCGGTGAGGCACACGGTATCGTTCTCATTCACGATAGGGAGCACGCCGTTCTCCAACATCAGTTCCATACAAGCCTTTTGGTTCTGGTATTGTTCCTTGGCGAGGAAATTTTCCTTCATGGTCAATACTTGTCCCACCTTGATGTTGTATTCTCTGAACAAGTCGTAATACAATCTAATCAGCTTGCCTTGACCTACCGAAGAGAACAACTGTCGCTGTTCTACACTGTCCAACTGGTGGTCTACCTGAAGCTCGCCTCTTCCTGCCATTACGGCACCAGAAGATACGAGGATCACCTCGTAGTCGTGCCTTCTCAACCAAGCCAGTTGGTCTACCAAAGCCGACATTCTTGTTACGTTCAAATGTCCATCCTCTCGGGTCAGTACGTTGCTGCCCACCTTTACTACTATTCGTCTCATAAATTCTTTTATGTTGACATACTGGGTGAGGGCAGGAAACAAAACCTGCCCTCCCAGCGCATTCTTTTTTATTTTTTATTGTCTTTTTCTCGAATCTCTACTCTTCGAATCTTGCCGGAGATGGTCTTTGGCAGTTCATCTACGAATTCGATGATGCGAGGATATTTATAAGGGGCAGTCTCGTGCTTCACATGATCCTGCAACTTCTTGATGAGGTCTGGACCTGCCATACTCTTGTATTCATCCTTCAGTACGATGGTTGCCTTGACTACCATACCGCGGATTGGGTCTGGCACACCGGTGATGGCGCACTCTACTACGGCAGGGTGAGTCATCAGGGCATTCTCTACCTCGAAAGGACCGATACGGTAGCCCGAACTCTTGATCACGTCATCGATTCTTCCCTCAAACCAGAAGTAGCCTTCCTCATCACGCCAAGCCATATCGCCTGTATGATAGAAACCATCATGCCAAACCGATTTGGTCTGCTTTTCATCACGATAGTAATATTTGAAGAGGCCGATAGGCTTGTCGTCGCCGATGCGGATGCAAATCTCGCCCTTTTCACCATCCTCGCATTCCGTCATGTCTGGGCGAAGGATGTGAACATCATATTGTGGGTTAGGCTTGCCCATGCTTCCTGGCTTTGGCTTGATCCAAGGGAAGGTTCCCAATGTCATGGTGGTCTCGGTCTGTCCGAAACCCTCGTAAATCTGAACGCCCGTCAGCTTCTGGAAGGTCTCTGCCACGGATGGGTTCATAGCCTCGCCCGCTGTGGTGCAGTATTCAAGACTGCTGAGGTCATACTTAGAGAAATCTTCCTGAATCATGAAGCGGTAGATAGTAGGAGGGGCACAGAAAGAGGTGATGTGATACTTCTCAATCTGGCGCATGATCTTATCCGCCGTAAACTTCTCGTGATCGAAGACGAAGACGGTGGCTCCGGCAAACCATTGTCCGTAGAGTTTGCCCCATACAGCCTTGCCCCAACCGGTATCGGCTACGGTAAGGTGGATGGAGTTCTCGTGGAGATTGTGCCAATATACACCCGTGGTCAGATGACCGAGCGCATAGAGGTGATCGTGTGCCACCATCTTTGGCTCGCCTGTGGTTCCCGATGTGAAGTACATCAGCAGGGTATCCTCATTAGAGTTTACATGTTCTGGGCGAACAAAAGGAGCACATTCGTTCCATTCCTTCATCCAGTCGTGGAAACCTTCAGGGATATCCGGACCGATACTAATCAATGTCTTGACAGTCGGACTCTCTGGCATAGCCTGATTAACCTGCTCTACCACGTAATCATCGCCGCAGCAGATGATAGCCTTCACGCTTGCTGCATTGTTGCGGTAAACGATGTCGTGCTTGGTAAGCATGTGGGTAGCTGGGATGGCTACGGCACCCAACTTGTGGAGACCGAGCATGGCGAGCCACCACTGATAGTGACGCTTCAGAATGAGCATCACCTTATCATCGTGACCGATGCCGAGACTCTGGAAGTAAGCGGCAGCCTTGTCGCTCTGCTCCTTCAGGTCCTTGTATGTAAAACGGATTTCTTCGCCACGTTCACTTGCCCAAAGCAGTGCCACGTGGTCTGGTTTGATCTTTGCCCATTCGTCCATCACGTCGTAGGCAAAGTTGAAATCTTCTGGTATGATAAACTCCAGATGCTCCTTGAAGTCTTGCTCTGAAGTAAATTTTGTCTGTTTTAGAAATCTCTCGATCATAGTTACTCTTCTAGATAATTATACAAAGGAACTTGGCAGGCTCATTGTTGAGTGAGCGGAAACAATGCGACTTTCTACTGTCGAAGTAGATGCTGTCTCCTGGATTCAACACCATCACTTTTTCTTCGATGGTTACTTCGAGCTGTCCCTCTATCACATAATCATATTCTTGTCCGTCGTGTCCGTTCTTGTTCGGTTTCTTGTCGCCTGGCAACGGATCCACCTGTACCATGAACGGATTCACCTTTCTATCCTTGAATCCTACGGCAAGGCTCTGGTATTTATACTGGTTGTTGCGGTCAATCTCCGGTCCCTGTCCCTTGCGGGTAACGTAGTATCCCTTCATGCGAGGTTCCTCGCCGAAGAGCAGCACGTCAAGGTCGATGCCGTATCGCTTTGAGATTTTTGACAGGCGATAAACAGAAGGATCCGCCTCACCGGATTCTATCTTGAGGTAATGATCAAGACTGATTTCGCACAGTTCTGCAATTTCCTCGGCAGGAATATTGAGAACCTCGCGGAGACCTTTCAGCCTTTCACCGATTTGTTTGATTGCTTCGTCCATAAAATATTCTTTTTATTGTTTGCTTTGATAATACATCGAACAGTTGCTGATAGGCAATTTCGAAATGTAAGCGCAAAGATACGAAAAATATTTAAAACGGCTCAAAAAACTTACGTTTTTAAAACTCTTTGTGCTTATAAAAACGAAAATGCTGCACAAATAAAGTAATCTGTGCAGCATTCATTGTATCATTTTCTTATTTTTTTCCTGCCAATAAACCATTGATTACTGCGCTGGTAAAGCCGCCTTGTTCCATGGTATTGAGGCCCTTGATGGTGCAGCCGCCAGGAGTTGTTACTTTATCAATGGCAGCCTCTGGGTGTTCGCCAGTTTCCTGAAGCAGCTCTACGGCACCCTTGATGGTCTGCAAGACAATCTTCTGGGCATCCTTTGCCTTGAAGCCCATCTCTACGCCGCCTTCTACATTGGCTCTTACATAGCGCATGGCGTAAGCGATGGCACACGACATAGCGGTAGCTGCTGGGAAGAGACGTTCTTCCATGATGAGGCTTTCGCCCAATTCATCGAAGATTTCTGTAATCTGCTGGATTTCTGTAGCAGATGCATCTACAGGAGTGATGAAGGTCATCGACTGCTTGTAGGCGATGGCGATATTTGGCATCACGAGGAAGAAGGTTGGGGTGATACCATCCTTGTCTAACCACTCCTTGATGTTGGCTGATGGCACACCGGCTGCAACGACCACGAGTTTCTGACTCTTGTAGTCGAGTGCATCCTTTATACCCTTCAATGTCTTCTCTACGCACCAAGGTTTTACTACTACGCAAATAATGTCTGCGCCATGGCAAGCCAACTGGTTGTCTAGGGTTACGCTGGCTCCTTCGCTTGCGAAGTGATCCAATACTGGTTGGTTATGGTCAGATACCGTAATATCTGATGGAGTGAACTTCTCGCTCTGCAAGAGTCCTTCAGCCATGGCACCGCCCATAGCACCTGCTCCGATAATTGTTATTTTCATTGTCGTCTTATAGTTAAAATGCAATTACGGTGCAAAGATACTACTTTTATCAGAAAAAAGAGCAGTTTGTAGACGATTTTTTAAGATAGTACGCTTGTTTACTGACGATTTTTTAAGAAATTCGCTAGTTTACTCCCATTCTGGAAGTATCCACGTCCTTGGTTCTCTTCTCCTTGTACTTGCCTATCTTATAGATGATGGAGATGGAGGCAGATGCCCAATCTTGCTTGATGTTCATGTGATAGTCTTGATTGCCTTGTACTGATTTTGTAGAGAATCCCTCGTTGAAGATGTTGCTGCCTTTAACCACAATGCTCCATTTATCATTATCGGAAGCCCATCTCAACATAGCAATCAAGAGAAAGACTGATTTGATGTCATAGAGTCCTTGAATGGTTTTCGACTGATAGAATGGGTTAAGTATGAAATGGATGTGATGGCTTCGGCTAAGCTGGGCGGATAGATTTCCGGCAAGAATGGCAGAGATATGTTTGCGATTGAAGGGCAAGTCAAAGAAATCGTTACTCTTGTCATGTCTGTAGATTCCTGTTGCCGAAACACTTCCGTTCATCCAATTGCCTATACCGAAAGTCGTCGATGCTCTAATGCCTATAGTATGATTATAGTCGAAATTGGTCTCCTTCATAATGACTGCCAGGTGGTCGGTAGCCTGATAAGGCAACTGCACAGAATAGTTGGGTCGGAACTCTGCAAATGCCATCAATGTATGGCGACTTTTGATTGTCCACATCAGGTTGGTCTCGTATGTAGAGTAAGGCTTGAGATGAGGATTTCCCCATATCTCCATATAGGTAGAGGCATAGTAAATGCTGCTCATAGTTGACCAATAGCTAGGAAACTGTGAGCTGGAACTGAAGGATAAGTTGAGTATGTTGCCAGGATTGGCTTTCCACGATGCATTAAGTGTGGGGTAAATATGCCATTTGTTCCATTGTGGAGAATGGTACTGCTCCGCTTCGACAGAGGCTTCCAAGCTGATTCGCTCGTTTATCTGTTTGCTTATGCCGCCATAGAAACTCAAGATTCTTTCTTCGATATTCACCTGGCTGGTTGCATCTGGAATGTCTGCTCCATCCTTGTTGGTCGTGGCTTGGTAGCTTCTGTTGTTGCTGTTTTGGAATTTCATACCATACGACAGCTCCCAACCCTTCTTCAATGAGTGGGATTGATCGGCGGTGAAAAGCCATTTGTCTATTACCTGCTTGCTGTTTGTGTATAGAATACGCTCTTCGTCAAGTATTGTTCCTTCCAGATATTGCTGGCTGGGATTTTGGTAGTTGAGATAGGATATGCCTATTTGTAGTCCGAAGGGCAGATTGTAGTTAGCATCTACATTGTGCAGGTAGGTATGCTCATTGCCCTGTTGCTGGGATGTGCCTGTTCCCATCGTTTCATGATGAGGATGACTGCTGTCCCATTTTCCTGTATATGCCAGGGATAGCTGGTGGTTATCAGCAAATGCATAACTCAGTCCCAAGCGATAGTTGTGAGTCAATCCAAGGGTTTTCTGTGAGGCCTTGTCATAATACGCTACTCGTTTCCCTTGAAGGGGATGATTGGCATTGGTAGTAGTCTCACCGTATGATGTTCCATCTGTAAATGAATACATGGCATCCAGACCGAATTTTCCTTTTTGGAACAGCAGGTTGGCTTTGCCTTTCCCTTCTCCGTATTTGCTTTGGCTCCAGATGCTTTGTATTTGTCCTGAAAGCAGGTTTTTTCCTACATAGTCTTTGGTAATCAGGTTGATGACCATTCCACGAACATGTAAGCGTGCTGGCGCTGCCAGCATCACTTCGGCTTTGGCTAATTGTGATGCGGGTATGGCTTTCAATCGCTCTGCCAGTTGTGCGTAATTGAGCGTGGTTGGTTTGCCGTTGATGATGAGAGTCAGTTCCTTTCCTGCATAATTGATGTTGCCGTTTAGTTCGTTTACTCCTGGTATTCGGGTAAGGGCATCATAAGCGTTGTCTGCCGGCATTTTCTCTATGAGCAGTGGCATGTTGTAAACCAACTGTCCTCTTTCTGCCTTGACGATAGGACGTGTCGCCTTGACGAAAACCTCTGGCAGGTTTTGCATCATCATCTGGGCGGTAAGCGTGTCTTTAGCCTCTTCGTTTTGAGCGCAAAGGGGCTGGCTCAGCAATAATGCTGAACCTAAGATAAAATTTATTTTCATGTATTTATGTGAGTTTGATGGTTATTGCTTGAGTTGCTCTTTGGCTTTGGATATGAGTTGCGCTGCCTCTTTTTTATCTTCCAGTCTGTTTGCATTTGCTAAGAATAACTGGAGATACAGTTTCGCTTTCAACTTGTTTTTGGAAGCGATGAACATTTGGGCGGCATTGTAATAGTTGAGAGGATTATCTTCCTCATCGTATAAGGTGCATAACTCAAAGTCACGGGCAGCGTCTGCATATCGGTTGTGTTGAAAATGTAAGTCGGCTAGCCATTTATAGGTTCGCAATGCTCTGTCTTTTGGCAAGGAAACCTCTAACGACTGGTTGAAATGAGCCATAGACAGTGAATCCATGCAGAAGGATTTCTCTATCAAAGCCAAGTGGAAAAGGCAAGTGGCATTGTCGTTTTTGAACTGAACTGCTTTCTGGTAATGTTTCAGCGCCTTTTCATTGTCCGGCAGGTCCTCATAACAGAGACCAAGGATGAAATTGGATTCGAAATTATCAAATCCTTGCGCTATCAGTTTCTCATACAAGGGTATAGCTTCATCGTATTTGAATTGCATGAATAGGGAATAGGCATATTCCTTGTTGACATATAAGTTCGTGGAATCACATTGAGAAATGTAATTCTTCGCCACTTTTTCTGCTCTGTCTGGTTTGTTCACTCCATTGTAATGCACTGCAAGCGAAGCGATAATTTCACTGTCGTATGGGAATAAGAATGCGATGCGTTCACCCCAGAGAGAAACCTTGTCATTGTTGTTCTGATTGAGATATGCATAATAGAACATTCGCATGTCTTCGTGGTTAATGCTATCTGATGGAATCTTGTCTAGGCAAGAAATGCAGGCGGTGTAGTTGCCTACTTTCCGATAGCAGGAAGCCAGTTTCCTGCGTGCTCCCAGGTGAGATGGATTTGCTTCCAGATACTTTTGGTAGTATTGGGTTGCATGAAATACAACATATCTACTCAAACAGCTATCTCCTTGTTGAAGTAGATTAGCTGCGGTCTCGTTGGCCTTGGCATTCATTGCCATACATAGCCATAATATAAGGATCAATCTAAACTGTTTCATCGTTTTTGCAGATTATTTCTTTCTTACTTCGGGAGTGAAAACGACAGGCAAGGTAAACTCCATGTTGACTTCCTCGCCATCGGAGAGTCTGGCAGGCTTCCAATGGGGACTTTTCTTGAGAAGTTCAATCACAGTCTGCTCGTAGGCTTTTTCTTTGGGAGCTTCGAGAACTTTAAACAATCCCAATGTTCCATCCTTTTGAACGGTGAAGTTGATGACGACTCGCGCAGGCTTGTCTTCCAATCCTTTAGGATATTGTATGTTTGTCATCACCCATCTCAAGAAATCGTTGATGTCGCCATTGCCGTTGAAGATTGGCATCTGACCACCTTCCGGTAAAACGGCTATCGTCTTTAACACATGAGGTTGTGATACGCTTTGCGGTTTGAACATAAGGACGATGGTTATACCTATTATTGCTATCACGCAAGCGGCTATCCCAAATACCTTTTTATATATATGAGATTTTGTGTATCTTGTTTCCTGTGCTTTGCCCAAGAAATAAGTTTCTTCCTGATTGTTTTTTTCTTTCATACCTTTTACGATTTTATGGAGTTGTCTAAAAGTGCTTTTAATTGTTTGAGTGGTTCCTTGCTGACGTGCAGAGTGAATTTCTTGCAAAAACGTTCGTTGTACAAAACTAGTTCTGAAGTGTTGAGGTTGATGCTGAAAATGTGCTGACTATTAATAATGTAGTTTCTGCCAACACGAGCGAAGAAGTGTGCCGTTTGGGCAAGTTGCTCTACTATTTTCTTCTCAAAGACCACAAGGTTGAACGAGAAGGTGTATTCATCGCCGTTGGTGAGTCGGAGATTGCAATAGCTTCCTTCCGAACAGACGTATACTATCTGTTCGGAAGCCACTCTGAGCAAGAAGTTGGCATTTGATATGATGAGATATTCTTCCATACTGATAAGTTTGGTGCAAAGATAAGCAAAATATTTAAAAAGTATGGCTGGATGTAGCGTGTTTTTTGTGAACCAGTGGACTTGTTTTGTGAAAAATATGAAGTCAAACTCCAGATATGACTATCTGTTTAAGGTGGTCAACTAAAATCGTTAAACCACAGAGTGTCTAATAACTAGACAGCAGTGTCAAGTATTTAGACAGGCCGTTTTATGGACTTTGTTTCTATATATTCTGATAATCAATTGTTTATGTTTTTGGCATAGCCGTTGCCTTGCTATTTTGCAATAAATAAGAATAGTAACAACATAAAGAATAATAAGACAATGAAAAGACTTGCGTTAGTAGCATCCTTCTGTGGCATTACCATAACACAGATGATGGCACAGAACATCAACGGCGAACAGATTTCCGACACGACCCTATTTGATAAGTTCTCCAAAGAACTTGGCGAAGTGGTGGTGAAAGCTCATCTTCCTCAATATAAGAAGACCCACGAAGGACTGCTGACCAATGTGGCAGGAACCGTGCTTAGCAAGATGGGTACGGCTGAAGATGTATTGAAGCATGTGCCGAGCATCGTGAAGAAGAAAGATGGATATGAGGTGGTCGGCAAGGGTACACCTATTATATATATCAACGGCAGGAAGATGCAACACATCAGTGAGTTGGATAACATCAAATCTTCTGACATCAAGAGTGTGGAAGTCATCCAGAATCCTGGAGCCACCTACGATGCTTCGGTAAATGCGGTAATCAAAATCAAGACCATCAAGAAGAAAGGCGAAGGTTTCGGCTTTGATACTCGCTCTGTGTATTGGTACAATAAGCATGACAATACCATCCAACAGGTTAACATGAACTATCGCCATAATGGACTGAATCTCTTTGCCACTTATAAGTTCTCTGATGCAACATGGATGCAAAAGGCCTCCTACAATCAGACTGTACATGTAGATACGCTTTGGCAACAGCATAACAACAACGAAGTAACAGGTCGTATAGAATCGCATCGTCTTATCAGTGGTTTTAGCTATGATTTCAATGCCAATCATTCCATTGGTGCGAGATACACCTTGACCTCGCCAGGCTATTCTCGCTCAAAAGATTTTTTCGATAGTCAGGTAACTGCCGACGGTAAGTTTTACGACTATATCAAAACCGATGGTCTGACGGTCGACAAGGACAGCCCTAGCCATCAATTGAATGCCTACTACAACGGCACTTTGGGCAAGACCACTATTGATCTGAATACCGACCTCTATTGCAGTACAAACAGGGCTTATGCCTATAGCGATGAACAGAGCCAGGAGCACGATTCTCGTAACGTCAACTCCAAGAATCGTGTGAGCAACAAGATGGTAGCCACCAAACTCGTAATTACCTCTCCTCTCTTAGGAGGTAATCTCTCCTATGGAGCTGAGTATATCCATACCCGTCGCAACGATGACTACGAAGTGAATCGTACCGACCTCCTTGCCAACTCTTATAGCAAATTGGAGGAGCAGACGGCAAGTCCATTTATCCAATACGCACGCCTCACCCCGATAGGAAACATCACGGCAGGGTTGCGATACGAGTATGTAAGATTCAAGTATTATGATGCAGGCATCTATCAGCCCGAGCAGAGTCGCTCCTTCCGCAACCTCTTTCCTACCATCAGCTATGGTGCGAAGATAGGCAAGGTAATGGCACAGTTAAGCTATTCGGTAAAGACCTCTCGTCCTTCATATAGTCAACTGAGCAACAATGTATCTTATATGAATCGATTTACTCGCCAGACAGGTAATCCTTATCTCGACAACGAAACCAATCACAGAGTGGAATTATCGGGTGTATGGAAGTTCATTCAGTTTATGGTCAACTACAGGGACTCTCGCAATGCCATTATCTATTGGGCGGAGCAAATACCTGGGAACGAAGCTATTACCATGATAAGTCGTAAGAACGTGAAGAGCCTCAAGAGCATGACTGCCTACATCAGTGCCGCTCCAAAGATAGGCATTTGGGCGCCGCAAATCAACTTGGGCATGCAGAAACCCTGGTTCAGCCTCCATACTGATGTGGCATCTTATCGCTTGAATCGTCCTATCTTCATGGGCAACTTCAACAATGCCTTATCCTTGCCATGCGGTATCACCCTTAACGTGGATTATCGCTATCAGAGCAAGGGTAACACGATGAATGTATATCTTGCCAAAGAGCAGCATGTACTGGATGTCAGCATCAGCAAGTCATTCCTAAAGGATGCCCTTACCTTGGAAATAAAAGGCAACGACCTGCTTTATAAATGTTGGGATGCCGACTTGCTCTATAACCAGAAGATGGAACTCTTGCAAGTGTCTAAGCGAGGTACGAGAGACCTGCAACTCACCCTTCGCTATAAGTTCAATACCACACGTAGCAAGTACAAGGGAACTGGTGCCGGTAATGCAGAGTTGAATCGACTATAAATATCTTTTATTATTTTTATTCGAAAGTAGAGACATTTAAGATGATTTCCTATAAGGGGAACAAAAAAGCAGCAAACCGCAAAGGGCTTGCTGCTCAAGATAGGAGTGTTTCCTATTTCTTTTATGGGTTGAGTTTTCTTTATATCCTTATCTCAATGGGTTTATACTTCCTTCAATACGGTTTCCAATCTTCCGATGAAGTCATCCACATTTTCCTTGGTCAATACCAATGGAGGGAGGATACGGAGGATGTTGGTGCCGGCGCAACCGGTGAAGCAGTGCTGCTCGTGGATGAGCTTGCTGCGAACTTCCTTGTGAGGAATATCGAGTACGGCACCTACCATCAAGCCACGGCCACGAACCTCTGTGATATGGCTGTTGCGCTTCTGCAACTCCTTCAGCTGGGCAATGAGATATTCACCAACTTCATGTGCATTCTCTACCAGGTTCTCCTTCTCGAATACATCGAGAACGGCGAGAGCTGCTGTACATGCCAGGTGGTTGCCACCAAAGGTAGTACCCAACTGACCATATACAGGAGTAAACTCTGGAGAAATCAACACGCCACCCATAGGGAAACCGTTACCGATACCCTTGGCTACGGTGATGAGATCTGGCTTGATGCCCAACCACTGGTGAGCGAAGAACTTACCGCTTCTGCCATAACCGCACTGGATTTCATCGCAAATCAGGAAAGTACCGTATTTCTTGCAGGCAGCCTGCAAGCCCTGAGCAAACTCAGAAGTAACCATGTTGCAGCCACCTACGCCCTGAATCGCCTCGATGATACAAGCGCAGACATCGCCCTTGGCAAGTTCCTTCTCCCAAGCCTCCAAATCGTTGATAGGAAGATAGGTTACGTGACCATTATCATTGATTGGAGCGATGATCTTAGGATTATTTGTAACCTCTACGGCAAGGGATGTTCTGCCGTGGAAAGCCTTCTCTATAGAAAGCACGCGGGTTCTTCCGTTGGTGAATGAAGCCAGCTTCAAGGCATTCTCATTTGCCTCGGCACCAGAGTTGATGAGGAAGAACTGATAATCTTCATAACCGCTAGCTTTGCCCAGACGCTCTGCGAGTTTTACCTGCAACTTGTTGATGACAGAGTTGGAATAGAAACCCAGATTATTCAACTGGTTGGTGAGCATCTCTACATAGTGAGGATGGCAATGACCGATGCTGATAACGGCATGACCGCCATAGAGGTCGAGGTATTCCTGACCCTTGTCGTCCCATACCTTACAGCCCTTACCTTTTACTATATTAATATCGAAAAGAGGATATACGTCGTAAAGTTTCATGTTAAATCTATGTTTTAAGAAAGACAACTCATAGAGTTATCTTATTACAAACTATTTTTTATGATAGAAGAACGAATGATTTTTCATCCGTTCTTCCGAATTCTTTTATCTAAAATGCTGATGGCTTGAGTTTCAAACCTGCTGTCTGGTCGAGACCAAACATGATGTTCATGTTCTGAACAGCCTGACCCACGGCACCCTTCAGAAGATTGTCGATGCAGGAAGTAATCAGTAGCTTATCGCCATACTTATCCACATGAACCAGGCACTTGTTGGTATTCACAACCTGCTTCAAGTCGATAGCCTTATCCACATAGTGGGTGAACTTGGCATCCTTGTAGAACTCCTTGTAACCAGCCACGATTTCCTCGATTGGCTTGTCGGTCTTAACCACTTCTGTAGCGAAGATGCCACGGGCGAAGTCGCCACGGTAAGGGATGAAGTCGATGGCTGCATCGAGATAACCCTGTGTCTGCTTCAGACTCTGACGAATCTCTGGCACGTGCTGATGGTTGAATGCCTTGTAGATGCTCATGTTGTTGTTGCGCCATGAGAAATGGGTAGTGGCACCTGGCTTCTGACCAGCGCCGGTGCTACCTGTAATGGCATTGACAGATACATCGCTGTTGATGAGGCCCATCTTGGCAGCAGGCAACAAACCAAGTTGAATGCAGGTTGCAAAACAACCTGGGTTTGCCACGTGCTGAGCTACGGCTATTTTTGATTCATTTATTTCTGGAAGACCATATACAAAATCGTGAGCGGCTGGGGTTGGCTGCTGGGTAGCAACCACAGTCTCTGGGGCAAGACGGAAGTCCTGTGCCAGGTCGATAATCTTCACGTTCTCCGGAACATTGTGCTCCTTCAGGAACGCCTCGCTCTTGCCGTGACCGAAGCAGAAGAAGATAACATCCACCTGGTCGAAAGGCATCTCGGCGGTAAACTTCAAGTCGGTCTCGCCATACAATCCCTCGTGAACCTCAGCCACCAGGTTGCCGGCGTTACTCTCGCTGTTGGCGAATACAATCTCTGCCTCAGGATGGTTGATAAGGAGGCGAATCAACTCACCTCCTGTATAACCAGCTGCTCCTAAAATACCTACTTTTACCATAATTTATCTTTCCTCGTTAGGGTGCATACCATAATAAACACGGAGTGGGGTAGAGCTTACCTTGATGAAGCCCTTCGCATCCTCTGCTGTCCAACCGTGCTGCATCTCGCCATACTCACCGAGCTTAGACTTGGTCAAATCGTCTGGTGAATCAATACCTACAGTCTGGAAACTGTATGGACGGAGCTTCAAGATGGCTGTACCGTTTACGTTGCGCTGAGAAGAAGTCAGCATAGCCTCGATATCCGGCATTACAGGCTCCAGGTACTGGCTCTCGTGGAGGAACATTCCGTACCAGTTGCCTACCTGGTCCTTCCAATACTGCTGCCACTTGCTCAATGTGCTCTTCTCCAACAGGCGGTGAGCCTCGATGATGAGCTTAGGAGCTGCAGCCTCGAAACCTACACGACCCTTGATACCGATGATGGTGTCACCCACGTTGCAGTCGCGACCGATGGCGTAAGAAGCACCAATCTCCTCAATCTTCTGGATGGCTGCAATCTTATCATCAAACTTCTCGCCGTTGACAGCCACGATTTCACCCTTCTCGAAGGTAATCTTCAGTTCAGCCTCTTCTTCCTTGGCAGTAACGTGCTTCAGATAAGCCTCCTCTGGAAGACCTTGTGTTGGGTCGAGAATCTCACCACCGCAGATACTGGTTCCCCAGATACCTACGTTATAAGAATACTTCAACTTGGTGAAGTCTGCATAGAAACCGTGCTCGTTCAGGTAGTCAACCTCCTCCTTACGAGAAAGCGCCTTGTCACGGGTCAGGGTGATGATCTCTACACCAGGAGCCATCACCAGGAAGGTCATGTCGAAACGAATCTGGTCGTTGCCGGCACCTGTACTTCCGTGAGCGATGGCATCAGCACCAATCTCCTTGGCGTAACGAGCGATGGCGATAGCCTGGAAGATACGCTCTGAAGATACAGAGATAGGGTAGCAGTTGTTGCGGAGCACATTACCGAAAATCATGTATTTCAATGATTTCTCGTAATACTCATGGGTAACGTCGAGAGTGACGTATGCCTTGGCACCCAATTTATATGCGTTCTCCTCGTTGGTCTTCAACTGCTCGGCAGAGAAACCACCTGTGTTAGCGCATGCTGCATAAACATCCCAGCCATCCTGGGTCAACTTCATTACTGTGTATGATGTATCGAGACCGCCGCTGAAAGCGACTACTACTTTTTTATTTGCCATTTTATTTTATGTTTAATATGGATGAATACTGTTTAGATGGCATTTTTGCCAACACCTTAAATTATATGTAAGGATT
Source organism: Segatella copri (assembly GCF_003465495.1). GTDB lineage: Bacteria > Bacteroidota > Bacteroidia > Bacteroidales > Bacteroidaceae > Prevotella > Prevotella copri_G. The sequence goes on along the minus strand of NZ_QSAV01000041.1, from coordinate 6,146 downwards.
TAAATTTCTGCAGATGGACCGTCAATCTTTCTGATTCTCTCAATCACTTCCTGAGGAAGCTTGATAGGCAGATGTTCTTCTGGGTCGAAGAGCATGGCGGTGCAGATGCAGTATTTGCGGTTGGTACGATGGAGGACATCCACGTTGATGCAACCCTCGCAACCACGCCAGAATGACTCATCATCGGTCAGGTCGGCGAAGGTAACAGGAAGATAACCCAGCTGGGTGTTCATCTTCATGACAGCCGAACCGGATGTCAAAGAGAAAATCTTGGCATGAGGCCATCGCTGTCGGGCAAGCGTAAAGGTAAGGTTCTTGATACGCTTAGCCAGTCCCATACCACGGAAGTCTGGGTGAACGATCAAACCTGATGTGGTAACATAGTGCTTGTTGCCCCATGTTTCGATGTAGCTGAAACCTGCGAACTTTTCGCCCTGGAGAGCGATGACCGCCTTGGCTTCGCGCATCTTGGTGGCAACATACTCTGGTGAACGCTTGGCGATACCAGAACCACGCTTCTTTGCAGCTTCTGCAATTGTAGTCAGAATGGTGTCGATGTACTTGATGTGACTTTCGTCAGCCACCATTACTTTAACTTCTGCTTCTTCCATTTTTTCTCTTCTATCTTAAAATGTTTTTGTTTTAATATTCTTTCTTTATATATATAATAAGGTGTATGTTTTGCATAAAAATGCAACTACCTTATATATATTTATGGTGAACGTCTGGAATTACCTCTGCTAGTGCATTGATGATTTCCTCTTCTGTGGTACCTTTCTTCTTAACCAGGAAGATCGTGTCGTCACCGGCGATGGTTCCAAGAATTTGAGGAATATCACTATTATCTATATTATAGGCAATGCTGCTTGCATATCCCGGACGGGTTTTGATTACGACCATGTTCCCGGAGAAGTTGATAGACTGAAATCCGGTATTCACCATCATCTTGCTCACTGGAATATGGTTTGATACTCTCTTATATAATGTATCGTTGGGCAGGACATACGCATATTTTCCACTCGAAGATGCTGCCTTTGCCACCTTGAGCAGTTTTAAGTCACGGCTCAATGTGGCTTGCGTAATCTTAAAGCCTTCTTTGTGAAGAGCCTCCAAAAGTTGGTCTTGCGAACTCAACTCCTGACTTGATATAAGCATCTTCAAAGTTTCCAATCTGCTATTCTTTGCCTTCATATGCTGTATTTTTATTCGTTTAACGGCTGCAAAATTACAATATATTTTGCAAATAACCAAATAAAATGAAAGAAAAATGCATAAAATAACATTATTTTGTCTTTCATTATGCATAAACGTGGAATAAATATGCATATATTATCTTCTTTCATACAAATATTCTACACTTGGCTTTTGATACAGAATAGCCTTTTTATCCATTTTAAGCTAATTATTGTAAATTATTGAAAAAAAGTCTACGAAAACCGCATCGGTTCAATTAGTTTTTGTTATCTTTGCAGACACAATTCTTAGATTATAATCAACTTAATATAAAATAAACCTTTAGAAGATGGAAAAAATGAATGTTAAACCAGCAGAAGGTAAGCTGGGAATCTTGGTTGTTGGTTGTGGCGCAGTAGCTACTACCTTCATGACCGGTGTTTTCATGACTCGTAAGGGACTTGCAAAGCCAGTAGGTTCAATGACTCAGTACGACAAGATTCGTGTCGGCAAGGGTGCAGACAAGAAATATTTGCACTATAAGGACATCGTTCCACTTGCTGACCTTAATGATATCGTATTCGGTACTTGGGATGTTTATCCGCAGAATGCTTATCAGGCAGCTATGTATGCTGAGGTATTGAAGGAAAAAGATATCAATCCTGTACGCGAGGAGTTGGAGAAGGTAGTACCAATGAAGGCTGCTTTTGACAAGAACTATGCAAAGCGTCTTGATGGCGATAATGTGAAGGATTGCAAGACCCGCTGGGAGATGGTAGAGGCTCTTCGTCAGGATATCCGCGACTTCAAGGAGAAGAACGGTTGTGCACGTATCGTTGTTATCTGGGCAGCATCTACCGAAATCTACGTTCCTGTAGATATGAAGATTCATGGTACATTGGCTGCACTTGAGGCAGCAATGAAGGCTGACGACCGCCAGCATGTAGCTCCATCCATGTGCTACGCTTATGCTGCTTTGACAGAGGGTGCTCCTTTCATCATGGGTGCTCCTAATACAACTGTTGATATTCCTGCTATGTGGGAACTCGCAGAGAAGACCAAGATGCCTATCGCCGGTAAGGACTTCAAGACAGGCCAGACTCTTGTCAAGAGTGGCTTCGCTCCTATCATCGGTACCCGTTGTCTCGGCTTGAATGGCTGGTTCTCTACCAATATTCTTGGCAACCGTGATGGTCTCGTTCTCGATGAACCTGCTAATTTCCATACCAAGGAGGTAAGTAAACTCTCTACTCTTGAGACAATCCTGAAACCAGAAGCTCAGCCAGATCTCTATGGTCATGGTAACGATGAAGATACTCAGTACTATCACAAGGTACGTATCAACTATTATCCACCTCGTAACGATAACAAGGAGGGTTGGGATAATATCGATATCTTCGGCTGGATGGGTTACCCAATGCAGATTAAGATTAACTTCCTCTGCCGTGACTCTATCCTTGCTGCTCCATTGCTGCTCGACCTTACATTGTTGAGCGATCTTGCAGCTCGTGCAGGCCGTTTCGGAATCCAGCGTTTCTTGAGTTTCTTCCTCAAGGCACCTATGCACGATTATACTAAGGGTGAAGAGCCTGTGAACCATCTCTACCAGCAGTACGCGATGCTGAAGAATGCTATCCGTGAGATGGGTGGTTACGAGGCCGATGAGGAAATCGACTAATTAGGTTATTTCATTTAATACTACACCTTATTATATGAGGCATTAATTTATATCATGGCACACCTTTGGAATGTTAGAATATCTTTCCATAGGTGTGCCTTTTTGTTTATTTATATAGAAAGTAGACATGGATTCGGTAACGAGCTTTATTTATGGTATGAGCATGATGTTCTTCTCCATGATGGCTTTCCTGTTTTGGAGAAAAGGAAAGGAGATGCTCTTTCGGATGATTATGTGGCTCATGATCGTGGTCGACCTACAGTTGGTAAAGGACATGGTTTTCTTTCTGATTTATGGTTTTGACAACGAGCATGCGTGGTATCTTACGTCTTCGTTGGATATGATGATTATTCCGTTCTACAGCTTTGTGTTGATGGAACTGGTGAAGCCGGGCTGGTTCAGATGGCTGAAAGCTTTAATGCTGGAATAGCCTTTCCTCTTGTTGCCGGTGTTCTATATTTTTACCCATAATATCATCTGATTTTATGTGCTTTCTGTCTGGGGAGCCATTTATGGATGCTGAGCTGTTTCGTTATTAAATTGGATTACGACAATATCTATATGGTAAGCTCTCTGATACTCTGGATGCTGATAGATTATTTTGTTTATAGGCATGAGTCAGTGATAGAAGAGTTGAGTGATATTGAAATTGTACCGTTAGAGCAGAACGAAGTTGATGTTTCGGGGATGGCTGCTGAGGTGCAGCGGTTGTTCGAGGAAGATTAAATCTATCTCAATCCGAAACTGAAATTGTCTGATGTGGCGCTGGTTGCTGGTACGAACCGTACTTATCTGAGTCGCTATTTTAACCGGCAGAATGGGTAGACGTTTTATGATTATGTGAATACTTATCGTATATAATATGCAGAGAAATTGTTGAAGTCAACGAACTATCCTTTGCCGGAAATCGCCATCAAATCGGGATTCAATTCTATTTTGAAACCATGGTTCTCGATTTTTTTTTCTATCTTTGCACCATAGAACTTTTTGAAGAGAATATAACTCTAGCATTTACCTTTTCTAGGAATTAAAAAAATAAAGGTTGGCCAACCCGTTGAGGGCAAGCCAACCTTTCTCGTTATGTATGTTATTCTTTGTTTTTTTACTTTATTCCCGGTTCTCGTTTTCATTATTCCTTGTTGCTGCCTCCGAAGATGCGGAGCAAGTAGAGGAAGAGATTGATAAAATCGAGATACAGGGTCAAGGCTCCGATGAGTGCCAGTTTCTGTGCGCCCTCGCTCATGTCGTATTGTGTCTGGAGCATCTGCTTGATTTTCTGACTGTCCCAAGCGGTCAAGCCAACGAAGATGGCTACGCCGACGTAACTCAAAATGTAATCAAATCCCGAACTCTTCAAGAACATGTTTACTATGGTAGCGATAATCAGACCAATCAGCGCCATGAAGAGTATTTTTCCTAAAGAGGTCAAATCCTTCTTGGTTGTGTAACCATAGAAAGCCATTGCTCCAAATGTGCCGGCTGTAATAAAAAATACCTTGGCAATACTGGTCATCGTATATACTACGAATACGGATGAAAGCATGGCACCATTCAAAACCGAGTAGACGATGAAGAGTAGGGTGGCCGTAGTCAGGGAAAGTCTCTGTAGGGCACCGGTAATGATAAATACCAGAGCGAGCTCTGCGATAATCAAGCCAAAGAGCAAGCCGCGGCTTGTCATCAAGGTCATCAGCAGGGTAGGACTGCTAGCTACACCATAGGCAGTAACGCCCGTAATCAGGAGAGCTAAGGTCATCCATGTATACACTTTGCGCATCAAAGCAGAGAAAACACCGCTTATACCTCGCTCTTTCTCATTAACAGCAAAGCCATTGCTCTGCTGGTTGTTCTGATTATTTATCAGATTGTACATTTCCTTTTCTGTCATAATTCTATTTTCTTTTGTTATTTATGGTCTATTGAATAATATAATAAGCGCAAAGATAATGCCAATTATTGAAACGAACGATAATCTCTGCGCTTTATTAACATTTATTCCGTAATTTTACGTCATTCATTCCTTTATTTAAGGGCTGTCTTCTTTACGGCTATCTGTTTTCTGCCTCGTGTTACCTCTACGGCTACAGTTCCATTTACTGGCGAGCGAAGCAGTTCTGTATCAGATTTTGCCTGTTTCTGAAGTGCCAGGACACCTGAGGCTCCGTATATTCTGATGATGTCGTTCTGTTTCAGACCCTTTATCAGGATATGATAGTTGCCGCTAGGAATGATGGTGATGTCTGACTTCATGTCAGCCTCCTTGCGGTTGAAACTGATCTGCCATTGCCATCTTAATCTCTTATCTTCTCTTTCTTCTACCAGTCTCATACGCTATTCGTTTTATTTCGAATGCAAAGATACGTCTTTTCCGTTTTCTACCTATGCGATTTGTGCGATTTGCGTGGATTCGGGAAATAAAGTGCGAAAAATATCATGGAATCATTCTGAAAAATATCTCCGAAGGATAAGATAATATCTCCGAAAGATAGCAGAATATCTCCGAAGGATAAGAAATTATCTCCGAAAGATAGCTGAATATCTCCGAAGGATAAACCCAGAAGACAAATGTAGGTAATCCGATGACGAAGATATGGAAACTGG
>NZ_QSAV01000041.1:0-684 GCF_003465495.1 Segatella copri | reverse complement strand
GTAATCCGATGACGAAGATATGGAAACTGGGTTGTGGTGACGAGGTGAAGGGTGAAGGGTATATTTTAAATCTTATATTATATTCTTTTTTATAGGATTTTTGGAAAAACCGAAAAACCAGCAAGATGAAAAAATGGATTTTTCCTTTACCCGCGCGTATATATAAAAAAGAGTTTTCAAACCTTCACCCTTCACCTTTTTATTTAACGTTTTATGTGTCAAATAGTTACGGGTGAAGGGTGGTGAAGGGTGTTTTTCGCTTTTTAGAAACATATTTTAAGAATTCAACCCGTTTTTACATATTTTAAGTGTTTGTTTTCTATTCCGAAATGGGTATCTTTTTTAGAGGGTCCTCTTTTTTATGATTTCTTTCTATGGAAATTTCTGAGAATCCCTGTCTAATCAGTATCCTTGATGTATAAGCCGTTAAAATATTGTCAGCGAAATAAAGTTAATGGCTACGGATAAGCGTCAATTTTTAAATATAAATTAACTAAAAAGCATTATAACCTAAATTATATTGTGCGCTTGCGTATACGCCTAAGTGCGTGCACAGGCAAGCGCATATGTATAATAATGTAAGCAGCTAAAATCTATTGTATAAAGTCTTTATAGATGTTAAAAACCAACTAAAAAAGCAACTTTTTTGCGAAAAGATTTGGTGGAATGAAAAATAGTTAGTAC
>NZ_QSAV01000040.1:0-37319 GCF_003465495.1 Segatella copri | reverse complement strand
TTAACCATCCTAAAGGTGACAACTTTTTCACGTATAAGACAAAGTATAAGACAAAAACCTCTGACTTTTTTATAATTTAAAATCAAAAAACCTCTGACTTTTTTATAATTTAGCATCAAATAACCTCTGACTTTTTTATAAAAAAGCTTAATTGATTGGCTTTTATTCAGATAAAAGTGCTATCTTTGCATAAGATAAGCTGCACTCGGCAATCAGAAAGCAAGCTTTCATTGCGCTCGTTTGCATTATCTTTGCATTGAAAATCAATAATATAGAGATATGAAGTATCTGAAAAGACAAATAGATAAAGAGTTTGAAGCGTGGAAAAGTTCTGTAGAGCATAAACCATTGCTTGTGAGAGGAGCAAGGCAGGTAGGTAAGTCAAGTGCCATTAGACACTTGGGAGAGTCCTTTCCTTATTTCTTGGAAGTTAACTTTGAGCGTGATAAGACTGTCAAGGAATTCTTTGATGGAGATTTAAACGTGAAGTTTATTTCGGAGCAATTGTCGGCATATTTCAAAGTTCCCGTTATTCCTGGCAAAACCTTGTTGTTCTTAGATGAGATACAGGCATGCCCTAATGCCATCCATAGCTTGTGGTTTTTCAAGGAAGATTATCCTGAACTTCATGTAGTGGCGGCTGGATCGCTGTTGGAATTTGCATTGAAGGATTTAGGTGCTTATGGAGTAGGGCGTATCCGCTCGATGTTTGTATATCCGATGTCTTTTGATGAATTCCTTTATGCTTTAGGTGATGATGGATTGGTAAGTATGAAACGGAATGCAACCTCTCAAAAGCCATTGATGAATGTCTTCTATGAGCGATTAGTGGAGAGGTTTCGTTCATTCTTGCTTATAGGTGGTATGCCTGCTGCTGTGGCTAAGTACGTTGATACGAATAGTTATTTGGAAGTAGACTCTGTGCTTAGTGAGTTGAAGCAAACTTATATAGATGATTTCGTGAAATATAAAGCAAAGGTCAATCCTGTTTTGCTGCGTCAAACATTGTTTAGTGTGGCTCATCAAGTGGGGAGTAAATTCGTGTTTAGCCAAGTGGAAGGGGGATATACGACTGCGCAAGTCAAGAATGCTTTGGAGATGCTTAGAGATGCTGGTATCATTATACCTGTATGGCATACTGCGGCAAATGGCATTCCGCTTGGTGCAGAGATTAATCCGAAGTTTGTGAAGTATAATCTGATAGATCATGGCTTTCTCCTCAATCTGTTAGGAATAGGAGACTCTACTAATTCTATAGTGAAAGAACTATTGGTTGACAATGCTGCAGACTTAGTTGATAAGGGTAGTTTGACGGAGATGGTGGCAGGATTGGAATTACTAAAGTATATGTCGCCTAATGAGCGCCATGACTTATACTATTGGCAAAACTTGACTCGTGGAACCGTTTCGGAGGTTGATTATGTCTTGTCTCGTGGCATTGACATTGTTCCGATGGAAGTGAAGTCTGGTTTACGAGGTTCGATGGCGAGTCTTTATGTTTTTATGGAAAAAGAGCATATTAAGTATGCCATTCGCTGTTCTTTGGAGAATTTTGGGGAGTTTGTCAGCCCAAAAGGGAAGAAGATATTAGTCAATCCTCTTTATGCTATTTCTAACTTGTTTTCTTGTGGTGAAAGACTTCTGTAGGATTTTTTTTCGTAAAAGAATTGCCATATTGCCATATAAGCTGGTAACAGCCTGATTGTTAGTTGATACCGATATTGCAATAGCTTTTTAATTGCCATAATCTGCCATATATTGCCATAAAAATAGCGATACTTAGGTGTTTTTTCGGTTCAATGCCTATTGTTTTTGATGCTATTTTTCCCGTATAATCTCCAATGCTGTTCCCGAAATTGCGTCCCGACGTAGCATCTGGTACGTCCCGACGTGATAACAGACGCGTCACGACGCAGCGCCAGATACGTCGCGATGTAATTTCGGATACATCCTGTCCAGATTTAAGTGAGCCTCATTTGAACTATCGCAAGTGTTTCAACAATGATATGCAGTATCTGGTAATGTGTAGTGAGAATATTGTGAGGGATAACCCCAAATCGTGATGGATAGCGTGATGGATATTTCCGTTTTCGAAGTATCCGTCACGCTATTTAAACGTCTGTATATTAGTATATTAAGAAGCTTAGGAGTACAAATCGTGATGGATGATAGATGATTACATAAAACTTATTCACGAATACGGCTGCATCGGGTTACGAATATGGCTGCGTAGGCTAACGGAGACGTATCTGTAAGTTTATCGAGACGTCTGCATCAGCTAACAGAGACGTCTGAACTCGCTAACTGAACTAACGCAGCTACTCTTGATATTGGAGAGCCAAGCAACAATGTGAAGGATGGTGAAACTGTTTGGTATGATGCAACGACCAAAATTATTACATTCCACGAAAAATGGAGCTATCGCCCAGGATGGTGGCTTGGCAGTAAGGATTGCTCTGATTACGATGATTTCGTGTTAGAGATTGAAAATTCTGATAAGGTTAATGTTCAGGTTGTTGTAGAATATGATGCCAAAGGTGATGATGGTAAAACAATTTGCTCAACAGCAATGGGTACAGACAATAAAATTACTGTTCCACTGAATGCAGACCATAAGAACGTTGTTCGCCAGATTTATTTGCAGTGTGCAGATGATGCTCCTAAGACAGTCACTTTCAAGAGTGCTTATTTCCAAAATGCGGTTAAGCATACTGAGGTTGAATTGACATTGGTTGAAGGTCATACTATTTTGGCTTCAGAATTTGACAAATATGCTGATGATACAAAGGTGAAACTAAGCTTCGAGAATACGACAGATCCTTATGTATCTCGCAATGGTTGGGGTATTGGTGGATTTGCCAATTCTGATAATTGGAGTCCAACCTATGAATTGAATGCAGCTGATGGTAAGAATTTTGATATCTTTGTTACTGTTGGTGATTTCAAGAAGGCTGCCAAAAATAGTACAGATGCTTATGTTGATGGTGAATCTCATAAGGGTGGTGTAACTTTCAATATCTATAATAATTGCAAGTTAGTTCACGCTTATGTATTATTGGTAGACAATACTCCAGCTAATATATCAAATGCGCTTGTAGCTCCAGCTGCTAAGAATGCTCCGGTTTACAACCTCGCTGGTCAGCAGGTTAATGCATCTTATAAGGGTGTAGTAATCAAGAATGGTAAAAAGTATGTTCAGAAATAGTATAGAGTTATATTTTTAGTATGTTGAAAAGAAAAGAGAGGGTATGTGAATGCCCTCTCTTTTTGATTTTATCCGTTTCGAATATTGATTAATGTTCAAGATATAGTCCGTTTAGCTTTTCCAGGAAAACACAAACTTCATCATTTATCATTTCCATGAACCCATGAGTCTTTTTGTTCGATACACCAGGATATGGAGTATAGTAATGCTCCTCAATCGGTTCTCCCTGGTTTCTGCCAAACATCAGGTAAGCTATGTGATGCTGCTTGAGTACTGTAAGCAATGTCTCTGAAAAAATACTGGAATCACCAATAGATTCTACTCCTGTTGTCAGTCCGAAGGCATTGTTGTGGTCTTGGGCAAAAGGCAGAGCCTGCTTCACAATCTCCTTGATGCTCTTCTGGTAGAGTGGGAGGTCGATGGCATTTTTGCTTTGCAGATATGTCATGTTGATCACATCAATCTTGTTGTCCGGATAGCGATCCATCAGATTCTTGCCCGGCTGGTAGGTTTCAGAATAACTATAAACTACATTCGTTACATCCTCGTCATCCAAGAGATCCTGTATCTTCTTGTAAAGACTGATATAGTCGTCTTTGCTGAGTTTACTGTACCATGTCTTACCGTCTACAGGAAGAAGATTGAGTACTACAGGTGCTTTGATACCATAACCATCTTGCAGTGTATCAAGATATTTGGCAACCTGTTTGGTATATTCCTCCAGCATATCATCATTGCCGTTATAATCAGGCATTGTCCAGTTCATGATGAGTAAGCCTCCCTTACGGAAGTGTTTCAGCACATCTTCCCTGATAGCCTTGAACGGAACGCCGTCTATGTTCTGTGATTTTCCATTTTCAATGCCAGCCAACTCATATCCATTTGCAGCTGGTCTGTAACCGCAGAGAGTTTTCAGGTCGCATCGGTCGCTGTCACATTGCCAGCGGTTCCAGCCTATTCCGGTTAAGGTTCCATACATCTGACCTATCAGCGTACCTTTGTTGGCATATGCCTTGATGTTGGTTTTCAGATTCTCTGTGCGGGTTGTGAGACCGCTCATGGCAATCTCGTCATACGATTTCTTTTTCTTCTCACCGCATGAAGAGAAAGCCAGGAGGGCTGCGAACATCAATATAATATATTTGATTCTCATAATTTGTTATTCATTATAAGCCTTTTTCATAGCTTCTACCACGGTAGGCAAGGTCCACTGTGGCACACTTCTGTCTTTTTCGCTGAAGATGCTCATCCAGTAGAAGGTCGCTACGCCGTAAGCCTTTGCCTGTTTCACGATGTCGGCAGCCTGGTCGGCAGCAGCCTGAATTTCGCTGGCAGAACTGGTTTTGCTGACACTCTTGCTTCCGTGAGTACCATATTCACCGATGATGCAAGGTATGCCCTTGCTGATGAACTTCTTGTTTAGGCGGTTGAACATATTCTTGATTTCATTGCTGCAGGAAGCATCCCACTTGCCTTTCTGGTCAAACCAGTCCCATGGAGCATAGGTGTGAACTTCTACTGCGATATGACCATCCACCTTGTCGGTAGGGATGACGAGGTTGTTCAATACGTCGTCACCATTAGCTGCAGCATAGGTATTGATGATGAGGTTGCGGGTCTCGTTGTTGCCACCGGTAGCACGTACTGCATTCACGAAACTCTGGGCATATCCGTTCAAACCCTTATAGCTGCTTGCGCTCTTTGGTGCATTCCAGGTGTTGTCGGCATCAAGCATCTCGTTGTAACCTTCGAACACCAGATGATGGTTGTAGTTCTTGAAACGGGTGGCAATCTGGGTCCAGAGATATTCAAACTTCTCCTTGTTCTCCTTATAGTTGGCTTCATCAGCCTTGATCCAGTGCTTCACATCCTTATCGTCTGCACCTGTATCATGATGAACATTCAGGATGCAGTACATACCGTTATCAATCACGTAATCAACGATTTCCTGTATTCTGTTCATCCAGGCTTCATCCACGGTTCCGTCTTCCTTCATGTGCTGGAACCAGGTAACTGGGATGCGGACAGAATTAAAACCGTTCTTCTTCAGAAAATCTACCATCGGTTTGGTGGTAGGAACCTGTCCCCATGCTTTCTCGAAATCTGTAACAGAATTGCTGTTCATGTTCATCCCCATGGCTACCACATCTGTGCAGTTGCCGAAATTGGTACCGATGCCCATGTTCTTCACAGCATCCACAGCACTTTCCTCTACATAGTTTGCGTTCAGGTTTACCTGGTCGCGGGTAATCACGTTCTTGCTGTTCATAGCTGCTTTCCACCAGTCGTTGGATGGCATGTTGCTTCCATACCAAGGCATGAAGAAGCTCCATTTTGCACCGGCGTTCCATGCTTCGTCAATACCTGCTGTAGCTGTTTTGTTGTTGGCATCAGTTCCGCACTCAGCCAGAGCGATGAGCTTACCAGGATAGCGTGCCTGAATCTCCTTGAACTCCTGAGACTGCTTGGTTGCATTATAACCGTAGAGGTCGCGACCGATGATGTCTACGTACTTGTCGCCGGGATACCAGTCGGCATCATTGTTATAGGTATTTGCATCACCATTGTAATTCTGTGTGGTCCAAGCCCATATCAGGTTGTGTATTCCCTTGTTCTGGAAGTAATCAAACATGGTCTGCCAAAGCTTCTTGTAAGTTTCAGCACCATCATATCCCCACCAGAACCAGGACTTACCCCAGCTGGCACCTGATTTCAGACAGGCATTACCGGCAGCTTCGTGGAATGGTCGCCAAATGGCAACAACGCCTGCATCCTGCAACTTCTGCAGAACTTCCACCACCTTGTCCATCTCCTGATAGAACCATTTGTTCTCCCAAGAGCCAGCAGTAAATACGTTGGCTGCTTTGAAGGATGTTTCTGATGGGGTGCAGGTCACACCGCTACCATCTGTTCCTGGAACTGTGCTTTCTGTCTTAGGCACATTGAAGTGCCACATCAGCGATACCAGTCCGCCCTGGTCTGCCCAGTTGGTAACAGGAGTGATGTCGTTATAGTTGATCCATCCGTTGGAATCCTGCTTAGGAACATAGATATGGATAAAATCATAGCAGTTCATGGCAGGATATTTGCCGGTTGCCCTATAGATCTTATCTGCTTCCTGTGTGTTCCAGTTAACGTTGGCGATGACCGAAGAGATGGTCTTGCTGCCATAATTCAACTGCAGATATTTGTAGAGACGTTTGGTCTTTTCTGTAGCAGAAGGGTCTGCAAGATTCACATCGCCTACTTCGCTTTCGTGATAGATAGAGAAGGAGATGTTGTTGATGTCGTTGATGTCGTAGGTTTCGAAAGCACCATAGTCTTCCAGACCCGTCATCACGAATCCCACTTTACCATCTGCAGAGTGTGTGATTTTAGAAACTGGAGCCTGTCCGTCTGCTGTCAGATCCCAGACTTGTGATGTACCATTCTTTAGGTTGATGGTCAGCTTGTCTCCTTTCGTTTGTGCCAAGGCAGTGAATGAAATCATTACTGCTAGGAGTGAGAGTAATAGTTTTTTCATTGTCTTGCTACTTTTATGGATTTGTTATTGATTTTGATAATATAGACCCCATGTGTCAATTCACTGAGATTGATGATGGTCTTGTCGCCAGCTGTGATAGGAGAGAGTTTGATGTTCTTCCCATCCAGTGCGAAGGCGCTTACCTTGTTGTTGGTACCATCCACGATGATACGGTCACCTTCGAAGGCAAACTTGTTGTTGGTTTCTACCTGCTTGATGCCTGTCGTTGTACCATAAGTGAAGGTGGAAACCTTCCATAGTTCATAGCTGGCAGCAGTAGCTGTAGATGTTACAGTCATCTTATCATCTCCGAAGGACACTTCCGGTAGCGTGCTCAGTGCAAACTCTATCTTGCTACCATCGTTGAATGATACAAACAGCGACTTGCCGTCGGCAGCTTTGGCTGAGATGCAGCTCAGAGCTATCAGTAAGGATAATGCTATTTTCTTCATATCGGGTTGATGTTTTGGTTTTAATTAAAAATGTGGCGCAGTTGATCTAACTACGCCACAAATTTACGAATTATATTTCACATAAATGCGTTTTTTATGTTAAATATCACTTATGGGAGGATAACAATCTTGTTTGCTTTCCCTAAGTCACCTTGGATAATGAATGCAGTGTCGCTCCAACCGTCAGAAACATTGTTGATGGCATTCATCATTTTGTCATCAAATTCTTGTACAAGCTGAGCTTCTGTTCCGTTCCAGTCTGCAATTGTATAAAGACCAGCCCAATTTGCGTCATTGATTTGAACTTGTCCTGTAACACTTGCATCCTTATAAATTATCAACTTAGAACCCTTCTTTACGCCAAGTTTAATAAGATCTGCTTTGTTGAGACGGAATTTACCCGTACCATCGCCCCAACTGAACACAAATGGATAGGTAATGGCTGTGCCAGCTTCATTTTTGGCAAAGTCAGCTATGTCTTTCTCTGCAGGAACCACCTTGAACTCGGGACCCTCAATCTTGTTGCCGTCTGGGTCTTCCATCACGATCTTGTATGTACCTACTTCTGCTGTGGCAGGAACCTGGCAGACAATCTCTGTGTTGGTGCGAGATGTATAGCGGTTTACCTTGTAAGAACCGATGTAGAGGTTCTGGATGTTCTGGAAGTTCTTGCCAGTGATGGTGATGGTTGAACCTGCGATAGCCTCACCTGGTGTAACAGATGCAATAGCTGGATCTGTTGCTGCCTTAATGCTCAATTGACTATCGATGTTGACAGTAGTACCATTCTTCAGGTTGAGCTTGAAGCCTGAACCGGCGCAGGCTGCAGGAACTGTTACTGCGATAGCATTGGCTGTACCCTTGAAATCATCTACTGTCATGTCTACATCGCCAGGGAAGGTGATGCTCTTCACGAGGTCGAGATCTGTACCTTTGATGATGGTCTTCTCGCCAGCTGTGATGGCTGCAGGAGCGCAAGCGGTAACGGTTGGCTTAACCAATTTATAGGCTACTGTTACAGTCTTACCATTATCAAGACTCAAAGTGATGTCGCCTTCCTGTGCATCCTCTGGTACTGTAGAAGTAACCTTTGTTGTCTCAACCTTGTTAAGCTTAGATTCCTTGGCGTTAGGGAATGCGATGCCTGTAATCAGATCCATATCCTTACCGCTGATTGTTATCTCTTTACCATTCTTGATAGGGGAAGGAGTTGCAACGAGTTGGCTAGGAACAACGGTTGTAATCTCACCGAAAGGAATTCTTATACCGCTTTTTGTTACAGCTGTAATTTCACCGTCTGCTACCTTAGAAGAGATAATGAAGGTAATCTCAGAAGCTGTTTGTGACTTGAAGTCAGCTGCTTCTACGGTTGCACCATTCAACTCAATGCTTGCAATCTGATCAAGTGAAGTACCTCTGAGGACCTCTGTTTCACCAGCCTTGATGAGAGACTTACCGATAGCATTGTTTGCATCGATTTCAGGAGCATTGATACTTAAAGCACCTTCAGAATACATATAGTTGTTTCCATCGCTAATCTGGAATCTGCCTTCTCCTGCTTCTGCTGGGATTACCAGCTGAATCTGATAGCGGGTCTGAGATTTAAAATTCTCGGCATCCATAGTTGCGCCATTGGCAAAAATGACAGATGTAATATTGTTGAGATAATCGCCTTCAATAGTGAGGACGTCTCCAACATTACCTACCAGGTTTTCCTTGTTTTCACCTACGTAGAAACCTGTGAATTTCAAATTCTCAATGTATGTGATTGGGGTAAGTGTCTTGATTTCACCATTCTTGGCGGTCTTCAATGTAACAATACCTGGTTCACATTTTTCTGCAGGAACTTCAATATTGATTTCTGAGTTTTTTCCTGATGTAACAACATTAATGCTGGTAATAGCTTCTGCACCAGGAAGATCTATTTCTGTAATTTGGTCAAGATTGGCTCCCTTGAAAGTAAGGACACCCCCACGGAGTACAGGGTTTGGACCGTATGATAATACAGATATTTCATTGCCATACTGGTCGGTGTTCAAGTCATCACGGTCGCATGATGTGAACGCAAATGTACTGCATATCAGTAGCAGAACCAACCAGAGGAAAGATTTATTATGTCTTTTCATAATGATTGACGTTTATTGTTTTTGTTTGTTTGCAGTGCTGGCAGTTGGATGGCTGCCAGCATCAGCAAATTTTATTCATTGATAGGGCAAACACGAATGTTATCAACGCAAATTGTTGGTGAGCATTCTACAGTAGCCTCTTTGTATGGTCCTGTATAGAGGAACATGGTCATACCTGTGAGATTCTCAAACTTCAAACCACCCAATTTGTTTCCATATCTGTCGTATGCAAATTCTGATAATGGAATAGAAACAGTCTGCCAGTTTCCTGAAGTGCTGAATGTGTTGTTTGTTGCTCCATACCATGGAGTCCAAAGTGCACGTGGAAGCTTGTCATCTGCAAGATAGTTGTTGTTGCCTGTTGAGTATGTTACCTGGTCGTTACCGGTAAAATATACCTGTAATGACAAGCCTGTCCAATCATTAGGAATGTTAACCTCAAACTTCACTTGTATGTTGTCAACATCATCCCATTTCATCAGCGAGTTCAACTCAGGATAACCTGCAGCCGGCTCTGGCCAGTAGTTGAATGAGTATTCATCTTCAGCCCATGAATCGAAATTAACGGTCTTGCCTCCTAAGTAGTAGTAATTTCCGTCAAGAGGCTGAACTCCTTCAACATCATTCCTCATACGGTTACCATTTTGAATTCCATCACGCCAGCCATGACCTGTTGCTATTGCGTCATCTCCGTCATTATCCCAGTCGAAGAGTATGCAGCGGTCGTCACGGAAATAGAACTTAGACTTACCTTTTCCATACATGCTTTCTACTGTGACAAATCCTTTCTGTGCACCTTCTGGTACCACAAAAGTAACGGCACTCTTGGAAATGCTCTTGAAATCTGTAACATCTACGTTGCCTGGGAATGTGATTTTAAGATGAGCATTCTCGTAATCCAGCAGGTAGTCGCCTTTCAGGGTTACTGTTTCGCCATCTTTTGCAAACTCATTGCTCAATGATGTTACCACCGGTTCTGGTACGAGCGTCTTGAAGTCATATTCAGTACACTCACCATCCTTGTTGTACATGTAGATCTTATTGGTAGGATTGTCAGTAAGAGTCTTTGGTACATCTACAATCAAGGTATGGTCTGTAATCATACTTGTATTCAAAATAGCCTGCTGATCGTTGAAGAGCATTTTTGTTATACTTCTCAAGTTGTTACCGACCAGACAGATACTTGTACCCATGTATGCTCCAGTTAACATGGAATCTTTCTTGGTTACATCGCACAGGCGAACGTAATCAATAGAAGGAGTTCCACCAGCTATTTCATATTTGTCAGGCTCATCCACACAACTTGTAATGCTGAGTCCTGTAAATGCTGTAGCTCCAAGAAGCATGACACTTAATATTTTATTATTTAGCTTCATAATTGTTCTGTTTTTGAGGTTTCTTATATTAATAAGTAAACTGAGAAATGTCAACATGCTGTGGTGCCTCCAGCAAATGAGGGCTCATGGTTGCATCTTCTGTAGGGAATGGGATGGTAAAACTGCTCACCTGAACGTTCTGATGCTTACCAGGATCATCATTGTATCTTACATCGCTGTTCAAGTTCCAAGGACCATCATAGCTACCCTTGTTGTACCATGTCTCATAGAGCGCATTCAGACCATAATACTCATTTCTCTTCTGTGCGTTCAACTCAGCAATTGTTGCATCAGGATCGAAGTAGAACCTGCGTACGTAATCATACCAGCGATCGCCCTCAAGTGCTAACTCCAATCTGCGCTCCTTCCATACATCTTCGAAACTGATAGATGTTGGGCGTTCGTATGTAGATACCGCACGGTTGCGAACTTTGTAGAATGCATCAATGGCAGATGCATCTGTTGTTGAGCCTGCATTGCCAATCTTGGCTTCTGCATAGATGAGATAAACATCTGCAAGACGTAACAGCTGAGTATAGTTACCATAAGCCATCACATCAAAGTCGCAGCCTATATGCAAGTTATGGTCGGCTTTATCACCAACAAGATGCTTGACACATTGTGCTCCTGTTGGACTCTGGAGTTCTCCGTTGCCTGGGTGCTTCTCGTATCCTTTATATACGTGCTTCAGGAAATCGAAACCGCCACAGTCTGTGTAGAAATAGTCGTATTTATCACCAGCCATCATCATGGTAGCCTTACGGCGGATGTCGGTGTTGTTTCTAGTCTGGCTTGTTGGATTATCTCCGAAAGCTTCTATCAGGTCTACTGATGGACCAGCCCATCCTCCCCAGTTGTTACCTGTTTCATCGAAACCCGTAATAGCGAGGTCACTTTGAAGTGAGTTTTGAGATGTCCAAGGGTCACGTGTGGCACGCCAGTGCCATGCGATGAGTGATTCTGGACCTTTGTATGCACCATAGAACATTGCTGGGAAATTAGCTGCAGATTCAAGACTTCTTCCACTGTTGTCAATCACGTCCTTTGCATATTTTGCAGCGTTGTCAAGATCTTCCTGATTGCGCTGGTGATTGGTGGTCTTGATGTATGCCACACTTCCCTGTTCGTAAGTTGTAGTTGCTGGATCGAAACCAGACTTTGTCAGGTAAACCTTGGCAAGCAAGCCTTCTGCGCTGTATTTATCAATACGTCCAAGACCTGTAGGATCTTTTTCCGGTAACAGTTCAATGGCTTTTTTCAAGGTCATGATGATGTAATCGTATACATCCTCTATGTTGGCCTTATACTGGTCATTGTATGTACCGGCACCGATAATGTCTGTGTTGTTATGGATGATTGGCACAGCACCGAATGTACGTACAAGATAGAAGTATGCCATAGCTTTCCATGTCAGGCATTCTCCCATACATGCACTCTTTACGCTTGCGCTTGCGCTGGCACCTTTCAGTTTATCATAAATGGTGTTAGCGTAGGCATTTACTGTCCAAAGTGAATAAGACATATCTTTCAGGTTGGCATTGTTGGCAGATACGTTACAGTTCCAGTATTGAGTATCTTCACTTCCCCACCAATAATAGTTTCCTGACATTACTTCACCAACTTTGAAGAAACCTCTTTGGAAATCATACCATGGCATACTGTACAGAGAATTGGCGCCTTGATAGCACTCTGCATCACCATTATAGAACGTGTCTGCATTGTAGTTGGAATTGTCTGGCTGATCCAGAAAGTCCCCGCAAGAAGACAAGCTGAGACCCAAGACGAATGCGCAAACGGCCGTTTTATATATATTGTATTTTTTCATAATTGTTTATTCTTTTGTTATTTAATTAGAAAGCAAGGTTGATACCGAAAGAATATACCGTTGGTGAAGGATAACGTCCGTTATCTACACCGAAGCTGTATCCCTGTGAATCGGATGTACTTGCACCAACTTCTGGATCATAACCGTCGTAACCGGTAATAGTGAAGAGGTTCTGTATATTTGCATATACTCTCAAACTCTCAATATGAAGGTATCTTGCATACTTTTTAGGCAATGTATAACCTAAAGTGATATTCTTCATTCTCAAGTATGATCCATCTTCAACATATCTGTCACTGATAACGCTAGAGTTTCCGGCTGGGTCACCGATAGCAAGACGTGGAATGTTGGTTCCTGCGTTTACTACATAAATGTTGTCTACGTCATCATACCAGTTGTATACGGTATTGGCATTGTTGCCTTTATAACCATTACTGTAGTCCTTGTTCGGATCAATTGGAGCCAGTACGGCATGATTCTTGACACTTGCACTCTGGTTTACCCAGGCATTGTTCATCTTGCTCATGCTGATATTCAGGTAGTTCATAACCTTGTTTCCTACAGAACCGCTGACGAACAATGTCAGGTCGAAGTCCTTATAACGGAATGTGTTGGTCCAACCAAATGTATATTTAGGCTGTGGATTACCGATGTAAGTCTTGTCGTAATCGTCGATAACTCCATCAGGCTTTCCGTCAGGACCTGAAATATCCTTAAACTTGATATCGCCTGGCCATACGGTTGTTCCCTTATTCAGGGCTCCTTCCTTGTAGCTCTTAGGCTTAGGAGAGTTTTTGATATCTTCAAAATCCTTGTATACGCCATCGGTCTGATATCCCCAGAATTGATAGAGAGGTTTGCCGATGTTACTTACACAGACCACGTCGTTCCACTGGCCATAGCCAATGATGTTGGCATTGGTTGTGCCGCTGAGACCTACCAGTTTGTTCTTGTTCCAAGAAATGTTGAACTCTGTATCCCAAGAGAAGTTCTTGTTAGCAATAGGATGAGCGTTTACTGCCAACTCGAAACCGGTGTTCTTGATCTTACCGTAGTTACCCCAAGGTGCATTAAGACGTGAAGAACCATTGCCTTGAGTACCCATATATGAAGGCAACTGTAAAGGCATCAGCATATCGTTGGAAACCTTGTTGTACCAGTCGAGAGTGAAACCAATCTTATCATTGAAGAGTCCAAGATCGAGACCGATATTGGTCTGTTCCTGAGTTTCCCACTTGATAGAAGTGTTTGGAATATTGGTAGGACGGTATGCTACGCTTGTTTGACCAACAAGGAACTTGGTTACGGTAGTACCCCATTTGTAAGCACCGATATTGGCATTACCAGTCTGCCCCCAGCCAATACGAATCTTACCATTGCTCAACCATTTACCTGCGATGCTCTTGATAAACTTCTCGTTAGAGAAACGCCAGCTTGCTGCAAATGAGTGGAATGAAGCCCAACGGTTTTCAGGACCGAAGTTAGAACTTCCGTCACGACGGAATGTATATGTTGCTAAATAACGGTCATCGTAGTTGTATGTCTCACGTGTAAAGAATGATGACATGGTTGTAACACCGAAACCTGACTTGATACTAGGAGTGCTGGAACCCAAAGATGGCAAATGGATTGTATTGTTTGGCAAATTAGCGTTTGCCTGATAGGTATAATCCCAGTCACTGCGCCAAGCTTCCTGACCCAGCATGGCTGTGAAAGAATGCTTTTTGATACTTCCATTATAAGTAATATAGTTCTTAAACTGCCAATACTTGCTTGTATTCTTCTGCCAGCTTGCAAAGTTTGTGTCCTGGTTCCAGTTGCCTAAGTGCATAGTAGGTGTAAAGACCTCTGCATCACTCCATGACAAGTCGTAACCCAACTCTGTATGCCAGGTGAGGTTCTTTATAGGAGTAATGTCTGCAAAAATGTTACCGGTCAGCTTGTTGCGCTTCATGGTGATATCCTTGCTCAATGCCTGTGCAATAGGGTTTGGTGAAGACCAGCCGTCACGTACTACAGATGTGTAGTTTCCGTCTACATCGTAGATGGCAATATCTGGTGGTGTGGTCAATGCGTATGTAATAACACCTTCTGTACCATCAGCATGGAGCAGGCGCTCCTTGGTTCTTGTGTATGTAGTATTCATACCTATCTTGAACCATTTCTTCAGTTGAGCGTCCAGATTGGCACGTACGTTCAAACGCTTGAAGTTAGAACCGATGATAGTACCATCCTGATCCATCATACCGCCACTAACATAGTACTTAACCTTCTCTGTACCACCTTGTGCAGCAACCTGATGCTGGTGCTGGAAAGCTGTGCGGAATACAGCGTCCTGCCAGTTGGTTCCTCGACCCAAGATAGATGGGTCTGAGAAATCAGGACGTGCCTGATCCTGTGAAATCCATCCGTTGTTTACAAAATCATTATAATATTCTGAGAATTCACGAAGATTCAGAATGTCAATACGCTTTCCCTGGTATTGCCATGCTGCCATGCCGTCGTATGTAAATTTTGCTTCTCCAATCTTACCCCGTTTGGTTGTGATAAGTACAACACCATTTGCACCCTGGGCACCATAGATGGCTGTAGCAGAAGCATCCTTCAGAATTTCCATACTGACGATATCGGCAGGGTTGATAGTTGACATTGGTGATACGGTAGAAACAGAACCGTTTCCTAAGGCATCTCCCAAACCTAATGAACCGCCGCTTGAACCGCCGCCCTGGAAGATGACACCATCAATGACATAAAGTGGTTCTGCACCGGCATTGATTGTTGACTGTCCGCGAACTCGGATTGAGGTAGAAGAACCTGGAGCACCTGAAGTCGCTACAGATGTAACACCGGCAACGCGACCTTGGAAACTCTGGTCTAAGTTTGTGATAATAGAACCTTTGATTTGGTCTTCTCCCATGGAAACAGAAGCTCCTGAGATATCGCTCTTCTTCATGGTACCATAACCTACAACTACCACCTCGTCAAGACTGTTGTTGTCTTCTACCAAAGTGATGTCGTACTTGCTTTGGCCTCCTACTTTGAAAGTTTTGGTAACATAGCCTACGTAAGTTACCTCTACAGTCTGTCCGGCACCTACATTCAGTGTATAGTTACCATCAAAGTCTGTCACTGCGGCATTTTTTGTGCCTTTCACTTTTACTGTTGCACCGATGATAGGACCCATTGCATCGGATACGTTACCAGTAATCTTCTTGGTCTGTTGCACTGCCTGATTCGTTGTGATCTGGGCTGCGAAAGTTTGCTGAGGGGAGATGCTGAGAAGACTCAGGGCAGCTACACTAGCAAGCAACTTTTCTCTACTTTTAAAGTTCATACAATTTTTGTTAGTTGGTTAAAACAGTTTGGCTCTTTCACTTATACGATCGATACGGGAAAGAATCCAAAACGGATTAGTGCTCTCTGATTATTCCTTCGTCATCTTTTTCTGATGAGAAGAAAGGGCTAGAGGCTAGCTCTAGGTTGCATTTACTTTTTCCATTGTTGTGATTATGTTTATTTGTTTTATATTGTTTATTCTAAACCTTTAGGCTGTTTTGTAAATCTGCTGCAAAGATAGCTATTTTTTGCAAAATAGCTTGTACATATTTTGCTGATTACTAATACTTTTCTGCTTTATTGAAAATAAAATGTAATTTTCGTCATATTTATTAAAGATTAAGTGTTAGCGTTACAATTTATTTACTTGATGGTTGATTTATATTGATTATTCTATTATTTATCTATTATATATAAGGTACGCGTACATTATTTATTATATGAATTGTCATAACCTTTTGTGCTTTGTTAATTGGTCTTTGGGTGTTTTCGGTCAATTCTTGAGTTAAATAGAGTGTGTATTTTGTTGTTTTCTTTGCTTTTTCTGACTTGATGTGCATCAATTCTTATTTCTTTTTTCAGATATTTCCAAATATTTTTCTGCCTTTGCAACAAAGTATGTTTATTCAGCAAAATAATACACGGATATATCGGAAATTATGCCTAACTTTGCAACCGTAAAACAGAATGTTTAACTAACAAGATTACCAACGACAATATGAATCATCGTATAGCAAATGTTTTTAGGTTAATAATTATAGGTGTTCTGATGAGTGTGCTGGGGACTTCAAGCCTCAGCGCACAAATCAGAGGAAACAACATCGTGGTAACGGTAACTCCTGACCATCAGGACTGGAATTATCGTGTAGGCGAGAAGGCTAACTTCACGGTGAATGTGAGAAAGAGCGGTACGCTACTCAACCAGGTGAAGGTAGATTACGAAGCTGGACCGGTAATGTTTCCGGAGGTGAAGAAAAGTACCACTCTCAAGGACGGAACCATGAAATGGTGCGGCAGTCTGAACAGACCGGGCTTCTACCGCTTAAAGGTTATCGCTCATGTTGATGGCAAGGATTACGAGGGACTTTGCACGGCAGGTTTCTCTCCTGAGAAGATCCAGCCTTTCGCACAGGAACCTAAGGATTTTGATGCTTTCTGGAAGAAGGCACTGGATGAGGCAAGACAGAATGACCTCAATCCTACCAAGGTGCTTCTGCCTGAGCGTTGTACCAAGGATAAGAATGTATATGAAATCAGTTATAACAACAACCGATGGGGCTCTAAGATGTATGGCATCCTGAGTGTACCGGTAAAAGAAGGCAAGTATCCGGCTTTGCTCCGTGTACCTGGTGCGGGTGTGCGCCCTTATGCCGGCGATACTTATACGGCTCCTGCTGAATGCATCGTACTGGAAATCGGTATTCATGGTGTTCCTGTTACCATGCAGCAGAAGATTTATGATGATCTTGCCAATGGCGAACTGAATGGTTACTGGGATACCAATCTCGAGAATCCTTATCGCAATGCTTACAGACGGGTAGTAACCGGTGCAGTCCGTGGTGTGGATTATATCGCTTCGCTCCCTGAGTGGAACGGAAAGACTATCGGTGTAACGGGTTCATCACAGGGTGGATTTCTTTCCATCGCTGTGGCAGCTCTCGATAAGCGAATCACATTCCTGGCTCCTGTTCATGATGCTATGTGTGATTATGAAGCTGAGATTCACGGAGTTGCAGGCGGATGGCCTCACTATTTCTATAAGGAAGACAAGGCACAGGGGGCTGCATGGAAAGAGCAGAAACTTACAGATTTGGAAAAGGCAAGACTCGAAGGTGCACGCTATTATGATGGCGTCAACTTTGCCCGTCGTATCACCGTTCCTGGCTGGTACAGTTTCGGTTATAATGACGAGGTGGTTCCGCCAACATCGTCTTACGGACTTTATAATTCGGTAAAAGCGCCAAAGACATTGAGTCTGTACCAGATGACCGGTCATTACTGGTATCAGGAGCAGTGGGATGAGTGGCAGGCTTGGATTATTCAGCAATTAAAGAAATAGATATATGATAGGAAAAAGAATTTTGATTGGTGCAGCTTGCCTCATGGCGATGCAAGGAGCAATGGCACAGGTTGATGGCGTTACGGGCGCATCAGTCCAGACTGCCACTACTTCCTGCTGCAAGGGTAAAAAGCAATGTTGCAATACTCCGGCAGAGCAACTGAAGGTCAGACTGCAGAAATTACTGAACAAGGGAATCATGCTCGGTCATCAGGATGATCCGGTGTATGGTACTACTTGGAAATGGGATGAAG
The DNA here is from genome assembly GCF_003465495.1 of Segatella copri. GTDB lineage: Bacteria > Bacteroidota > Bacteroidia > Bacteroidales > Bacteroidaceae > Prevotella > Prevotella copri_G. The sequence goes on along the minus strand of NZ_QSAV01000040.1, from coordinate 19,163 downwards.
GAAAGAGCGATGTGCTCCTCACTACAGGTGATTATCCTGCTGTGATGGGTTTCGATCTTGGAAAAATAGAGTTGGATAGCAAGGAAAACCTTGACGGCGTGTCTTTCGATCGTATGCGAAAAGAAATCATTGCCCAAAATGAGAGAGGAGGCATCGTCACTTTGAGTTGGCATCCTTGGAATCCGGTAACAGGCGAGAATGCCTGGGATCCGAAAGGTGATGCTGTAGCTGCAGTCCTGGATGGAGGCGCCCAGCAACAGAAGTTCGACGGATGGCTCAAGAAGGTTTCCGATTTCATCCTTTCTTTGAAGACAAACGATGGTAAACTGGTTCCTGTCATCTTCCGACCATGGCATGAAATGAATGGCGGATGGTTCTGGTGGGGAGCTAGCAGTTGCACACCTGTACAATATAACCAATTATACGTAAAAACCCTAAATATACTTACTAAAGCAGGGTGCAATAACATCGTTTGGGCTTGGTCACCAAATCTCAGCGACGAGAAGACGGTAGAAAAATTCCTGGAGCGATTCCCAGGCGCAAAGTATGTGGATATGCTGGGTGTTGACGTCTACGAGTTCGACAACAGCGATGCCAACTATCAGCAGAACCTTGCTGCTACGCTCGATGTGCTGATGGAGGCAGCCAAGAAGGTTGGCAAGATTCCTGCCCTCACCGAAACGGGTTGCAGGGGTATCTCCAGCAAGAAGGACTGGTTTACCCAAACCCTTTGGCCTGTACTTCAGAAGTATCAGTTGAGTTATGTACTCTTCTGGCGTAATGCCTGGGATAAACCTCAGGAAGAGGCTTACCTCCCTGGAGTAGGCGATGGTGCCATCGTCGAGGACTTCAAGAAATTCAAGAAGGAAAAGAAAGTTCTCTTTGCCAAAGACATTGTAAAGGTAAAAAAGTAAAATAGATATATTATGACTACATTTCAAGACAAAGTGAAAGCACTTCGCGCTCATCATGAGGAATTGCTGAGCCGTAAGAATGAACCGGTAGAGTGGGGAAATGGTATCTATGAAAAGTATAAGAACCCAATCCTTACTGCAGAACATACACCATTGGAGTGGCGTTACGACTTCGATGAGAAGAGCAACCCTTATCTCATGCAGCGCATCATGATGAATGCTACCCTCAATTCGGGTGCCATCAAGTGGAATGGTAAGTATCTCCTCGTTGTTCGTGTAGAGGGTGCTGACCGCAAGAGTTTCTTTGCCGTAGCAGAGAGTCCTAATGGTGTTGACAACTTCCGTTTCTGGGATGAGCCTATCACCATGCCGGAGGATGTTGTTCCTGCTACCAACATCTATGATATGCGACTCACAGCTCATGAGGATGGTTATATCTATGGCGTGTTCTGTGCAGAGCGTCATGATGATGATCAGCCTGGAGACCTCAGTGCTGCTACTGCTACTGCAGCCATCGCCCGTACCAAGGACCTGGTAAACTGGGAACGCCTTCCTGACTTGAAGACCAAGAGCCAGCAGCGCAATGTGGTTCTCCATCCGGAGTTTGTTGATGGCAAGTATGCTTTCTATACCCGTCCACAGGATGGTTTCATCGATACAGGTTCTGGTGGTGGTATCGGTTGGGCTCTTGTTGATGATATCACTCATGCCGAAATCAAGGAAGAGAAGATCATCAATGCCCGTCACTATCACACCATCCAGGAGGTGAAGAACGGTGAGGGTCCTCATCCTATCAAGACTGATAAGGGCTGGTTGCATCTGGCTCATGGTGTTCGTGGCTGTGCCAGCGGTCTCCGCTATGTGCTCTATATGTACATGACTTCTCTTGAGGATCCTACAAAGGTGATTGCAGAACCAGGTGGATATCTCCTCGTACCGGAAGGTCCTGAGTATATCGGTGATGTAATGAATGTAGTCTTTGCCAATGGTTGGATTGCAGATGAGGATGGCAAGGTATTCATCTACTATGCTTCTTCTGATACCCGCATGCATGTGGCAACTTCTACCATCGACCGATTGGTAGACTACTGCATGAACACACCAAAGGATGATTATCGTACTCAGTTCTCTGTAGAGAAGATCAAGGCTTTGGTAGCAAAAAATAAACAGACTTTAAGTAAATAAGTTTCAGGTATTAAGATTGTAGGGATTCGTACTCCTCATCCGTATTATCAGATATAGATGGGGAGCGAATCCCTTTTTTAGTAATTTATAAATTGTCAATTAAAAACAATGGCTCGTTTAAAAGAAAAAATAGCTTATGCATTGGGTGATGCCGCTGCGGGTGGTATTGTATGGAAGGTGATGTCTATCGCTTTTCCTCTGTTTTTTACAAATGTCTTCGGACTCTCGTTTGCGGATGCGGCAGTACTGATGCTCGTAGCCCGCATGTTCGATGTGGTTACTGATCCGCTGATGGGTACTCTTGCCGACCGTACCCAGAGCCGTTTCGGTACCTACCGTCCTTGGCTCATCTATGGTGCCATTCCTTTCGGATTGATATTCGCCCTCTTGCTCTATACACCAGACTTCGGTCCTGTGGGCAAGCGAATCTATGCTTACGCCCTCTATCTGCTGATGATGGCGGTATATACCATGGTGAATGTGCCTTACGGCTCATTGCTCGGTGTGATGACCGAGGATGATGATGAGAAGAACCAGTTCTCTTCTTTCCGTATGGTGGGTGCTTATGCCATGGGATTCGTCACCCTGCTCTCTTTCCCTTATCTCCAGAAAATGGTAGGTGGTTCTGCCGCTCATCAGTATGCTGTCATTGGTGCCGTGCTCGGTATTATTGCAGCTGTGATGACATTGGCTTGCGGACTCCTTACCAAGGAACGTCTGAAGCCGAAGCGTGCTGAGAAGTTCTCTTTCCAGCAGTTTGCCGACCTCGTTCACAACAAGGCTTGGCTCTATATGACAGCCATCGCCGTGTGTACCAACTTCTTCAACGGATTCCGCTATGCCGTAGCTGGCTATATGTTCGATTACTGTCTGCATGGCAATGTAACCATCGAGGGACTGATTATCAACTATACCGTTTTCATGGCGTTTGGTGAAGTAACCTGTATGATTTTCGGTGGTGTATCTCCTTGGTTCACCCGTCTGGTAGGCAGCAAGCGCATGGCATTCTTCTGGGCTGCAACACTCTGTCTGGTTCTCTCGGTTGTCTTCTTCTTCATCCCGATGAATCCGTCGTATATCTGGGTGATGATAGCCATCGTTATCCTTACCTCTATGGGTATCGGTATCTATTCGCCATTGATGTGGTCTATGTATGCCGATGTAGCCGACTACCATACCGAGCATTTCGGAACATCAGCTACGGGTCTTATCTTCTCTTCCGGTACGATGAGCCAGAAGTTTGGTACCGCCATTTCCGGTTCTCTCATCGCCCTCTTCCTGGGCTGGGCAGGTGCCAACATGATAACAGATAAGATGGGTAATACGATGATCGACCCTGCCAGTGTTACCGACTCTGTGCTTACGATGGTATGGTCATTGTTCTCACTCTTCCCAGCCGTCATCGCCTTCCTGCTGATGGTGCTTGCCTGGAAGTTCCCTATCCGCAAATAACTGTTTTAACATAACTAATAATCACTATTAAAAAAGGAAAAATGGACAATCTTAAAGAAACGATGCGGGATGTTCTGGAGAACAACATCCTCAGCTATTGGCTAACGAAAGTGAAAGATGAAGAAAACGGTGGCTTTTACGGACGTGTAGACGGTAACGACCAGGTACATCCTGTAGCCGAGAAGGGAGCAGTGATGAATGCCCGTATCCTCTGGGCGTTTTCTGCTGCCTATCGTGTCTTGAAGAAGCCGGAGTTTCTTGAGGCTGCCACCCGTGCCAAGGATTATGTGCGCGATTATTTCCTCGACAGGGAATATGGCGGCATCTACTGGAGTGTTGACTATCAGGGTAATCCGCTCGATACCAAGAAGCAGACTTACGCCATCGGCTTTGCCATCTATGGTTTCTCGGAGTATGCCCGTGCAACAGGCGACAAGGAGGCGTTGGATATCGCCATCTCTCTGTATCATGACATCGAGAAGCATGCCTTTGATGCCGAGAACAACGGATATATCGAGGCATTGACCCGTGAATGGAATCCGATTGCAGACATGCGTCTCTCTGATAAGGATGAGAATGGTTCCCGTACGATGAATACCCATCTGCATATCATCGAGCCATATACCAATCTTTATCGTGTATGGAAGACTCCGGAACTGGAGAAGAGTATCCGTAATTTGCTCGATATCTTCACCGATAAGCTTCTGAACAAGGAGACTTATCATCTCGACCTCTTCTTCAATGACGAGTGGGAGGGCAAGCGCAATATCGAGAGCTATGGTCATGATATTGAGGCGTCCTGGCTGCTCCACGAAACCGCGCTGGTTTTAGACGATAAGATATTGCTGCATAAGATAGAGCGCATCATCCGTCGTATAGCCGATGCAGCAGATGAAGGCTTGCGTCCGGATGGCAGTATGGTTTATGAGCATTGGAAAGATGGAGATAAGTATGATCTCCAGCGTCAGTGGTGGGTGCAGTGCGAGAACATCATCGGACATATCGACCTCTATCAGTATTTCCGTACCGAAGAGAATCTTCTGGTTGCCATCTCCTGCTGGAACTATGTAGCCAAGCATCTGCTGGATAACAAGAACGGTGAGTGGCACTGGGCTATACTGGAAGATGGTACGGTGAACAAGGAGGATGATAAGGCGGGGTTCTGGAAATGTCCTTACCACAACTCCCGTATGTGTCTCGAACTCATCGAACGTGACTATTAACATACAGATTCCCTGCAAGGCAGGAATAGAATACAAAAATCCAAGCAAATCATATATTTGCTTGGATTTTTTTGTTTATCCCGATTTTTTATTGTACTTTTGCAGCCAATGTAGAATTGAGGGTGGTATCGCATCAAAAATTCAACATTCAACATTCAACATTAAAAATTAAAAATAAATGTATATAGCAATAGCAGGAAATATCGGTAGTGGCAAGACAACACTCACCAAGATGCTTTCTAAACATTATGGATGGAAACAGTACTTGGAGCCCGTGGCTGAAAACCCCTATATCGATGACTATTACAAGGATATCTCGCGATGGGCTCTCAATATGGAGGTGTTCTATCTGAAGCAGCGATTCAAGAATCTGCTGGAAATCCAACACAGTAAAGAGACGGTTATCCAGGACCGCACCATCTTTGAGGGTGTTTATGTCTTTGCGGCCAACAACCGGAAGATGGGCAACATGGACCAGCGCGACTACGAGACTTATATGGAGCTCTTCGAGTCGATGATGGAAGTGGTGGAGATGCCTGAACTGATGATATATCTCCGTTCTTCAGTTCCTCACCTCGTGAAGAATATCCAGAAGCGCGGTCGTGATTATGAGCAGAAGATGCCTTTGGATTATCTGGAAGGTATCAACAATCTTTACGAAGATTTCATCATGAACAAGTATAAGGGCAAGGTGCTTATCGTAGAAGTTGATAATCTCGATTTCGAGCACAATCCCAAGCAGTTTGGTGAAATCATAGATAAGATAGATGCCAAGCTCTTCGGGCTGTTCTCTTAAAGGTAAAAAAGTAAAAAGGTAAAAAAATGCATATAGCAATAGCAGGAAATATAGGTAGCGGCAAGACAACATTAACCAAGATGCTTGCCAAGAGATATGGCTGGAAAGCTAATTTCGAGCCGGTAGATAATAATCCATATCTGGCTGATTATTACAAGGATATGGAACGCTGGTCGTTTAATCTTCAGATTTACTTCCTGAACAAGCGTTTCCATGATGTTGTGGAAATTTCACGTTCAGAGCAGACCATCGTACAGGATAGAACCATCTTTGAGGATGCGCGTATCTTTGCGCCTAATCTTCATGATATCGGTATGATGAGCGACAGGGATTTCAAGAACTATACCGATCTCTTTGATCTGATGATCAGTTTGGTGAAACTCCCAGACCTGATGATATATATCAAGAGCAGCATTCCTACGCTCGTGAAGCATATCGAGAAGCGTGGCCGCGATTTCGAGAAGAGCATCCGCATCGATTATCTCCAGGGCTTGAACAAGCGTTATGAGGATTGGATCAAGGATTATAAAGGTCGCCTCATCATCATCGATGGTGATAATCTGGAGTTCGGAGAGAATCCGGAAGACTTCCGAAAGGTTACTGACCTGATAGATGCTGAGCTCTTCGGCCTGTTTGCTGAAAAGGAGGTTTAAAGGTAAAAAAGTAAAAAGGGCAACCCCGCTAGGCGTTAAAGGAGGAACGCCTGGCGTGGCTGCAAAGATACATATTTTCCCTGTTATAATCTCTTAAACCTTGGAAAATATTCAATAGCTGCATTCTTTTTAACTTATTTTGGGGCAAAAAAATCCTACTATTCTGTTCCTTTTTGCTACAAAATACGCTCGTTTTCTCTGTTTCCGAACCTTCGTTAATACTGTCTGTTAACTGATTAAATCAGGCAGTTTTTTGTATTTTTTCACTTTGGATGCAAATTAAACCATAAAAAAAAGTGCTCTTTCAGAAAAAAGTGTTACCTTTGCAACCGCTTAGAAGCATTTATATAAAATAACGTTATAACAAATTTATGAACTTTACACTATTTATCACCGTTTTGCTGACGGCTGTAACCTTGGTGGTGGCTGCTTATGTCATCGCGAAGTTGATCGGTCCTCGTTCATACAATCCGGTAAAGGGTGAACCTTTTGAGTGCGGTATTCCGACTCGTGGCAGCTCATGGTTGCCATCACACATCGGCTACTACCTCTTCGCCATCCTTTTCCTGATGTTTGACATCGAGACAGTATTGCTTTATCCATGGGCAGTCGTAGTTAAGCAGTTTGGACCTATGGCTCTCGTGAGCATCGGGTTCTTCCTGTTGGTATTGGTATTTGGCCTTGCTTACGCTTGGCGGAAAGGAGCATTGGAATGGAAGTAAACAAAAGAGCCTCTATCAAGAGTATTCCTTACGACGAGTTTAAGGACAATGATACCCTCGAAAAGATTGCGCAGGAGCTCAATGAGGGTGGTGCTAACGTGGTAATCGGTTCGCTCGATGCTGCCATTAACTGGGGACGCAGTAACTCACTCTGGTCTTTGACCTTCGGTACCTCTTGCTGTGGTATCGAGTTTATGGCTGTAGGTTGTGCGCGTTACGACTTCTCACGTTTCGGTTTCGAGGTAACCCGTAACTCTCCACGTCAGGCTGACTTGATCATGTGTGCCGGTACTATTACCAATAAAATGGCACCTGTTTTCAAACGTTTGTACGATGAAATGGCTGAGCCTAAGTATGTGGTAGCTGTAGGTGGATGCGCCATCTCTGGTGGTCCGTTCAAGAAGAGCTACAATGTGGTTCGTGGTATCAGCGAGTTGGTTCCTGTGGATGTTTATATCCCTGGTTGTCCTCCACGCCCTGAGGCTATCCTTTACGGTATGATGCAGTTGCAGCGTAAGGTAAAGGTTGAGAAATTCTTCGGTGGTGCCAACCACAAGATGACTCAGGATGAGAAGGAACTCTCTATGAGCAAGGGTGGTCTTCGCGGCTTGAGCAACGAGAACCTCTCTGACAGCGAGAAGCTCGGACACAAGGAGCCTATCATCGTAACTGAAGTACCTGAGGATTTCGACCCTCAGAAAGGTCTAACTGATTAATATAATAAGGTATAAGAACATGAAACTGAATAATATTGAATTGAGTTTTGATAATTTCGCCTCTGAAATGGCGAAGTTGAAGAACGAGAAGCATTTCGACTACCTTGTTACCATCATCGGTGAAGACTTCGGTGAGGAAGGTCTCGGATGTATCTATATTCTCGAGAATACTCAGACCAACGAGCGCTGCTCGGTAAAGACCATCGCCAAGAAGGTAGATGGCAGTGATGTGATTCCTACAGTTATCAATCTCTGGAAGGTAGCTGACCTCCTGGAGCGTGAGGTATTCGATTTTGTCGGCATCAAGTTCCTGGGTCACCCAGATATGCGCCGTCTTTTCCTCCGCACCGATTTCCAGGGCTATCCATTGCGCAAGGACTTCGATATGAGTCCTGAGGCAAACAAGTTCCCTTGTACTGATGAGCCAGAGGATGACTTCACCATGGAGTATTCCTTGAGCGAAGATGGCCATCTCGTTGTTACAGAGAAGCGTCGCTTTGATGAGAACGACTATGTTGTCAACATTGGTCCTAACCACCCATCTACCCATGGTGTGCTCAGATTGCAGACTGTTATTGATGGTGAGACCGTGAAGCGCATCTATCCACACCTCGGTTATATTCACCGTGGTATCGAGAAGATGTGGGAGAACATGACCTATCCTCAGACCTTGGCATTGACCGACCGTCTGAACTATCTTTCTGCGATGATGCACCGCCACGCTCTGGTTGGTGTTATCGAGGAGGCTATGGGTATCGAACTCTCAGACCGCATCCGCTACATCCGCACCATTATGGATGAGTTGCAGCGTATCGACTCACACTTGCTCTATCTCGGCTGTACCGCACAGGACTTGGGTGCCTTGACCGCATTCCTCTACTGCATGCGCGACCGTGAGCACGTATTGAACGTTATGGAGGAAACCACTGGTGGCCGTCTGATCCAGAACTACTACCGTATCGGTGGCCTTCAGGCAGATATCGACCCTAACTTCGTTCAGAACGTGAAGACCCTCTGCAAGTATCTCCGTCCGATGATTCAGGAGTACCTCGACGTATTCGGTGACAACGTGATTACTCACAATCGTCTCGAAGGCGTAGGCCCTATGAACCTTGAGGATTGTATCAACTATGCCGTAACCGGTCCTGCTGGTCGTGCATCAGGTTGGAAGAACGATACCCGCAAGCGTCATCCATACGATATGTACGACAAGGTGGAGTGGAAGGAAATCACCCTTACCGGTTGCGATTCAATGGATCGTTACTATGTACATATCCAGGAGTTGTATCAGAGCTTGGACATCATCGAGCAGTTGATTGACAACATTCCAGAGGGTGAGTACTACATCAAGCAGAAGCCAATTATCAAGGTTCCGGAGGGACAGTGGTACTTCTCTGTTGAGGGTGCCAGCGGTGAGTTTGGTGTATATCTCGACTCAAAGGGTGACAAGAGTCCATACCGTATGAAGATGCGTCCGATGGGTCTCTCACTCACAGGAGCCTTGGATCCAATGCTCCGTGGTCAGAAGATCGCCGACCTCATCACTACAGGTGCAGCAATCGATTTCGTAATCCCTGATATTGATAGATAATTATGTTTGATTTTAGTATAGTAACAACATTCATCGACAATCTGCTTCGCCAGACCTTGGGTCTGGGCGACTTCCTGTCGATTCTGATTGAGTGCGTGCTCGTGGGTATCTGCATTTTGACAGCATACGCCCTCATCGCTATCGTACTTATCTTCATGGAGCGTAAGGTGTGTGCCTACTTCCAGTGCCGTCTCGGCCCTATGCGTGTAGGTCCTTGGGGTATCTTCCAGGTATTTGCCGACGTGCTCAAAATGTTGATCAAGGAGATCTTCGCTGTAGATAGAGCCGACAAGCTGCTCTACTACATGGCACCATTCCTCGTGATCATTGCCTCTGTGGGTACTTTCTCATTCCTTCCATGGAACAAGGGAGCACATATTCTTGACTTCAACGTAGGTGTATTCCTCATCACAGCCGTAAGTTCTATCGGCGTGCTGGGTGTGTTCCTCGCTGGTTGGGCATCTAACAACAAGTACTCTGTGGTATCTGCCATGCGTGGTGCCGTACAGATGATTTCTTACGAGATGTCTCTCGGTCTCTGTCTGATTTCTGCAGTCGTTCTTACCGGCACCATGCAGGTAAGCGGTATCGTAGAGGCACAGACTGGTGCTTGGAACTGGTTGATTATCAAGGGTCATGTGCCAGCTATCCTGGCTTTCCTCGTATTCCTCGTAGCAGGTAATGCTGAGGCAAACCGTGGTCCTTTCGACTTGGCTGAGGCTGAGAGTGAGTTGACCGCTGGTTACCACACAGAGTATTCAGGTATGGGCTTCGGTTTCTACTACCTGGCAGAGTACCTCAACCTCTTCGTGATTTCTGGTATCGCTTCTACCGTATTCCTCGGTGGATGGGCGCCATTGAACATCGGTATCGAGGGCTTCGACAATCTGATGAACCTCATCCCAGGTTTCATCTGGTTCTTCGGTAAGACCTTTGCCGTGGTATGGCTCCTGATGTGGGTACGTTGGACATTCCCACGTCTGCGTATCGACCAGATTCTGAAGTTGGAGTGGAAGTATCTGATGCCATTGTCACTGGTCATCCTGATCTTGATGACAGTATGCGTAGCATTCGGATTCCACGGATAATCTTTAATACACATTATTATAATAATAAGAAAGTATGTCTAACAATTCATATTTCGGCGGTATTGCAGCGGGTTTGAAGACCCTCGCTATCGGTATGAAGACTACCATGAAGGAGTACTTCACACCAAAGAGCACAGAGCAGTATCCTGAGAACCGCAAGACTACACTCCACATCTCTCCACGTTTCCGTGGTCGCCTGGTCTTCGTTCGTGATGAGAACGAGGCTTACAAGTGTGTGGGTTGTACATTGTGTGAGAAGTCATGCCCTAACGATACCATCAAGATCGTAACCGAGATGGTAGAGGACCCAGAGACAGGCAAGAAGAAGCGCAAGCTGGTAGATTACCAGTACGACTTGGGCGACTGCATGTTCTGCGAGCTCTGTGTGAACGCATGTAACTTCGGTGCAATCAAGTTTGTCAACGATTTCGAGAATGCAGTCTTCGACCGCAACAAGTTGGTGATGCACCTTGACAAGGAGGTTTATAAGGGCGGAAGCCTTCCTAACCTCATCGAGGGTGGTGCTCCATTGGAAATCGGTAAGTTTAACACCAAGACTAAGTAAGGAGGACTTTAGACAATGATAACAGCAAATTTATTTATGTTCGTCATCTTGGCAGTAGTCATCCTTGGCTCAGCCATCATGTGCGTGTTCACCAAGCGCATCATGCGTGCGGCAACCTTCCTGTTGTTCGTACTCTTCGGTGTAGCAGGCATGTTCTTCCTGCTCGACTATACATATCTGGGTGCAGCTCAGATTTCTGTATATGCCGGTGGTATCACCATGCTTTATGTCTTCGCTATCCAGTTGGTATCAAAGCGTACTCTCCAGGGTCTTTTGGAGCATGTCAAGGGTAGCAAGATTGTAGGTCGCGCACTCGTCTGCCTCGTTGGTTTCGTAACCTTGGCAGTCGTCGTGTTGAAGAATCACTTTATTGATATGGCTGCAACCGTAGCCGACACCGAGGTGCCAATGGACCAGGTAGGTTCTGCACTGGTAGGTGCTGACAAGTATGGCTATGTATTGCCATTCGAGTTTATCTCTGTATTCCTGTTGGCATGTATCATCGGTGGTATCTTAATCGCAAGAAAGGAGGATAAGAAATGATTCCAGTACAATATTTCTTCGTGCTCTCAGCACTCTTGTTCTTCATCGGAGTCTATGGCTTTTGTACACGCCGTAACCTCGTTGCCATGCTCATCTCCATCGAGCTTGTATTGAATGCAGCCGACCTGAACTTCGCTGTGTTCAACCGCATCCTCTTCCCAGGACAGTTGGAAGGTTTCTTCTTTACATTGTTCTCTATCGGAGTAGCAGCAGCCGAGACAGCCGTAGCGCTCGCTATTATTATCAACGTTTACCGCAACTATCACAGTGACCAGGTGAACAGTATTGAAAACATGAAATTCTAAAAGACAATGGAATACAATTATGCATTTTTGATACTTCTTCTGCCATTCCTGAGCTTCCTGGTTCTGGGACTTGTGGGTATGAAGATGAAAAGACCGGTAGCAGCACTCATCGGTACCGTATTGATGGGCTGTGTATTCGCGATGTCTGTCTATACAGCATACGAGTACTTCTTTGCAGTGGGTCGTGATGCCTCTACAGGTATGTACCCAACTGTTACCGTATTTAATTTCACATGGTTGAAGTTTACTGAGTTGCTCACCTTCAACATCGGTTTCCGTCTGAGCCCAATCTCCGTATTGATGCTCATCGTGATTACCACCGTCAGCTTCATGGTTCACATCTACAGCTTCGGCTATATGGCAGAGCGCGATGAGAACTACAAGGTTGAGGAATACGAGAAGGGTATGCAGCGTTTCTACGCTTACCTGAGCCTCTTCACCATGTCAATGTTGGGCCTGGTAGTAGCTACCAACATCTTCCAGATGTATCTGTTCTGGGAGTTGGTGGGTGTTTGCTCATACCTGCTCATCGGTTTCTACTATCCAAAGCATGCTGCAGTTCATGCCAGCAAGAAGGCGTTCATCGTAACCCGTTTCGCTGACCTCTTCTTCCTCATCGGTATCCTGTTCTACAGCTTCTATGTAGGAACCTTCAACTATGACTTGAATGCTCAGCCAGAGCTCAACTCTGCTTTGGCAGGTGCAGCTTGGGTAATGCCAACAGCTTTGTTCCTCATGTTCATCGGTGGTGCCGGTAAGAGTGCGATGTTCCCATTGCACATTTGGTTGCCAGATGCGATGGAGGGTCCAACACCTGTTTCTGCGTTGATCCACGCCGCTACCATGGTTGTAGCAGGTGTTTATCAGGTAGCCAGCCTCTTCCCAATCTGGGTACAGTATGCTCCTGAGGCTTTGCACTATGTAGCTTACATTGCAGCCTTCACCGCATTCTATGCAGCAGCCGTAGCTTGCTGCCAGCGTGATATCAAGCGTGGTCTGGCTTTCTCTACTATCTCTCAGATTGCCTACATGCTCGTAGCGCTCGGCGTTTGCTTCGCAGTAGATAACCACCATGGTGGTTTGGGTTACATGGCTGGTATCTTCCACCTGTTTACCCACGCTATGTTCAAGGCATTGCTCTTCCTCTGCTCTGGTGCCATCATCGTCATCATCGGCAGTAACTTCAAGGATTACATGGGCGGTTTGCACAAGTACATGCCTATTACCAACATCTGCTTCCTCATCGGTTGCTTGGCGATTGCAGGTATTCCTCCATTCGCAGGTTTCTGGTCAAAGGATGAGATTATCTCAGCTTGCTTCCAGTTCTCTCCATTCATGGGCTGGTTCATGACAGTGGTTGCCGGTATGACTGCATTCTACATGTTCCGTCTCTACTACGTCATCTTCTGGGGACAGAGCTACTATGAGCTGGATCCAGAGAACCGTCGCAAGCCACAGGAGGTTCCTTTCGTGATGTGGGGTCCATTGGTATTCCTCGCCATCATCTCTTGCCTCTGTGGTCTGATTCCATTCGGTCACTTCGTATCTGCTACAGGTCAGAGCTACGATATCCATATCGACATGAGTGTGGCAACAACCTCTGTTATCGTTGCTATCATCGGTATCGGTCTGGCTACTTACATGTATGCTCCTAAGAAGACTCCATTGGCAGACGCTTTGGCTAAGAAGATGCCTAAGTTGCACAAGGCAGCCTTGAACCGTTTCTATATCGACGATGCTTGGCAGTTCTTCACCCACAAGATTGTCTTCGGTTGCTTCTCAAAGCCAATCGCATGGTTCGACCGTCGCGTTATCGATGGTACCTTCAACTTCATGGCTTGGGGTACACAGGAGGCAGGTGAAACCATCCGTCCATGGCAGAGTGGTGATGTTCGCAGCTATGCTATCTGGTTCCTCACCGGTACCGTAGCATTGACATTGTGCCTGCTCGCACTTCTTTAATGAAAGTCTCACAATTAAGTAAATAGAAAAGAAATGAATTTAAGTATATTCGTCATAGTACCACTCCTGATGTTGCTCGGCCTCTGGTTGGCACGCAACGACAAGCAGGTTCGTGGTGTGATGGTAGCAGGTGCCAGCGTATTGCTCGGTCTCTCCATCTATTTGGTGTTTGCATTTCTCGAAGCTCGTGAGACAATGCCAGCCGACCAAGCTCCGATGCTCTTCACCTACTGTGTGCCTTGGTTTGAACCATTGCACATCAACTATTCACTCGGTGTGGATGGTATTTCAGTGGTGATGATTCTCCTGACTTCTATCATCGTGTTCACCGGTACATTTGCTTCCTGGCAGATGGAGCCAATGAAGAAGGAATACTTTCTCTGGTTCACGCTCCTGAGCATCGGTGTATATGGCTTCTTCATCTCTATCGACATGTTTACCATGTTCATGTTCTATGAGGTTGCGCTGATTCCTATGTACCTCCTCATCGGTGTATGGGGTAGTGGTGCAAAGGAGTATTCAGCCATGAAGTTGACTTTGATGTTGATGGGTGGTTCAGCCCTTTTGGTTATCGGTATCCTGGGAATCTACTTCTACAGTGGTGCTCAGACCTTCGAAATCCTCGATATCGCTCACCACACCAATGGTGCTCATGCGATTCCAGAGAGTGTGCAGAACGTGTTCTTCCCATTGCTCTTCATCGGTTTCGGTATCCTCGGTGCGCTGTTCCCATTCCATACATGGTCTCCTGATGGTCACGCCAGTGCGCCAACAGCCGTATCTATGTTGCACGCCGGTGTATTGATGAAGCTTGGTGGTTACGGTTGCTTCCGTATCGCCATGTTCCTCTTGCCAGCTGCTACTCACGGCTTCTGGATCAAGGTGTTCCTCGTGCTGACTACTATCTCTATCGTATATGGTGCTTTGTCAGCATGTGTACAGACCGACTTGAAGTACATCAACGCTTACTCATCAGTTTCTCACTGTGGTATGGTGCTCTTCGCTCTCTGTATGATGACCGAGACTGCTGCTACTGGTGCAATCCTCCAGATGTTGTCTCACGGTTTGATGACCGCCCTCTTCTTCGCCGTTATCGGTATGATTTATCATCAGGCTGGTACACGTGACGTACGTTATCTGGGTGGTTTGATGAAGATTATTCCATTCCTCTCTGTAGGTTATGCAGTAGCTGGTTTGGCTAACCTCGGTTTGCCAGGTTTCTCAGGTTTCGTAGCCGAGATGACCATCTTCGTAGGTTCTTTCCAAAATGCAGATACATTCCATCGCGTATGTACCATCATCGCATGTACCTCAATCGTTGTAACAGCGGTTTACATCTTGCGTTGTGTAGGTAAGATCCTTTATCAGAAGGTTCCTAATCCAAAGTTGGAGAAGCTTCACGATGCTACCTGGGACGAGCGTATCGCTGTAGCAGGTCTTATCGCCTGCGTTGCAGGTCTCGGTATGTTCCCACTCTGGGCAGAGGAGATTATCATGGACGCTGTCGGTCCTATCTTTAGTGTAATCATGTAATAAATATCAGAAGAAATGAATTACAGTCAATTTTTAAATATGATTCCAGAAGCTACCCTGATGGTAGTTCTGTTGATCACTTTCATTGCTGACTTCTGCAGTTCCAAGAGCGCAGACCGTAAGTGGTTCAATCCTCTGGTATGTCTCTTGATGGTGGCTCACATTGCCATCAATATCTTCCCAACAGAAGCCACAGAGGCATTTGGTGGCATGTACACAACAGGTCCTGCTGCCGGTGTTTTGAAGACTATCCTGGCACTGGGTACCCTCATCGTAATGGTACAGGCTAAGGAGTGGTTGAGCCGCAAGGACACAGCCTTCAAGGAGGGTGAGTTCTATATGCTGATTATCTCTACCTTGCTCGGTATGAACATGATGGTTAGTGCCAACCACTTCCTCCTGTTCTTCCTCGGTCTCGAAATGGCATCTGTGCCAATGGCTTGCTTGGTAGCATTCGATAAGTACCGTCACAATTCTGCTGAGGCAGGAGCTAAGTTCATCCTTACTGCTACTTTCTCAAGTGGCGTGATGATCTACGGTATCTCTCTGCTCTATGCTGCTTGTGGTACTTTGTACTTCGATGATATCGCAAAGGTTATCTCTGCATCACCATTGACCATCGCCGGTATGGTATTCTTCTTCAGTGGTCTCGGTTTCAAGATTTCCTTGGTTCCTTTCCACTTCTGGACAGCCGATTCATACCAGGGTGCACCAACTACTGTTACAGGTTATCTGTCAGTAGTATCTAAGGGTGCTGCAGCGTTTACTCTCTGCGCTATCCTCATGAAGGTGTTCCAGCCAATGGTAGAGTACTGGACCGTGTTGCTTTACATCGTGATTGTACTTTCTATCACTATCGCCAACCTGTTTGCCATCCGTCAGAGCGACCTGAAGCGTTTCATGGCATTCTCTTCTATCTCTCAGGCAGGTTACATCATGTTGGCTGTGGTAGGTAACTCAGCGATGAGCGTGAGCGCCCTGACTTATTATGTATTGATTTACGTAGTAGCCAACCTGAGCGTCTTCACCATCATCTCATCTATTGAGGAGCACAACAACGGTACAGTTCAGATGGACAGCTACAATGGTTTGTACAAGACTAACCCACGCCTGGCATTCCTGATGACCTTGGCATTGTTCTCATTGGGTGGTATTCCTCCATTCGCCGGTATGTTCTCGAAGTTCTTCGTGTTCATGGCAGCAGTTGGTACACACGACATCCACACCACATTGGGAGCCTGGGCATACGGCGTAGTATTCATCGCGTTGGTAAACACAGTTATCAGCTTGTACTACTATCTGCTCATCGTGAAGGCTATGTTTATCAAGCACAGCGATAATCCGCTTCCTACTTTCCAGAGCGCATGCTCAACCAAGTTGGCACTTGCTATCTGCACCGTAGGTATCGTAGCATTCGGTATTTGCTCATTCGTCTTCGACTGGATTTCAGTTGCAGTGAATGCGTAAATCATCAATAATTTATAAAAATCCCAGCAATCGGTAAAAGATTGCTGGGATTTTTTTTGGTATTGTCTGAATTTTGCAGTAATTTTGCACCCCGAAAGAGGCATGGTGCCTCAAGTAATCAATAATAAATATTAATTAATCAATCAATATAAAAAAGATGGATAAGTTACCAATGAATGATGTTCCGATGCTCGTAAGCGCCATCAACTTCCTGCTTCGTGACCACGAGTTTGAAACACTCGATGAGATTTGTAATCACTTCAATGTGAACCGTGCGGCATTAGAAGCCCAAATGGCTACCCAAGGTTTTGAGTGGTCAGAGCAACAGAAGAAATTCTGGTAAAGAGCACGCTTTCAACTATAAAGAGTGCCCTGTAAACTATAAATTATAAACTGTCAACTATTAGTAGTAAATTATAAATTAATTATGACTTCTCCTCGACCCTTGTGGAAGTCTGTACAAGACTATGTTTTGATTGCGATAGGTATGATATCCTACGCTATTGGATGGAACGTGTTCCTCTTGCCAACCAATGTAACAGCAAGCGGACTTCCTGGTATCTCCAGTATTATCTATTGGGCAACCGGTTGCCCTGTGCAAATTCCGTATTTTATCGTCAACGCCACCTTATTAATATGTGCGTTCAAGATTTTGGGAGCAAAGTTCTGTGTCAAGACTGTTTATGCCGTTATAGTGGTAACCATCCTGACCTCTTTCTTCTCCAGCCGTTTAGGTGATTTTCATCTTTTGGAAAACCAACCTTTATGGGCTGCTTTCCTGGGTGCCGTTTTCTGTGGCTGCGGAATCGGACTCGGTTTCTCGGTTGGTGGAAGTACGGGTGGTACGGATATCATCGCAGCCATCGTCAACAAGTATCGCGACATTTCTCTAGGTAGAGTAATTATGATATGCGACATCTTCATCATCAGTTCCAGCTATCTGGTGGTACACGATTGGGAGAAGGTGTTATATGGTTATGTAGTTCTTTGCGTTCAGGCATTCTGCATCGACCAGGTGGTAAACAGCAGAAGACGGAGCGTACAGTTCTTTATCATTTCACAGAAGTATGAGGAGATAGGCAAGCGCATCAATGTAGATGCTGATAGGGGAGTAACGGTGGTGAATGCCAGCGGTTTTTATTCCGGTCAGGATGTGAAGATGCTTTTCGTGTTAGCCAAGCAGCGTCAGGCTCCTGCTATCTTCCGTCTTATCAGCGAGATTGATCCCCATGCCTTTGTCAGTCAGAGTGCCGTTATCGGTGTGTATGGTGAAGGTTTTGACAAGATTAAATATAAAAGCAAAAAAGAGCACGGAGTTTAATATTCCGTGCTTTTTTTATGCATCAGAAAAAGTCAAGAGGGTGAATCATAAACTTATGACACACCCTCACTTTACCAAAAGAGCAAGTCTGGGTTCGGTAAGTCCAGTGGAAGGGTAGTGACTCAGGCAGTTCAGTCGAGCAACTCAAGTAGTTCAGTAAGACAATTCAAGTATTTCAGTAAGCGAGTTCAGACGTCTCAGTTGGCTGATGCAGACGTCTCGATAAGCTTACAAATACGTCTCCGTTAGCTTACGCAGTAATATCTGTAACCCGATGCAGCCATATTCGTAACCCGATGCAGTTATATCCGTAACCCGATGCAGCCATATTCGTAACCCGATGCAGTCATATCCGTAACCTAGCGCAGCCATATCCGTAATCCAGCGCAGCCTTCATATGAACAAATGTTATGTAATCATCTATCATCCATCACGATTTGTATGTGTTGTACATCTTAATATACTAATATACAGACACTTGAATAGCGTGATAGATATTTCAAAAACGGAAATATCCCTCACGCTATCCATCACGATTTGGGGTTATCCCTCACGATTTTCTCACTACACTCTACCAGATACTGTTTCTTTGCAGCCGTGTTGCTAAAATAAAATTAATCTGCATTTTATTAGGATAAAAATGCTTTAGTTTCAAAAATAATCCGTATCTTTGCAGTCGTATTCTTCCCGATAGTAGTTCTTGAATGCTTTATCTGGTAGAATGAAATTTAGAAAGAGCGGACATTTGGGATGCTCATAATTTAATAATGGAGGATTGGATATGAATAAATTAACAAGAGAAGAGGCGCTTAGACGTTGGAAATCTGCCAAGGCCACAAAGAAAGCCATGGTTGACAAGATGCAGAAGATGCTTTATGAAGACTACAAATTACGTACAGGCGAGGAGCCTGTGAGATTTAATGTCTTGTAATGAAAGAATTTGCGACATCTTTATAATCCATTTCATGTTGTTTTTATATAACCATCAATAATTGAAGCAAAGCCTTAAAGCCGCCCTTGTTCTTTTCTTCTTTGAAAACATTGCTCTGTTTTTACTTCTCCAATAATTTTAATTTGTTCTATTTCTCAATACTGCGTTAAATTAATATTTAATCGTCTGTAAATCA
>NZ_QSAV01000004.1:72514-121607 GCF_003465495.1 Segatella copri | reverse complement strand
GCCGTCCTTGGCTCATCGAAAAGGTACAAATACTTATATGGTACAAACACCTGCATTGCATGGAGTCATGTTGATGTATAATTGTTATTTTTCTCATTTTAAAGAACATCGTAGAATTACATTCTATCCTTCTGGCTTTGACCTGCTCCTGTACCCTTATACTTGCTTCGAGTAACATTGAACTTATAGCGGACTGTCAATGAGATTTTACTTGTTGAGAACTCATCAAAGATTGTTTCTTTCAGTTTGCCGTACTTGCCTATTATGTGACTGTCGTTCGTGCCAAACACGTCGTTGACATAAAGCTGGAAAGTCAGGCAGTCCTTCAGAAAGCCCTTGTATATAGACAGGTCGGTGTTGAACATCGGCTTGTAGATGTAATGGTTTTCCTCGTATCCCTTTGTGATGTAAGTCATCATAACGGAGAACATCGCCCATTTCGTATCAAAGGTGTTGTTGAATCGGAACATCGCCACCGGCTTGTTCAGATAGCGTCCGTCTCTTGTCTCCAACTCGAACCATTGCTTCTCGACCATTGCTGACAACATAGGATGCCAGATGCCGAAAGTGGGCTGCAGGTTGAGCGTAGAAGTCACATTATTGTACGATTTGCCGTTTATCATTCTCATCAATCCGATGGTGGTATTGTCCTTATACATCTCCACCGTCTGATAAATAGGATCGGATACATGTTCATAAGTCAAGTTGAAAGTCAGCCATTTGTAGGCGAGGTCGTAACTTATATTTCTTGAAATCTCTGAGACAAGAAACGGATTACCGGTTTCATATGTATAATGATTGCTATATTGCACACCGCTTCTTAATACCCAGTAGTTAGGACGATCGATGTCGGCTGCATAGCTCAGCTGCATCTGTACATTGCCAAACGGCATCGAAAGGCTGAGAGACGGAAACCAGTTGCCGTAAGTCTTGCTTTGCTCCGACATATACTTACCATCGTCATAATATTTGAAATCAACATTCTCGTATCGCAATCCCGCTTCCATGTTCAACTTGCCAAAGTCACGACTATAGGTAACGAACGCAGAGGACATGTCCTCTTTAATGCGGTCTCTTACATTGTCGGCAAGAGTATTTGGTATGATGGCGTAGTTGGTGTTACGATTGGTGAACGAATACTCGCCACCTACAGACAAGTCACCACCCAAAAGCGGATAAGAGAGCACCGTTTTGGAAGCTATCAAGCGGTTGTACTTTGAAGTGGTACTGTTTACAAGTTGGTTTTGCATATCCGAGTTCACTTCCTGATAATGCTCATCTATATTGTTTTTATTGTTTCCTTTCGACCAAAACCAATCGGTATTGAAGTCAATACCCAATTTACCTACCTTACCTACATAATATATATTACTTGACAAGTTGCTATTCTGCCCAAACTCCGATCTGATAGAAGTGTTGGTCTCAGTCAGATCTTCATCTCTCAGCACAGAGCCTTCCGTCTTTCCGTCTGTTATCAGCTTTGGATTGCGCAAGAAACTAAAGCTTGCTCCCAACGAATTGTTGTCGTCAAACTGATAACTGACATTCAAGCGAGAACTGAAAGTTTCGGTTTTGTTCTTCCAACGTGTTTTGTCCTGTTGGTTCCAGGTCTTGTCAAGATAGGTCATCTGATGCAAGTCCTTCTCGTCTGGCGACGATTGTTTTGAGCCATAGGCGTAGGCGCCAAGCTCCAATCCGTTCTTACGGTAATACATATTCAGCCTACCATATCCTCCAATGTTCTTTTTCTCGTCGTACGATCCTTCTGTTGTAGCGTCAAATCCAAATCCGTCGCCCTGTATCTTCTTTGTGGTGATACGTATAACAGCCTTAGTGCTTGCAGCATAACGAGCACCAGGGTTGGATATTACCTCTACCGACCTTATGTTGTCCGAACTCAAACGGTCGAGTTCGCTTCTGTCCCTCATCTGCCGTCCGTTGATATAGATGATAGGCTCGCCACGTCCAAACACCTTGATGTTGCCATTCTGTGCAGATACGTTAGGTATGCGGTCGAGCAGGTGCTCCATAGTTCCTGCCTTTTCAAGTACAGATCCGGCAACGGTTGTTGTCATTCCGCCATTCTTAAGGATGGTCTTTGGCAAAGATGATTTTATCACTACTTCACCGAGCATCTTACTATCTTCTTCCATCTTAATAACTCCCACATTCTCACCTTTGCAGTCCTTGAATATTGTCTTATATCCTACGGAAGTTACCTTGATGATTCCGCCATTGCAAGGAGAGTCGATGGTAAAACGCCCATCTTCTCCACTCACAGTCCCCTTGACGAATGCTGAATCTTGACGGTATAGGAGCACTACATTTGCAAATGCTAAAGGCTCGCCCTTGGCATCTACAATCTTTCCCGAAATGTTCTGTGCCATCATCTGGGACATTGCCCAGAAACACACGGCTGTTGTCATGATAAACTTTCTCATAATACAACTTTTTAATCAAACATACTTTTTCATAGATGTGGGCAATCATTTATACTAACAAATCTTTTCTTTGCACATCTCGTTTATACCTTGTACATAATCGTGCCATTTGTTTTTATCCTGTCTTAAATGTGATATGCTTAAAAGAATCTTTTCTATATGTTCTCTTTGTGATTTACATTTATCCTCATTAGGAGTTGTCTGGTAGCATTTGTTCTTTTCATCATAAAAAAGTTCCCTAGGACAACCCTCACATAAATTGTGAGCCCAACAATTTGGACACAATCCTCTTTTGTTGGCTAACAAATCGAACAAAGGAAATGATTTTTGGATAGTACAAGAATTAAATATGTTCTTTCCTCCGATATTACCTAAATTTAAGCACTCTTTTCCTACATCCATATGGCATGGAAAAATCTCCCCCAATGTTGATACAGCAAATTGCTTGCTAGACATTTGGCAAGATACAAGAGGCTTTTTGAACAATATTGCCCATAGAATACTTGTAAAACTTTCCGGAAGAAGTTTCTTTTCCATAGTCTGTTTCCTTTCTTTAAAAAATCTACTAATGTTTTAAATCCTGGAATCTAACGTTTCTTGGAAAGTATACGCCTTTTTACCCAGACGGGGCTGTACCAACCTTGCGTAAAGGTTATTGGAACAATTGCACCAAAACGAAAACAAACTGCAATTATTTGCCTCATTTTGTATTCCGAGCGCAAAGATATGAAGACTTTTTGAAACAAAGTAATTTTCAAAGAATATTTAAACTATGTTATACGTAATTACACTGATGCAACTTAGTACCGTTACCAGGCAAGAAGTAAAATGAACCCTATTTTAATCTTTCAAGCACCCGATAGGAACAACATAAACACCATCTTTTCTTCGATAAGCGAAATCGCCTGTTCCCGTAAGTACCATCATGAAAGATGGATCATTCATTTTTTCTGTATTTATTTTACCAGCAAGAGTTAGCAGGTTTTCTGCACCCTCGTTAATGAGCTTGTCGCCCCCTAACTTTACTTCAACAAGTCCATATTTACCATTACGCAGATGCACAACAGCATCACATTCCAATCCATTTTTATCGCGATAATGATACACCTCTCCATCTAATGCATCTGCAAAGACTCGCAAATCACGAATACAAAGGGGTTCAAAAAAGAGCCCCATCGTATTGAGGTCGTTGATAAGATCTTTAGGCCCCAGTCCCAATACTGCCGTTCCGATAGACGGGTCTATAAAGTAACGGGTATTTGCAGTACGGATAGCCGTCTTGGAGCGTAGGTTAGGATTCCAGGCTTCGGAATCCTCTATGACAAAAATCTTGCGCAAGGCTTCCAGATAGCTACCTGCTGTCTTCACGCTAATTTCATTTTCATCATTTGTCATCATATCAGCCACTATCGTTCCGATGGTTGCTTGCGAACCTTGATTCCGGGCGTATGAACGCAATAGCAATCTTGTAGTCGTTGCGTTGCGATTTACTCCATCCACCCGCGAAACATCTTTCTTAATAACAGCATCCACATAGTCGAATGCTTGTTCCAAAGCTGCTTCGCCTTGTAATCCACAAGCAAAAGGCCAACCACCACGGCAAATCAGATATGCCAGGTCATCTATCTTCAGTTTGTTAATGGCAACTATCTTTTCTGGTGTTTCAAATAAATGTGCCAAACTCACCTTTCCGTTTGATTCGCCTGATTCATAGAGACTCATTGGTCTCATCGTTAGCCAACTGAACCGTCCCGTTCCAGAATGGTGCATATCTTTTTCATCTGCAGGAACAGCAGAGCCTGTCAAGACAAACTGTCCCACATCATGCCGATGGTCAACCTCAAATCTGATGGCATCCCAAAGTTTGGGTGCCAACTGCCATTCATCAATAAGTCTTGGCGTATCACCCTCCAGCAAGACAGAAGCATCAATCTCTGCCATCTGTAGATTTGTTTCCAATGAGGCAGGATTATCCATATACAGGATACTATTAGCCTGCTGTTCGGCGGTGGTAGTTTTCCCACACCATTTTGGACCTTCTATCAAGATAGCCCCCTTGCTTGCCAGTTTCTTTGCCAGCATTTGGTCTGCGATTCTATATTTGTATTCCATATTTTCAAATATTTGATTACGTGTGCAAAGATACTACTTTTTTTTGATATTTCCTCAGTTGGCTGAATTTCATTTCCTCAGTTGGCTGGATTTCATTTCCTCAGTTGGCCGTATTTTATTGCCTTAATTGGCTGGACTCATTTTAATCAACAGGTTTTGGTTGCCTGAAAGCAGAAGGCGTTACCCCTCTCATCTTCTTGAAGAACTTGGTGAGATGAGCCTGGGATGAGAAACCGAAGGTATTGGCTATCTCCTGAACCGTATGCGTGGTGGTAGAAAGCTCGCGCTCTATCTCCTTCACGATGTATTCATCGATGATTGCCTTCGGCGTCTTGCCGGAGATGCGACGGGTAACCTGAGCCAGATAACGGCCACTCACATTCAACTGGTCGGCATAGAAATGAACATCGCTGTAAGTGCGGCAGAAGTTATTAACCTGCGAGATAAACTGGTTGTAAAGCTCGGAACTTCTGCCCTGCAGATTGCTCTGGCGCACGAGTTCTACATTGATGAAATCCTGCGCCATCGCCAACGCCTCCTCCATCTTCTTGCCCTGATTCAGATAGACGGCAAGAGCTGAAGAGAAACGGTTGATGAGACCATGCGAATTGGCATTGTCGAGGCGATAGATCCGGAGTCCCTGCTTCTCGGCAAGGCTCAGCAGTTTGGAATTCTGAAGAATGATGTCGCTCTCCTTCTTGCGTGACACGACGACAGAACAGAGCGGCAGCAGACGGTATTTGATCTGGCTCACCACATCTTCCGTCATCAGCGCATCGCCCTGGCTCGACCAGATGGCAGGGGCATAGATGATATGGGTAGGACGGTACTTGGTCAAGGCATCGATGACCACATTCAGCGTCTCCACCCTGCGTATCATACCTATCTTCACTATATCAGGCTGCACATCGTTCATGATAGCCTCAATCTGCCCCGAAACAATCTCGGCAGGAATATCGAAGAACTCCTGAATACCGAGCGTATTCTGCACAGTGATGCTGGTTATTGCCGAAACAGCATAACCGCCCAACTCGGCAATCGTCCTGATGTCCGCCTGTACACCAGAGCCTCCGGTGCTGTCTGAACCTGTAATCGTTAATATCATATACTTAAACTTTGAACCCGATGATAAGTTTGAGGGCAAAGATACAAAAAAAGAGCGAATAATCCGCAGAATTTGCAGATAATTCGCTCTTTTTTTTATTCTTCAGTGAGATCTTTACATTCCTTGAGTATCTCGGCAGGTACCTCATCGCAACGCTTGTAGCGGCTGATGTCGGTAACATCGTCCTTGGCAGTCCATATCATGGAACCCGATGCCAGGAGACGGGTTACGAGATAACTCTGGTTCCAGTCGCCCTTACCATTATCATAGCTTCCGCTGATGATGTAGCCCTGGTATGGATCGTTCTTGATAGCGAACGAACCGGTGATATGGCGACCATACATACTGTCAAACTTCTGATACATCTCGAAAGTCTGGTCCTTGCGATTGAAAACGATGTAGCAGTATGTGCCCTCAGCAAGAGGTTCACCGTTCCACTCAGCCAACTTCCATGTGCCATGAAGATTGGCAGGCGTAACTTCCAGAGAAGGCTCCTCCGGTTCTTCATCATCGCTGCTGCAGGCTGCAAAGCCGCAGGCAAACAAAGCAATCACCAGGAGGGTGAAGAGTTTTTTCAAATATTTCATTGTCTTGGTATTTTTTTCTTTTTACTTTTTTACCCTTTTACCTTTTTAACTTTACAACGACCTGTATCGTTCTGTCAGACGGACGGGCATCCAAGCCCTCCAGAATAACAGGGAAGGTGAAGGATTCGGGCATCGTAGCCGGAATCTTATCGGCTATGATGGTGATGACGAGGTCAGCCTCATCACCCGGTTCTATCACCTCAGGCTCTGTCGTAAGACGGGCATAAGGAGGAAGAAGGAGACTGGATATACGGAGCGGCTTGTCACCGCTGTTTCCGCAGAGGATGCGAGCCTCAGGCTCTGTGCCCGGCTTTACCTCTGTGATACTTGCCTTCGCCTGTTTCAGTCTGAGTGCGCCCATCTTGTGCGGATAGCGCGCCCACTGGTCAGCACCCGGCAGCACCTTGCCCGTTAAGGCAAGCTTAACGGCAGGCTGTCCCTCTACCTCTTTCAGATAGAGATAAGCACCCGTATTGATGGTGCCCGGATAGCGGTTAGGCGTGAAGGTGATCTGCACCTGACAGGTATCGCCAGGCTTCATCACATCGCCCTTAACATAAGAACTGGTACATCCACAGGTGGTTCTCACCTGTGTGATGTGCAGTATCTTCTTGCTTACATTCTTACCCACGAAGGTAAAGGTGCGAGGCGCATCGTCCTCGGTCATCGTACCTGCATCGATAAGCGGATGCTCAAACTTCAGCAGTTCCTCCTGCGCATTCACCGTAACAGGCAAAGCCAGGAAGAAAAGCGATAGGAAAGCAAATATCTTCATATTACATCCAACCATTGTTACCGGCACTCTTTCTAACGGTCACAACTACGGTCTGGCTGGTACCATCGGCAGCTGTTACGGTGAGCGATGTACTTCCGGCAGCGAGTCCCTTCACGATGAGCGTCTTGCCATCTACCGAAGCAGAAGCTACGCCGTTCTTCGCTACAGAGCAAGAAAATCCCCCTGTCTGACCTGCGAAATATGCAGCGAGGTTGAGAGAAACTGTCTTCTCGATGCCTACATACACGTTAGGCAACTTCATATCAGAACTGAATTCCTTGTTCGTGATTTTATTCAAGAGCTGAACTGCATCAATCAGACCAGCCCCCATCTTGCCGATGTACTTAGAGAGCTGTACAATCTCTGGCGAAGCACCTACGGTAGTATGGTTCATATAGTAGGTCTTAGTTGCACCATTCTGATAATGACTATCCAAATCCTTCACAGATTTCTTCATCAGGGCTACGAAGTCGGCAGCACGATAATGACGGTTCGTCTTGGCAGCATAAGCGAGACCCAAGGCAGCCACACCCGAAACATGAGGACAAGCCATAGAGGTTCCCTCCATGTAGCCGTAAGCAGGCTGACCGTTCTTGATCATCGTAGAGAGCACAGCACCTTTCTGCTCGGTGGTCTCTGCCCAGTATTCATCTTCCTGCTCGCCAATCTTGCTGTAATATTCCAAGTCGCCACCAGGAGCGCTCAGGGTTACGAGCGAACCGAAATCGGTGTAGCAGGCTGGAGTAAAGTCGGCAGCTAATGAAGATACGCAGACGCACTTAGAGTAAGCACCTGGGAAAGCAGGATTGCCAGCATACTCGTTACCGGCTGCGAAGACTGGAATACCACCGTCGATGACACCATTAGGCGAACCGGCATTGTTGATGAAGTAATCCAGAGCTTCCTTCTCCAGCGGATAGGTCTCAGCCCATTCCTTCTCGGTAGCAGGGCCCGGAGTATAACCGTTGATGATACTAGACTCTGAAGAGTTGTAACCCCAACTGCACTGCAGGATGACTGCACCATTATCGGCAGCATACTTGATGGCTCTCGCCTCGCCTGCCAAGGTTACACTGTTCTGACCGGAGAATACCTGACAAGACATAATCTTAACACCAGAGTTAGGAGTTCCGTCACCACCAGCTACACCGCAAACACCTTCATCATTATTATTTACGGCTGCAATGGTACCAGCTACGTGAGTACCATGACCGGTGTCATTGGCATCAGTCCAGGTAATATCGCCGCTCTCAGTAACGAAGTTGTAGCCATGAAGGTCGCCCTCATAACCGTTTCCGTCGCCGTCAGTCTGGGCACCCTGAACACTTTCGCCCGGGTTGCACCACATGTTGGCTGCCAGATCAGGGTGCGTATACATCACGCCCTCATCAAGAATAGCCACGATGATAGAAGGATCGCCTGTACAGGTCTTCCATGCCTCAAGTGCATTCACATCACATCCTGCCTTAGCGCCTACCTTGTTGTTGTTGAGGTTCTCAAAATCATAGTTGCCCTCGCCCAGGTTACGGTAATGCCACTGGCTGGTAAAGCCCGGATCGTTTGGCTCGCCATTGGCTGCTGAGCGGGTAGACTTCTGCTGAAGTGCCTTATCGCTGAGATAGATGCGCTTGCTGTCGGTATTGTAAGCACGCTTGATGCGGCCGTTGGTCTGAACCTTTGAGATTTCGCCCAACTGCTTCAGGCGCTCGGCAGCCGTCTTCAGGTCGGTTCCCTTATTAAACTTCACCGTATACCAGAGGTGGAGTCCCGCCTCGCGGGTTCTTGCCTCAGTATTTTCATCTACCGGGAACACACGCTCGAAGCTGTAGCTTCCCAGGATGTCGAGCACCTCATCGGTAGAAGGAATACCCGAACGGGTAGCCTTTC
Source organism: Segatella copri (assembly GCF_003465495.1). GTDB lineage: Bacteria > Bacteroidota > Bacteroidia > Bacteroidales > Bacteroidaceae > Prevotella > Prevotella copri_G. The sequence continues at coordinate 112,700 of NZ_QSAV01000004.1, read as the reverse complement.
CGGCGCGGGTCTTGCTCAGTTGTGCCTGGTCGAGGATATCGCTCATCTCCGGACTGAACTTAATCAGCAGTTCACCCGCCTCAGCATCTGCAGGAATGGTGATTTCTGAATTGCCGTCAGAAGAGCCGATGGTTGACAGGCTGTCAGAACAGCCCGTCAATGCCAATGCGACCATTGCTATATAGAAAAACTTTTTCTTCATTGTTTGCTTCTATATTGTTTTTATGTTTATCTTACTTTTTCTTAGTTCTCCTGTACTTAGCCATCAGCGCAGCTTCATCAATATCGCCTGCTGCCACGTATGTGCGGTAGTAGAGCGGATAAGCTACACCCGGAACCTTCCAGTTGCTGCCTGGGTCGCTGGTTCCGTAATAGTAGTCGTAGCTGTAGCTGTCATCTGTCATATTAGAGAAACCAACGGCAGCGCCATCGCTATTCTTACCCTTAGGCTGCTGGTTGAACACCATCGTAGGTGCATTCCATTCTACCAGGTGTGGATGGAAGAGAATCCAGTTTGGCACCTTTCCTGTAAAGAAGTTCAGGTTGAGTGACAACTGACGGCAGTTTGGCAATACACGTGGCACCTGGAGAGGATAAACATCCGCACTAACTACAGAACCATCCTTGTGTTTGCAGGTTACAGGATTATCCCAGCCTGAGAGCAACCACTTGCAGGTATCGCCTACCAGCTTGTCGAGATAATCTTCCTTGTTGGTAGAGAAGTCAGACTTGGTGTATCGGGTAGCCTTGCCGGCAGCCTCCAGTGCCTCAGTCATCTCTTCATCGGTAGGAAGTTCACCCTCCAGGAAGCAGTAAGACAACTCCAGTGTATTCAACTTATCCCATGTCAGGAGCTTGAGAAGCGCCTGGCGGTCTGGGGTTCCGGCATTTACCTTACCATACAGTCCGATAGGATAGTTATTATAAACATAGACGCCTGATGCATTCTTTTCGCCCAGCGAAGCGATGTCGAAGAGAACATCCGTACGGCGCTGTGCGTAGAGAATGAGGTTACGCAACTTAGGGAAGTTCTTCTCGTTGACGATATCGGTGATATCTGACAACTTGTTGAAGTTGTTACTTACCAGGTTGAGCGATTCAAGACTCTTGCCCAGATTAATAAAGTTAGCAGGCAACTGAGTCAGACCGTAAGCCTGAACGGTAAGATTCTTCAGATACTTCAGCGAGCAGATTTCATCACCGAGGTTCACCTCACGAATCTGGTTGTTCTCGTTGGAAGCAACAGAGAATGACTCCAGGAACTTGAGGTTGCCCACTTCCTTAGGAAGAGTTTCGCCACTCTTGAGGTTGAACATGCTGAACTTGACAGAACGTACACGTCCTAAAGCCTCAGGATGTTTTTTCACTAAATCATCAGTAGCTTCCCAGAGCGTTACGCCGCTCCAGTTGCGCATGTTATCGCTGGAATCGAAGGTAGCAATGCTACCCAGTTTCTGGTTGATCATGATGACAGAGAGAGAGTCACCGGCACGGTTGTCCTCAATCTTTGGTGCTGCCTTCTGACGAACGGTCAGGATAACATCATCTGTAGGATTGCCATCTGCATCTACCAGCTGGTCTTCAGCCTTGATTGGCACGAGATGAACCTTAGCCACACGAACGGCAGGAACCACGTTCATCGCCCAGCGGAACTTGAAGTTCACGGTGCGAGGACGGTACTTTCTGTCCAGCACGATACCCAGGTTAGTACCTGTCAGCTTATCTTCGTCCTTACTGTTCAGGAGCCAGCCCTCACGCTCGCTCTCGTTCTCTGCCTTCTCGGCATCGGTCAGATCACCCTCAAAAGAATACTCTATCTTACCAATCTTGCATTCCACGTTGGCAGAAATCAGACTCTCGAAAGCACGGTTATCGTAAGAATCGGAGTTTTCGATTTCTACAACAGAATCCTTCAGGAAGATCTGCTTGCCATAACCGAACTGGGTGATGGTAAGCTTGCGACTCTGTCCGTTGGCACCCTGGAAACTGAGTTCTGTGCTGCGGAGCGTGTTGGAAAGAGTAGAATCCACCTTGATGGTACCCTCAACAGAACCCACGCCGTTGGCAGGCGAAAGCGTCAGCCAAGGCTCAGAGGTATTAGCTACCCAGTCCTGTGAGGCAGCGATGGCAATCTGCTCTGTTCCACCCTGAGGGCCTATGGCTATCTCCTTTTTATCGAGCGCCAGTCCTCCTGGGATATCGACATCATCCTTATCGCTGCAGGCTGTGAAAAGCCCGGCAGCGAGAACGATACCTAATGTCAGTTTATTCATATATTTCATATTACTACTTTCTTATAGGGTTTAATTTTCGAGATCCAAAGCATCGCAACCGCGGATGTCCTGATTCTTGTTGTAGAACAGCATATACCTACCTGCCTTGATGTATGCGCAGACGCTCGTTACATCGATAGAGATGTTAGGGTTGTCTGCGATATTCAGGATATAAAGGTGAGAGGTCAGTGTCTCTTCTACCTTACGGATATCGTTGGAACCAATCTGGAACTGAATCAGGCTCGGACAGGTTGTGATTCCTGTAGGCCATGTACGCAGGCAACGCTGGTCGGTCTTCTCATCACGCTGGTGGTTGATGGCAAAGGCACGGAGCACGGCACTGTTCAATGGCTGGGTTGGCACCTCGGTGAAGCAGTTGTAGCTCAAGTCCATATTGGTAATGTATGGCAATGTGGTTGAGCGGAAGTCATCAGAGAGGGATGTCAACTTGTTGAATCGGAAGTCGATAACCTGCAGCAGATAAGCCTTCTTGCCCTTGATGGAACCCTTAGGGATGGTGCGCATCAGGTTGCCGCTCAAATCGATGGTTGTGATTGGCGAACCGGCAGTAAACAGCTCTGAAGGGAACTTCTCTATCTTATTGTTTGACAGACTGACTGAAGCTGCATTAATACCCTTGTAGGTACCATGACTATTATCTACACCTGTAATCTCGTTGTAAGAGAAGTCTACAGAACCCATCTCGCGAACAGAACTTGCATCGAAGATATTCGGAATCTTCTTCAGTTTGTTATGAGCGAAAGTCAGACTTTCCACATCATCTGTAAAGGCACAGAGATTAGCAGGAATCTCTTCAATCTGGTTGTTGTTCAGATAGAGAGAAGAGAGAGCTACCTCAGAACCAAACGGATGTACCTTCTTGATATTATTGTAAGCCAGGTCGAGCAAACCGAGATTTACCATCTTTCTCAATGCAGAAGACTCAGGGAACTCCTCCAGGTTATTGTAACTCATATAGAGAATCTGGAGTGTCTTACCTGTCTTCTCCTCAGCTAAGCGAGTCCAATCTTTTCTCAACTGATTAGCAGAGATTCCCTTGCATCGTGCCAGGTTCATCGCCTGCAATTTAGGGAGCTTATAGTAGAAGTCTGGAATGCGACTGATCTTCGGACAGTTGTAAAGCTCGATATCGGTCAGGTTTTCCATCTTGTCCCAATCCTCTTCCTTAAACTCCTGTGCAAACTTACCATAAACAGGATCGTCAGGTTTGTAGAACTTCGCACAAACCGAGTCGGATGTGATAGAAGAGTTACCGATATAGAACTGCTGCAACTTAGTCAGGCGATAGATGGCCTTAGATACACCTGTAATCTTGTTGGTCAATGTACCGATCTGCGCATCCTTCAGGTTGATGCGGCTGTCCTTCTTAATTCTGTTCTTCGGTGCCACCTTAGGATCAGAGTTGTAGCTTTCTACAATCATATCCGACATGTTGGCACGTGGGTCATACTTCAGGAACTTGTTCTCATAGTCGTGACGCATGCTGCTCTTCTTTGCTGCAGTCAGACTGTTTGCATCATAATTATTGAAGATGTTGGCACCAATCTTCTCATCGTGAGAACCGAGGTTGAGCACCTGGAGTTCTGTCAGCTGTCCGATGGCATCAGGTACGATTCCCTTTGCACCGAAACCGGCGATAACAAGACCGATGACACGGCCGTTGCTGTTGAGCGTTACGCCCGGCTGTTCGCCCCACATATCGAGTTCCTTGTTGAAGTTCCAGTTAGCTCCCTTGAAGGTAGCATCGCCATAGAAGCTCCACTCCTTACCATGGAGAGATTCCCAGATAGCCTTCAAAGCCTCATAGTCCTTGATATACTCCTTTGTCTTGGAAAGGAGGATAGGCACCTGAGCCGTATCATTCAGTTGATTATCCTCTACGATAAACGCCTCACCCTTTACAGGCTGGGTTTCGTACTTGGTCTTCACCGCACCTGTCTTCCCGTAGGTGGTATAAGAGGTAACCTGATAAGTACCGGCAGGCAACCATACGGTAGAATCGCAGTAAGCTGTACCTGTATCCATATACTTATCGTTCTCATTGTCAGGATTCTGATGCTCTTCGCTAGACTCCTTATATTTCACCTTCAGTTCAGGAAAGGTATAGGTCTCACGGGTAAAGAGGTTGGTTACGCTGACGTCAACGAGACGGATGTTAGAGAAGAGATACTCTGTACCACCGGCACGGGTCTTCTCCCACTCCTTCACGAGATTGAACTTCACCTTACCACGCTCCACAGTCTCCACCATAAGGTTCTGTACTTCCAGACCGCCACCTACTACAGTGAATGTTTCGCCGGCAGAAGAAGCCAGCAACTCCTCGTCTACCGCATCATAGAGATAGAAACCGATAACGGTGTAAGTACCCGAAGCGAGTTGCAGTTTTTCACTTCTCAGACCATACTCTGCATTCTCTGAATTATAAGAATTGAGCACCAGTGTCTGAGAGACAGTTGTACCGTTGTGCTCCATGACCACCTTGATTTTCTTGGCATCATCCAGTTTCTCAAGTTTGTCAAGGGCAGCAGCACGGGTAGCTCTAGAAGAAACCTTCTTGCTGAGCTTGAACTGCACATATCCGTATGTGCCGTCCCAGCCTCCGGTTTCATCATCCGAGCAACTTGTTGCTGCAAAGGTCAGGAGAGAGACCAAGAGCAACAAGAGTGCCTTTGAAAATATTTTCATTCTGTTCATTACTTTCTAATTTTTCTGATAGAAGTATGTTTCTTACTCATTCCCTCACCAGGAGATTCAACAACAAGAACCTTTACAGGAGTTCCGTTGTCCTTGAATACCATAAACATCGGAGTAGCAGCAGGAACATTTACGAAGAATATCCAGTTATTATTCATATCCATACTAAGCTCTGCATAAACATCATCTCCGTTGTTATCCTTAACTGTAAGATAGCCTGTCTCCATCATAGTGTAAGGGTCCCAATCCTTGATATTAGGATTAACTGTAAGAGAGCTTCCTACTCCTGACTGAGCGACATATATTTCGTCACCATTGTAGCCAAATGTTTCTGATATGATAGAACCATACGTTGATTTATCCTTCTTGCACTCTACTGGCAAGTAGTTCATCTCCAAGATTGTAGGCGCTGCAGACTGATCATCAGCAGAAGAGTTGGCCTCCTTCTGTACAACATCCATCAGGAAGTAACGGTCGTAATCGCTCTTCACTGTCATGAAGTCTTCCTCAAGCATTCCGTCGAGTCCATTCTCCAGACTCTCGAATACGCTCTGTGGCAATGCATAGACCAGGAACTCACGGCTTCCGCTGCCTAATGGAGCGACTGTGAGCTTCACATCACCCTTTTCACCCTGCAGTTTCACAGCACCAGATGTATCCTCGAACAAACCAGCTTCCTTTTTCTCGAAGACTACCAGCTGGTAAGCATCACCCAAAGTCTTGAGGGTGAAAGGAACGAAGTTGTAGAAGGTGAAATCGTTGGTATCACCGCCATTCAGGCTAGAACCATTCTGAGTGAACACCTTACCATCGAGAGATACATTCCATACTGCCCACTGTGAAGAGGTTGGATAAGTAACATCCATGGTGCTGGTGGTCATACCATTATAGATAACAGGTATGGTTACAGCAGCCTTGCCATCCTCAGAAGTGAAGGTTATGGTGTAGTTGCGGTCCTTAGCGATGGCATACTTAGCACTTACGCCCTGATTCTCCTTGAAGGAAACTCCGCCTACAGCATCCTTGTTAGGTGTACCTACCAGGAAGCCGCCTTCCAAGTCTACCCAAGCTGGAGTATTGGTAACAGCAAAACGGAAGTTTGACTTTACGGTAAACTTGGTGTATACATTGTAGCCTACAGTGATACCTGTCTCGGTGATATTATTGCCAGCCGCATCGAATACCTGCAACTTATGGTCGGCAGCCGAACGCTTAACCTCAGCGATGGCAACCTTCTGACCACCCATATTCAGGAAGAGCTGAGCCACGCTCATATCCTTGCTGGCATCATCATCAGTAATCTTAACCTTGATGGTCTGCTTGCCTGCAGTACCATTGAGTACGAAGGCGTCTGTTTTCTCGCCCTGCACCAGTTTACACCAGATTTTGTCTGAAGAAAGGCTCCAGCTCTCGTTGGCATCGAAGGTGAAGTCCAACTCAGCACCAGCTGCACCGCCGATAGTCTGTACCTGTGGGAACACAGGAGTTACGGCATCGTCATCGCTGGAACAAGCGGTGAACAGAGTCACTGATACCAGCGCCATCAATACGAGCCAATATTTTGAAATCAATGTTTTCATTTTCTTTTTATTCTACGATTAATATCCTTGTTCTTTCAATTTCTCTGCCTCTGCATCGCTGATCCATTCATACATGGTGATGAAGGTTCCTACGTTGCCGAATAATGAACCATCTTTGTTGTTTACACTCATAACAACATACTGCAATACATAGTTCTGGCAGGTGTTATAATAAGAGGTATAGAGAGAAGGCTGGCTGATGCGCAACTTGCCGTCTCCATAGATGGTACCGAACGCCTCACCGGTTTCACCAGCTATCTGGTCGTCCATCTCTATCTTTGGCTCAAGAACGTTCTTGGTATTGAACTTCAACTTCAGGTTGTAGCCCTTATAGTAAACATCCTTCAGCAGAACGGTATTCTCCTCGCCTTCCACTACCTCTGTCTTGATCAGACGGTTGGTTACGTTGTTCAGATACTGGCTGTAGAAGGTAGATGTTACCATGCACCAGCCTGAGAAGTTGTGGATATCGAAAGGACAAGACTTCTGCATTACCACGTGGGCATAGTCCTTATAGAGATCTGTCCAGTTATACTTCTCCGGAATCACCAGTTTCAGGGTGAAGCCGAGCGAGTCGGTCTTGCCGATGTTATCATAGATACCCTGAACCTTCACATTTCCTACCATCTCGCCCGCCTTGATTGTAACGGTGTTGTTGAGGATGCGGTAATGCTTACCCTCGATGGCATTGCTCTGCTTGTCTACTACCTCCACGCCAAAGGTGCGGTCGTAGTCAGCTTTTTCGGTTGCAGATACAGGCACATTGAAAACCTCATTGCTTTCCTGTACAGCATACTGATAGAGCGTATCAGAGAACATGATATGACTTGAACCAGCATAAGTGGTATAATCCTGTGAACAACTCACAAGAGCGATGAGTGCAGCTACGGCTGCCAAACATCCCATCATTATTTTCTTCATGATCGTCTCCTTATTTTATTTGTTACTTTCATTAGGCTGAATCTCAGAACCTGGTGCCTCAAGCTCATGCTGAGGAATTGGCCAGACAAAGAGAGGGTCATCCTTTTCAACCTTCAGACTGCTCTGCACGAAATTGGCAGCAGGCTGGTCGGCAGCCTTACGCTCAAATCCCTTGTGCCAGCGCTTGAGGTCGTTCAGACGGAAGCCTTCCATATAGAGTTCCTTCACGCGCTCTGCCTCGATTATCTTCATGGCGTTGCTCTCGCTCATCGAGGTGTTACCACCATATGAAGAGTAGCGGGCTGTACGCAAGGTAGAGATGTCCTTACCAGCCTTACCATAGTCCTCCTTCATGGCGTAAGCCTCAGCACGAATCAGATACTGCTCTGAGAGACGGAATACCATTGGCTGGTGAACATGCAGGATATTGATGTTCAGGAATTCAGCATCGCCGAAATACTTGCTCAGCAAAGGCCACTGCAAACCATGCTCATAACCTGTTACACGGGTTGTGAAGATGGCTGCAGCACGGAGGTCCTTGCTGTCGAATGAGTTGATGACCCATGTCTCAGGCACATAGTCTGGATGATAAGTTACGAAGTTGTAGTTATCGAAGATGGTACCCAGAGCACCGCCATAGCTGTTCACGGTAAAACCTACCTTCCAGATAGCCTCACGCGAATCACCATAGGTCCAGATATACTTATAATCGTTCACCTGGTTTGAATAGGTGTTGGAAGAAGCCTTCTCTAATGTATAATACTTACTACCGATTACCTTAGATGCATACTTGATGGCATCATCATACTTGTGCATATATAAGGATACGCGCGCACGCAAGGCATGACAGGTATACTCGTTGAAGTAAATCTCGTTGTAGAGACTTCCTGTGAAGTCTTCGTCTACTTTCAGATATTCAGCAGCCTTGTCAAGGTCTCTCAATACGAAATCGTATGATTCCTTCAGAGTGGCTCTCTTCTGTGGCTCATTGCCGTAATAGTGCTCTGTGAGTACAACACCGAGTTCCTTCGCAGCCTGCTCATCGCTATCGTAAGCCTTGCAGAAACACTTGATCAGTTCTGAGTAAGCCAGGGCACGGGCGAAGTAAGCCTCGCCCTCATACTGCTCCAACTTATCAAGCTGCTTATCATCATTGGTTGCAGCCTTTACCTTTTCAACATTATCGAGCAGGAAATTACATCGGTTGATCACATCATAAAGGTCGGCATATACCGCCTCAATGTCGGTGTTGGTAGCCTTGATATCTTTCCAACGGTAGATATCGCCATAGGCATTAGAGTAGCCCTTCACGCAGTACACGAAGTCTGCCTGCAGATCTGGCAGGATTGTCAGATTGCCCGAATAGAGGGCGCTGCTCTTGAAACTGTCGTAGATACCGTACACCAGCTTGTCCATGTCGTCCACCGTGTTGATAGCCTGGTCCATGCGGATAGAATCCTCAGGATACTTATCAAGACAGGAAGACATAGAGAGGGCTAGGATTCCCGACAGGATGTATGTCTTTATATTTTTGATATTCATTTTTTTTCCTTTCTTGGTTAGAATTGCAATTCAACACCCAGAGTAAACTGGCGTGATGCCGGATACTGTGCCTGGTAAATATTGGATGAAACCTCAGGATCCAGACCGTTGAAACCGGTTACGGTGAAGAGGTTCTGTGCCTGACCATAGATTCTGACCATAGAGAAGAAGTTGGTCTTGCGCAACAGACTCTGTGGCAATGAATAGGACAGACTGAGATTCTTCAGACGGAGGAACGATGCATTCTCCAAGAAGCGATCGTCGAGCTGGGTTACCTCGCCCCAACGTGGGATATCGGTAATATCGCCTGGCTGCTTCCAGCGGTCGTACAACAGACGGTTTGACTGGTTGTAAGCAGTACCGAAGGTTACACCGCTCTCCTCGAAGTAACGGTCGTTGTTGATCACGTAGCGTGTACCAATCCAGCTGAACTGGGCAGAAAGCTGCAAGCCCTTCCAACGGAAGCTTGTACCGAAACCGCCCATCCAAGGTGCATCATAGGTCTTGCCTGTCATCACCTTGTCGCTCTCACGGAACTCGTTGGTCACGTTGCCGTTCTTGTCATACCAGAGCTGCTCACCATTCGCTGGGTTCACACCGGCATAACGGTTCAGGAAGAACTCGCTTACTGAGTGACCTACCACATACTTCAGACCGGTGGTTGAGTTTACATACTCGGTTACACCGTTATAGAGTTCCTTCAATCGGTTCTGGTTGTAAGATACGTTGGCACTTACATTCCAGGTGAAGTCGCGTGTGCGGATTACATCACCGTCAGCACTCAGCTCGATACCCTTGTTAGCCATCACACCTACGTTCTTCCAGCGATAGCCCTCGCCGGTTACGGTATAAGACTCAGGAACGCGCATCAGCATATTAGAGGTACGCTTGTAGTAAGCCTCGAAGCTGAAGTTGATTCTGTCGAGGAAGCCCAAACGGAGGGCGAAGTTGTTTGCCCATGTTGACTCCCAACCCAATTCCTCGTTACCACTCTGTGATGGATAAAAACCGGCAGTATTATCGTAGTTGGCACCACCCGATACCAAAGCCAGGTGATAATAGTTAGGAATCTCAGAGTTACCCGATGTACCGGTACTTACGGCAATCTGGGCTGTGCTGAGCCACTTCATATCCTTCAGCCAGTCGGTCGACTTCACGTTGTACATGAAACCGAGCGACCAGAATGTACCCCAGCGATGATCCTTACCGAAACGTGAAGAAGCATCAGTACGCAGAGAGAAATCGGCATAGTAGAGCTCCTTATAGTTATACTCGCCACGCATGAAGAATGACAGGTAAGAATAATCAGAAGATGAATCTGCCCAGCGGCTGGCACGTGTACCTGATGATACGTTGGTCAGGAGATCGCTGGTCTGACCCTTGGAATATACCTGAAAACCATCTGAGTGGAAATTGACAGCCTCCTGACCCAGCATCACGTTGAACGAATGGATATCGTTCAGAGTGAAACGGTAGTTAGCCGTAGTAGTCTCTGTCAGGTTGATGGCATCGCTGCTCTGGCGTGCCGCAGTACCCTGTCCGTGATTTGAAGAGAGACTTGGGAACGACTGGAGGAATGCTGTAGAATGGGTGAAATCGACACCAAACTGAGTACGGATAGTCAGATTCTCTATCGGATAGATTTCAGCATACATGGTAGAGAGCACCTTATATTTCTTGTTCTTGATAGGATTCAAGCCCATGTAAACGATAGGGTTCTCGCTGGTTCCAGCCCAGTTGCCTGCTGAAAGTGAAGCCAGACTGCCATCCTTTGCGTATGGATTCCAGTAAGGCAGCATGAATCGGCATGCTGAGATAGGAGTAACGGTAGTATAGCTACCGTCGTCAGCCTGCTGAGCCTCCTCATAGGCAGCCATGGTGTTGGTACCTACCTTCAACCACTTGCCTGCCTTTACATCAGCATTGGTGCGGATGTTGTAACGGCGGAAGGTTGAATTCTGTGCGATACCGTCCTGATCGTAGAAACCACCAGAAACATAGTAGTTCAAGCGGTCGGTAGCACGGTTGATAGAGAGTTCGTAGCTCTGCAGCGGAGCGCGGTCGTTGAACACCTCGTCCAGCCAGTTTACGTTTACTCTTGAAAGGAGATTGTAATCCTTACCTGTATCCAGACCTACTTCTTTCTCAAACTGGATACGCTCGTCGGTATTCATCATCTTCCAGTTGGTCTGTGCCAACTCAGAGAAACCATACTGTGCACGGAGCGTAATCTTCGCCTTGTCCATTGACAAGCCTCGCTTGGAAGTGATGACAACCACACCATTGGCAGCACGTGCACCATAGATAGAGGTAGAAGAGGCATCTTTCAATACAGAGATACTTTCGATGTCGTTAGGACTCAAAGTATTGAAATCAGAACTTGAGATTGGCACGCCGTCGAGGATAAAGAGTGGCGACTTTCCGGAGTTGATAGAGTTGGTACCACGGATTTGGAAGGTAGCCGCCTTGCTAGGTTCACCCGAAGAAGAGATGACCTGCAAACCAGTACTCTGTCCCTGCAAAGCTTGGTCGAAGCTTGCCGCCGGCACATTTTCTATCTTTTCAGACTTTACGGCAGACACGGAACCCGCAATGGTTCCCTTCTTTCTCACGCCATACGCCACCACAACCACTTCATCCATCATCTTGGAATCCGAAGCAAGGGTGATGTTGAGCGTATTTGTCTGCGCTTTCACAACGTGCTTCTGCGTAACGCAACCCACATAAGAGTAGACAAGCGTAGCCTTCGAAGCACCCTTAATTTCGATGGTATAGTTACCGTCAATATCGGTCACTACGCCATTTGATGTTCCCTCTTGCATAATGGTCACACCAATCATCGGTTCGTTGTCTTCAGCAGACACGACTGTACCCTTGACGCTGAAACTCTGCGCCAAGACCGATTGGATAGACAACAATACAAGTGAGACAAGTAAAAGAGTTAATCTTCTCATCCTTGTTTGTTTCAAGTTTATTAATTAATAATTATAATTTTTTTCTCATTTTTTTCTCGTTTGGTAAAAGCCGAAAGCACTCAGGGCGACACTTCGCCCCTCCATTTATACATTCTTTCACTAATATGCACGCATGGAAATACCTATTTAACTTAAATCGGTGCAAAATTACGAATATTTTCTTATTTGCCCAAGATTATCGCTTAAAATTTAAATGTTTGATATGAAATATCTATGTTTTTTAGCATATATGCTCATAAATTTAGTTAATTGTCGATTTTTTGTCAAATCCGATTACAGTTTGCTAAAACAAGTTCAATACATACTTTTTTTTGTTTCTATGCTGCCGTTTTCATAAAGCTGAAATTACGTCCCGACGTAGCTTGTACTACGTCGGGACGTATCTTTTGCTGCGTCGGAACGTATTTTATCAGCTGACTCAAGTAGCTCAATCAGCTGACTCAAGTAGCTCAGTCAGCTGACGCAGATATCTCGACAAGCCGAAGGATACGTCTCCATTAGCCTACGGAGTCGTATCCGTAACCCGACGGAGTCATATCCGTAACCCAATGCTGTCATATTCTTAACCCCACGCAGCCATATCTATAGGCAAACGGAAGCACTTCATTTATTTACCTCTTCACCTTCATGTATTCCGTAGGAGTCATGCCATACTCCTTGGAGAAGCATTTGGAGAAATAACTGCTGTTGGAAAAACCAACGGTATACATCACCTCGGAAACACTGAACTTGCCCTGGCTCAGGAGCTCGGCAGCACGGCTCATACGCATCTCACGGATATACTCTACAGGCGTACGGCCCGTTATCGCCTTCGTCTTGCGATACAGCTGTTTGCCACCTATGCCTATCACATCCTGCAACATCGAAACGTTGAAGTCGGAATCAATCATGTGCTTCTCTATCGCCTCATTAATCTCTTCGAGCAGACGCTTGTCTGCCACATCCAACTCGCTGACATCTACTTCCTTCTTTGCCCCTTCAGAAGATTCAGAGCGTGCAGGAACTGGTTCTGAGGATGATGACTCAGGCTCAGATACAGGCGAAGCGGATAACCCAGTGGCAACAGAAGATGACACCTCAGGTATCTTCACATTCAGGTAGCGGCCCATCAGAGCTGTCACCTCATCAAATGAATGATGAGCTACGGCAGCCTTCAAATCTTCCGCCAGACGGTTGAAGAAGTCCATACGCATCTGTACCTGCTCCAACACCTCAGCCTTCTGCTTCTGGGCATCAGCCAGTTCCTTGCGCAGAAAATACCAGCTTACCAGCCATGCTACAAACACGATGAGTGCCGTGATATAGAAGAGCTTGCACCACCAGGAGAGATACCAAGGCGGCAGGACGGAGATGTCGAGCGAATAAACCTCGGCAGCTATCTTGCCTTCACCATCCACGGCATGAACCGTAAGATGATAATCGCCATAAGACAAACCATTGTAGGTGATATCAATATTGCCGGAGTTCAGATAATGCCAGTCGTGGTCGCTGCCTTCGAGTTTGTAAGCATAAACGGTTGAAGGACGATCAGCAAAAGGAAGGTCGGTGAGCTGCAGGGTGAAGTTGTTCTCATCACTCTTCAGTTCCAAGATTTCTCCACGCTCCTCACAAGCCTGTCCGTTTACGATGATTCCAGCCAGCATCAGACGAGTAAACAGCTTAGGCTTCTGTGCTACATCGGAACTGATTGCCACATAGCCGTCATTGCCGCCCATCATCACCTCATGAGTCTGTCTGCTGTAACAGATGTTGAGCGGCACAACAGAAGGAATCATGAAGCGCTGGCTCCCGCCCTGTGGATTGATTACGCAGCATTCATTGCCCGATACCACCCATATCTTGCCTTCCACATCGCACATGGTACTTACCTTGCCACCAATCTGCCATGTCTTGGAAGAAAAACTGTTACCCAGCACAGAACCGGCTGCATAATAACAGGTTACCGAACTGTTATCACCCATCCAGATATTGCCCTTGCTGTCTGCCATCAGATAGTTGATAACATCTGAGTTAGCTACCTGCACCACCTCCATATCGTTCGGATTGATGCAGTCGAGACGGGTATAGGTAGAAACCCAAATTCTACCCTTTCCATCCATCACCATCTGACCCACATGCAGACCAGAGAGCGCATTCTTTCCCTTGTCCGAGTAATGCCAGTCGGCTATGGTCTTGCCGCTCAGAAGAGCCGCCTTATCCATCACGAAGACACCGCCCTGATAAGAACCCATCCATATCCTGCCCTTCTTGTCCTGGAGAATATCGTAAGCCCAGGCAGTAGAATACTTGCCACTCTTATCGTAGACGATGAAGTTGCGCATCTGACGGGAACTGCGGTCATAGAAGTTGATGCCATGGTCGGTACAGATCCATACATCGCCGTCATGGTCTTCATAAATCTTGCGTACACGGTTATGACTCAGCGGGAAGGCAGAGCAGTTCTGCTTGTACCATGCCACATTCTGATAGCCTTCAGCATTCCGGATGAAATGAATCAGACCGTTGGTACCGCCCATCCACCATTCGCCGTTACGGGTCTGGAGCATGGCATGCAGACAGTTGCCCTCACCCGACATCGTAATCTTATCGAGCGATACATAGCGGTAATAGGTATGGGTAGTGAGACGGGAGAGTCCATTGTCAGTACCCACCCATACATTCTGCCATTTATCTACAAAGCAAGCCCAGACGATGTTGTTAGGAATAGAAGCATCATCGCGGGAATCGTGGATATAATGGGTGATGGCATTGGAGAGTGCCATCTGATAGAGTCCGTTATCGGTTCCGATATAGAGATTGCCGGCAGCATCTGTAGAAAGACATTTGATGGAATTGCCGTTCAGAGCTGGAATCTGTGAGAAGTTCCTGAGCTGCAGGTCGGCACAATAGAGAGCGCCCTCGGTACCAATCCAGTAGCATCGGCGCTTGGCATCATAGGCGAGCGCATTGACCAACGGCTGTTCTCCGGCACGGAGCGGAATCAGTCTGCTGCCGAGATGCAGACCTGCGAGCGAACCTACGAGCAAGCCTCGCGGAGTAGAGAGCAAGGCATAGACATCGCCACCGAAGTCAGTCTTACCACCCTTGATATCGAGCACACGGAGTTCCTTCAGCTGCTTGCGCTTCGCCTCATCGGCAAAAGCCTTCATGGCTGGTGTTTCGGCATATTGATAAGATTGCGTATCGAATTTCAGGATGCCGTTGCCAGTAGCCAGATAGAGCATCCTGCCCTCGAAACCGAGCGCATTGACACGCGTATTGCTGAATGCATGTTCCTGAAAATGGCGATAGCCATGATAACCATCATAGCTGTAAAGACCATTGTCGGTTCCGAGCCATATCATACCATCACTGTCCTGGGTAATGGCACAAACTGCCTGAGCACCTTCAAGGGAGGTATTGACGAAACGCTGCGCATGGATGGCAAGCGAAATAAAGAGCATAGCAATTGCCATGCTGATGCGGTATATAGGTTCTGTTGACTTTTTCATGTGTGCAAATTTACACATTATTCATGATAACGCCAAAAAATATCGGAGAAAATTCATTAAAAAAGAATCCCCTGGGAAAAATAGCCGCTGCTATTCCCAGAGGATCCGATATAAACTATATACTTTATAACCAACCGAAATCGGTCTTTGTTATCTTATATTGCCTGGAGCGTAATCGACTTTTCGATATTTCGCTTGCTGTCTTTTACCTTCAGGATGATGTCACCCTTCTGCTTGCTGCTCTGTACGATAACTACGAGTTTGCCGGAGAAGAGTTTCATCTGTGGCTGGGTGAACGGTTCGAGCGATGTGGCATCGCCGTTGCAGGCTGCCTTGAAAGTGCCGGCACCACTCACCTCGAAGGTCAGTTCGTCATCGGCAAGCGGACATTCATTGCCGTCCTTATCCAGCAGACTCACGGTGATGAAGGCAAGGTCGTTGCCATCGGCATTCAGCAGCACATTGTGCTCATCGGTACAGCCTTCTACCATGCAGGCAATAGGCTCATGATCAGGTGTTTCTACGCTGAACTTCATCTGTGCAGGCTCGCCGGCAGTACGCTTCACGTCCTCGCCAACCTTATCGCCATACTGGTTGTAAGTAACCACGCGAATCTCACCCGGTTCATACTTCACATTGTTCCAGCGCAGACGGTAGCGGTCGAGGCGGCTTGACTTGTCCTTGCGAACCCTGCCCTGACTCTTGCCATTCACGAAGAGTTCGCCTTCCACACCATCGGTATAGCAATATACAGGGGTAACCTGTCCCTCTCTGCCCTTCCAGTTCCAGTGAGGAAGAAGATGGGTAGTATGCTGCTGCTCGTTCCAGCGGGCACGATACATATAGTAGCGGTCCTTTGGAAGTCCGGCAAGGTCGCAGATACCGAAGTAGCTGCTGCGGCTTGGCCAGTAGGTATCGTAAGGAGTCGGCTCGCCCAGATAGTCGTAACCGGTCCATACAAACTCACCGATTACCCAACTGTAGTCATCCTGCATCTTCCAGTCATCATCAGGAAGATTGCTCCATGAACAGTATTCGGTATCATAGCTTGAGCACTGACCATCAGGATAGGTAGCCTTATCACTTACCACTACCGGGAACTTGTATACGCCACGGGAACTGACCGTAGAGGCGGTTTCAGAACCGAGGAGGAATCCCTGAGGCAACTGCTCGATATTCTTATAATATTTATGTACGCGATAGTTGAAGCCCGGTACATCCATGGTCTGGGCAAAGCCGCTCTTCAAGGCATCTTCTGCCCTATCCATACCCTGGGTTACAGGGCGGGATGGGTCGTACTGATGACAGATATCCTGCAGACGCTTAGCAATCTGCACACCCTCCTTGCTCCACTGTTCAGGAATCTCGTTACCGATGCTCCACATCACGATGCTAGGATGGTTGCGATGGTGCTTTACCAGATTGGTGATATCCTTATCGCTCCACTCCTTGAAGAACTTGGCATAGCCGTTCTTGCATTTAGGATAAATCCACATATCGAAACTCTCTGCCATCACCATCATACCGAGGGAATCGCAGATTTCCATCTGCATGGTAGAAGGCATGTTGTGGGCAGTACGGATGGCGTCGCAACCCATCTGCTTCATCATCTTGATCTGACGGATAAGAGCTGCCTTGTTCTCTGCTGCACCCAATGGACCGAGGTCGTGGTGCAGACAGACACCCTTCAGCTTTCGGGTAACGCCATTGAGCTGGAAACCATAATCCTTGGATACGGCAATGGTGCGGATACCGGTCTTCAGGGTCTGCACATCAGCCACCTTCTTTCCTTCATATCGGGTAAGTTTTACCTGATAGAGGTAAGGAGATTCCGGAGACCAGAGCTGAGGATTTGCCACCTTCAAGGTAGTCTTGATTTCAGGGGTAGCACCCGGTACGGTCTGCTCGGCAACCTTCTTGCCTGCCTCATCAAACAGGGCGA
The DNA here is from genome assembly GCF_003465495.1 of Segatella copri. Classification (GTDB taxonomy): domain Bacteria; phylum Bacteroidota; class Bacteroidia; order Bacteroidales; family Bacteroidaceae; genus Prevotella; species Prevotella copri_G. The sequence continues at coordinate 95,261 of NZ_QSAV01000004.1, read as the reverse complement.
TGACAGTCTTGCCCGATTTTCCTAGCTTTCCTTCCAGCAGAGCATTCACTTCTACATCAGCCTCCTGCTTGTCTGCTTTCAGGGTACGGACGAAGGTATCCCAGGTAGAGAAGTTTTCGTTACCATAAAGTTCTACGGAAACCGGACGGTAAAGACCGCCTCCCGGATACCAACGGCTGCTCTCCTCTACATTATTAAGATGTACCTCGATGAGATTACTCTTACCAAACTGGATGAAAGGTGTGATGTCGATGCGGAAGGCATTGTAGCCGTAAGCCCATCTGCCAGCCTCCTTGCCATTCACCTTAACGACAGGCTGACTCATCGCACCATCAAAAACGAGGACGGCACGCTTATAGCCCTTAGGAGCCGTCCAGTTCATCTTATACATACCCTCACCAATCCAAGGCAGCGCACCAGAACGTCCCGACTTCTCGGTCTTTTCGGTTTCGCCATTCTGCTCGATGGCCACCATCTGCAGGTCCCATTTCTTATCGAAAGGTCCCGAGATAGCCCAATCGTGAGGCACGGCTACCTGAGACCACACTTTGCCATCGCGGGAGAAATCCCACGATGGCAAATTTATTATTTTTCGGCTCTGCGCCTGGCACATGGTGGAGAGTGCCAGAGCGAGAGACATGAAAGCTATGCTTCTCTTGATCATATATATTATTTTCTTTAGTTTGTTCTATATTCTATCTTCAGATTCGCTTCTATCGCTCCCAAAGGAAGCGAAGAAAGCTAACTAACCTGATTACTTGAAGGCATCGAGTGCAGCGGTTGGCTTGCCGCTGTTGTCGAAGGCTCCCTTGTCATAGCCGTTCCAGCCACTGTTGCACTCAGGCTCCCAGTAGAACACACCCTCGCAGGTAGAGATTGCCTTGCAGCCATCCACCATCTTCTTGAGGAATGGAGCGGCATTCTCAGAATTCCACACCATACCAATCTCTGAGATGATGACATCGCAGTTGTATTTGCCGGAAAGGGTCTTGATATTGCTGAGACAGTCATCAGAAACCTGCTCCCAGGTCTGGTCGGTAATCCAATCAGGATAGAGCGACATACCTATGACATCCCACTTGGCTTCATTCTGCTTCAAGCCATCAAACATCCAGGTATATTGACCGAGGTTGTTTCCCTTATCGAGATGCACAATCACCTTAGCCTCCGGATAAACCGCCTTGACGGCATCATAACCGGCATTGATATAAGCAGCAAAGTTAGCCATGTTCTTAGAGGCACGGCCTGTTGCCTTCAGGGCAGCATCGCCATCCTCATCATTCCAGAGCATTCCGTCGGTGGTCTCGTTACCTACCTGTACCCACTCTACGTTGACGCCTCTTGCCTTCAAGGCATTGAGAACATCCTTGGTATGATCGGCAACCGCCTGCTTCATCTGATCGAAGTCATAGTTCTTCCAGGCAGCAGGAACGCCCTGCTTTCCTGGATCTGCCCAGGTATCAGAGTAGTGGAAGTCTATCATCAGTCGCATACCGAGCTGCTGAGCTCTCCATGCCTTTGCCACCACATCATTCTTTCCGTTCCATCCATTCTCTGGGTTTACCCATACACGAAGGCGGATGGAGTTCATGCCGAGGTCGCGGAGAAGTGCCATACACTCCGTAGCCTTTCCGTTGGCGTCATAGAACTTCTTTCCGCTCTTCTCCATCTCTGTAATCCAACTTACATCGGCTCCCTTGGCAAAGCCACTCATATCGTATGTTTTCTCCTTTTCGGGAGTGGTATTATCATCATTGCTGCAACTCGTGCCCGTGATAGAAAACAAGAGTGCTGAAGCCAGCAATATGGCTTTTCCTAAAATATTCTTCATTGTTATTCTGCCTTTAAGTTATTTTTATAATGCAAAGATAATCAAATAAATGATTCGTTTACAATAAGGAAACTTACTCATGATGAATATTCTGTGCAATCGGTTGCACAGAATATTCATTAAGCTATTCATACTTCCATGTCATGGTGTTGAGATCGGCTGTAACCGTAAACTCTGTTTCGCCATTCTCATCGCCAAACCAGATATCCCAAGCACCATCACCAGAAGTCAATTTAAACTGCTCGCCATCGGCACCATACCAGGTCTTCTTGTCATCCTTGTTCTCGCCTACGTAGATGAAGCGGAAGTTCTCCCAGGAAGTTGGCTTGTACTTGCAGGTATAAACACCATCGCTCACCTTGCTCATCACGGCAAGAAGGGTGTTACCGTCCTTGCTGAAGATACAGAGGGTATTGCTTGCCTCTGGCTCTGGTGCTGTCTGATTGCCAGATTCGATAGAGTAAATCAGGTCGCTGTTCTCGCCCACCTTTACGGTAATGGTATAAGTACCTGCCTTGGCGATGTTCACGCTGCCAGCATTCTCTGAGTCGGTCATCTTGCCATCAGCCAGCGTATAGTTCATGGTCTTGACTACGGCTGCTGCATCGTCTGTAGCTGTTGCCTTGCTGTACTCTGCTCCAGTAGCAACAATACTGATTGGTGTATTATCTGCTGTGGTTGTAATCACCTTGGTCCATGCATAGTTAGGAGCATCATAGGTCATGTCCTCACCATTCAACTGCATCGCCTTGATGTAGGTTGGCTTGAATTCCTTAGCCTTTGTATCTACCACTGTATAATAAATACCAGACTGACCAGGGAGCCAGAAGCTCCATGCCGACTCCGTATTATCCATTTCATATACATGACCATCCTGGCCTACGTTACCCCAAATGGTTCCATCATTCTCCTTACCCCAGAAGTTGAGCCAGGAAGAAGCATTCATATAGCCTGCATAGATGCCATCCTCGTTTGGAGAATAGAGATAGGTCAGCACCTTGTCCTTATCCTTATTCCAGATGGTCATCTTGTCCATGTGTATAATATAAGGTGTAACGTTCACCTGGCACACATTGCTGTAAGCAGCATCGAGATTGTTGCCCAACTGACTCTTGATGCGGAAATAGAGAGGCGCACTTTGACCCGGAGTCGTTCCCAGATCCTTGGCAAGACTGTTGAGATCAGCACCGGTGAAAGCCTTGGAGAGATCGGTTACGGAATACTCCTTTACCGTAGCAAAGCTCTCAGAAAGCGATGCCTGCAGATAGGTTTTCAACACGCCGTTGCCCGCAGGCTTGGTCTCGTCGCTCGAAAGCAAGGTAGGATTCTGCCAAGCCATCGAGAGCACGATGTCCTTCGTATTATCAACAGACAGCACCACATCGCTGGCCGATGCCATCAGACCGGATGCCTTGAAGCCATCCAGATATATCTTGTCGCCACTCTCGTCGCAACTCACCAAAGCGGTGAGTGCGCAGAGAAGCATCATCAGGTTTCTAAATATCTTTTTCATTCTTTTATCCTATTAATAGTTGTCGTTATGAAGATTTGGATTTGCGGTAAGCTCGGTGTTAGGGATTGGATAGATGTTGTACTTGCTGTCAACAGCCTGTCCATCGTGGGTACCACCCTTCCACTGCCAGATATACTTGCTAGTGGTAAACTCGCCGAAGCGAATCAGGTCGGTACGGCGATAACCTTCATGATAGAGTTCACGGGCACGCTCATCGAGAATGAATTGGAGGAACTCATCATCATCAGCAAAGTTGCTTGCCCATACATCAGAAGCATTAGAGCGTTCACGAAGCTGGTTAATCCAATAGATAGCGCCCTGCTTGCGGGAAGCAATCACGGTTGGATCTGTAGCATCACTACCACCAGCCCAGTTATCCCAGTCATTATGCAGACGAACCACGCACTCGGCATACATCAGATAGACATCAGCCAAACGGAAGAGAGGGAAATCGGTTTCTACACCTGCATCGGCAGTATTGGATGCCGTAGTACCATCATCCTTCAGGTTGCTCCACTTCTCTGAGAGATAACCAGAGGCTTCATCTGTCATGCTGGTTACATCCTTGCTCTGACCATTGGTGAAGAACTTGCAACGCTTGTCGCCACTGCCATCAATATCGGTCTGGGTAAACTTATCCACGAACTCAGGACGAAGACGGAATTCACTCCAGCCGGCAGTAACACCATAATCGGCTACATTCTGATTGGCATTCGACATACTTACCTGTCCACAAACCAGATAAGTAGATGAGCCCCAGCTTACGGTATGCTCTGCACTTACCGGCAAGGCGAAGATAATCTCGTTGGTACGCTTATCGTTATCAGCATTGAAGAGCTTGCTGTAATCAGACTCCAGAGAATATCCCATATCCATCACCTTCTTACAAGCCTCCTTGCACTCGGCATACTTGGCAACACCGGTATAAACCTCGCTGTTCAGATAAAGCTTGGCAAGCAAGGTATAGGCAGCGCCCTGAGAAGCCTGACCGTAAGGACAGGTGGATGCAGGAAGCATATCACCTACACAATCCTTCAATTCACTCTCGATATAATCGAATGTCTGCTGAGGAGTATAACGTGGAGGGATAAAACTGCCCACAGGATCATTCTCTGTTACCATCGGAATGTTGCGATAGAGATCGAGAGCATGGAAGTAGAACAAGGCGCGCATGAAGCGAACTTCAGCCCTATACTCCTTCATCTTTACCTCGTCATTGCCGCTGAAGCTAGCGCCATTGGCATTGCGGAGGAACTCATTGCAGAGGGCGATGTTGTAGTAGATGCGATAATACATATCTGATACCCAAGCATCGTTGGCATCCCAAGAGAGATAGGTAAGCCCCGTAGTCTGCTCACCAGTCAGCCAGGTAGAGGCAAATTCATCGGTACCACACTCCTGCATATTGATAAACATACGCATGTAATCGAAACCACTACCATTGTTCAATACGGATTCCATATCCTTATTATCGCCGCCCTTGCCCTGACCGCTAGTCACCATGGCAGCGTAAATCTTGCCCAGCACTGCCTCGTAATTGGCAAGCGAGGTATAAACATCCTTAGAGGTTGTCTCTGTATGAGGATATTGGTCGAGATCGGAAACACAGCTGGTTGTGCCTGTCAGCACCGCTGTTCCCATCATCATACTATATAATATATTCTTTAGTTTCATTGTTATTTCTACTTTGAACGTTGAACTTTGAGCTTTATGATCAGGAAAGCCTCAATCTATTAACTATTAACTGTCAACTATTAACTAAAACTGAAGTCCGAGGCTTACTGAGTAAGTGCGAGGACGCGGATAAAATGAATTGTCCATTCCGTTTGGCACCTCAGGATCTGTACCAGAGTAACCGGTGATGGTGAATACATTCTGTACCATTGCAGATACGGTAAGCGAAGCCCACTTGTTGATTTTGCCTACATTGTAACTCAAACTCAGGTTGTCGAGTTTTAGGAAGGAAGCATTCTCTACATAGTAATCTGAGAGATACTGGCGGGTCTTGAAACCTGTCTTCAGGAAGCTGATGTTGAGGTTGTTGAGCTGTGAGTTGTTGTAGCTTACTGTCTCGAAAGCACCTGTACTCATACCCATGCCGTTGTATACATAGTTGTCGATGTTGGCACGGAAACTCATACCGAGTGTCAGCTGCTTGTATCTCAAGGATGTGCTCAAGCCCATGATATACTTAGGGGCTGGAGAATGATAGCGGTAGAGATCGGCATCATTGATTTCGCCATCGTTGTTGAGATCGGCATAAGCACCCTCGATTGGCTTGCCTGTCTTAGAGTCGTAGAGCTGATGGTATACATAGAACATGTATGGCTCATATCCCTCTGAGAGTACCTGGAACTGGTAAGCATCGATAGATGGACCTACCTTCACGTTGGTCTGGCTTCCACCCTTTGTCAATGAAAGGTTCTTCACCTTCATGTTCTGCCAGGTAAAGTTGTAGCTCAGATTCCACTCCCAGTCCTTGTTCTGGATAGGGGTTGCATTCAGAGAAATCTCGATACCCTTACTATCTACATTACCTACGTTGGTAAGGATAGTCTTTGAGAAGTTGGTACCTGCTGCTGTTGGTACTGATGCCAACAGGTCCTTGGTCTTACGGGTATAGAAATCGATGGCACCACCGATACGGCCATTCAGGAATCCGAAATCAAGACCGAAGTTCCAGGAGGTTGTAGTCTCCCACTTCAAGTCTGATACGTATGCCTCAGGACGGTAAGTATTGATATACTGTCCGTTGATGAATGCTTCGGCACCTGTCACACTGTAGGTATAAACCGGCAGATAGTTGTAGTTGCCGATGCCTTCCTGCTGACCGGTAACGCCATAGCTGGCACGGAGTTTCAAGTTAGAAAGTACCTTCTGGTTCTTCAACCAAGGCTCTTCAGTCAAAGTCCAGCCCAAAGCAACAGATGGGAAAGTACCCCAACGGGTATCCTTAGAGAATCGGGATGAAGCATCACGACGAACGGTAGCCGTCAGGAGATACTTTCCATCGAATGAATAGTTGATACGTCCGTAATATGACAACATTACATGACGGTAATCTGATGCCTTTACGGTTGACAGGTTTGTGCCTGCCGCACTTTTGGTATAATAAAGAGGTGTAGTACTCTTCCAGTACTGGTAGTCGTAACCGGCTGTGAGATCTACATTACTCTTGATATCTTCAAAATACTTTGCATAGTTGGCATAGAGGGTAAGCAAGCGGTTCTCGTTTTTCTGAGGACCATACTTGTAATCGCTACCGCCCAAAGACTCATCCTTGTTGTAGCTCTGTGCTGCGTAGGCAGGAACATAAATGGTTCCGTCGCCCTTGGCATAGTCAGCACCCACGGTAGCATGGAGCTTGAGTTCTGGCAGGAAATGAACTTTGTAATCTACATCCATAGAACCGATGAAGCGGCTTACCTTACTCTTTGAATCATACAGATCAACCAGACCACGAGGGTTTCTTACACCGGCATTCACTGGATAGCCATCAGCATCGAGTGCCTCATTATAGCCACCATACTTGTCGTTACCGGAATAAACCGGGATGGTTGGGTTGAATGTGGCAGCTGCCCATACGGCACCACCATTATTGAATGAGTTGTTATTGAGGGTTCCCTTGGCATTGATGGTCAACTTCAGGTGATCCTGGAAGAAGCTAGGAGTCAATACCACGTTACCTGTCCAGCGCTCTACATTGTCCTTGCGAACCAGACCGCTCTGGTTGTAATAGCCTACAGACACGCGGAATGGCAACCACTTGTCGATGCTGCCGCTCACGCTGAGGTTATTGTCTGTACCGAAGGCTGTATGGTAAACCTCATCATTCCAGTCGGTATTAGCAGTACCGAGCAATGACTTTTGGTTATCTGTACCAAACTGGTTGATGACATTCACGAATTCATCACGGCTCAGCATATCTACCATCTGCGCACGGGTCTGCAAACTGTTGGTGGTATTGAAGTTCACCTTTACAGCACCCTGCTGTCCCTTCTTGGTGGTAATGATGATGACACCGTTAGATGCACGGGAACCATAGATGGCTGTAGAAGAAGCATCCTTCAATACAGTCATGCTCTCGATATCAGAAGGGTTGATCATGCTGAGGAAGTTGCTGCTATTACCCGAGATACCCCCCTGCTCCAATGGCACACCATCGAGCACGATAAGAGGGTCGTTGCTGGCATTAAGAGATGCACCACCACGCACACGGATGGTACTACCGGCAGAGGCAGAACCACTGTTGGACATAATCTGTACACCCGAAACCTTACCGTTGATCAACTGTTCTGGAGAAGAAACGAGACCTTTATTAAAGTCCTTCGATTTCACGGTAGCTACGGAACCTGTCAGGTCACTCTTTCTTGCCGTACCATATCCGATGACCACGACATCAGCCAGCGCCTTGCTGTCGGATTCGAGTTTCACCTTCATATTGTCTGAGATAGAAAGTACCTTATCAATATAACCGATATAAGATACCTTGATCTTCTTGGCTGAAGAAGATACCTGAAGACTGAAGTTACCGTCAAAATCAGTAACTGTACCGCCCTTTTCGCCTTCCACCATGACAGTGGCGCCAATCAGAGCCTCACCATTCTGCGCATCAGTCACCTCACCTTTGATGGTTCTTGTCTGCGCCATGAGTTGCAGACATCCGATGACGAACAATGCCACGAGAAGCAAACTTCTCTTTGCTAAATTCTGGATTGCTTTCATTGTTTTACTTTTAGGTTGCGTTTACGTTTAAATGAGTTTGCGTTTAAAATTGTTTTCAGTTGCAAAAGTAGAGAAAAAAGAAGAAAACAGCAGATAGATTTAAGACAAAAATAAAGAAAAAACGGACAAAAGCAAATCTTTATCTAGCTTTTGTCCGTTTTGTCATTAAAGAGACAGGAATCTTTAAATCAGTTCTATACCTTTAGTCTTTAACAGGTACAAGTTTAGTACTGCCACCTTCTGTACCACCAGTAGAACCTCCAGTCTCGCCACCTCCGGTAGAAGCACCTTCGCCAGTTGCATTGCTCTCACCGAACACCTTAACAACACCAGAAGTATAAGCGTCAAGAATGCTTGCCAAAGCAGGCCATGGCTGCTGGTGACCATTTGTTACGACTGTTTCATCAGGAATAACGAAATCAATGTCACCATGATTCAAACGACCTGCACCATAGAAGCCTTCTACGATAGAAGGAACATCTTCTGCCTTATCTGCAGCGTATGCATACATGAGGCTTGGGTCCGTATCGAAGTTGTTGTAAGAAGTACCACCAACCAAAGTCTTTACGCTTGCAGGAACCTGCTCACTTGGATCAGAAACCTCGTAGGCATCAAAGCTTGTATTGTTTTCTGCGTATGGGATATAGCTGAAGTTATCTGGCTTGTTGGTAAATACATTGCCGTATGCCTTAATCAGACCACCATTCTCACCAGAGAAAGTACCATCGCCCTTGGCATCAGTACCCTGCTCAGAACTCATGATAGGACGCTTGGTTGCATCAAAGTAGTTAGACTCCATGAACACACTTGAGCCCATTGTCGCACCAATACCATAAACATCATTGTGCTGATAGTAGTTGTTGTACATGTGAACACTCATAGTACGAATACGAGCCATACGAGAGTCTGAATGGTCGAACCAGTTATGATGATAAGTAATATAGTTAGGACCAGTTTCACTCTTCATACCGCACATAGAAGCCTTACCATTATCCCAGAAGCGGTTGTATGCTACAGTTATATACTGGGAGTTACCCTTGATATCTACAGTACCATCACCCTTGGCCTGGTCGGCAGCGCCACCCTTCTTGCCATAGAAGAGATCCATGTTGTGAATCCATACATGAGAGTTATTGGTATCAAGAGACATGGCATCATCCAGGCAATGCATGATAGCAAAGTTACGGAACTCTACACTCTTGGTATTACGAAGCAAGAAACCAAATCCATATACAGTAGCATCATCACCGACTCCTTCGAAAGTCATGTTCATTACAGAGTGAGCACCCTTACCCTTAACCTGCAAACCTTCTGCAGAACTTGAAATGTGATCCAAATCAGAAAGATTTACCTTACCGATGATACGGAATGCGATAGGAGTAGTATCCTTGCCCTTAGAATATGCATCAATAATAGACTGAAGACCTGTAATCGTCTCTTGCTTACCAGTATTAACTGTTGTAGAAACGGTCTTAGCTGTCTTGGCTGTAATATACAGAACCTTAGCACCAGCCTTCAAAGTACCATCATTATTATAAGCACCTACACCAGCATACTTGAAATGAGCAAAGCCCTCACGGTTGTAGCTCTTTACTACCAAGTTAGAAGCAGTATTGGCACCAGCAATCTCTTTACCGTCAGCATTTACAGGAACAACCTTTACAGAATAAGTACCTTCCTTCAAACCGAGAACATCAGCACGATAGTAAGATTTATACTGACGAACCAGCTGAGCATCAATCTTCTTGTCATCTACATATACATTATAAGAAGAAGCGCCCTCGAATGGAGCCCACTTCAGGTAGGCAGACTCCTGCCAGCCCTTTGCCTCAGTAATCTGAATCACACCTGCAGGATTGTCAATATCACCACTTTCGCCCTGATCTACTTTCTTTGCGAAACTGATTTTCTGAACTGAAGCATTGTACTCATCATTCTCTGAACCTGATTTAGGTGCGATGATTGCCTTATCACCTTCGAACTTCACACTTGTCAAGTCTGCAGTATTATAATACTTCACATCACCCGACTTGGTGGTAACATACATCTGGTTCACCTTGCTGTTACGAGCCACGGCATGGGTAATCTTAAATGTCCATGTCTGTGCCAAAGCTGCACTCAAACTCATCAGGAGGAGTGCCAAAGTAAATACGTTTTTCTTCATTTTGCGTTCCTCCTGTTTTACTTGATAATTACTTTCTTACCATTAATAATATAAACACCCTTAGACAAACCCTGGAGGGAAGAACCTACACACTGGCCCAGAAGGTTATAAACCTTTCCTTGCAATGCTTTCTTAATATCTTCTATCTGGCTGATGCCGGTAGTTTGATAAGTGAAAGAAAGGGTTACGAGCGACATGTCTGCCTGATCAGATGTATTATCTGAATACTGAAGAACAACATTGTCTCCATCAAAGGTAATCTCTGAGACAGTCTTTTCTATGACCTGACCATCAATCTTAACCGTCTGTTTGCTGCCGGCAAATACTGCCGTAGACAACATTCCAGCCAACAATAACAAATAAGCTTTTTTCATTTTAACGAATGTTTGTTAGATTAATTTTTTGGTTTGTTTTTGAATTTTACAATGCAAAAGTAGTGAAAAAATAGCTATTATAAAACAATCCTGGCGCATTTTTCTTACGCAAACGTTTGCACAAGTATAAAATAAACTTTTTAAAAAGGGCATAAAAAAAGACTGAATCCTGTTACGAAGATTCAGTCTCATAAAGAAGTGGTACCACCAGGAATCGAACCGGGGACACAAGGATTTTCAGTCCTTTGCTCTACCAACTGAGCTATGGCACCAACTTTCACAAATCGCGATTTATCATTTGCGGGTGCAAAGGTAATACTTTTTTCTGGTTCCTGCAAATTTTTCGGGAAATTTCTTTCAAAAAAAGATAAAAAAGTCTATTTTTGTTGGTATTATCCATTATTTAATGTACCTTTGCAGCAGATATCGGGATTTAGCGCAGTTGGTAGCGCACGTCGTTCGGGACGATGAGGTCGCTGGTTCGAGTCCAGTAATCCCGACCAAAAGCCGTCAGATGTGCCGTAAACACTGAGGATTTGCCTTGGTCGTAGCCAAAATGGTCGGCGAAATTTCGGTTTCACAAGAGCTTAAAAATCCGTAAGCCTATGAAGTTTTTAAAGAATTTTTTTTATATCAATTACCATGAACGGCGAGCATTACTCATAATCCTGACCCTGCTCGTTGTCAGTACCACAATGATTTTCATTGTAGGTTCTAAAGAAACTATGCCCTCAGAAAAACAACAAGCCCATAACGATAGTATCATCAGGCATGCCACGCGGCAACATCCAGGCTATTATGAAGACGGACTTCAGTCGAGCGAAGTATTCGCCTTTGACCCCAATACGGCAAGCCAATCTGATTTCCAACGGCTGGGACTGGAATCATGGCAAGCCAGAAGCATCATCAAATATCGAAATAAAGGAGGTATCTTCAGGACACCTAGAGACTTTGCACGGGTTTACGGACTAACCAAGAAGCAATTCGAAAAACTGCTGCCCTTTATCAGAATTGGTAAAGACTACCAGCCGGCTGCCAACTTTTACCCAAGAGAAAGATACAACTACGGCTATCAAGAGACGGCTATAAGAACTAGAGAAGAAAGGAAGAAAGACACTATCCAATACAGTTATCCACGAAAACTGAAAGAAGGTCAGTATATCAACATCAATTCTGCTGATACGACCGAACTGCAGAAAATTCCCGGCATAGGCTCTTACTATGCCAGAAGCATCATCCGTTACAGAGAGCGGTTAGGCGGTTTTGTTTCCATGAGCCAGATACAAGAAGTGGAAGGCGTGCCCGAGACAGCCCTCCACTATATGAATATTGATGCAAAACATATCAGAAAAATGAATGTCAACCAGCTCAGTTTAACCGAATTGCGCAAACATCCTTACCTGAACTTTTACCAGGCAAAGGAAATCGTAAACTACCGCAGAATCCATGGTCCGCTGAAAAGTGCTGAAGAGCTGCGTCTCCTCAAAGACTTTCCACCTGCCGAAATAGAAAGAATCAAGCCGTATCTTGCCTACTAGGGGCAAGATAGCCTGTCTGCAAGTTTGCCGGTTTTGCTAAATGACACCAAACTGGTGCAGGAAGATAAGGAAAATACAGATTGGACAGATAAAACGGATGGTGAACAGGAAAACAGGGAAGAGAGTTCCCTTCAAGGTTCCCCAGTTGGTAAACTCATCACGCACAATCTTCTTTGGCACATACCATCCCAGGAACAGACAGGTGATGAACGACCCCAACGGCATGAGCAGCTGGGCAGTAAAGTTGTCACAATTGCTCAAGAAATCCTTGCCGAAGAAGCCCAAATCAGGTACGGCACCCTGAGAGAGCGAACAGAATACAGCTATGATGCAGCAAACGACGGTCTCGAACCAGGCTCCCTTGGCACGGCTTATCTTACCCTCCTCATAAATAAAGGCGGTACCTATCTCGTGCATCGAGATGGTAGAAGTCAGGGCTGCCAATACAAGCAAAGCATAGAACAACACCGAAATCACATAACCGACAACCGGCATGTTACCGAAAGCCTCCTGGAATACGTTTGGCAAGGTAATGAAGATGAGCGAAGGACCGCTGTCTGGCTGCACACCTACCGAGAAGGCTGCAGGGAAGATCATCAAACCTGCCAATACGGCGATTACAGTATCAATGGTCACAATCTGAGTAGCCGACTTCAAGAGATTGGTCTGTCTGTTGAAGTAAGAGGCATAAGTACACAGACAAGCCGTACCCATGCTCAAAGAGAAGAACGCCTGTCCCAGCGCTTCGAGCAACACGTTTTCATCTACCTTAGAGAAATCCGGCTTCAGCAGGAACTCCACTCCCTTCATCGCTCCCGGCAGAGAGCAGGAAGCTATCACAATCACAATCAACAGGAAGAAGAGCATAGGCATCAGTATCTTGGATGCTTTCTCTATACCATTGCGCACACCGCGTACTACCACCATGTGGGTAAGCAGGATAAAACCTACTGCCCATAAGGTAGGACGGATAGGATCGGCAGAAAAGGTCTGGAAATAGGTCTTCACATACTCTGCATCGCCATGAACACCGCCCATGATACTGGCATAGAGATACTGCAGGCACCAGCCAGCCACTACGGCATAGAAACCCAGGATAATCATAGAGGTGATGATACCCATCAAGCCCAAAGCACCCCAAGCCTTGTGCTTACCCAGATTGGTATAAGCACGGGCTGCATTAGAAGCGGAATGACGGCCGATGATGAATTCGCTCATCATGCCAGGCAATCCGAGTAGGATGATACATACCAAATAGATGAGAATGAAGGCGGCGCCACCATTCTGACCTGCCATATAAGGGAAACGCCACACATTACCCAAACCGACTGCCGAGCCGGCTGTGGCAAGAATAACGCCCAACTTACTACCAAAATTTCCTCTTGTTTCCATTATCTAAATCTTTAATATGTAGTGTTTGTTGTTTTCCGACGAAACGGGAGCTGCTACACCTTATTATATATAGTTATATCCGATTACAAATACTTTATCCGAAGACACCAAACTGGTTCAGGAATACCAGGAAGATGAGGACAGGACAAACGAACTTAATCAGGAAAAGATAAATACCGAAGAGACGGCCCTTCAAGGTTCCCCAGTTAGTAAACTCATCCTGTACGATCTGCTTAGGTACATACCAGCCCAGGAACAGGCAGGTAAGGAATCCTGCCAGAGGAAGGAATATCTGACCCGTAACGAAGTCGAACCAATCGAACAGCGCCTTTCCGAAGAACGAAAGCTTATCTGTTGCACCCAAAGAGAGCGAACAGAAGGCTCCGATGATGGCACAGGAAACCGTAACGATGGTAGCACCCTTCTTGCGGTCTATCTTCAACTCCTCATAGAAGAAAGAAGTATTCACCTCATGAAGTGACATCAACGAGGTCAAGGCTGCTACCGACAGCAACACGTAGAAGAGCAGCGAGATAATCCAACCCAGTACAGGTAACGATGCAAACGCCTGATTAAAGACATTCGGCAAAGTGATAAAGATGAGCGAAGGACCACTATCCGGTGATACTCCTACTGAGAAGGCTGCAGGGAATATCATCAGACCAGCCAGTACTGCTACCAGCAAATCGATGATGGAAATCTGCAAAGCACTCTTAAAGAGATTGGTCTGACGGCTGAAGTAAGAGGCATAGGTACAGATACAGCCCATACCGATACTCATAGAATAGAACGACTGACCCAAGGCATTCAGGAACACGTTTCTGTCTACCTTTCCGAAATCAGGCTTCAACAGGAACTCCACGCCCTTACCTGCATCCGGCAACAGACAAGCTGCTACCACAATGATCAAAAGCAGGATGAACAGGAGAGGCATCATCACCTTAGAAGCCCTCTCTATACCGCCGCGCACACCATGAATAATCACGAAATGACAAATCAGGAATATCGCTACCGTCCACATAACCGGACGCACAGGATCAGAAGAAAACTCCTTGAAGTAATTCGCCACAAAGGTTGGGTCACCATGCAGTTCGCCCATGATGCTGGCATAGACATACTGCAGACACCAGCCCGAAACCACCGCATAATAGCCCGTAATCAGGAAACCGGTAAGCACTTCAAGATAGCCTACCCACTTCCAAGCAGTACCATTAGAGAGTTTGGTATAGGCACGTGCGGTATTAGAGGCACCATGACGGCCGATGATAAACTCAGAAATCATACATGGAATGCCCAACAGGAGCACACTTCCGATGTATACCAGAATAAAGGCTGCGCCACCTTCCTGACCAGCCATATAAGGGAAGCGCCATACGTTACCCAAACCTACGGCGCCACCTGCTGTAGCAAGAATCAATCCAATCTTGCTACCAAAACTTCCTCTATTTGAATCAGTCATTTCTATCTTTCTATTACTAATTTCTTATTTTTTAATTTTTCTTCGTGCAAAATTATAAAATAATTCTGAAATATATGAATTATTTGAAAGCAAAAATACAATTTTAGTAATATTTATGCAATTTAATCCGTTTTAGGACGAAGAAATGACCTTTTCGATACATTTTCTAACGATATTCAGCCGGCAAGGTATCACGCCACTTCGAGAAAGGATTGCCCAAGAGATGCGAATTGTAGAACCGCTTATCGCCTGTTACCTCCATGCCGATGAAATCAGGTTTCTCATAGGCTTCGGTCTCGCTAGCCAACTCCACCTCTGCCATGACCAGACCTTCGTTATCGCCATAGAACTCATCTACCTCGAAGGTATGACTGCCACTTTTCACAAGATAGCGACGCTTATCGATGACGCCACCCTGACAAAGTTGCAGAAGATGCTGCGCCTCGTCCATCGTTATCTCCTTTTCAAACTCATAGCGGGTCATGCCGCCATTTACCGACTTGCCCTTAATAGTAAGGTAAGCCTTCTCATCCCGTGTGCGAACCCGCACCGTAGCCCCCTCGGCAGGAATATATCCCTGCTGAATATGACTAGAAGAAAAGGCGGCGCTTTTATAAGCGTCGCCCTTCTTAACGAGGAATTTTCTTTCTATTTCTAATCCACTCATTGTTTTATACTAATCTTGTTGCATAGATGGCAAAAAGAATACCGAGGACTATCAAGCCACCGAATATCCACTTGATTACTTTCTCGCCTTTTGCAGCCTGTTTCTTCTGATAAGCCTCATGTTTGGCTCTTCTTAAGTCTTTATTTCCACTCATAGTCGTATATTTTTTAGATTATTATTGTTGTTCGTCATCATTCGTAGGGAACTCCATCAGGTATGCCTTGATGAAATCATCTATCTTGCCGTCCATCACGCCATCTACATCCGATGTCTGATAGTTGGTACGGTGGTCTTTCACACGACGGTCGTCGAAGACATAACTTCTAATCTGGCTTCCCCACTCTATCTTCTTCTTACCAGCCTCAATCTTAGCCTTAGCCTCCAGGCGCTTCTTCATGGCGCGGTCGTAGAGTTGGCTCTTCAAGAGCAACAGGGCTTTGGCACGGTTCTTTGGCTGGTCACGGGTCTCGGTGTTCTCGATGAGGATTTCTTCTTCCTCGCCGGTATCAGGGTCGGTATACCAATAACGCAGACGGACACCGGATTCAACCTTATTCACATTCTGACCACCGGCACCACTCGAACGGAAGGTATCCCAGGAGAGCTTGGCTGGATCAACATATACCTCGATGGTATCATCTACCAGCGGAGTTACGAAGACACTGGCGAAACTGGTCATTCGCTTGCCCTGGGCATTGAAAGGAGAAACACGCACCAGTCGGTGCACACCGTTCTCGCTCTTCAGATAGCCATAAGCGTACTCGCCGCCCTCGATGGTCATGGTCACGCTCTTGATACCAGCCTCATCGCCTTCCTGCATATCGGTGATGGTTACCTTGTAGCCATGAGCCTCAGCCCAGCGCATATACATACGCATCAGCATCTGTGCCCAGTCCTGGCTTTCTGTACCACCGGCACCGGAATTAATCTTGAGCACGCAGTCCATCGGGTCTTCCTTCTGGCGAAGCATGTTCTTCAACTCCAGGTCTTCTATGGCTTTTATCGCCTTGGCATAATCGGCATCCACCTCTTCCTCAGTCACCATTTCGTCTTTATAGAAATCGAAGGCAAGCTGCAGTTCATCGGCATAAAGACGTACAGCCTTATAACCGTCGAGCCATTTCTGGATACCTTTCACCTTCTTCATCTGCTCCTGAGCATACTTCGGGTCTTCCCAAAAGTCAGGAGCCTGGGTGCGGAGCTGCTCCTCTTCGAATTCTACTTTCTTCTGGTCTATATTGAGATAGTGATGCAGAGCGTCAGCTCTGTCCATCACATCCTTCAACTGGTCAGCTGTAATCATTAACTCTTAACTATTAACTTTTAACTTTAAACTTTATGATTACTCCTCATACATCTTGTCAATCTCCGCCTTGTAGTTCTTGTTGATGATAGGGCGGCGAATCTTCAAGGTATTGGTCAACTCACCCGACTCCATAGAGAAGTGGTGAGCCAGGAGGGTAATGCGCTTAATCTGCTCATAATAAGCCAGATGCTGCTGGAGAATCTGGATACGGTCCATCAGCATCTTCTGCACCTTCTCGTTAGCACACAAATCTTCACGGCAGGTGAAGGCGATATGATGCTCACGTGCCCAGTCCTCCACGAGACGGAACTCTGGAACGACGAGGGCTGATACGAACTTGCGCTGGTCGGCAATAACAGCCACCTGATCGATAAACTTATCTACCAGGAGCAACGATTCTACCTGCTGCGGAGCGATATACTTACCATTCGATGTCTTGAACAGGTCCTTGATACGCTCGGTGAGATAAAGCTCGCCATCCTTCATGTAGCCGGCATCACCGGTATGGAAGAATCCATCCTTGTCGAATGCCTTCGCATTGGTGGTATCACGATGATAATATCCCGGAGTGATGGTAGGACCCTTGAGGAGCACCTCATTATCCTCACCTATCTTTACCTGAATGCAAGAGATAGGGCGCCCCACAGAACCCAGACTGCGTTTCTTGTCAGAATGATCGCAAGATACGGTGGCAAGACTCTCGGTCAAACCATAACCCACCACCATATTGATACCGATGGCATGTACAAATGCCTCTACTTCCGGACTTACATAAGCACCCGCTGTAGGGAAGATATTAGGTTTTTCCAAGCCCAACTGCTTGCGAACCATGCTCAAAATGGTCTTGTTGATAATCTTATATTCCAACTCCAATGTCAGAGGAGGGCGCTTGCAGTTTGCCAGATATTCTATATTCCGCTTCTTTCCTACTGCCAAGGCATGGTAGAAGAGTTTCTTCTGAAGAGGACCTGCATCATCCATCTTTGCCTTTACGGCGATATACACCTTCTCCCAGAAACGTGGCACACTACACATACAGGTAGGATGCATCTCTCTCATACTCTCCTGAATTTCATGAGGATAAGTATTGATAATGAGTTCGGCACCTTCGCTCAAGCAGAGATATGCCCATCCACGCTCAAAGATATGGGTGAATGGAAGGAAATCAATGACACGGTCCTTTTCGGTAACAGGAATGCACTCATTGTTTGCCTTCAAAGCAGCATAATACTGGCTATAGGTAAGCATCACGCCCTTACTGTCTCCGGTTGTTCCACTGGTATAGAGGATATTAGCCAAATCATCCATACTTGCCTGCTTGTAGAGTTCCTCTACCTCTGTCTGACGAGGAAGATTCTCTCCCAGCTTCAGGAAGTCCTTGAAATAGAGGGCTGCAGGATCGTGTGTACTGATGCGCACGCTGGAATCAAAGATGATGATACGTTCCAGAGATGGACAGAGGGCAAAGATACGGTGAGCCTTGTCATACTGCTCCTGTTCGCCAACAAAGAGGAAGCGAATCTGCGCATCATTAATCATATATTGAATCTGCTGCTCGCTGCTGTTGGCATAGAAAGGCACAGAGGTAACCCTGATACCATACGCACCGAAGTCGGTGTACAGATAATGCACACAGTTCTGCGAGAAGACAGCGATTTTGTCAAGAGGTTTAGCCCCAAGATTCAGGAGGGCATTGCTCACTTGTTTCACTCTTAAGGAAAAGAGGCTGAATGAAACCGATTGCCACTGGTCGCTGCCAAACTTTCTGAAAGTTAAAGCAGTTTTCTCTCCCCATTTCTTGGCGAGATCATGTACCAGTACCGAAAGATGACTATTAATCTGCATAAGCTTATATTTATATTCTGATGCAAAGATAATAGAATTTGTTAAGAACACAAAATAAAAAGATATTTTTTCCACTTTATCTGCTCTTTTTTTCGTATCTTTGCAAAAAAATCAAAGAATAGGGAGATTATGATGACACAAGAAGAATATGTAAGCGATGCCGTGGATTTGCTGAAAAAGCTTATCACCACCCCATCTGTAAGCAGAAACGAGAAGGATGCTGCCGACATCATGGAGCAGACCATCCGCAAATATGGTTTCGAACCTCATCGTGAGGCGAACAACATCTGGATTATCGACCCTCATTACGATGAGAGCCGACCTACCCTGCTGCTCAACGCTCACATCGATACCGTGAAGCCTGTGGCTTCATGGACACGCAACCCGTTTTCACCGGATGTAGAAGAGGGTGTACTTTACGGCTTGGGCAGCAACGATTGCGGCGGTGGACTCTGTTCGCTCCTCCAGATATTCAGAATGCTGACCGCAAAGCCTCAGCAGTATAATCTCATCTATCTGGCATCTGCCGAAGAAGAGGTTTCGGGAAAGGATGGCATTACCCGTGCCCTGCCTTTGCTTCCGCATATCGACCTTGCCATCGTAGGTGAACCTACCGGCATGAACCCGGCTGTTGCCGAAAAGGGACTGATGGTGCTGGATGTGATTGCTCACGGAAAGAGCGGTCATGCTGCCCGCAACGAGGGAGTAAACGCTATCTACGAGGCATTGGATGATATGCGATGGATTCGTGACTATAAGTTTGAGAAGGTAAGCGAGTTCCTGGGACCTACCAAGATGACGCTTACCGTAGTGAATGCCGGAACCCAGCACAATGTGATTCCGGATAAGTGTACGATGCTTGTGGATATCCGCACCAACGAGTTCTATGACAACGAGGAGGTTTACAAGTTTATCTGCCAGCACCTGAAGAGTGAAGTGAAGGCCCACAGTTTCCGTCTGAAGTCATCCCGCATCGACCCGGCGCATCCTCTTATCAGGAAATGTGTAGCCATGGGCATGAAGCCATTCGGCAGTCCTACCCTCAGCGACCAGGCTCTGATGCACTTCCCTTCGTTCAAACTGGGTCCGGGCGAGTCCTCCCGCTCCCATTCTGCCGATGAATTTATCAAAATAAGCGAGATTTCGGATGCAGTAGCTAAATACCGGAAACTCTTGGATGGAGCCAGCATCTGAAAGAGATATTCGTAATCTACATCTCCACTTTCAGCAGCTTTATCTCCTCTGCCGTCAGCCCCGTCATATCCATGATAGACGCTTCATCCATACCCTTTGCTAGCATCTTCCTGGCAATTTCAAGGCTTCGCTGGTTCATGCCTTCTTCTATGCCTTCAGCTCTACCTTTCTCCATGCCTTTCTCCATGCCTTTTTCCATACCTTCTTCCATTCCTTTCTGGTATCTGTCATCCAGAAGGGTTCTTTCAACACTTACCGAATCCCAGAATTTATCATAGGCTCTGAGCTCGGCATCTGTAAAACCGGAAACTTCAAGATCTTCTACGGCTTTTCCAATCTCTGGGTCATTGAGCAGGTCGGCAGGAATATCCTTCGTATTGGAATTTATTTCTGTGAGGAAACGGAGCCACAAGACCATCATGCGCTTATCGGCAATGGAATGTGGAGTGAACTTAGGGAGTTCAATGAAGGTAAAATGCAAGCCTTCGATGATCTTATTGCTGTCCTTATCGTGCACGATGCGGTAGTTGTGGATGAAATCTGGAGTATCATGCGCAAAGATATCATTTATCAGGTTGAGAGAATACACTGGTTGCAGTTCGCTGTATTTTCCTCCCTTTTTTGCCTGACTCACATAGAGCTTGGATGCATTGAACAGTACTCGCTGCTGGAAAGCGTCGGACCATTCCATCTGCATTTCCACGCAGAACTTCCTGCCTCTGACATCGGTGCAGAGTACATCCACTATGGTGTTCTTGCTCCCTTCGAGCTGAGGCACAAGTTCTGTAGGCAGATACTTTATCTCGTGTATCTGCTCTTCTTCGCTGAGTGGCAGGAGGGCGTTCAGAAGGCTGATCAGTCTTTTAGGATGATTGCCGAATATCTTCTTGAACGTGAGGTCTGCCTTAGGATCTAAATACTTCATAACCATCTGTTTTAAAATTCTATAGCGCAAAGTTACGGTTTTATTTTCATATCTGCAAGAGTTTTCTAGGAAAAGTTTCTGAAAAAGTTAGAGAATGGTGAGTGTTGAATGTTGAATGTTGAGTGTTGAATGAAAGAAATATGACGACAAAGAAAAAGGGCGCATCCGGATTGGATGCGCCCTAACTTGTTAAATAAAATCAGAGGGATTCTGCTCTTGAAAAACCCTCTTAATGGAAGAGAATCAGGAAGCATCTAGGAGATACTGGAGCTTCGTGGCATCAAAACACGGACAGGCTTTCTGAACGCCAGGCAAATCGCGATGCCCCAGGATGGTACGGATGCCCGGAAAACGGTGGTGAAGATCCAGGATAAGATGCTTCATCGCCTCCTTCTGCTCAGGAGTGCGGGTATCGCTGATGCAGCCCGATGGCGAAAGACCACCCTCGTAACAGATGCCTATGCTGTGCGCATTGTAACCGAGGGCATGAGAGCCCATACGCTCTACCGGGCGACAGGCATGAACCACTCCATCCAGCGTGATGTAGAAATGGTAGCCGATGTCAGTCCAGCCGTTGTTATGAACATGGTCGTAGCGCAGCATCTTCATCGTATAACGGTGATCGCAGCGGCTACCGCTGCAATGCACCACTATCATATCAATATCTCTCATAGGCATCCTTCTAAAGTCCACCTGCCGAAACGCCCAACGCCCCGAGGAGAGCTGTCAGTACGGTTACTGCAAACTTGAGAATCTCATTCCATTTCTGCTTGTTCTTTTCTGTCATAATCTATTCTGTTTTAAGAGGTTAATTATTCTAATCCGTCTCCAGTGTCACCACTGCCAGTGCTGCCAGTTCCGCCGGTCTGCTCGCCAGAGGTGTTGCCACCCGTGGTATCGCCGCCTGAAGAAGCATTGTCCTTGGCAGGCTTTTTCTTAGCCTCCTCGATGTCGAGAGTCTTGGCACCCTCCTTCTCAGCCTTGAGGGCAGCCTTCTGTACGGCACGTGATGCAACCTGCTCAAACTCCATACCTACGAAGATGTTGGCAAGATCGCTGCCTGGGATAAACTGGATGTTCACACCCTTGATGTTGATGTCGCTCTTAAATTCGGCTGCGGTTGCCGCACCCTCACTGGTAAGCTGGAGGCGGAACTTGCCCAACTCGCCGAAATCAATCTGGTTGCCTCGCTGCAACTCGATGATCATGTTCTCCTGCATACTGACCAGAACGGCTGTTACATCCGCATAGGATACGGTGGTCTGCATAGCGATCAACTTCGCAAACTTCTTGAGCGAAATAGACTCGTTCATCTGAGCACGGGCGTAGAACTTAGGAACTCCTGCTTTGTCACCAAATTTTGACGCAAGCTTTACTAAACTGTAATTAATTGCCATAATACATAAAATTTTAAAATTGTGAATAATCATGTTGTGCACCGGTCTCTTCCCGAATGCTGATACAAAGATACAACATCGGCGGAGTCCTAGTTGTCCACTTTGGTACGATAAGTACCAGTTGTGCACTATTTGGCTCAATTATGTATACTTTTGCACGCAAGCGTATGCAGCAGAATACTGATATGGTTCAGTCAGCTACCCCAAATGGTTCTGTCAGCGAGTCAAGACGTCTCGATAAATCGACGGATACGACTCCGTTAGCCTACGTTGTCGAATCCTTAACCTTGTCCAGCCGTCTGCGTAACCCAGTGCAGCCATATCCTTAACCCAGCTCAGCCACATCAGTTGGTAAACGGAAGAACATCGTTTGTTTACCTCATTTGAGTGCTCAATAACTACCAGGGCGAATTAACC
>NZ_QSAV01000004.1:0-72504 GCF_003465495.1 Segatella copri | reverse complement strand
CCTCATTTGAGTGCTCAATAACTACCAGGGCGAATTAACCTTTTTTGATGACTACCAGAGCCAATAATAGGTACCATCAGGGCGAATAATATGCCTTCAGAGATGCCCGAATGACTACCAGGGCGAATCCTAAAAATAGAAGATATTGAATATCAGATAGTTAGGAGCTATTTTTTCTTCCCTACACTATACCAAGTATATTATATATATACATTTACATCTTTTACACTATACGTAATACGGGAGGAAAAAGATTTTTTTTCAACAAATCAGCTATTAAAATGCATTTTTTCTCTTCAAAAATTTGCATAAGTCTGAAATAAATATTATTTTTGCATCATGAAAGCGCGGAGAATGCGATTCTCCTCCCGATGAAGGACACCGGGAATTGCTTTCGGTTAAGGATTAGAACATAGCTCATTGAGTAGGAATCGGCCCCAAAAGATGAGTGACCAAATAGTAATCCTTACAAGGCATTCTATGCCTGATAAATTTGATGAAAATTTATCGGCATGGATGCGAAGTAAGGTTATTTGGTAATAAGAAGAAATGGCCGATTTACAATCCTTTATGGATGTAACATTTCAACTTATCATGTCATCCTTACTCCAATTCCATGCCGGTTTTCAATAAACTATAACCAAGACTTGCCCCAATCGGTAGGCCTCTAACGATTTTAACAGTAAACGGAAATGGAACAAGTTAATCAACAGCCTCCGGGCGGGCAGCAGGCCTTCCCTCAGACAAATCAACAAGAGAAACAACTGATGACTATCCTTGGCGTACAGGGATTGTCTTACCAGAACTATTCTGTGGTAGAACTCAAAATCGTTCTACAGATTATCAAGCATGCCCAGAAAGCCATCTTGGGCTATGTTATCCCTTATCACGTAACTCCCCAGACCTTTAGTAATTTCACGGTAGAACAGAGAGTTGCAGGCCACACGGATGTCACCATGAAACTGTCTGAGTTTTCTTATGGAGCTCCCCATTATGCGCAATTGCGCGATGCCATCCAGCGTATAGAATCCAAGCCCATCCAGCTGCCGTTCAAGCAGGGCGACCAGACATACTACCGGAAATTTGCATGCCTGTTTAAGAGTGAGATATACCAAGACCGGCACAAGAACTGGTTGGTAAAATTCCGCTTCGACAACAACGTGATGCGGTTTTTCTACAATTACGACAAGGGAGTCAGCCGTATCGACCTCAATGCCATCAACCAATGCCGCAGCGCATCGAGCATCAAGTTGTATCTCATCATGAACTGCTGGGCGGTAAAGGGATTCACCATCAGCAAAACGGCGCATATCCAGCAACTGATGCATGGCAGGGAAGATTATTACAAGACCTGGTCGGCACTGGACAGCAAATGTCTGACTTTCGCCTGCAAAGACCTCAAACGCCTTTACCGGAACCGCATCATCGACCAGTATATTACCTATAAGCCTTTCTTTCTGGAGGAGGGTGAAAAAGAGAAGCATCACCTGCCCGAACACATCACCTTTACCCTGCACGACCGTCGCACTTCAGGCGAAACTGCAGAGGGTGGAGAAGTGAGCAGCGAACTGAGAGGGCAGCGGAGCAAACTGAAACTCCGGCTGCAATGCAATTATGATGTGAGCGAGAAGAAGGCTGAGCAGTTGAGCGGCTATCTCAGGTTAGATATGATTGGCGACCTGGAAGACTTCTTCCTGCGAAAGGATTATTACATAGCCAACTGCAGGCGTTCGAACAAGAAGATGAACACGGGTGGCTATATGACCACAGCCATGGTAGGTTTCTTTAAGGATCATGGTGTAGAAGGATTGTAAAAAATATAAAGCTTATGAATTATCCCCAACGTATGTACAGCAAGACCGAACTCGGTCTGCTCTACTTTCCCGACACAACCGACGGGGCAACAGCGCGCCGTCATATCATGGTATGGATTAAGCGTTGTGTGCCCCTCTGGACCGAGCTGCAACGTTTAGGCTACCAGGAGCGTA
Source organism: Segatella copri (assembly GCF_003465495.1). Taxonomy (GTDB): domain Bacteria; phylum Bacteroidota; class Bacteroidia; order Bacteroidales; family Bacteroidaceae; genus Prevotella; species Prevotella copri_G. The sequence continues at coordinate 70,516 of NZ_QSAV01000004.1, read as the reverse complement.
GCCAGTATTTCCCTCCCCGCCAGGTATCCACCATCTTCGAATACCTGGGCGAGCCAGGGGCATAAAGAAAAAAGGAGGGTGTGTCATAAGTCTATGGCGCACCCTCTTCATTTCTATCATTTACAGCAACCAGGCAGTAAAAACACTACCGGCTGCAACTATTCATACATTATCTGCTCAGCCAAGCCTCCGGATTGAGTTTGGCAGTCTCCTTGCGAAGCTGGAACTGGAGGATGTTATCAGAGCCAACACTACCCAAAGCCTGACGGGTACTTACCTTCTGACCCTTATGAACGCTGACCGATTTCAGATTACAGTAAACAGAGATGTAGGCACCATGACGGACCAGCACGTTCCACATGCCACCATAACCGAAGACGGCACTCACCTCACCATCGTAGATGCTGCGAGCCACACAACCCGGCTTGCCCTGGATATTGATACCCTTATTGTCGAGCGTTACACCCTTCAAACCTTCTACATGATACTGACCGAAATGACTCACCACACGGTAACTGCCGCTGATAGGCATCGGCAATCGGCCACGGTTAGCCTCGAATCCACCGCTCAGCATGCGGTCTACCGAACTCAAGGTAGAAGCCTCCTGTGCCTCCTTCCTGGCAGCGGCAATCTCACGGGTACTGCGTTCCGCATCCATCTTCGCCTTCAACTCGGCAGCCCGTCTTTCAGCCTCCGCCTTTCTTGCAGCCTGTTCGGCAGCAGCCTCACGGGCAGCCTGTTCTGCGGCGGCACGCTTGGCAGCCTCGGCAGCAGCACGCGCCCTAGCCTGCGCTTTTGCCTTCGCCTTAGCCTCAGCCTGGGCAGCAGCCTCCTCCTGAGCCTTTCTTGCAGCCTCGGCAGCCAGTCTTGCTTCTTCGGCAGCCTTTCTGCGGGCAGCTTCGGCAGCAGCCTCACGCGCCTTGGCTTCGGCTATACGACGGGCATTCTCTCTGGCAGCAGCCTCGGCAGCAGCTTTCTTGCGAGCCAGTTCCTCGGCACGCTTCTTGGCGGCAGCAGCGGCAGCAGCCTTTCGCTTAGCCTCGGCAGCAGCACGGGCTCTCGCCTTGGCAACTTCCCGAGCAATCAGACGGTCAATCTGTGCGTTGATTGCCGCATCTTTCTGACGCTGGTCGGCAATCACAGCCTGAATGGTCTTCTGCTGTTTCTGCAGTCCCTGCACCATTTCCTGCTGCTGGGTCTGCTTACCTTCCAATGCCGTCTTCTCCTGCTTACCCTTATATAATAAGGTGTTCTTATGTCCCTTTACATGCTGCAACTGCTGGTGCTTCTCGTTCACCTGCTTCTGCTTAGCCTTTACAGCCTCGCCCTGCACCTTCTGATAGGAAGAATACTGGCGGATGAAGGAAAGGCGGCGATACATCTGTGTCAGATTCTTGGCACTGAAGATGAACATCAGCTTGTCCTGAACCGTATGATGACGGCTCATATAGCGCATGGAACGGATATACTTGTTCTTACGGTCCTGCAACTGTTGCTGAAGCGTTTTCAACTGTGCCTGCAGAATGCCGATATTGCCGTCAATATGATGGATATCCTTCTGGATACCGTCAATCTTCTTCTGACGCTGGTCTATTTCTCCGTTCAGCGCCATCAGGTCTTCAAGACGTTTCTTCACATCCGCCTTATTTCTCTGCAAAGCCTGCTCCTGTTCTCTGATCTTCTTCCGGATAGAAGCGCGCTGTCCCTGCAAACCTCGGATAGAGGCATTACTATAGGTTGCCGCCTTGCGTTCTGCTCTGGTTGACGCAGCTGATTTGGATGTTTTTCTGGACACATGCCTTCTGCTGTTCTTCTTTCTGGCAGGAGTAGCAGCCTTCTTTTTCGCAGTTACGGCAGTCTTCCTCACCGGCTTCTTCTGGGCAGTATGGTTCTGCGCAAAAGGTGCGAGAGAGAAGGTGATTGCCATGATGAATAATAAGATTCGCTTCATTTCTTATATTAAAAACCCATGTTCTATAATTTCAAACTCTTGATGAGTATTTACATACTCAATATCTTGCTGAGCACATCAGTTGGAGAAATCTGCTTGTATTTGCCCGAAATCTCGGTCTGAGTGCTCCATTTGCTGTCGGTCTTCACCTGATTCAATTCCAGATTGATCTTAGCCTCCTGCTTTTTCCTGGTAGCAGTAGTAGTCATCGACAGATTCAGGGAGGCAGGGAACATCTTGACGCCTACACTCTTGAAGTTGCCGTAGTCGACGTGGAGATTGGAGGTGCCGTTCTGCGCACTCTTATAGACAACATCTGCTGCTGTGATACGGCCGGTAGTGCGGTTGGCTGTCCAGGCATAGGTCATATTGCCGTTCCTGTAACTTACCGGCACAGCATCTCCTGCCACATCCAGTCTGGCATCAAACTTCTTCAGGTCTGATTCCTTCACAGTTCTTTCGCCCGGCAGGAGCAGCTGGTTCCAGAAGAGAGCCTGCAGAGAATAGAAGGAGATGCCCTGCTTCTTGAGGAAGTCTACCTGGGTATAATCTGCCTTGATATATTCCTTGTGCAGACGGTCGATGATAAGTACATGGTCGGGAGTAAACTCCAGACGGCCCACCTCTGTACCCAAGATAGGAATAAAGAGCTGGATGCGGATGATTTCATCCTTACGCATGCTCAGTTTGCCCGGCACAGTAATGTCCTTATCACCAGCCTGGAGAGTAAACGACATGTTGCCTACAATATTCTTGGTATACACCTGATTGTCTGAAACCTTCTGTACGAAAGCCAACTTCTTGAGCGTCTCACTCTGACGAGAGTCAGAACCCTTGGTGGCATTCTCTTTCTGATGACTGGCTGATGATGAGCCAGAGCCCTGTACATTCTTGCTGGTTCCGCAAGAACCGAGGAGCAGGATGCTGCAGGCTGCGGCAAGCAGCATCATCTTATTCTTCTTCATTATATATTTCATCTTTCTTGATTTTTCTACTTTCCGTTTATTTCTTCTTACCTTTTCTAACTGACTTTTTCGTAGCGGCAGGTTTCTGCTTTGGCGCATTACGCTTCTTCAGTTCTTCTTCGGTAATATATTGTCTGTTCTTAATCTTCCATGCCAGCACCTCAGTCTGGTTCTCGCCGGTATAGGCTTTCTTCCAGAAATCTACGGATTCATCGGCCATACCATTCATATAATAGATATCGCCGGCATGTTCCAGAACCGTACTGTTATCTGCGGTGGAATCGCGGTTTTTGAGTGCCTGATCTATATAGGTCTTGGCATCAGCATAGCGTTCTTCCATAAAGAGAATCCAGGCATAGGTATCCAGATAAGTACCGTTGTTCGGCTCTGCCTTGATGGTCTTGTAGCTCATCGCCTCAGCCTTATGCAGGTCAACGCCCTTCTCGCTCAGATAGTAGGCATAGTTGTTCAGCGCCATCACGTTGTCATCTTTCCATTGCAGGCAGGAGTCGTAAGCCGCAAAGGCTTCCTGCTCTTCACCTTTCTTATGAAGGATATCGCCGGTTACGGCATAGAGGTCAGAAACCAGGTCAGCCGGCGACTGTGCATTCACCTGCGCCAATCCGAGACGGAACTCACGGAGCGCCTCTTCTTCCTTATCTTTCTGATAATACGCCATTCCACCGAAGTAATAGAACACCATTTCTTCGGGATTATACTCCTGAGCCGCCTTACATTGCTGGGAAACCAGGTCATATTTCTTCTCGTTCCAGAGCATCTGTACGAGTTGCATTCTGGCATTCACGTTATCCGGAGCTATGGTAAGCACCTTTTCGAAGGCACGGCAAACAGAGTCGGCCGGCATCTTCTTCAAACTCATATAAGCAGCTCTCATCTCTGCCACTTCGGCTGACGGATGAGCCACGTTGAGCGCCTTGTCAAACAGCGCAATCACCTTGGTAGAATCGCCCCCTTCGCTCTCGTTCTTCTGAATGAAAGAGCGGTACATCATCACCTTGGTTTCCAGATCCGATTTCGGACTCATCAATATTTTATCGAGCATCTGCTCGGCAAGCTGCTCCTGATGGGTGGCATTATAATAGTCGTAAAGCGACATCTGGGCATAGGAATTGTCAGGCTCTTCCTTCAGCACATCGGTAAAGCACTTGTAAGCTTCCTTCTGGCGGTCGTGCTGTACGAGCCAGTTGCCCAGCATTGTCTTGTACTGCATATCCAGCGGATGCTGGTCTACCAGCGACTTCAGTTCCTGATAGGCAGCCTTCTTGTCGTTCATCAGTTCATAAACTCTCATTTTAGAGAGGGTGAACTGTTCGCTTTCACCTTCTTCCACCTCAAGACGCGAAATGGTTTTGAGTACTGATTTATAATCCTTATTCTGGGAATAAAGCTGAACCAGGATGCGGAGGGCATCGGTATTACCGTGGTTTTTGGCATACAAATCCTCATAGGCATTGATGGCAAGATCGTATTTCTGGCTACCTATATAATATCTGCCCAACTGCTCTGCATAGGTCTGGTTTTCCGGATTCAGTTCTATTGCCTTCTGCATATAGGCAAGTGCCAGGGAATCCTGCTTGAGCTGAGAATAGAAAAGCGACTCATAGAAATAGGTTTCAGCCGCCTTCGGGTCAATCTTCCGGGCATGCTCAAAGAGGTCGAAAGCTGCCGAATAATTGCCGGCAGCCTGCTGGCGCGCTCCCTCCAGGAAGAAATAGTTGTAGCGCTGGCGGTCGTTTGGAGAGAGATGATCCTCCTGAACCGCCGGCTTCTGAACCGGCTGCACCTTCTTCTTACGGGCAAACGACGGCATGGCTACCGAACCCAGCAAGACCAGCCCCATTGCCCAACTGATATTTCTAAGATTCATCTTCACGATTCTAATCCTTTCTATTCTATCTTTAATAATCTGTTATTTTACACCCGTATGACCGTATCCGCCGGCTCCACGTTCGGTTTCATCGAGCTCATTAACCTCGATGAAATCGCATTGTTCGTGCTTGGCCAGCACCATCTGGGCTATACGTTCGCCATCGTTGATAACGAAATCCTCTGTAGAGAAATTGATGAGCAGAACCATGATTTCACCGCGATAATCGGCATCGATGGTTCCCGGCGTATTCAGTACAGTAATGCCATGCTTCAAAGCCAGACCGCTGCGAGGACGGATCTGCGCTTCATAACCTGCAGGCAAAGCCATATAAAGACCGGTTGGCACCAGTCGCCGCTCCATAGGATGAAGCACGATTGTCTCATCGATGTTTGCACGCAAATCCATGCCGGCACTCTGAGGTGTGGCAAACGCAGGTAGAGGCTGATGCCCCTTGTTGATAATCTGTACTTTTATCATGACTTTTTCTTTTTTATCTGTGTCTGAGTTTAATAATCTGCAAAAATAAGCAATTTTGATGGAATAAATGAATTTTTGAGGATAAAAACATGTAATTTATCATATTTTATTTTGATTTGTGCTTACTTTAGTGTATTTTTGCGCTACAGAATCAAGTAATACAATAATATGGAATGGAAACAACTGATATCCAACAAGCGTTTCGGACAGGAGCATAAGCATGCCGAGCGCCATGATGATCGCTCTGAATTCAAGCGCGATTACGACCGTCTTATCTTTTCATCGGCATTCCGCCGCCTGCAGAACAAGACGCAGGTTTTCCCTTTGCCGGGCAGCATCTTCGTTCACAACCGCCTCACCCACAGTCTGGAGGTGGCGAGTGTGGGCATGTCGATAGGTAACGACATTTCCCGACGTGTCATCCAGAAGCGGTCTGAACTGAAGGATACGCTCGTTGAGGAGATAGGTACCATAGTAAGTGCAGCCTGTCTGGCACATGATTTGGGCAATCCGCCTTTCGGTCATTCCGGCGAGAAAGCCATCCAGACTTTCTTCTCAGAAGGACCGGGTCAGAAAATAAAATCAATGGTTTCATCGGAGTTTTGGGATGATATTACGCATTTCGAAGGCAACGCAAATGCCTTCAGAATCCTGACCCACCGGTTCAAGGGGCGCCGTCAGGGAGGCTTCGTGATGACCTATTCCATGCTTGCTTCCATCGTAAAATACCCGTTTGCAAGCAGTCTTGCCGGCAACCACGGCAAATTCGGTTTCTTTGCTTCCGAAGCGGAGTCTTACAGGAAAATTGCCGATGAATTGGGCATTTTTTGCAAATCTGCACCGGGTGAGCCTCTCAAATACGCCCGCCATCCACTTGTATATATGGTAGAAGCTGCCGACGATATCTGCTACGAAATCATGGACATTGAAGACTCCCATAAGCTCAAGATTCTTTCCTTTGCCGAGACGGAGCACTTGCTGCTGAGTTTCTTCGATGAAGATATCCAGCAGAAGATACGCCAGCGCATCATCGACGAAGAAATGACTGACGAAAACAAGAAAGTGGTTTACATGAGAGCCAGCGTCATCGGCAAACTGGAGAACGAATGTGTGGCAGCCTTCCTGGCGCACGAGGAAGAAATCCTTGCCGGAACTTTCGAGGGCAGTCTCATCGACCACATTTCCGAGCGCCAGAAAAAGGCATACAAGGAATGTGAGAAGATCTCCTACTCTAAGATTTACCAAAGCAAGCCGGTACTCGACATAGAACTTTCGGGTTATAAAATCATGGCAACTCTGATGGAGGTTTTCATAGAGGCAGCCGTCAACCCATCGCGTTTCTACTCCAAGCAGCTCTTGCGCCGGGTAAGCAGCCAGTATGATATAGAGAACGAGAATCTGGAGGAGCGCATCATGGCGGTAATTGATTATATCAGCGGCATGACCGACATCTATGCGCTCGACATCTATCAGAAGATCAACGGAATCAGTCTGCCTATTGTATAAGAGAAGCGCCCTCTTTTTAGCTTACTGAACTTTCGCAAGTCCGCTAGGCGGTAGGGAGATACACAGGTTACGGTTTCATGGCATGAAATATTTTGTTTCATACCACGAAACTGTTTGGTTCAAGCGGAGAAACACTTTGTTTCATCCTGTGAAACAAACCGAAACGTCTCAATCCAACTTCCGCCCCATCGGCAAGAAGTTTTGGTTTACTCGTAAACAAATCCAGTTACTTCTGCATAATGATTAGCAGAAAAACGTGATAGATAACCCCAAATCGTGAGGGATAGCGTGATGGATTTCGTAAACATTTCGTCAATCTATCACGCTTAACAAAAGAGATAACAACCTCATTATCAAACAATTAAAGTTTCAAAAAAGGGGAAACGTGAGGGATGTGAGGGATAAAACAGATCTTAAACTAAAAAATAGCACGGACAATTTGATTTGTCCGTGTTATTTTTTTCTTCTTATTTTAAAAACACCCCGTATAACGGCATGTTGGTGATATATCTTTACACTTTTAGACACATGAAAATGCCAGAACAATACACTTTTCGACACATGAAACCATGCTATCGTTACACTTTCTGACACATAAAACCAAAATTCCGCTGCCTTTTCCGAGGTTCATTAAGACTATTTAACCCAAGTTATTTTGCCCCACACGCCCTGAAAGGGCGTGTGGGGACATGATGGTGTTCTGAAGCCTTGGGCGTGTGGGGACATGATGGTATTCTGATGCCTGGGGCGTGTGAAGCTTACATGCGAAACTTGAATTAAATACCTTTTTCCTTATAAATCAAATTATTGGCTCCGCTCGTAATCTTCAGAGCCTCAGGATGTTCCTTGATAAAACTGTTGATGTGGCGAACTCGCTTCTCTTCGAGAATCTCATCGATGGCGATGAGGATACCGGTCTCCTCCACATCACCAAAACCATAGTTGATGGCGGTACCGAAAAGCTTCATCGTAGGACTCAGACTCATGTAGGCATTAACAAGAGGAGGAATATTATAACCCAACTTGCGAACTTCACGGTTCAGGATGCGATAGTCTGCCTTGAAGTCATCTTCTGTAAAGATGGCAGCCAAATCACTCTCTGGAGTATCCAATTTCAGCGGTTTCATCGGGAGTACGAGGTTCTCCTTGTCATCGAAATGCTTCTTGAGGAAATAGAGAATCATGTCGCGGCCACGACGGATGTAAGACGGATACATCGTCATCTTGCCGAAGAAATATTTTACTTCCGGATAGAGAACCGTCAAAGCGCCCAAACCATCCCAGAGATTGTCGAGAGCAAAGATGCTCTTGGTGTTGGTACGCACATTCTGATATTCGAGCGAAACGAAGGAACGGCCCAACTCTACGGTATAAGGCATATACTCCTTGAGGAACTTGTCGGAGAAATGGAACATGTGGCTGGTTGCCAGCTTAGGCTGTCCCTTCTCATCGAGCTGCCAGTCCCTACCCAGGAGATAACGGTAACCGCCGATAATCTCATCGGCTTCAGGATTCCAGACTATCAGCTGCTTGTAACAGTTGTCACCAAAGTCGAACTCATCAAGATCCATAGATTTGCCCGTTCCGCCTCCCGCTTCGCGGAAAGCGATTTCACGAAGTCGACCAATCTCTTTCAGCACATTAGGCGAATCATTTGCCGTAACGATGTAAATCTCGTTATGGCTCTTATTGGTCATTCTCAGTTGCTTGTCGGGTGTAAGCTCGCTCTTCAGGAGCTCACGGTCAATCGGTTGGATGATTTCTTCTTCCATATTACTCTTCTTCTATGCTATGATTCTACGATTTCGTTAATATAAAATAAAACAATGTTCCCGGGTTTTGCAAACCATTAAAGTTCATAAACCCTGTCTTCAACATACTGCGCCCACTCGGTAGCCGACTTGCTCTTATCAAAAGTCTGCCAAGGAATCGGTTTGCCGATGGAGATGCGGAAATGCTTGCCCACATTCCTGTACATCTCGTCAACCAGAAACAGCATGGCGAGATTGAACGGCAGATACTTGTCGCTAAATCGGGCGATGCGGTAGAAACGTTCAGAGTTGCGCCCTCCGAAATGGATAGGCACCACATCGCGCTGATATTCTATACTCTTAGAGATAAACGTCTTCTTCCAAGGCAGGTCGTGGATGGTTCCATCCTTGCGCTTGCGGCTGTTCAAGCCTGCCGGAAACATCAGCATGTGGTTGTCACTCTTGAAGCCCGCCTCCACCATCCGTGGGAAATCGCGACTCTGGCGACCCGTCTTGTTGATGCCGATACTTACAGGTTTCAAACCCGGCAAGTTGAGCAGAAGATCATTCACCAGATAGCGGAACTTGCCATCATAGTGCTTGCCGATGATGGAACCGAGACATACACCGTCCTGTCCGCCCAGAGGATGATTGGAAACAAAGGTATAGAGTTTGCCGTCGTTCTTGTTAGGCAGGTTTTCCAAGCCTACGATTTCAACATCCATCTTCAGATAGCGCACACATTCGGTGAGCCATTCAGTACCCGAAAGGCCACGGCTCTCCCACAAGAACCTGTTCACCTCGTCCTCGTGAATAATCTTCTTGAGCCAGGAAACCAGGAAGCGCGGTACGAATTTCACCTTGCTTCCCATCTTGCTCTTAAGAATCTTATCTATGTCTATCGTTTTCTCTATTGATTCACTCATGTTTGCTAAAACTTATATAAGTTAGTGCAAAAGTAACTCAACTTTTTCAAATACGTGCCATTTTTTCCAAAAAAATAGCAAAAAAGCGAAAATTTATTAGTTTTTTTAAACTATCACGACAAATCGAGCCCATTTTGTACGTATTTTTGCAAAAACATCACACTTGATGAGACCAAAAAGGCGATGCCCGAAACTGGAAGGTGAAGTTGACCAAAAACAACTTTTTCATTAAGTTTTATAAATTTTGTGGGAAAATGTAAGGCTATATGGAGATTTTTATGTACCTTTGAACCCAAATTTATACATTAATAAGTACGCACGCAATATTATAACGCGATAAGACAGCAAAAAGATATATGATAAAGACTGCAGAAACATATCACGTACCAGTGCTCCTCAAGGAGAGCGTTGACGGGTTGAACATACAGCCAGGAGGCATCTATGTAGACGTAACCTTCGGTGGTGGCGGACATTCCAGAGAGATTCTGTCGCGCCTGACTGAGGGAGCGCACCTGTACAGTTTCGACCAGGATGCCGATGCAGAGCGCAACGTGGTGGCAAACGAGAACTTCACCTTCGTATGCTCCAACTTCAGATTCCTGAAAAACTGGATGCGTTACTACGGGGTAGACGGACTCGACGGACTGTTAGCCGACCTGGGCGTATCGAGCCATCACTTTGATGACGAGACCCGCGGTTTCTCCTTCCGTTTCGACTCCCCACTCGACATGCGCATGAACAAGCGTGCTGGCAAGACTGCTGCCGACATCGTAAACGAATATGACGAAGGTGCCCTTGCCGACATCTTCTACCTATACGGTGAGCTGAAGAACTCGCGCCGCATCGCCTCGGCACTCGTCAAGGCAAGAGCCGAGAAGCCCATCCTCACCACCAAAGACTTCATGGCAGCCGTAGAGCCCCTCTTCAAGCGGGAACGCGAGAAGAAAGACATGGCAAAGCTCTTCCAGGCGCTGCGCATAGAAGTGAACCACGAGATGGACGCCCTGAAAGAGATGCTCCGCTCAGCCACGGAACTTCTGAAACCGGGAGGCCGACTCAGCGTCATCACCTATCACTCGCTGGAAGACAGAATCGTAAAGAACATGATGAAAGCGGGCAATGCAGAAGGCAAGATAGAGCAGGACTTCTTCGGAAGAATAGAAACCCCTTTCAAACTCGTGAACAACAAGGTTATCGTTCCCGATGCCGACGAGCAGGAAAGAAACCCTAGGAGCAGAAGCGCCAAACTAAGAATAGCAGAAAAGAAATGATAAACGATAAAGACATAAACATCAGTGAGAAGCCTATAGCCGAAGAAAAGGCACAAGCATCACAGGAACCGCCGAAGCAGAAAACTCCGCAGCAGGAGCCACAGCAGGAGGAGGCTCCACAGGCTTCGCTCAAGGAAGTGATTGCCAAGCAAGCCATTGAGGAAGAGGCTTCAGGATCATCGAGCTTTACGCTGCGAAAGATTCTGGGTGGAGACATTCTTACCGCACAGATCATACGCCGGCAGATATGGCTCGTTATCCTCATCGTGTTTTTTGTCATTATCTACATATCCAACCGATACAATATCCAGAACGATATCATCGAGTTGGACAAACTGCAGAAAGAACTGCAAGACACCAAATACAAAGCGCTGTCTACAAGCAGCCAGATAACAGAGAAGAGTCGTGAAAGTAATGTGCTCGACATGCTGAAGAACAACAAAGACAGCGTGCTGCACATCGCCACCCAACCTCCATACATCATAAACGTACCCGAAGAATGAGCAGCAAATTTGATCACAAGAAAGTAATGCCCCGCTACAGCGCCATCGCCATCATCATGACGATTTTCGCCATAGCCGTAGTGGGTAAAGCGCTCTACATCATGACCGCCAAGCATGATTACTGGATGAAGGTGGCAGAACGGCAGAAGAAGGATTCCGTGACCGTAAAGCCAAACCGAGGTAACATCTTAAGCTGCACAGGACAGCTGATGGCAAGTTCGCTGCCGGAGTTTAAGGTTTTCATGGACTTCAAGGCGCTGAAAGATGCAGAAAACGACTCGCTGTGGGATGCCAAGCAAGACTCCATATATCTTTGCCTGCACCAGATATTTCCGAATCTGAGCGAGTCTGATTTCAAGAAGCACCTCACCGAAGGTCGCGCCAAGATGAGCCGCCACTGGCCGGTTTATCCAAAGCGTGTAGACTATAACACCTTCACCGAGATAAAGAACATCCCTGTATTCCGCCTGAAACCCTACCAGAGCGGTTTCCACTGGGAAGAATATAATGCCCGAACCAGAACTTACGGTTCGCTGGCAGGCCGTACCATCGGAGCCATGTATGGCGCCAAGGATACCGCCCGCTTCGGTCTGGAGCTGAGTTACGACTCCATCCTGCGAGGCACCAACGGTATCGTGCATCGCCGCAAGGTTCGCAACAAGTTCCTCGACATTACCGATACCCCTCCTATTGACGGAGCCGATATCGTGACCACCATCGATGTGAGCATACAAGACCTTGCCGAACGCTCACTTATCGACGAGCTGAAGGAAATCAACGCCAATGTGGGTGTAGCCATCGTGATGGATGTACCTACGGGCGACATCAAGGCCATCGTAAACATGGAGAAATGTTTCGACGGCGAATACAGAGAAATCCACAACCATGCCGTGAGCGACCTTCTGGAGCCAGGTTCGGTGTTCAAGCCAGCCTCTATCCTCGTAGCGCTGGACGACGGAGTGGTAGACACGACCTATCACGTAGAAACCGGTGGCGGTATATGGCCGATGTACGGCAGAGAAATGAAAGACCACAACTGGCGAAAAGGCGGATACGGAATGCTGACCCTCGCACAGACTCTGTGGTACAGTTCGAACATCGGTGTGAGCCGCATCATAGACGACCATTACCGCAACAACCCGGAGAAATTCGTAAAGGGTATCTACCGTACCGGTCTGCACGACGACCTGAAGATTCCACTGGTGGGAGCAACACCAGCCAGAATCCGCATGCCGCACAGAAACAAGAACGGACAATATGACAACTGGGCAAAGACCAGTTTGCCATGGATGAGTATCGGATATGAGACCCAGATACCGCCTATCTCTACCCTCACCTTCTACAACACCATCGCCAACAACGGCAAGATGATGCGACCAAGATTCGTGAGCAAGGTAATGAAGAACGGAGAAACCATCATGGAATTTCCTCCTGAAGTGATGCGCCAGCAGATAGCCAAGGAGAAGAGCATCAAGGAGCTGCAAACCATCCTGGAACAGGTGGTAAGCGTGGGGCTGGGAAAGAAAGCCGGTTCGCCTAACTTCAAAGTGGCAGGAAAGACCGGTACAGCCCAGATTTCAAAAGGTGCCGGTGGATATAAGAGTGGCGGAACCAGCTATCTCATCAGTTTCGCAGGCTACTTCCCTGCCGATGCGCCACGCTACAGCTGTATCGTCTGCATACAGAAATCCGGTTTGCCTGCTTCGGGCGGTACGATGTGCGGTAAGGTCTTCCATCAGATTTCAGAAGGCATCATGGCGCAGAGTCTGAAAGTTGACGTAAAGGACGCCCGCGACTCAGCATCCGTCTTCGTTCCTGACGTAAAGGCAGGCAATATCCTTGCTGCCAACTATGTGCTCAGCCACCTCGGCATCAAGACCAATGCCAACTGGAGTGGCAGCTATGCCGACGGCAACCCTATCTGGGGCAAGGCAGAGCGCGTGGGTAACCACAGCATCAAGCTCATCAGGGAGAAGCAATACGGCAAGACGATCGTACCCGACATTACCGGAATGGGAGCCCGAGACGCTATCTACAATATGGAGAGCCGGGGCATCAAGACCCAGATTATAGGTAGAGGAAAGGTAGTAAAGCAGAGTCTGATGCCGGGAACGGTCATCAAGAAAGGTGCCGTGTGCAGCATTGTGCTCGAATAAAACTCAGAAACAGTTATCTGAAACCCTATATATAATAAGGTGTAGATAAAGAAATATATAGAATATAAAACAGAAACAGGATATGAAGTTACAAGAATTACTCAAAAACATCGAGCCGGTTCAGATAATCGGCGATGCTGATGTAGAGGTTACGGGAGTAAACATCGACTCTCGCAAGATTAAGGAAGGTCATCTCTTCGTTGCCATGAAGGGAACGCAGGTTGACGGTCACAAGTTTATTCCAAAGGCATTGGAACTGGGCGCAAAGTCGGTTTTGTGCGAAGACATGCCTGAAGAGAAAGTTGAGGGCGTAACTTACATTCAGGTCGCTTCGACCGAGGATGCTGTCGGCAAGGTAGCAACCCTCTTCTACGGCGACCCTTCAAGAAAGCTCAAACTGGTAGGCGTAACAGGTACCAATGGTAAGACCACCATTGCCACCTTATTATATAATATGTTCCGCAAGTTCGGCCATAAGTGTGGTTTGCTCTCTACCGTCTGCAACTACATTGAGGACGAGGCTATCCCTGCCGACCATACCACCCCAGACCCTATCGAACTGAACATGCTCCTGGGCAAGATGGTAGAGGCTGGCTGCGAGTATGCCTTCATGGAGTGCTCTTCTCACGCCATCGCACAGAAGCGTATCGGAGGTCTGCAGTTTGCCGGAGGCTTGTTCACCAACCTGACCCGCGACCATCTCGATTACCACAAGACATTCGAGAACTACCGTAACGCCAAGAAGGCTTTCTTCGACGGACTGCCTAAGACAGCCTTTGCCATTACCAATGCCGACGACAAGAACGGCATGATCATGGTACAGAACACCAAGGCTACCGTGAAAACCTACTCTACCCGCAGCATGGCAGACTTCAGAGCCAGGATCCTGGAGTGTCACTTCGGCGGCATGTATCTGGAGATTGACGGCAGAGAAGTGGGCGTACAGTTCATCGGTAAGTTCAACGTGAGCAACCTGCTCGCCGTATATGGTGCAGCCATTATGCTCGGCAAGAAGCCAGAGGATGTACTCGTAGTGATGAGTACCCTTCACAGCGTAAGCGGAAGACTGGAACCAATCCAGTCACCAGAAGGTTATACCGCCATTGTTGACTATGCCCATACACCAGATGCACTGGAGAACGTATTGAACGCCATCCACGAAGTGCTCGAAGGCAAGGGCGGAGAAGTCATCACCGTTTGCGGTGCCGGTGGCAACCGTGACAAGGGCAAGCGCCCATTGATGGCACAGGAGGCTGTAAAGCAGAGCGATAAGGTAATCATCACCAGCGACAACCCACGTTTCGAAGAGCCACAGGACATCATCAACGACATGCTTGCCGGACTCAATGCCCAGCAAATGAAGAAGGTAATCAGCATCGTAGACCGCAAGGAAGCCATCCGCACAGCCTGCATGCTGGCAAAGAAGGGCGACGTGATTCTCGTAGCCGGTAAGGGACACGAAGATTACCAGGAGATCAAGGGCGTAAAGCACCACTTTGACGATAAGGAGGTGATTCGCGACATCTTCGGAATTTCACAGAAGTAAAAGCAATCAAGAAAAGAAAGAAAAATGTTATACTATCTCTTTAGATTTCTGGAGCAGTGGGGCATCTCAGGTTCTCACATGTGGGGCTACATCTCATTCCGTGCCCTGCTTGCGCTGATTTTATCATTGGTAATCTCTGCCTGGTTCGGCGAGAAATTCATCAAGTATCTCAAGAGCAAGCAAATTACAGAGACACAGCGCGATGCCAGCATCGACCCGTTTGGTGTCAAGAAGATTGGCGTTCCTTCTATGGGTGGTGTCATCATCATCCTGGCTATCCTCGTACCGGTACTGTTACTCGGACGTTTGCGCAACATCTATCTGATTCTGATGATCATCACCACCGTATGGCTCGGCTTTCTCGGTGGAATGGACGACTTCATCAAGATATTCAAGCGCGACAAGGAGGGATTGAAGGGCAAATATAAGATTATAGGACAGATTGGCATCGGCCTGATCGTGGGACTGGTACTCTGGTCTTCACCTGATGTTAAGATGAACGAGAACCTCGCCATCGAGCAACAGGGACAGGAAACGGTGGTAAAGCATCGTACGGAAGCAAGAAAATCGCTGAAGACCACCATCCCATTCGTCAAGGGACACAACCTCGACTATTCCAGCATCACCAGTTTCTGCGGTAAGTACAAGGTAGCAGCAGGCTGGATTCTCTTCGTCATCATGACCATCTTCGTTGTAACAGCCGTATCAAACGGTGCCAACCTCAACGATGGTATGGACGGAATGTGTGCCGGAAACTCCGCCATCATAGGTGTGGCGCTAGGCATACTTGCGTATGTGTCGTCGCACATCGAGTTTGCCGCCTATCTCAATATCATGTATATTCCTGGTTCTGAGGAACTGGTAGTATTCTTCTGTGCCTTCATCGGAGCCCTCATCGGTTTCCTCTGGTACAACGCCTACCCTGCCCAGGTATTCATGGGCGATACGGGTTCGCTAACCATCGGCGGTATCATCGCAGTAGGTGCCATCATCATCCACAAGGAGCTGATGCTGCCTATCCTCTGCGGTATTTTCTTCGTAGAAAGCCTCAGCGTGATGATGCAGGTTTACTATTACAAGATAGGAAAGCGGAGAGGTGTGAAGCAGCGTATCTTCAAGCGCACACCTATCCACGACAACTTCCGCACACAGGACAGTCAGCTGGATCCTGACTGCAAGTATCTGTGGAAGAAGCCTCGCAACTGCTTCCATGAATCAAAGATTACCATCCGTTTCTGGATTGTAACCATCATTCTGGCAGCATTGACCATCATCACATTGAAAATCAGATAAAATACAGGCTCTTATCAGCCCGACAAGTATAGAGAATAAGACAATGAGCAAAATTGTAATTTTAGGAGCTGGCGAAAGTGGCGCAGGTGCAGCCGTGCTGGCAAAGAAAGAGGGATTCGAGGTCTTTGTTTCAGACATGTCAAAGATCAAGGATAACTACAAGAAGTTGATGGATGACCACAACATCGAATGGGAAGAAGGTCACCATACAGAAGAAAAGATTTTAGATGCAGATGAAGTCATCAAGAGTCCGGGTATTCCTAAGGAAGCACCTATGATACAGAAACTGATGGCTAAGGGTACACCTATCATCAGCGAAATAGAATTTGCGGGCAGATATACTGATGCCAAGATGATCTGTATCACGGGAAGTAACGGTAAGACAACCACTACCTCGCTGATTTACCACATCATCAAGTCGGCTGGCTATGATGTAGGTCTGGCAGGCAACATCGGAAAGAGTCTGGCCCTTCAGGTGGCTGAAACTCCTCATAAGTACTACGTCATCGAGCTGAGCAGTTTCCAGCTCGACAATATGTATGAGTTTCGTGCCAATGTGGCCATCCTGCTCAACATCACTCCAGACCATCTGGACCGCTATGAGTTTAAGATGCAGAACTATACCGATGCCAAGATGCGCATCACCCAGAACCAGACAGAAGAAGACTGCTTCATCTTCTGGAACGATGATCCTATCGTTACAAAGGAGCTGGCTAAGTACAACCTCAAGTCACATCTCTGCCCATTCTCTGAGTTCAAGGAGGAAGGTTGCGTTGGCTTTATCGAAGACGGCAAATACAAACTCAACTTCCCTTCAGACTTCGAAATGCCACAGGAAGACATGAGTCTACGCGGCAAGCACAACATCTATAACAGTCTGGCTGCAGGTCTGGCATGCAACATCGTAGGCATCGACCACGAGACCCTGCACAAAGGCTTGAACGACTTCCCTGGTGTAGAGCACCGTCTGGAGAAAGTGGGCAAGTTCCAGGGCGTTTACTATGTGAACGATTCAAAGGCTACCAACGTAGATGCCTGCTGGTATGCGCTGGAGAGTATGACCACCCCTACCATCCTTATCATCGGCGGTAAGGATAAGGGAAATGACTATAACCAGATCAAGGACCTGGTAAAGGAGAAATGTGCTGGTATCGTATATCTCGGAGCCGACAACCAGAAGTTGCACGACAACTTTGACGCACTCGGCATCCCTGTACGCGACACTCACAGCATGAAGGATTGCGTAGCAGCCTGCCAGGAATTGGCAAAGCCGGGCGATACCGTACTCCTCAGCCCATGCTGCGCAAGTTTCGATCTCTTCAAGAACATGGAAGATAGAGGCGAGCAGTTTAAGACGCTGGCAAGAGCTATCGGAGAATAACAGTTTTCAAAAAATAGAACAGATAGAACTATAAAGAAATGAATAACAAGAGCATTGGTAATATTTTCAAGGGAGACAAGGTGATCTGGATGGTCTTCTTCTTTCTCTGTATGATAAGCATCGTGGAGGTATATTCTGCCTCCAGCTCCTTGTCGTACAAGACAGGAAACTACATGGCACCTGTCATCCGCCACATCTTGCTCTTGGGAGGCGGTCTGTTCACCATGATTTGCATGCTCAAGGTGAAATGCAAGTACTTCAAGATTGTTACCCCCGTCGTGATGGGCATCTCATTACTGTTGCTCGTTCTGGTCTTGGCTACCGGTCAATCTACCAACGGAGCCTCCCGATGGTTCTCTCTGATGGGCATACAGTTCCAGCCTTCAGAAATAGCAAAGGGAGCGGTAGTACTGGCTGTAGCTCAGATTCTTAGTGCTATGCAAACAACTCAGGGAGCCAACAGGAAGGCATTCAAGTTCATACTTGTAGCAACTGCTCCATTTGTAATTCTCATCGGACTGGAAAACTTATCCACAGCCATGCTCCTCAATATCACAATCTTAGCCATGATGCTCATCGGACGAGTGCCGATGAACCAGATTGGCAAGCTGGTGGGACTGGGCATGATTGTCATCGTCACAGCCTTTGCAGGTATCATGATAGTAGGACAGGACAAGGGCGAAGAGGGCAATAAACCGGAAAATATGCTGACCGAGAAGGTTGAGCAGGAACAGAACAAGCCTAACATGGCAGAAAAGATGTTCCATAGAGCCGACACCTGGAAAGCCCGTATTGACAAGTTTATGAACTCAAAGCCTGTAGCCCCACAGGATGTCGATCTCGACAAAGATGCCCAAGTGGCACATGCCAACATCGCCATCGCCTCTTCCAACATCGTAGGCAAAGGGCCTGGAAACTCAGTAGAAAGAGACTTCCTCTCACAGGCGTTCTCAGACTTCATCTATGCCATCATCATCGAAGAGATGGGTATATGGGGAGCCGCACTGGTTGCATTCCTCTACATCATCCTCCTGTTCAGAGCTGGCAGAATAGCCAACAGGTGTGAGAACAATTTCCCAGCCTTTCTCTGCATGGGACTCGCCATCATGCTGGTTACCCAGGCACTCTTCAACATGGCAGTAGCAGTAGGTTTGGCTCCTGTTACAGGACAGCCACTACCACTCATCAGTAGAGGTGGTACATCTACCATCATCAACTGTCTGTACCTGGGCATCATCCTGAGTATCAGTAGAACAGCCAAGAAGAAAGAGATACTTCAAAATGAGCTCGACGACAGCAAAATGGTGGCTGCCTGACAAGAGTTTTATAAATTAAGGTGAAAAAATGGCAGTAAATGCCGTTAAATCGATATTTTTTTATACCTTTGCGTTATAAACATGAACGGATATGAATAATGAATTAAGAATTATCATAAGCGGAGGCGGCACAGGTGGTCACATCTTCCCTGCCGTATCCATTGCAAACGCCATCAAGGCGAAGCGCCCTGATGCTAAGATTTTGTTTGTAGGTGCACTCGGCAGAATGGAAATGCAGCGGGTACCTGCTGCGGGTTATGAGATCAAGGGCTTGCCTATCTGCGGCTTCGACAGAAAGCATCTGCTCAAGAACATCGCCGTACTCTTCAAGATATGGAAGAGCCAGCACATGGCAAAGAGTATCATCAAAAACTTCAAGCCTATGGCGGCTGTGGGCGTAGGTGGCTATGCTAGCGGTCCGACTCTCAATGTTTGTGCCAGCAAAGGAATACCTTGCCTCATCCAGGAGCAGAATTCATACGCTGGTGTAACCAATAAACTCTTGGCCAAGAAGGCTGAAAAAATCTGTGTGGCTTACGAAGGAATGGAGCGTTTCTTTCCTGCAGACAAGATTATCATGACCGGTAATCCTGTTCGCCAGAATGTATTGGATACTACCATCACCCAGGAAGAAGCACGTAAGCTGTTCGGTCTCGACCCTGAAAAGAAGACCATCTTGCTCGTAGGTGGCAGCCTTGGCGCAAGAACCATCAACGAGAGTGTGCTCCAGCACCTCGACCTGGTGAAAGAAAGCGGCGTACAGTTTATCTGGCAAACAGGTAAATACTATAATGCTGCCATCATGGAGCAACTGAAAGGTCAGGAGCTGCCAATGCTCAAGGTTACTGATTTCATCAGCGACATGGGTGCAGCTTACAAGGCAGCCGACCTGGTTATCAGCCGCGCAGGTGCCAGCAGTATCAGCGAGTTCTGCCTCATCGGCAAACCGGTTATTCTGGTTCCAAGCCCTAATGTGGCAGAAGACCACCAGACCAAGAACGCCATGGCATTAGTCAACAAAGATGCTGCCATCTACGTAAAGGATGCCGATGCACCAGAGGTATTGCTCAAGAAAGCAGTTGACACGGTAAAAGACGAGGCTAAGCTTGCTTCGCTCTGTGAGAATATCAAGAAATTAGGATTAAAGAACTCTGCCGACGTCATCGCCGACGAAGTAATCAAATTAGCAACAAAGTAATGGAAATAAAAGATATTAAAGCAGTTTATTTTGTAGGAGCGGGCGGCATCGGAATGAGCGCCATCGCCAGATACTTCCTCAGCAAGAAGTTGGTTGTAGCCGGATATGACAAGACTCCATCCAATCTAACTCATGAGTTGGAGAAAGAGGGAATGCTTATCCACTATGAGGAGAATGTTGACCTCATACCAGAAGCCTGCAAGGACGCCAAGACAACATTGGTAGTCTACACACCGGCAATTCCTGCTGAACACAAGGAACTGGTTTTCTTCCATGAGAATGGATTCACCATCGAGAAGCGAGCTCAGGTTCTGGGTACATTAACCCGTACACATAAGGGACTGTGCGTAGCGGGTACACACGGAAAGACATCAACATCTACCATGTGTGCTCACATCATGCACCAAAGCCATATTGACTGTAATGCCTTCCTGGGAGGTATCTCAAAGAACTATGGCACCAACTATATCCTCTCCGACAAGAGCGACTATGTTGTCATTGAAGCAGATGAGTTTGACCGCAGTTTCCACTGGTTGCGACCATGGATGAGCGTCATCACGGCTACAGACCCAGACCATCTCGACATCTACGGCACCAAGGAGGCTTATCTGGAAAGTTTCCGTCACTATACAGAACTGATCCAACCGGGCGGTGCACTCATCATCCACAAAGGTCTGGAGATGAAACAACACGTACAAGACGGTGTCAAGATATACGAATACAGCCAGAACGAGGGCGACTTCCACGCTGAGAACATCAAGATAGAGAATGGAGGTATCACCTTTGATTTCATCTCTCCTATCGAGAACGTAACGGGCGTAGAACTCGGACAGCCTGTGCCTATCAACATCACAAATGGTGTGGCAGCAATGGCAATGGCACAATTGAATGGTTGTACAGCCGATGAACTCCGTAACGGCATGAAGACCTACGGAGGAGTTGACCGCCGTTTCGACTTTAAGATCAAGAATAACAAACTGGTATTTCTGTCTGATTATGCTCATCATCCAAAGGAGATATATCAGAGTGCCAAGAGTATCAGAGAGTTATACAAGGACCGTAAGATAACAGCCATCTTCCAGCCTCACTTGTATACTAGAACCCGCGATTTCTATAAAGATTTCGCCAACAGTTTGAGTCTCTTGGACGAGGTTATCCTCTGCGACATCTATCCAGCTCGCGAGCAGCCTATTCCAGGAGTAACCTCCAAGCTTATCTATGACAATCTGAAACCAGGTGTAGAAAAGAGCATGATTCATAAAGAAGACGTTCTTGACCTGGTAAAGAATCGAGACTTCGATGTTCTAGTTATCTTAGGAGCTGGCGATTTGGACAACTATGTTCCACAAATTACCAAAATACTTGAAGAGAAATAAATGCATATCAATTGGAAGAAAACCATCATCATCGCACTGGATTTAGTACTCGGTACTTATCTGGTATTCGCTTTCACCAGGTTTAACAAACCTGATGAAACGAAATTGGTATGCACCAAGGTGAACATCAACATTCAAGATGAGATGACGAATGGCTTTCTGAATGCGAAGGAAATCAAGAAACGACTGGAAGCCAGGAAACTCTATCCGCTGGGGGAACCGCTCAAAGAGGTGAACGCCCGCATGATAGAAGAAACCTTGAAGACCAGTCCTTTCGTCAAGACGGCAGAATGTTCAAAGACTCAGGATGGTCTTGTTGACATCTACCTCACCCAACGCATGCCAATCGTCAGAATCAAAAGCATCAGCAACGAGGACTATTATATTGATGACCACAATCAGATCATGCCCAACACGAACTATACATGCGACATTATCATCGCAACGGGCTACATCAACAAGTGGTATGCTAAAAAATACATCTCATTACTAAGCAAAGCGCTGATGACGAATGAACTCTGGCGAAACCAGATAGAACAGATCCATGTCCTGCCTGATAGAGGAATAGAACTGGTACCGCGAGTAGGCAACCACATTATATATATAGGTAACCTGCCAGAGACCAACCTCATCGACAAACGAGAGCAAGCCATCAACGATTTCGTCAACAAGAAGATGAATCGATTAGAGAAATTCTATAAGTATGGACTCTCACAAGCTGGCTGGAACAAGTATTCGTATATCAATATCGAATTCGACAACCAGATCATATGTAAAAAGCATCAAAATAGCTAATTAGAAAATAGAAACAGATTAAGATAACATATAAGAACTATGCCAAAGGAATTTATTGTAGCTATCGAACTTGGCTCATCTAAGATGACAGGTATAGCAGGTCAGAAAAATTTGGACGGCAGCATCACCGTACTTGCCACCGTAGAGGAAGATTCATCTTCTTGCATCAGAAAGGGTGTGATCTATAACATTGACAAAACCTGCCAATGCTTGACCAACATCATCAAGAAGTTGAAGAATATACTGAAACAGGATATTACCCAGGTCTATGTAGGCGTGGGCGGTCGCTCTATACGCAGTATCAAGAACGTCATTGTCAAGGATCTCCCAGGTAACACCATCATCTCACAAGAGATGATCAATGAACTGATGGATATCAACCGCAACATGACCTATCCGGACCAGGAAATCCTGGATGCTGCAACTCAGGAATACAAGATAGACAACCAATACCAGATAGACCCTGTAGGAATACAGTGTAACCATCTGGAAGGCATCTTCCTGAATATACTTTGGCGCAAGAACTTCTATAACAATATCAATACCTGTTTTGAAAATGCCAACATTCCTATTGCAGAAATGTACCTGGCTCCTTTAGCTATGGCTGACAGCGTTTTGACAGACTCAGAAAAGCGTGCAGGCTGTATGCTTGTTGACTTGGGTGCCGATACGACAACCGTTTCTGTATATTATAAAGGTATACTTCGTCATCTCTCTGTCATCCCATTGGGCGGCGGCAACGTGACCAAAGACTTAACTTGTCTTCAGATTGAAGAGCCTGATGCTGAAAAGATGAAACTCAAGTATGCCAAGGCTTATACCGATATCAACAATATCGACCCGACCCTGAACTACCCTATCGACAAGGATAGAGTGGTTGAAAGCAAGAAGTTCATCGAAATCGTAGAAGCACGCGTAGAGGAAATCGTAGAAAACGCATGGTTCCAGATTCCTGTGGAATTCTCAGATAAGCTGTTGGGGGGTATCATCCTTACAGGTGGCGGCAGCAACATGCCTGAAATCGATAAGGTTTTCAAGACACATACCCACATCGACAAAGTACGCATTGCCAAGTTTGTTTCTCAAACAGTCAACTCCAAGGATCCTAAGATTACCAATCACGATGGTACAATGAACACCGTATTGGGACTCCTGGCAAAGGGAGACATGAACTGTGCAGGTGACGAAATCGGCACTGATCTCTTCAGCAATTCTGCAGAAAAGCCAGTAGCAGCCGAGCAGCACAAGGCTCCTAGAAACCCTAACGAGACTGCCGGCAAGGGCGTTGTTCTTACTGCGGCAGAAAAAGCGGCTGCTGACGAGGCTGCCCGCAAGCAAAAAGAACTGGAAGAAGCTGAGGCAAGACTTCTGGCAGAAAAAGAAGCCGAAGAAGAAGAAAAGAGACGCAAAGAAAACAGTCTCATCCATAAAATGATGAGAGGTTTCAAGAAGTTTGTGAAAGATACCATTTCTGAAGAAGAATAAGATGCCAAAGACCAGGCTATCAGAAAACAGATTTCACAACAGGTTAAATAAAAAATCAGATAGATAAACCCTATAAAGATTATACGACTATGCTAGATAATGGAAACGCTCCTCATATTCTTGACTTTGGGGAACCTGAAAAAGAAAATAGCATCATCAAGGTGATTGGTGTTGGTGGTGGCGGTGGAAATGCCGTCAACCACATGTACCGCGAAGGTATACACGATGTAACATTCGTACTCTGCAACACAGACAACCAGGCACTTAACGACTCACCTGTGCCTGTACACCTGCAGCTAGGTAAGGAAGGTCTGGGTGCAGGAAACAAACCTGCCAAGGCACGCCAGGCTGCCGAAGAGACTCTTGAAGATATCAAGAACATGCTCAACGATGGAACAAAAATGGCATTCATCACAGCGGGTATGGGTGGCGGTACCGGTACAGGTGCAGCACCTGTCATCGCCAGAGTAAGTAAGGAATTAGGTATTCTTACCGTTGGTATCGTAACCATCCCATTCCGTTTTGAAGGTCCTAAGAAGATTGACCAGGCATTGGATGGTGTAGAGGAAATGTCGAAGCATGTAGATGCCTTACTGGTAATCAACAATGAACGTCTCCGCCAGATTTATCCAGACCTTGCCGTTCTCGATGCCTTCGGCAAAGCTGACGACACCTTGAGTGTAGCTGCCAAAAGTATCGCTGAAATCATTACCGTACATGGTCTCATCAACCTTGACTTCAATGATGTGAAGACCGTACTGAAAGATGGCGGTGTAGCTATCATGAGTACAGGTTACGGTGAGGGAGAAGGAAGAGTAAAGAAAGCGATAGAAGATGCCTTGAACTCACCACTCCTTAACGATAATGACGTATTCAACTCTAAGAAGATTCTGCTCAGCATCGCATTTGCAAGCGAGAAGAAAGATAATCCTGGCCTGACCATGGACGAGATGAATGATGTCAACGACTTTATGGAGAAATTCGGTGACGACTTCGAACTGAAATGGGGTCTTGCCATTGACCCTGAATTGGGAAGCCGCGTAAAGGTAACCGTTCTCGCAACAGGTTTCGGACTCGAAGATGTAGAGGGAATGAACCGCCACCTCAAGAAACATACTGAGGAAGAATCTCGCCGTCTCGCTGAAGAAGAGGAGAAACGTGCTGAAAGAGAAGACCGCCGCAAGCGCTATTATGGCAGCGACGGCAATACGACACAGTATAAGCGCCATCCACACATATTCCTGTTCCGCCAGGAAGATTTGGATAACGAGGATGTCATCCTTCAGGTAGAAAACACGCCTACCTATAAGCGTACCCGACAGACTCTGGAAGAAATCCGTAATATAGCTTCCGGTAATACAGAACCGAAAGAAAACAATAATGATGATGCAACAGTACAGGGCGTTATCAGTTTTGCCTAAACAGAGGACATAGTCAACGTCTGTTTCCCGTTTACATCAAGCAAGCGAGGAAACCTGAAAAGACTAAGCAAACAGTTCCTGAAGAACAGCAAAACTCTTCATTTCCGGGAAACCTGGCAAATGAAGTTTATAATACTCCAGTATCACCTCTACACACCTGTTTCGTTCCATACGAGACATTGTGTAGAGGTGCATTGTTTTATAGTCTAAACGGAACAAAGACACAAGCCGCATAGAATCTTCCTTATTTAAATAATGTACATGCGAAGGAACATGAGCTGCAAAACATCCATCTACCAAATCAAAATAATCGCCAGACATACCGCTCTCTATATTGGGCATAAAACCCAAATGAAAAGAGAGCTGAATCATAAAGACTATATGGAAATTGGCAATAGCACCTTTAGCATGGTCTAACCATTCGATACTGTCCTGTATGAAAAGATAGAGCGCACCATTAGCTTGCTCATGACGGGTAGCATATGAAAGCAGTTCTGACAAGAACATGGAAATGCCAAGTTTGTATGGAGAAAAAGGGATATCAGAGAATGGAATCTGAATCGAAACATCCCTAAGGCGCTGCAGATTTGACTTGAGACGATAATCAAATTCTAAATTCAAGACCATGAGCGGTTGGAAAAGCTGCCGTTTCATCTTCCCCTTAGATGACTTAGGCACACGTACCATAAAGGAGAGTCTCCCCAACTTTTCGGTGAAGAAATCCACGATAAGTTGAGAGTCCCCATACTTGATGGTTTGCAATACGATAGCACTAGTTTTTATCTCCATTTTGCCTAATATTAGTGAAAAACAGGGCAAAAATACAAAAAAATGCGCATTTAGCGAAAATTTTCCATGAAAAATTTGCTAGATTCAAATAAAAGTAGTAACTTTGCACCCGCAAATAAGCAATGGTCCCTTCGTCTATCGGTTAGGACGAGAGATTTTCATTCTCTAAAGAGCAGTTCGACTCTGCTAGGGACTACAAACATTTAAGAAATAAAAAAAAATAACATAAAGAAGATGGCAAATCACAAATCATCAATCAAGAGAATCCGTCAGGATAAGAAGAAGGCTTTGCACAATAAGTATTATGCAAAGACTATGCGCAATGCTGTCCGCAAGTTGCGCAACATGTCTGACAAGGAAGAGGCTGCAAAGCTCTATCCTACTGTTCAGAAGCTTTTAGACAAGTTGGCTAAGATCAACGTTATCCACGACAACAAGGCTGCAAACTTGAAGTCTGGTCTTACAAAGCACATCGCTAAGTTGGCCTAACTTATAAGTCAAAGCAAAGAAATAAATAAGGCTGCAATCCTATTATAGGGTCGCAGCCTTATTCTTTTCTATGAACCCGACTACCCATTTCCTGCATCATAAAATCTTCCCATCACAACCGGTTTATACTACAACATACCCTATAAAAATGCGCAAAACGATTATTAAATAGCTTTTTCAAGACACTTTTGCCGCTAAAGTTCACATTCTACGTTTTTTCTTCACTTTTTGGTGATTTTTCACAAACAAAAGTTCCTGTTTCTCAGCTTTTTTTAGTATCTTTGCACGGAAATAAGACAATACTAAAATGGCAGAAAATCAAAACAACGCAAATAATTACTCTGCGAGTAACATTCAGGTTCTGGAAGGCCTGGAAGCTGTTCGCAAACGTCCGGCGATGTATATTGGTGACATCTCCGAAAAGGGTCTTCATCACTTGGTAAACGAGACAGTAGACAACTCTATTGACGAAGCAATGGCGGGCTACTGTACCGACATCGAAGTTACCATCAACGAAGACAACTCTATCACCGTAGAAGATAATGGTCGTGGTATCCCTGTGGATATGCACGAGAAACTACATAAATCAGCCCTCGAAGTCGTTATGACCGTGCTTCACGCAGGTGGTAAGTTTGACAAGGGTTCTTACAAGGTATCTGGCGGTTTACATGGTGTGGGTGTAAGTTGTGTGAATGCACTTTCTACCCACATGTTGTCACAGGTGTTCCGTGGCGGCAAAATCTACCAGCAGGAATATGAGAAGGGTAAGCCTCTCTATCCGGTTAAGGTGGTAGGTGAAACCAACAAGCGCGGTACACGCCAGCAGTTCTGGCCAGATCCAACCATCTTTACTCACACTGTCTATAAGTGGGACATCATTGCCAACCGTATGCGCGAGTTGGCATTCCTCAATGCAGGTATCAAGATTACCTTGAGAGATTTGCGCCCTGACGAGGAAGGTAAGACCAAGGAGCAGGTTTTCCACGCTAAGGATGGTTTGAAGGAATTCGTCCGTTACGTAGACCGTCACCGCACTCATCTCTTCGATGATGTTATCTATCTGAAGACAGAAAAGCAGGGTATTCCTATCGAGATTGCTGTGATGTACAACACAGATTACTCTGAGAATATCCACTCATACGTCAATAACATCAACACCATTGAGGGTGGTACCCACCTGACTGGTTTCCGTATGGCGTTGACCCGCACCTTGAAGGCTTACGCAGAAGCTGACCCAACCATCTCTAAGCAGATTGAGAAGGCAAAGGTAGAGATAGCACCAGAAGACTTTCGCGAGGGTCTTACTGCCGTTATCTCCATCAAGGTAGCTGAACCTCAGTTTGAGGGACAGACCAAGACCAAGCTCGGTAACAGCGAGGTACAAGGTGCCGTTCAGCAGGCTGTAAACGAGGCTTTGTCTGATTATCTGGAAGAACATCCAGACGAGGCAAAGCGAATCTGCGAAAAGGTTGTCCTGGCTGCTACGGCCCGCATAGCTGCCCGCAAGGCACGTGAGAGTGTACAGCGCAAGAACTTCATGACAGGTGGTGGTCTTCCTGGTAAACTTGCCGATTGCTCAATGAAGGATCCTAAAGAATGCGAGATCTTCCTCGTCGAGGGAGATTCCGCCGGTGGTTCTGCCAAGCAGGGTCGCGACCGTTTCCGTCAGGCTATTCTCCCATTGCGTGGTAAGATTCTGAATGTAGAAAAGGTACAGTGGCACAAGGTATTCGAAGCTGAGTCTGTCATGAACATCATCCAAAGTATCGGTGTCCGCTTCGGTGTAGATGGCGAAGATAGCAAGGAGGCTAATACCGACAAGTTGCGTTACGACAAGATTATCATCATGACCGATGCCGACGTCGATGGTTCTCACATCGACACATTGATTATGACACTCTTCTATCGTTTCATGCCAAAGGTTATTGAAGAAGGCCATCTGTATATCGCTACCCCACCACTCTACAAGTGTACTTATCGCAGCAAGGTAAGCGAGTATTGCTATACAGAGCAGCAGCGCCAGGCATTCATCGACAAGTATGGAGATGGAGTAGAAGACAAGAACATCCACACCCAGCGATACAAAGGTTTGGGTGAGATGAACCCAGAGCAGCTTTGGGAAACTACTATGGACCCATCTACACGCTTGCTCAAGCAGGTTACTATCGAGAACGCAGCCCAGGCTGATGAGATCTTCTCTATGTTGATGGGTGATGATGTGGAACCACGCCGCGAATTTATCGAGCAGAATGCCACATACGCAAACATCGACGCTTAAGACAATTCAACTAATTTACATAAGGGGCTGTGCCATTTGCCAATAAATGACACAGCCTCTGCTTATATAAAACCCAACAAACCAACTTATGAAACATTTACTTATCTCTTGCCTATTACTCTCTGCAGCAGGCACACTCCAGGCTGTCCCAAAGAGTAATATTCCACCGCTGAAGCTTTGGTACAATAAGCCAGCTACAGCCTTTGAAGAATCATTACCTATCGGTAACGGTAAGTTAGGTGCATTGATCTATGGTGGAGCCAACAATGACTCTATCTATCTCAACGACATCACCTTGTGGACAGGAAAGCCTGTCAATCTCGAGGAAGGAGGGGATGCCTACAAATGGATACCAAAGATTCGCGAGGCTCTGTTCAAAGAAGATTACAAGGCAGCCGACTCTTTACAACTGCATGTACAAGGACACAATTCAGAATACTATCAGCCACTTGCCATCATCAATATCAAAGATGCAAATAAAGGACAATTCAGTAACTACAAGCGTGAATTGAGCCTTGACAACGCTACGGCAGCATTGAGTTATACAAGAGGGGGAATACAATACCAGCGAGAATATTTCGCATCACATCCGGACAAGATGATTGCCATTCACCTGACAGCTACACAGAAGAAAGCTATCAACTGCGACATCTCTCTCACCTCTCTGATTCCTCATCAAGTAAAAGCTTCCAATAAGCAACTCACCATCACGGGCCATGCTATGGGAAAGCCTGAGAACAGTACCCACTTCTGCTCCATCCTCAGCATCAAAAACCAGGACGGAACCATTACTGCCTCTGATTCTATCCTCCATCTGCAGGGCGTAAGCGAAGCTGTTATCTATTTAGTGAATGAAACCAGCTACAACGGATTCGACAAGCATCCGGTAAAAGAAGGGGCTCCATATATTGAAAAGGTTAACGACAATGCCTGGCACTTGGTCAACTATACCTATCCAGAGTTAAAACAGCGTCATATAACCGATTATCAGAACATCTTCAACCGTGCCAAGTTTGCACTCAAGGGAGCAAAGTTCGACAACAAGCGAACCACCGACCAGCAACTCTTTGATTACACTGAGAAAGAAGAGCAAAACCCTTACCTGGAAATGCTCTATTTCCAATATGGAAGATATCTTCTTATCAGCTGTTCGAGAACTCCAGGCATTCCTGCCAATCTCCAGGGACTTTGGGCTCCGGCACGAAAATCTCCTTGGCGTGGAAACTACACCATCAACATCAACCTGGAAGAAAACTATTGGCCAGCAGAGGTAACCAACATGTCTGAGCTTGTAATGCCTGTAGACGGACTGGTGAAAGCCATGTCTGTAACAGGAAAATATACAGCAAAGCACTATTATGGAATTGAAAATGGCTGGTGCGGTGGACACAACACAGACGCATGGGCAATGACCAATCCTGTTGGAACCAAGAAAGAGAGTCCTAAGTGGAGCAACTGGAACATGGGAGGTGCCTGGCTTGTACAAACCTTATGGGATCACTACGATTACACCCGCGATAAGGAATATCTACGCCAGACAGCCTATCCATTGATGAAAGGTGCAGCAGACTTCATGCTTGACTGGATAATAGAGAACCCGAAGAAACCGGGCGAACTGATTACTGCCCCTTGCACTTCACCTGAGGCAGAATATATCACCGACAAGGGCTATCAAGGCTGCAGTTTCTATGGAGGTACTGCCGATCTTACCATATTGAGAGAATTGTTTAAAAACACACTCAAAGGTGCTCAGATTCTCGGTATAGATCAAGCATATCAGGCAAAGTTACAGGATGCTATCAATCGTCTGCACCCTTATCAGATAGGAAAGCGCGGTAATCTGCAGGAATGGTATTACGATTGGGAAGACCAGGACTGGCATCATCGCCACCAGTCACACCTTCTCGGTTTACACCCATTCTATCAGATTTCATTAGATAAGACTCCTGATTTAGCTGCAGCTGCTGCCAAGACTCTTGAGATAAAAGGAGACTTCTCTACCGGTTGGAGCACAGGATGGCGCATCAGTTTATGGGCTCGCCTGCACAGAGCAGACAAGTCATATTCTATGATCAGGAAATTGCTTAACTATGTACATCCGGGCAATTACAACAATCCGAAGAATCGCCCTTCAGGAGGAACCTATCCAAATCTCTTCGATGCTCACCCACCATTCCAGATTGATGGCAACTTCGGAGGCACAGCAGGTATATGTGAGATGCTGATGCAATGCGATGGCGAGACTATGCACCTTCTTCCTGCTCTACCTAAAGAATGGCCTGCAGGCGAAATTAAGGGTATCAAAGCACGTGGAAACTACGAGATTAATCTCGTATGGAACAATGGAAAGGTCAGCAAAGCTTCCATCACCAGCAAGAATGCCGGAAACCTGACCGTCAAGTATAATGGTAAGCAGAAAGCATTAAATTTCAAGGCTGGCGAAACAAAACTCATAAAATAGACAAATAATCATCTATGAGATATTTTACAATTCTCATCTTTACAACTCTCTGGGTGCTGAATTCCTATGCACAGGAATTCGGTACCCATTGGGTATCATATCCATTCCCCAACGATTCTTCTGAGATATTATACAGGAAAATCTATCACCTTAATCAAAAGCCATTAAAGGCTGAGATAAACATGGCAAGTGGAGGAAATACCCGCCTATACATCAACGAAAGAAATGCTACGCCAAGCATTTTCAACGAAGGAGCCAGAGACAGCATCCTTCTGATGCAAACCATAGATATCTCCAGATATCTGAAAAAGGGCGAAAACATCATCGCGGTCTGGTATGCACCAGGAAGAATAAGAAATAAGAGCAAACAACTCTCGCTGGAACTTCATGGCTGGTATACAGACTCTGTTCCTTTTTATCATAAAGCAGACGAAACATGGTGGTGCAAACCCCTGAAGGGCTGCAGTTACAACGAAAAGGAACACTTTGACAATAGAATATACACTACTGAGTGGAAATCGGCAGAATACCAATCTGCAGGATGGGTTCATCCGACAGGTGCTTTCAAAGATTCAACAAACTATATCTTTGTTGACCAGCTGCCATACCTCACCCAGAACAAGCTTCAAATGGTATTAGAACCATACCAGGAGGAATTTGATCATCAGGGATGCCGTATAGACTTCGGACGTCCGTTCCGCGGAACCATCAGGCTCACGATACGCAATGCCAGCAAAGGAACAACACTTCATATTAACGGAAACCAATATGTATGCAGTGGCGAAATGGACGAGCAAGCCTATTACCGCATCCATGCTGAGCATCAAAAAGATTTCGTGATAACATGGGATAAAGGTTTTAGAAGAAGTAATATCACAAATATAGAAGGATTAGAGATTTCGGAATAAGCTCAACAGCGTTTCGAAATCTCTTTTTTTATAAAACAAAAAAGACTTCGGAACTATTATCTTCCAAAGTCTCTAACTGAATTTAGTCTTCCAATTCGGCAAGTACTTGCTCTGCCACTTCGCAAAGCTCATCATACCATTCCTTGCCGAATTTCTCAATCAACGGACCCTCCAGGAACTTATAAACCGGCAGATTCAACTCCTCACCCTTCTTGATGGCATCCTTGCAGATGTGCCATTTGTTATAGTTAATGCCATACACCTCGTTGCCGAAATCCTTGGCACGGATTGGATACAAGGCACAGGAGATAGGCTTCTTGAACTTCGACTTTCCTTCGCGATAAGCACGCTCCAGAGCACAGAGACAACAGTTAGGAATCGTATGTCCATCGCCCAGGTCTTTCAAATCCTGGTAGCAGGTAAACACGCAATCCTTACCATTCACGATGCTCGTCACCAAATCGCCTTCAATATCGGTATAAGCCACGCCCTGCTTATCAATGATAGCCTGGGCAGAAGCTGAGAGATCATCCCAAACTACATCCAGCGCATTCTCAATCTCCATAATCTCATCCAGGGTAACAGGAGCTCCCGCATCGCCTTCGATGCAGCACTCGCCCTTGCAGGCATCAAGGTCGCAACAGAATTTTTCGGTGATAATATCAGGTGAAACCAACACGTTGCCCACCTGCAGAATACGCAGTTCGTCTTTCTTCATAATGTTTTTGAGATGAATAAATTTCTTTGAGTATATAATAAAAAATAATGATAGCTACCCATGAGTGGATAGCTATATATTAATAGGTGTACCTACCATTGGATAGGCGCAATTCCGTTCTGCTGCAGATACGCATTGCAGCGGGAGAAATGATGATTGCCAAACCATCCGCCTCTGTTGGCAGATAATGGCGATGGATGCACACTTTCCAATATCAGGTGCTTGCTCGTGTCGATGAGCTTCGCCTTGCTCCGGGCATAACCGCCCCAAAGGATAAACACCAGGTGCTCCTTATCCTTGCTGAGCGCCTTGATGGCAGCATCGGTAAACTCCTCCCAGCCTTTGCGCTGATGACTCGCAGCCTGATGGGCACGAACGGTCAACGTGGCGTTGAGCAACAATACTCCCTGCTTTGCCCAGCGGGTTAAATCGCCCGTGGCTGGCATCGGAGTACCGAGATCCATCTGAATCTCCTTGAATATATTAATCAATGATGGTGGGAAAGTGATTCCGTCCGGCACAGAGAAACTCAACCCCATTGCCTGCCCCGGCTCATGGTATGGATCCTGTCCGATAATCACTACCTTTACATCATCAAAAGGACAGAGATTGAAGGCATTGAAAATCAAGCGGCCAGGAGGATAACAGGGCGTACGCAGGTATTCCTCTTTCACGAAGTTTGTGAGGTCAACAAAATACTGCTTGTCGAACTCTTCTCCTATATGCTGTTTCCAACTTTCTTCTATCTTTACGTTCATGCTTAATATAAATTCAAAAGTATCTTAAGATACTTACGCAAGTATCCTAAGATACTTGGCCAAGTATCTTAGGATACTTTTTTGAGGTATATAAAATCGTTTTTACTTGTTGTCAGAAATCAAGTTCTCACCTGTCATATCTGCAGGCTTCTCCAAGCCCATGATATGGAGGATAGAAGGAGCTACGTCTGCCAAACGGCCATCCTTTACGGTAGCTGAGTTGTTGTCAGTTACGTAGATGAATGGAACTGGGTTCAAAGAGTGAGCGGTGTTTGGTGTACCGTCCTCGTTGATAGCGTGGTCTGCATTACCGTGGTCAGCGATGATGATAGCCTCATAATCGTTAGCCTTAGCAGCCTCGATAACGTCCTTTACGCAGTTGTCAACAGCGTGAACAGCCTTAGCGATAGCGTTGTAGATACCTGTATGACCTACCATATCACCATTAGCGAAGTTTACAACGATGAAGTCGTACTCCTGAGTGTTGATAGCACCCACCAACTTATCCTTTACCTCGTAAGCGCTCATCTCTGGCTTCAAGTCGTATGTAGCTACCTTTGGAGAAGGAACCAGGATACGGTCTTCGCCCTCGTATGGAGTCTCACGACCACCATTGAAGAAGAATGTTACGTGAGCATACTTCTCAGTCTCTGCAGTGTGGAGCTGCTTCTTGCCCTGTGCGCTCAAGTACTCACCGAGGGTATTCATTACGTTCTCCTTAGGGAAGAGAATGTGAACGCCCTGGAAGCTTGCATCGTAAGGAGTCATGCAGTAGTACTGCAAGTCCTTGATGGTGTGCATGCCTTCCTCTGGCATATCCTGCTGAGTCAATACCTGTGTCAGCTCCTTGGCACGGTCGTTACGGTAGTTGATGAAGATAACAACATCACCCTCCTGGATAGTACCGTCAACCTTAGAGTTATTGATTGGCTTGATGAACTCGTCAGTTACGTCCTCATCATAGCTCTCCTGCATTGCCTTCACCATATCGTCAGCCTGCTTACCCTTACCCTCAACGAGCAAGTCGTATGCTTCCTTCACACGGTTCCAGCGCTTGTCACGGTCCATAGCATAGAAACGACCCACGATGCTTGCGATGTGTGCACCATTCTTGTCGCAGCAAGCCTGAACCTCCTCGATGAAGCCCTTACCGCTCTTAGGGTCTGTATCACGACCATCCATGAAGCAGTGAACGTATGTCTCCTTCAAACCATATTCCTTACCAATCTCAATCAACTTGAAGAGGTGATCCAAAGAAGAGTGAACACCACCGGTAGAAGTCAAGCCCATCAAGTGGAGCTTCTTACCTGTCTTCTGAGCATAGCTGTAAGCGTTGATGATCTCCTGATTCTTCAAGATGTCACCGCTCTCGCAAGCCTTGTTGATCTTAACGAGGTCCTGATATACCACACGACCAGCACCGATGTTGAGGTGACCAACCTCAGAATTACCCATCTGACCGTTAGGAAGACCAACGTCCTCGCCACAAGTCTGGAGAGTAGAATGTGCTGAAACTGCTGTCAAATAATCGAGATAAGGAGTTGGAGTCTTGAAGATAACATCACCCTTATCATGCTTACCGATTCCCCATCCGTCGAGAATCATTAAAAGAGCTTTTTTTGCCATAATTACATAAAATAATTTAAATTCGAATTTCAGTGTGCAAAGTTACAACAAAATAGGTGAAGGACAAAATAAATTAAGATAAAAAAACTCCCACCTTTCTAAAAAGATGAGAGTTGATTATACTTTCTTTTCTCTATCCAGTCTTTTTGCTTTATTTACTTGACAATTACTCCTGACGAAATATCAAAATAGCAGAATACCGGCATCTTGCAAACCATCATTATTCTGTTTACCATTTCCCTATTTCTGCGTCTTATCCGTAAATAAGCATCAAAAAACAAATAGAGAACATGAAAAAGATTCTAATGATTCTTGCAGCCATCCTCGCCTTAGGCAGCCTGACCGCAAAAGCACAGATGAGATCGGGTGTGGACACGCTCACCCTCGACCAAGTGAAGTATCGCATCACCTATGATACGAAACAGGTAAACGACACCACAGAAATACTGTATATCTATCGCAAGGCACAGATGCGACTCGACATCGGTAGCAACATCACTCACTTCTATAACCAGTCCAAGGAGCAATGGGAGCAGCAAGTCTTACAAATGATACTTTCAGGCGATGTCATTGACCTAAGAAAAGCCGAGCCGGTAAAATGCATGGACTTTGAATTCCTCAAGAACTACCCAAAGAACGGTCAGACCCTATTTCAAGAATCGTGGGCTTTGAGAACCTATCACTGCATCGAAAAGGCCGAGACTCCTGATTGGCAACTCATTCCAGACAGCACCACAACCATCATCGGCTATCATTGCCAACTCGCCAAGACCAACTTCAAGGGAAGAACTTGGTTAGCTTGGTATGCTGAGGATATCCCTGTGTCAGAAGGTCCTTGGAAGCTCTGCGGTCTGCCTGGTCTCATACTCCGTGCCTACGATGCACAGCAACAATTCTATCTCAACGCCATCGGACTGGAAGACCTGAAAGGCAAGGAGACTCTCAAATACGCCAAGCCCGAAGAGGCAGAGAAAGTTTCCCAGTCTGACCTCACCAAAATCAAGCTGAGAGACGATGGAAGCGAGATGCTAAGATATGAAAAGTGGACAGATGAGAATGGAAGACCTATCAAACCAAAAGCAAGGAAACTTGTCTTCAATCCAATCGAGCGATAGGGACATCTCAAAGGCTTTCTATTTCAGATTTTTGCGAGTTTCTACAAAAATCTGAAATAGAAAGCTTATTTTCTTGTTCTTATCGACAATTTATTGTACTTTTGCAAAAAGATTTCTGAAACAACAAATGTAAAGTTGATAATTTGACGATAACAATATGATTTATACAAGCAAGAAAATCATCATATTTCTGTTCACTATCATGCAGCTAGCCATTCTCGCCAGTTGCATGGACTCAGGATATCGCCTATCCTTCCCTGAGATAGACGACCTTGCCGACGAATACCCAGCACAAGCCAAGGTATTCCTCTCTCGTGCTGACAGCAACGACAACAAAGGCTACTATAAGCTCTTAACAGCCAAGATAGAGTATCAACTCAAAGGTTACATTTATAAAGAAAACTACATAGACGATGCCATCAACATCTTCGTGAACGAAAAGGATGAACCCCTTCTCGCACGTTCCTTATATTATAAGGGAGCCTCGATACTCAACAACTATCGAGATACCGCAAAAGCCATCAAATGGTTCTCACAGGCCATCGCCTACGATAGCAACATGAGAGAAAAGGAGAAGCTGGATATGTACGACATATTGTGTCGCATTACCCACCAAAACATTTACACCGTAGAGTTAGAAGACGAGGCTCGCCAAACCAACAATATCCGCTACCGTGCCTGGGCACTACTCTATCGTGGCATCAACAACCAAGATCAGGAACTTGCCAACCAAGCTTTCGAAATTGCCAATCAAATCAAAGAGAACAAGGACAGCACCTTGGGCCCCATGTACTATCATTACTTCCAAGCCTTGATGGACAGGGGCGATGTGCCTGATTCCATCTTGATAAGCTATGCAAAGAAAGCGCAAGACAATTTCGGGGTAAAATACGACAACAACATCGATTTCTATCGCTTGCTCACAAGAAACAGCAAGGAAACCCATGCCTTCGCCACGCAGCATATCAAAGAAAACTATAGCATAGATCAAGAATGCCTAAAGTCATGGGGTTCCTATTCCTTTGCTTTAGGATATAAGTATTATCTCCCCTTATATTTCCTCTCCCTACAAAAAGGAGATACGCTCATGGCAAACCGTGTTGCCCACGAATTACGACAAGAAGCTCCCTTGCTTGCCAAAGACGAAAACTCAGGAAAGGAAAATCAAGTAAAACTGATGTACGAGGGTGGTAACACCCGTTATCGCTATGAAAAGGTTAAGACCTATATATTTGTAGGAATCATCATCGTGCTCATCATTCTCCTGTCGATGACTTACCTCTCCATTTCCAGAATCCGAAAGGCTCACCAAACTATAAAAAACTTGCATGAGTCACTGCATCAGTTAAAAGATGTGGAGAACTCTTCGTTATCGGAGCAATGCGAACGATTAAACCACGAAATCACCACCCAGCTTCGCAAACTGAAACGCCGTGACAAGGACATAGAAGAATACAAGGCTCAAATTACCGAGCTCACAGAGATCAGCCAAGGCTTGGTGTATTATTCGATGACGATACAAAATCAAAACATCAGCCAGATAGGTAAGCAAGGCATCCGACAACTTCTCGCCAGCTTCAAGGTGATAGACGAGAAGTATAGCGAACGATTGGAGAACTACGACTTGAATCCATCACAAAGCCTCTTCTGCATCCTCTACCATATCGGCAAGAGTGATGAGGAAGTGATGCAAATCCTGCAATACTCTCTCTCGAATATCAGGGTAAGAAAGTCGAGAATCAAGAGTGACACTGGAGCAGAGTCGTTCGATGACATCATCAGCTAAGCACTCCCATAAGTTTTTCGCTTTACTTCATTAACTTATCGAAGCATTACAAAAAGCTTGTATTTTAAGTTTTTCCTAATCGTAACTCTCTCGTTATCAACATATCTGTACTCACTGACGTGTAATTCCGATTTGGCTACCTCTATCATTTGTGTTACCTTTGCATCCGAAATTCAAAACATCAAACGACTATGAGAAGAATAACATTATTATTAGCAGCCATACTCACAGTATGCAGCTTGAATGCTCAAAAAGGCAACAAAAATGAGAAAGTGGTCAATATTGACAAGGTAAACTATCGCATCACCTACAATGGGAAAATGGTACCAGATACCACAACAGTTCCCTACAACTATTGGGAGAGCGAAATGCGACTGGACATCGGTAGCAAGACAACTCATTTCTATGATAGAACCAAGCAAATATCCGATTCTATCATGGATGAACAAGCTAAGACGGGGCAATATGACATGAGTAAAATTCCTAGAGGTGGCAGAATCCGTTGGGAATTCTACAAGAACTATCCATCAAAGGGGCAAACCACTTTACTGGATAAAGTCCTTGGTAACTATTACCAATGTACAGAACAATTAGAGGTGCCAAACTGGCAGCTTATCCCAGATAGCACAACTACCATCATTGGCTATAAATGCCTGTTGGCAAAAGCACTCATCAAAGGCAGGCCCTGGTATGCCTGGTACTCAGAAGACATACCTATAAGCGAAGGACCTTGGAAAATTTCCGGACTGCCTGGTCTTGTTTTACTTGCTTACGACCAGAACAAACAATACATATTCAATGCTATCGGTATGAGTACATTGAATGGGACCGAAAGCATAACTTTCACGGAAAGGGCAAGAGAGAAAGTAACACAGAAAGAGTTAAGAGAGGCTAAGCATAAATTTGATGGCGCAGAAGCTCTCAAAGCAACAGCGAGAAAAACTGGATTTACGTTTAAGAAATTACCCGAAGGTGCCATCAAGGCTCTAAACCGAAGCAACAAGGGCAACCCTATCGAGCTGGAGTAACTCCAGCTCGATTTACTGATCGTATTCTATGTCATAACAACAAACGAACAATATAAGCATGAAAAGATATTTATTCATCACTTGTTTGGTATTCCTTGGAATCATCGGAATATCAGCCAAGAAAGAACAAACTCCCATCCATCGCTTGATACTGCAGGGCGACAGTTGCATGAACGAGCATGACTCGTTCCATGCCATCACCTATTACCAGCAATATATCAATGAACATCCACACGATTTGAATGTTCTCAGAAAGCTCGCTTCTTGCTATCGTCTTCGTGGCGACAACAAGAAGTGCATCGCCTGCATGGATAGCATTCCTAACGACAGTCTCAACCATGAAGACTTGCGCATGATGTTCTATTCCTATCTTAATCTTGGCGATAAAAAAAAGGTAGAATCATATGGCATGACTATCTATCGCAAATACCCATACGACGGGGAGGTATTTGCCACCCTACTTCAGCAATGGAACAACCATGGGAAGCCAGAAATGGTTTCAGCTTTCGCCTTGTCGTATGTAGAAAAACGTGACTCCACGAATATTCTCATCAACAAGGAGCTTGCCTATTCACTCTATTTACAGCTTAAATACGAGCAAGCCATCCCTAGATACAAGAAGCTTATAGCCGATGGATTCGACAATTTTGAGTCTAACCTCGTCATAGGATTGTGCTATTATAACTTAGAAAAGTACCGAGAAGCCTATACCTATCTGAACAAGGCGGCAGAGATGAAGAAAGACAACCCAAATATGAACTGTCTCTTCTACTTGGGCATGACTTGCAAGAAGATTTCCGAACAGACTAAGAACATCGTGGAAAAGGAAACCCTGGCAAGACACGCCATCATCAACCTGGAACGGTCTATAACCGTGGCTTACCCTCGCAGTCGTGGACTATATGTAAACCAGCAACTCGCTGAGCTTTATTACTATAAAATGGAATACGAGAATGCAGGTCATGCCTTCGCACAGTGCATCGAATATGATGACGAGGACGATCCTCACAACTATTATAATGCTGCGCAAATGTATATAGGAGCCAAGATGAAGCCACAGGCAAAACTCTATCTCCAAATGTTCTTGGCAAAAGCAGATAAGTTGAAGGATGAAAAGGAAAAAGCTAAACTTACAGCGAAAGTAAAGGAGCAACTAAAAGGAATGTAAAATAAAACAGATAACTTTTTAGTTTACTCTTCGCTAGTTTTATCGTCTATTAAAAAGCTATAAATAGCTGTATTTTTTTTGCAGAGTGCCACAAAATATGTAACTTTGCAAGCAAATTAACAGATAAAGGCAGAATTATGAAGAAAATCATCTTAGCTTTAGCAACCTTGCTCTTTATGGGAAGTGCTGCAACAAAAGCACAAGTCACAAAAGTCACTGTGCGCTCTATCTCGGGAAACAGTAAGGAGGAAGTCGAGAACATCGACAACGCCAAGTATCGCATTACCTATGAGGGGAAATGGGTGAACAATCCTTCCATCAAACCCTTCATCTACACGGATAGCGAGATGCGCCTCGACATTGGTGAAAAGGCGACCAGCTTCTATGACAGAACGAAACAGGTAAAGGATTCACTCATGAACGAAAAAGCCAAGACTGGCAATTTCGACTTCTCAGATTTACCTAAAGGTGGAAGATTCCCGTTCTCCTACTACAAGAACTATCCATCTACTGGCAAATCCATCCAATTGGAATCTGTCGGCACTACAGATTATAAATGCACAGAGAACGTGGAGACACCCGACTGGCAACTCATCCCCGACAG
This sequence comes from Segatella copri, assembly GCF_003465495.1. Classification (GTDB taxonomy): domain Bacteria; phylum Bacteroidota; class Bacteroidia; order Bacteroidales; family Bacteroidaceae; genus Prevotella; species Prevotella copri_G. The sequence goes on along the minus strand of NZ_QSAV01000004.1, from coordinate 29,580 downwards.
CGCAACAACCATCATCGGCTATCATTGCCAACTAGCCAAGACCAACTTCAAGGGAAGAACTTGGTATGCATGGTATGCCGAAGACATTCCTTTGCCAGAAGGTCCTTGGAAGCTGATTGGACTGCCGGGCTTGACACTGAAAGCATACGATGAAAACAAAGAATATTCATTCACAGCCATCGGCATGAGTACGTTGACAGCACCAACACCTATCACGTTCCCCAAGGCCAAGAGAGAAGAGATCAGCCAAAAAGACCTCAGAGAATTCAAAGAGAAGTTTACGCCTGGAATGGTGTTGGAAACATTAAACATCAAGATCATAAAAATACAGAACGAAAAGGGCAACCCTATTGACATGAAGAAATTCATGAATAAGAAGAATGTCTTCAATCCGATTGAACTTCAATAATAAATGAAGAGAATAATTATCAGTTTTATCGCTTTCTTTCTCTTGTTCTGCATCCCAATGGCGATGCAGAGCAAGAGAAGCACTCCTATCTTACTCGATGACGACAACACTGCTACCAGGATTCATGGTTATGTAGAAGATTCATTGACCCATAACCGTCTAGCCAACGTCTCCATCACGCTGCTCCGCAATGGCAAACCCTTGAAGTTTACAAGAACAAAGGAGGACGGAACCTTCGTGCTTTCTATCACCGAAAAGCAAGCCAACGACAAACTGCAGGCCACGTTTATGGGGTATAAAAAGACAAAAACATCGATTTCATCGGGAAAAGAAACCATCATCAGTATGGCTTCAACAGCTTTTGTCTTGAAGGAAGTACAAGTAAAAGGCTCTCGCATCACAGGTCGAGACACCATATCTTTCGACCTCACTCGCTTTGCCAACGAACGAGATAACTCACTGAAAGATGTACTGAAAAAGCTGCCAGGCGTGGATATAGAGAAGAATGGTCGTATCAACTACAATGGTAAGCCCATCAACCGATTCACTGTGGAAGGTCTCGACCTGACCGGTGGCAAATATAACCAACTAGAAGAGAATATCAAGGCAAAAGACGTAAAAAAGGCCGAAGTCATCGAGCATGACCAACCTATCAAGGCGCTCCAAAGCAAGACCTTTACGGATAATGTAGCGATGAACATCGCCCTGAAAGATAGTGCCCGCGACAAACTGATGCCCACCCTCAAGCTCTACATGCTCGCAGGGCATCCGTCCCACGTAGGCGGAAGCATCAATATCATGCAAATTGGCAAGAAGAAACAGATGATGTATGATGCAGAATACGACAGAACAGGTAAAAATCTCGGCTATGCACTTAACCAACTTGCATCTTACAGCAATCGTCTGGCTCCAGCCTCCCTTCCATCATGGGTATCGGTGCCATCGCTTGACGCTCCTATCGACGAAGAACGCCTGCGCTTCAACACCTCGCAAAAATACTCCATCAACCATATCAAGAAGAACAAGGACGATACAGAGACTCGCATAGAAGCCAACTATCTTCGTACGGTAACCAGACAAGAGCGAGAGAACATGAGTATCTACGACCTCGGCGGCGAAGCTCCCACAGTTACCACGGAGCACAACCACAAGACGATGATCAGCGATGCCTTCAATCTGCAATGGGAGAACAAGGTAAACAAGGCTGAGCATTATGGCAACGAGAGCATCAGCCTCAGCACAGCACAAAGCGACGGTTTGTCAAACATCAACGATACGCTTACCCAACGTGTCCGCATCCCAAAGCTCGACCTCTCGGCAAGTATCTACCGTCTCTTCGTCTTCAAGAAAAGTCAACTCTCTTGGCGTAGCACTGCCGACTATCACCATGGTGTGGCGGACCTCTACGTTAACGACGAGCGGAATCGCATCCGCACCAACCTTTGGCATACTGCCCACGCCTTACAGTGGATGAAGAATCGCTTCCACTGGACACAGGAATATAGAATGAGTATCGACCTCAACAACATCTATGCGAAATATCAGGAAAGAAGCGATGAAATCGGCAAAAACAGTCTTAACATCACAGGGAAGTTCACCCCTTACTGGCAATACAAGACCGAGACGTTCCGTATGTCGTTCTCTCCCGATTTCATCTGGGAACGCTTCACCTATCCACAGAAAACTTTACTTACCATATCACCCTACCTTTACTTATATAAGAAATTGGATTTCCGTAGAGAGTTGACTATCTACACAGGATACAGTACAGGAACAGGCAATGCCACCAACTACACCATGAAGCAATATCGTCAAAGTTATCGCTCTTGGTACGCTTCGAGCGACATCATTCCGATAACTCGCTCTCTTTATGGCAAGTTGAGTTACGACTACAAGCGCCCTATCAAGGAAATCTTCTTCAGCGCATCGGTCAATGCCAGCAAAAACTGGATGAACACGGCATCCGACCTACGCATCGAGGATGGCAAATACTATACCTCATTATATAAGCAGGACAGCAAGAGCAACAACCTAGGGGCATCACTCTACATATCGAAGGGCTTCTACGACCTTCATCTGAAGACCCGCCTGGAGGGCAGTTACAACTACAGCAAGGGTGAGCAATACAGCAGCGGCAAAGCCATCAGCTACACCGCCGACAACTATACTGTGAAGCCTAGCATCGACTTCTCGCCGTCCTGGTGTGCCTTTAGCTATGAGGGAGAATTCTCTTTTTACAACTCGAAACGTCAAAAAATGGCGAAGTCATCGTTATTTAATTGGCACCAAAGCGTATCTGCCACCGCTACCATCAGCCATGTGGACCTCTCCTTCTCGCTCGTACATTATCGCAATGAACAGCAAGAGGGCAGCCATCTTAACACCCTCCTTGGCGATGCCTCTGCAGTTTGGAGAATGAAAAAGCTCCGCCTTTCAGCAGAGCTTCGAAACCTATTCAATAAGAAGAATTATATGGAAACCATCTATAGCGGCATCAGTACATTGACCAACTGCTATTATCTTCGCCCTCGCGAACTGATGATTTCCGCCCAGTATTCCTTCTAAACAAGAACTCCCGTCTCTTTTCAGAGATGGGAGTTCTTTGCTTTTAAGGATAAGAGACAAGGTTATAAGGGATTTTAACTTTTTTAGTTGATTTTTATTTGGAATATAACATTATTATTTGTATCTTTGCAACTGATAATATCTTGTTATTATCCCAACGATTATGCAAGAAACGAATAATATATTAGCAATATTAGATAACTACCTCCACGACAATCCTGATGAGATTGCAAAGGAGATGGCAAACGACTTCAGAAAACGAAGAATAGAGAAGAATCTGACACGTAAGCAAGTGGCAGACAAGTCAGGCGTTGCCGTCAGCAACATCACCAGATTCGAGCAAAAAGGCCTCATCTCCCTCAAAAATCTGATAGGTATCGCCATAGCTTTGGACTACACCTCAGAAATCAAGAACGTCTTCTCGCAACCCAAGTACTCCACTATGGAAGAGTTGCAACAGATAAAAAGAAACGCTAACAAGAAAAAGGCTTACAGACAATGAAACATATAGAATCTTTAGCCGTGAAATATCACCAGGAGAAAGTCGGCACACTGTCATTGAGTGCCGATGGAAAGGTATGCACCTTCGAATATGACAATCAGTGGTTGGCATCTGGCTTTAGTATATCTCCGTTGGAATTGCCACTGAAGCCTGGTCTTTTCATTGCCAAAGCCACCCCTTTCAACGGGAACTTTGGTATCTTCGAAGACAGCCTTCCCGATGGATATGGTAGATACCTATTGCATAAAACCTTGCTAAAAGAGGGCATCAACGACTTTGAGCTATCTGCTCTCGACCGACTGAGCATCGTGGGTAATGGAGGTATGGGCGCATTGACCTACGAACCTATAACTTCTGTCCAGACAGGACACGAGATAGAGGACTTTGACCTTTTACAAGCCAAAGCCTTGGAAGTATTGAAGGAGCAACAGGATAATGACGCAGGATTGCTATTATATAATAGTGGTAATAGTGGCGGTTGTCGCCCGAAAGCCATTTTTACAAATGAGGATGGTCATTGGTTGGTCAAGTTTCGCCATACCTACGACCTCACCCATTGCACCGAGGGATATAATGGTGAACACGCAACATCTGTAAATGGAACTGGAAATCCGACCGTAGAGGATATGATTGCCGTTGGCGTAAAGAATAAAATGAAGGAAAAGAGATGCCGCGAAATCTACGAAGAGGTAACCGAACAATGCTAGAATAAAAGCGAACTATCTGCGTGCGCAGTGTGGTCTATTCCTTACAACGGAATTACAATAAAAACGCCTCTATCTCTTTTTCTGGGATAGAGGCGTTTCTGTTTAATCTATTTCATTTTGCACAAACCACGAATTATTTATTCTGCTTCAGATAGTTCAACTGAACATTAGGAGCGCAAGCATTGCTTGTTTTCTCGGTGTATTCTGCCACCTTCAATGTAGCAGTACCCTTGATGTTCTCTACATCACTACCTACCTTGAAGAGATAGTTACCTGCATCTACCTTCCACTGGCTGTTAGCCTCATCGAAGCTGGCAAGATCGCGCTTTTCGAGGGTCATCTTCAAAGTCTGGCTCTCACCTGGATTCAGCAGCTTGGTCTTGCCGAAGGTCTTGAGTTCCTTGGCTGGCTTCTCGTAAGCGCCCTTTGGAGCGGTGACATAAACCTCAGCAACTTCCTTGCCGGCAACCTTACCGGTATTCTTGATAGTTACGCTAACCTCGATATTGTTGCCTTTAGCCTTGACAGATGGCTTGCCAAACTCGAAGGTAGTGTAGCTCAAACCATAACCGAAAGGATAAGCCACATTCTTCTTGAAGGTATCAAAGTAGCGATAACCTACGTAGATATCCTCCTCGTGGTTGCTATAATCGTAACCCTTGATATTACCCTTGCTCCAATCCTGCAGATTCTTGTAGGTGTACATATCGTAATCCTTGGCAAAGTTGGCAGTAGATGGATGATCGGTAGCAGCGATAGGCCAGGTCATGGTCAACTTACCCGATGGATTCACCTTACCGGTCAGGATATCAGCAACAGAGTTGCCGCCCTCGATACCTGGCTGCCAAGCTACGAGAATAGCATCCACACGGTCTCTCCAACTGGCTGTCTCCATCACAGAACCAGAGTTGATGATGACAATCACCTTCTTGCCCTTGGCATGGAAAGCATCAGATACACGGAAAATCATATCCTGCTCTATCTGACTGAGGTTGAACTCACCATTGATCTGGCGATCCATACCCTCACCTGCCTGACGACCGATGGTGATGATGGCAGCGTCTGCCTTTGGCTCCTCGCTGGCTACACAACGCTCAGTAATCTCGATTTCATCGAGCTTAGGCTGACCCTGATCCAGGAACCACATCATCGGATTCTTGTCTGCCTTCAACTTAGCCTTGGCATACTTCACATAATTCTGATAGATTTCCGTAAGCTGAGGAGTAGTTGCCACGCCGATATTCTTCAAACCGGTAACCATATCTACAGAATAGCCTACATTAACGGCTCCACTACCGAGGCCACCCGACATGAAGTCGTAAGAGTTGACACCGAAGAGTGCCACGGTCTTCAAGCCCTGGATAGGAAGAGCGGCATCATTCTTCAGGAGCACCATACCCTCGGTAGAACTCTGACGGGTGATAGCTGCGTGAGCCTTCAAGTCTGGCTCACCACTATATTTATATCCCTTGAATCGAGGAGTCTTCACGATATATTCGAGCATGCGGCGAACATTGCGGTCCACATCCTTGATATCAAGCTTGCCATTCTTTACTGCATCAACAATATCCTGCACCTGTGCTGGATAACCCGGCATCATCAGGTCGTTGCCAGCCTCTACTTCCTGTTCCAGCGGAAGGTCGGCACGCTTACCAATCCAGTCAGTCTCCACGATTCCCTTATATCCCCAGTCGTTGCGGAGAATATCGGTAAGGAGACCCTTGTTGCCCTGGGCATAAACACCGTTAATCTTATTATAGGCAGACATGATAGTCCAAGGATTGCTCTTGCGAACCATCATCTCGAACCCCTTCAGATACAGCTCACGGAGAGCACGCTGGCTCAATCGCTCATCCACCTTGGTACGGTCAGTTTCCTGAGAGTTCACGGCAAAGTGCTTGGCACTTACACCCACGCCCTGACTCTGCACACCCTGTACAAAGGCGGTTCCGATAAGACCCGTTACGATTGGGTCTTCTGAATAATACTCAAAGTTACGGCCACAGAGCGGATTGCGATGCAGGTTCATACCCGGTCCGAGCACAACATCACAGCCATACTCTAGGGTTTCGTTACCGATTGCCTCACCCACCTTGCGCACCAGGTCGGTGTTCCAGGTAGAAGCCAGACAGGTTCCGATAGGGAAACCGGTGGCAAAGTAGCTACGGCTGTCACCTTCGCGATGAGCATCGATATGAACTCCGGCAGGACCATCACACTGTACGGTAGTAGGAATGCCGAGACGAGGGATGGCTACAGTAGTACCCGCAGCACCCGGCACGAACTTCTTCTGATGTCCGAGCATAGCACCACTACCCACGAATCCATCGTTACCACCGCCCACTAAGAGTTGGGCTTTCTCTTCCAAGGTCATCGCCTTGATTACTTCTTCGATGTTATTGGCATTCAGTTTTGGTGCTGATTGCGCCATCATTGTAGTTGCCATCGCTCCAGCCGCAACGGTAAGAGCCAATTTCTTGTAGTTCATCATTTTGTCGTTTATCTAGTTAGTTATTACTTTTCTGTTCTTTTAGTCGTTTCGTCAGTTCCATGCAGTCCACAAAGGTTACAGCATTTCTTCAAAAACTTGCTGCAAATATAATAAAATAAGGTGGAAACGCCAAGCATTTCCACCTTTTTTTCTTGAATTCAACAAGATTATTCCTGGATTTAACAAAAGGTATAGGAAGAACATAACATACTATACATATCCCTAACCTAAGACTAGTCCTGATATTTAATCTGGAAGTAATCAAAAACAAAACATTCCTTCCATTTCAATCTTTCGCAAATTTCATCAAAAAGAAGAAAAAATACTCGAAAACCTTGTAGGAATCATATAATAATCGTATCTTTGCCAAATTATCCAAAAGTTGGGTACTAGAATAAGAACTTTTAATAATGAAAGGTATGGAGCAGAGGAATTCATCCATCGAAATCTATCGTTCCCCAGAGGGAAACATAGAGCTGAATGTAAAATTAGAGAATGATACCGTTTGGCTTACACAAAGCCAAATGGCAGAGTTGTTTGGCCGTGACAGAACTGTGATTTCACGACATGTCAATAACTGTTTCAAAGAAGGTGAACTCGACAAATCCTTGGTATGTGCAAAATTTGCACATACCAAGAAATATGGCCGCCACGACGGCTTTGAACAGGTTGTCGAAACGGAATATTATAACCTGGACGTCATTATCTCCGTAGGCTATCGTGTAAAGTCAATCAATGGTACCAGATTCCGTCAATGGGCTAATTCCATCTTGAAGCAATACATTATCAAGGGTTACGCCATCAACCAGAAACGCCTAGACAATTACAACGAACTGAAAGAAGTGGTTCGTTTGATGTCACGTGCGATTACATTACAAGATCAGGTTTCAGAAGGCGAATATAACGGACTATTCAATGTCATCAGCGACTATGTTTATGCCCTGGATACTCTCGACAAATATGATTATCAGACATTACTCATAGACAAGACGACTCAAGCCGAGCCGTTCCATGCCACCTACGAAAATGCAATGGAAGCCATCAATGCTTTGAAAGAAAAGTTTGGAGGCAGTAAATGGTTTGCCAATGAGAAGGATGATTCATTCAAGAGCAGCATAGGTCAGATTTACCAAACCTTCGGCGGTGAAGAGCTCTACGCTTCGGTAGAAGAAAAAGCAGCCATGCTGCTCTACCTTGTCGTAAAAAACCATTCATTCAGCGATGGCAACAAGAGAATTGCGGCCATGCTTTTTCTTTGGTTTATGGAGAAGAATGGCATTCTGTATGCAGAAAATGGACATAAGAGAATTGCCGACAACACACTCGTTGCCCTGACTCTGATGATTGCAGAAAGCAGAACTGAGGAAAAAGATGTTATGGTAAAAGTAGTCGTCAACTTGATTAACAAAGACAATCAATAAGAATTGCTATTTTAAAACCGCACAACAGCTGTTCTACGCATGCACAACAGCTGAAAGACAAGCGCACAACAGCTGATGTGCGACCGCATATCAACTGTTGTGCGCTTCGAGATACTTACTGTTCCAACAACTTCTATTGTATCTCCGAACAACTTCAGTTACTTCTTTCAGATACTTATGACGCATTCTTCAAACGCCAATAACGCTTGAGGAAAGGCATTCAAAGCATTGCGGAAGCTTATTCAAATCATTGTAGAAATCTACTTCGCTGTATCCTTTGAACTTCTCTTATCACGGCGATAACTGCGATAATCATCCAGCGGAATCTCAATATCAGGTTCCACCAGCTCACCCTCGCGTGGCAAGGCGAACTTCTGATACTTGATGTTCAAGCCACGCTCTATCCACATACTCTCATAATAGGTCTGGATAGAGAGAATCTTACGGGTTTCCTCATCGATGCCCTCCTGATGATAGAGGTCCTCGGTGCGGAAGAGCACAGGCAGATGGTTGCCATCCACCATATAAGTGGTATAGGTGAAGAGGAAGTTGGAGTCCGTCTTCAGATGGATGATACCGCCATCCACGAGGAAGTGGCGATAACGGTTCATGAAGTAAGTAGATGTAAGACGCTTGCGAGGGTTCTTCATCTGCGGGTCAGAGAAGGTGAGCCAGATTTCCTGCACCTCATCCGCAGCAAAGAAGCGGTCGATAATCTCGATATTGGTACGGAGAAAAGCCACGTTCTTCTGTCCTTCCTCTATCGCCTTCTTGGCACCGGTCCACATTCGTGCGCCCTTGATATCCACACCGATGAAGTTCATTTCAGGATAGAGCTTGGCAAGTTCCACGGTATATTCACCCTTGCCGCATCCCAACTCCAGCACGATAGGGTTATCATTGTGGAAATACATCTCACGCCACTTGCCCTTCATATCGAAAGGCACGTCATCTACTACACTATATGGATACTGGAACACGTTCTCGAAACGCTCCATATCCGCAAACTTTGCTAATTTTCCTTTGCTCATTGATTCTTTTTTCTTCGTTTGGGTGCAAAGGTAAGCATTTAACGATAATTATACAAATCATATCATGGAATTTGTATAATATTAACGGAAAAAGTTTATTCCGCCTGAATACCGAAGTACTCGTTGAGTTCGGCGATGGCAGCACCATCGACATTAGGAAGATCCTTCACCAGCTTGCCTTTCTCCAGCAGAAGGATGCGGGTAGAGATGTCGGCAACGAAGTTGAGGTTGTGGCTGGAGATGATGACCGTGGTGCCCTGCTCCTTGCAGATACGCTGAATCATGTGGGCGATAGTCATCTGAGAAGATGGGTCAAGATAGTTGAAAGGCTCATCCAGGAGAAGAACCTTCGGATTGATGATCATCGCTCCGATGATGCCAATCTTCTGTCGGTTACCCTGAGAAAAATCACGGAGATACTTCTTGGTTCCCATGATTTCATCGTGCATAAAGCCCTCAAACTGAGCCAATCGCTCCTGCAGGGTTTCATCGTCAATGTGATAAACATCAGCGATGAAATCGAAGTATTCCTCAGGGGTGAGGAAGTCGATGAGGAATCTACTGTCGATGTAACTGCCGGTATATTCCTTCCAGGTCTCACTCTCGTTCACCTTCTGACCATTGCTTTCCACGAAACCATCATCAGCCTGAATCAGGTCGAGAATCAGACGGAGCAAGGTGGTCTTGCCCGCACCATTATTACCTACGAGTCCTATCAGCTCGCCCTTTGCAACACCCAGATTATCAATATCGAGTACGGTATTGCCATTATATATCTTTTTGAGATTCTGAATCTTGATATCCATTATTCTAATGTTTAATGTGTAGTGTTTAATGTTTACTTAGCTTTCCATAAACTTCTCCATGCGCTTATACTTGTTCTTCTCGAAGATGGCAGCTATCTTGGCGATGAACCATTTATGGATGGCGATACTGAAGACTGCCAGCGTTATGCAGGTGATAAACCATGCCGTCTCACCGAAGAAATAATAGACAGCACAGACACCAGCCAGCGGGAAGAGAAAGGCGATGGCATAAAGATTAATCTTCAGATTAGCTCCCTGCATGCTGAACATGGAAGTCTGGAATATCTCCAGACGGGAAGAGAAGAGTGCCGTAGGCAGATTGAAGAGATTGATGAATACTGCCAGACAGAAACCGCTGATAAGCACCTGGATTCCGATTCCTACCTGCAGGAAAAGGAACGGAAGGGTGAGCAACAAGGCGACAGCACTCACCACCATATAATAATAGAAGCAATTCTGCAGCATCTGTTTAACCTTAACAGGCTTGGTCATCAAACCATGAAAGAAGTTTGCCTCAATGCCAAAGGTCCACTGCGACAACACCACCGATGGCAGCAGGATGGCACCCGCTACATAGAGGGTAGTCATAGCCACCTTGTCCCCCATTTCCTGTCCCGCTTCTGTCGGAAGCAAGGCAAAGAGATAGGCATCGAAAAGGAAGATGGCAGCAATCATAATCACCATCGTACGGACACGCTTTGCTCTCAATGTGCCGATATATTGCAGACTGAAGAGGTTGATATGGCTGAAACCACGGAACCTGGAAACCTTCTGCTTCTGCTCGTTATAAATCTTTTCGTGATAGAGATAGATGGTAAGTCCGGCGAATACCGCTCCGGCAAGGAAGAAGATACCCGCCCATCCCATCCATACCGGGAAAAAGGAACTCACAAACATATATCCTATCAGCACGGCAAACATTCCCACCCATCCCAATATCAAGGGCCATTTCAGAATCCACTCTGTTGCCTTGCGGTAGCAGGTGATGTAGATGCCGTCAATATAAGAGAACGCCAGAAACAGAAAGAAACTGGCAATAACCTGACCTACAGGCAGGAAATAGATAAATACAGGAAGCATAAGCACTGGAAGCACATAGTTCCAGAAGCTCACGAGATTGGTGGTGAGCAGGAACTTGTTCCAGATTTTCTCCGGCACAGGTCGCGACTTCACGTAATCATCCATCGCCGTAATATCCCGCTTCATCACCATCTTCATGATGATGTCCGGAATCAGCATACCGACAACGATACCGGCTCCCAACAGGGCAGGCATGTCTTCGCCCCCAAGTTCTCCCCCATTCTCGGTGAAGCTGAGAAAGAAGCTCACGCCCATCACCACATACAGGAAGATGATGTAGCACGCCACGAAGGCATCTCGCTTGTGGAAGTTACGGCGCTGCTGCAACCACCAAAGCCTTAAAAGTAATCTCAACATAAATTATTCTTTTTATGGTTTACGGGCACAAAGGTAAACAAAAATATCCGAAATCTCCTATAAAATGATAGAAATAACTTAAAAATAACATTAGATGAAAAGTAAGAGAAAACAGAAAGAGAAGAAAAGAAAGAAAAGGCATATATGTGAAAACGGCATCTCCTCACGAAGATGCCGTTCCTTCTAAACTAACATTAACTTATATATCAACTATTCATCAAAACTATTATAAACCTAAAAATTATAATACTCTTATTCAGGCTGAACCGGCAAGATGTTATCATCCTCATCATAGAAGAGAGGAGCCACCTTTACGCTGCGAAGCCAGGTTGTATCATTTGATGGCACGCAGTCGTGATGGAACAGATACCACTGTCCCTTGTACTCACAGATGCTATGATGGGTTGTCCAACCTACTACAGGCTCCAGGATAACACCCTTGTAAGTGAACGGACCATAAGGATTATCACCTACAGCATAGCAGAGATAATGAGTATCACCGGTAGAGTAGCTGAAGTAATACTTGCCCTTATACTTATGCATCCAGCTGGCCTCGAAGAAGCGATGTGGATCATCAGCTGGCAATACATTACCCTCTTCGTCAACTATGACAACAGGCTTTGGCATTTCAGCAAACTGCTGCACATCATCCGTCATCATGGCTACACGAGATGGCAATGGGTTCTCCTTGCCTTCAGGGAGATGCTCATCCTTCAGAGCCTTGTTGTCCTTATACCACTGAAGCTGACCGCCCCAGATACCACCGAAGTAGCAGTAAATCTTGCCATCATCATCCTTGAACACACAAGGGTCGATGCTGTATGACTTGCGGATAGGGTCGGCATTCGGAATGAAAGGACCTTCTGGCTTATCAGCTACAGCCACACCTAGATGGAACACACCATTATAATCCTTGGCAGAGAAGATGAGATAGTACTTGCCATCCTTCTCTACTACATCGTTGTCCCACATCTGCTTCTCAGCCCATGGCACATCCTTCACGTCGAGAATCACACCATGATCGGTTACCTCACCTTCCATCACGTCGTCCATAGAGAGAACATGATAGTCTTTCATCTGGAAGTGACCGCCATCATCGTCGAAGCATTCGCCGCTATCCCAGTCATGAGATGGGTAAACATACAGGCGACCGTTAAACACATTGGCAGATGGGTCTGCCATATAATCCTTTGGGAACAAATATCTTGCTTTCATTGTTGTTTATTATTTTAAGAGATGTACAATATTATCTAAAGAGATTTTACTTAAAGAGATTGACGATTTCCTTCACCACTGGCTTCACCTCGTTGTTGCGGTCGATGAGCAGTGGATAGTTGGTTCTGCCAGGGATAGGCCAGCCATTCAACCAAGAGTGACCATCGTTGACACCCCAGAAGGTAACACGACTAATGACATCCTTGTGACGCTCTACAATCTTAAAGAGATCGAGATAACGCTGATTGAAGAGTTTCTGCGCCTTCTTGTCAAGTCCCTTCACGTATGGATTGTACTTCTTCTGAAGTTCAAACTTCTGACTGATTTCCGCTCCGCCGAATCCTTCCGGATTAGGAAGCATGTTCATATCTAACTCCGTCAGCATCACCTTCACGCCTTCACCAGCAAAAGCCTCGATGCTCTTCTCATACTCAGCATAGTCAGGATAATCAAAACCATTGTGGCTCTGCATACCTACTGCATCGATGCGGAGACCCTTCGCCTTCAAATCGCGAACCAGTTTGCAGATAGCCTCTCGCTTGGCTGGCTTCGAAGTAGAATAATCATTGTAGTAGAGTTCTACGTTAGGGTCAGCCTCATGCGCAAAGCGGAAAGCCAGTTCGATGAACTCCGGACCGATAATCTTATAATATAGAGACTTGCGGTAAGAGCCATCATCCTCGAAAGCCTCGTTCACAACGTCCCAACCCTTTACTCTACCTTTATAATGAGTAACCACATTCATAATATGGTTATACATTCTGCCGATAAGCACTTCACGGCTTACCAGATTACCCTTATCATCGGTAAACATCCACTTAGGTGGCTGAGAATGCCAAACCAGACAATGCCCGATCAAGGTCTTGCCGTTCTTCTCTGCCCAGTCGGCCAACTTATCGCCATCTGTGAAATCAAAGCGATTCACCTCCGGATGATTCTTCTCACCCTTCATACAGTTTTCGGCAACTACCTGGTTAAACTGTTTCTTCACTACTTCCTCACCTGCAGGGTCTTGTCCATCAGGCAAATCGGTATTAATGGCAGCACCTACCAGGAAGTACTTACCCATAGCTTCCTGGAATGTTGGGATTTGAGCTACTGAGTTCGCTTTTTGAGCGAAAGCTGTTGAAGCAAGCATCAGCCCCAGTGTCAGAGTTGTGATCTTTTTCATGTCTTATATCTATTTTTCTCGTTAATAATTATAGTATCTAGTTTTCTCCCTTGTGTCGGGCCTCAATCTTCTTGTTGATGTCGTCGATGACCTCATCGGTCAACTCATATTTAGAGATGATGAACATCGCCAAACCCAGCAAGATGGCAGGAATCACACATACCAGCCAACGGATACCCTCCTGTGCCAGAGGAGTCTGCTGCTCCAAATCGTTCATGAAGTAAGCACCGGCAGCATTACCTACCGACATCATGGCGAAGGCTGTAATGAAGAAGAGTGCCACGATACGGAGAGGACGGTTATGGAAGAATTCTGTCCACAGGTCACTCACCTTAACATTCTTGGTTTCCTTCTCGTCCATTACCACACGCTCCTTGGTTTGGGTAAAGCAGAATACCAGAAGGGCGAAACCTACCAGGGCAAAAATCAGCATGGCAACAAACCAAGCATTACTGTCGGTAGGAAGAGAGTTGCCCTCCTGAGCAGCTGCTGCCTGATAACCGGTCCATGCAAGAACTGCACCAGGAATAACACCACCCAGAGCCATACCTGCCTTATAGAAGATACCGGTCAGGGCATTGACGATGCCGGCAATACGCTTGCCGCTGGTATATTCTGCAAAAGAGATAACCTCTGGAATCAGAGCCCACATATATCCTGTAGCTACGATTACGCCTGTTGATTTGATGAACTGAGCGATATAAACCAGCGTGATATGATCCTTTACAGATCCCATCTTGCTGATGATATAAAGCATCGCCATACCCACGATAGCCACAGTAAGGAAGATGTAGAACATATTCTTCTTGCCCACCTTTTTCTTGATGGCAGGAACCAGTGGCATAAAGATGAAAGATGGCAAAGAGCCCAAACCCATGAAGAGTGCCATCTCGATAGGGAGATCCTTGGCTGCTGCGAGCATGGCTACCAGGATTGGAACACCTGCCGATACACAGAGTCCACCCACATTTGCCATGAACATACGTACAGAGGTAAGGATGGTTATCTCGTCTGTATCGCGAGTCAGCGAAGAGTTCAAGGCTCCGTAAGGCACATTGATCAATGTATAAAGCATAGACAAGCCTACATATGTTACATAGGCATAGATAAGTTTGATGGTTTCTGTCTGTCCTTCCATACCATTCCAAAAACAGAGGATGGCAAGTACGGTGAGTGGCAAACCCGCCAGGACGAGATATGAACGATACTTACCCCAACGTGGATTATGCTTATCTACATAAGTTCCCACCAACGGGTCCCAGAGTACATCGACCAAGCGAACCACCAAGAACATGGTGGCAGCAACACCAGGATTAAGTCCATAGATGTCGGTGTAGAAGAACAACAGATACATGCAGATGGTCTGGTAGATGAGGTTTTGCGCCAAGTCGCCAGATCCGAATCCGATGCGTTGTAGCCAATTCAGTTTGTAGAATCCCTTAGATTCCTGTGTTACAGATGTCTGTTCCATATTTTATTCTGTCATTAAGTTTACACCTTATTATATATATAACATAAAAGATGCATATAATATATTTACTTCAATTTCTCTGCGGCAAACTTGCCCATTGCCTCATATCCCTTCGGATTGAGATGCAGCCAGTCGTCAGAATACTCAGCCTTCAGACGCTGAGGGTCTTTCGGATCGCGGGTCAGCTCATCGAAATCGATGACCTCGTCGAAGGCACCACTTTTTCTGATCCATTCGTTCACGGTCTGTCGCATCGCCTCATGCCAGTAAGAATACCAGCCGTTTCCCTTGGTTGGGGTGATGGTTCCGCCATACACCTTGATTCCCTTTGCCTTGGCTTTCGCTATCAGCACCTTGTAGCAGGCAATCAGGGTATCTGTTACATGCTCATAATTTCCGCTGCAGCAACCGATATCGTTGGTTCCCTCGAAGATGATGAGTTTATCCACACCTGTCTGCCCCAGGATATCACGGTCGAAACGCTTCATGGCCGGTTCGCTCAATCCGCCCTGTACCACACAGTTGCCACCGATTCCGAGATTCAACACGCCATATGGTTTCTCTGCATTCAGGGCATCCGAGAGGAAATCGGTCCAGCGGTTCTGATGGTTAGTAGTACTTCCACGGCCATCGGTAATAGAGTTTCCGAGGATAGCTACCACAGGGGTAGCCTTATCGGTCTTCACATCAATGGCAGAAAGATTGTACCAGTGGTCAGCCTTCTCCTGCTTATCGAAAGCTGCATCTGCAGGTTTCACCGCCTTGCCCTTTACATTACTTACTATATAAGAGGTAGTACGCGAACCACGATGGGATGTTGCATTCACTGGAGTCTGCTTGCCATAGTCGATGGTAATCGTAAGGCGCTGTCCACTTTTCAGGGCATATTTCAAATCATCAGAGAAGATAGCCTTGCCCGGAGCAATGGTTACATTCTTCTTGCCATTAAACTTGAGATACTTCACCGTCTTGGCATTGATTCCCCAATTGCTTGGAACATCAGTATCTGCAATATACACCGATTTGATTTCTACCGGCTCCTTACTCTGCTCGTTGCTGAGCTTCACTCTGAGTTCCTCTCCTCCAAAAGATACATGAACTATCTGTCGGCAAGAACGGTTGCTCAAGCTTTCCTTAGGCATATCTCCTTTACCAGTCCATTCCACTGCAGTAGCCCAAGTTCCTTTCCATACCTTCTGGGCAAAAGCTACAGAACTTGACGTAGCCAATACGAGCGCCAGCGATAAGATTTTGATTGCTTGTCTATTCATTGTTATTATGATGCTTTTAATGTTTCTATTGTTGTTGACGATGCAAATTTACTGATAAGTAATGAAATAACAGGTATTTAATAGTTACCATTACTTTTCTATTTGTTTCATACTTGCAAAAAGGGCACAAAAAGATAAAGAAACAAAAAGAAATGAAACATTTTGTTGCATTAGAATTTGTTTCTTTCATTGTTTTTTGTTATTTTTGCAGCCGTAACAACCTATTTTAAACAAGAAAACGGACAGAAAATATGAAGCATATCAGACATTGCCTAACGGCACTCTTCGCTATCACCATCTCGCTCATGGTATGGGCTGACAGTGGTGAACTTTTCACATCGGGCAAACTGTCAAGTTCGCTTATCAACTGCATTGTGCAGGATAAATACGGATATATCTGGGTGGGAACCGAATACGGACTCAGCAAGTTCGACGGCTATCGCTTTACCAACTATCTGCACAACGAAGAAGACACAACCTCCATTACTGACAACATTATCTCCGACCTGCTGGTAGATAAGAAAGGTAATCTGTGGATAGGTTGTGCCAAGGGACTGATGCGCTATAATTATGAGACGAACGATTTCGCCCGTCTCCAGTTTCCTGATGGCAGAAAGCCACGTATCTATTCTATGGTAGAAAGTCACAATGGCGATATCCTGCTAGGTACTGCAGGATATGGTCTCTATTCTGTAAAAGACAGAAATACCCAGAAAGGAACAGACGACCTTTTCACTATCAGACAGGAAAGGCAATACGCTGAGCGCGATTCTGATGTATTCTTTACCCATATCTACGAAGATAAGCATCATTATCTCTGGCAGAGTAGCCACCTTTCTATCTTCACCCGTTTCATCAAGAAACAAGGCAAGGTGCAGCGCAAAGACTTCAAATCGCCATGCGGAGCACCTGTGGCTTTCATCCAGCATCGCCCGCAGACCATGCTCATCGCCTGCATGTATGGCATCGTCTATTATGATTACCGCACAGGCCGCATCGCTGATGCCGGCTACGACTTTGGCGGCTATAAGAATAATGTAACCATCAACAATGCTACCTTCGACCACGAAGGCAACCTCTATATCAGCACCTCCGAGCATGGTGTTCTCATGATCAGAAAGGGAAGCAACAGGGTAGAACAGTTGGAGAACAGCAACAGCAGTTTCAATCTGGCTACCGCCTTCGTCAACGAAATCATCGAAGATAAGGACAACAATCTCTGGATAGGATGTTACAACAAAGGTCTGTACCTGATCAACCAGCGCCAGCAGGCTTTCAACAGCTGGAGTTTCTCTGCACAGAACTACATCATCGGCAGCAGCGTTTCATCTATTGCACAAGGCGAAAATGGTGAAACATGGTGTACGGTACAGAACAGTGGTGTGTTCTGTTTTGACGCTTCAGGCAAGATTATCGCCCACCCTCAGTCACCTGCAGGTACCGGCATCATCTATAAAGACCGACGTGGCGATTACTGGATCAGCAATGGCAGCGCACTCTACAGCTACAACCCCCATACAGGTACATACCAGCAGAAACTCACCTTTACCAGCGCCGGCATCTACTGTATGACTGACGATGCACAGGGCAACCTTTACATTTCTGTATACAGCAAAGGCCTATATATATATAATGTGGAAAGCGGCAAGGTTACCGTTCTGAATATGCAGCAAAGAGGCGATAAAGGATTTCTCTGCAACGACTGGGTGCGAAGCATGGCGCTCGATCATACAGGCCATTTATGGATAGGAACCTCTAATGGAGTTTCCTGTCTCAATACCCGAACGCTCAGTTTCAAGGATTTCGGATGGCTCAACATTCTGAAAGACAGACAGGCGAATGGTATCTGCGAAGGAAAGAACGGCGATATTATCATCGGTACCGAAGAAGGACTCTATCTGTTTGACAGAAAGAGCAACAAGACGAAGAACTTCCCTCATGCGGAAGCGTTGAAAGGCAAGCAGGTCTGCAGCATCATCAAAGACCAGAAGGGTGACTTGTGGGTAAGTACAACCATGGGCATCTGGCAGTACGAACAGAAGAACAGACAGTTTATCGGGCACATCAACGGCAACGGACTTACTACCCGTGAGTACGTGCTGGGCTCTTCCATGCATACCGCCAGCGACCTTATCGCCTTCGGAACCAGTGACGGTATGACAACCTTCTATCCTGACGTTGTCAGAGCCAAGAAGATGGAACTGGGAGATGTACATCTCACCAACTTCATCATCGACGGAAAGCCAATCAACTGTATGGTCAAAGACTTCAGCATTCCTTACTCCCAGAATTCATTCACTCTGGAGTTCTCGCTGCTCAACTACAAGAACACCGATAATATCAGTTTCCAATACCGCATCAACGACGGCAAATGGAACAGCACCAATGAGGGAGCCAATGCCGTAGCATTCAACAAGTTGAAACCGGGCGACTATACGCTGGAGGTGAGAGCTACAAGCAATGGCAGATATTCCAAGAATCCTACCATCATCAACATCAAGGTATGCGACCCTTGGTATGCATCACCCGAGGCATATCTCCTCTATATCCTGATCATAGCAAGCGTCATCCTGTATGTTATCTATACATACGAGCGCCGCCGCAAGGCAGACCTGGAAGAGACCAAGATGCAGTTCCTCATCAATGCCACCCACGACATCCGCTCGCCGCTGACATTAATCATGGGACCGCTCAACAAGCTGAAAACAAGATTAACAGATGCCGAAAGCAAACAGGATATCGATACCATCGACCGCAATGCCCAGCGCCTCCTGCTTCTGGTAAACCAGATTCTTGATGAACGAAAGATAGACAAGAACCAGATGCATCTCCATTGCCAGGAGACTCCGCTCAAGGATTTCCTGCATGGCATCGTATCGCTCTACCGCTTCAATGCACAGGAGCGCAACATCACCCTTGAGCTCAAAGAAGACGAAAGCCTCAGCAGCGATAAAGGCAAGCTGAAGGTTTGGATAGACCGCATCAACTTTGACAAGGTTATCTCCAACCTGCTCTCCAATGCCATGAAGTATACCTTTGATGGCGGCGAGATTACTGTTATCATAGGTAAAGACGAAAAGAATGCCACCATCAGGGTAGAAGATACAGGCATCGGACTGAAGGAAGAGAAGACCGACCGCCTCTTCGAACGTTTCTATCAGGGAAACAACAGCAGCGGTCTCCATATCGAAGGAACCGGTATCGGACTCAACCTCTGTAAGGCATTTGTAGAAATGCACGGAGGCAAGATCAAGGCCTACAACCGTACCGACGGCATCAAGGGTTCCTGCTTCGAAGTAAGCATTCCACTGGGCAACAGCCATCTGCAGCCAGGCGAGATACTGGAAGAAGAAGACAAGAAGGAGCAGGAGATTACCAAAAAGAAAGTACAGGCCAACCGCAACTTCAATATCCTGATAGTTGACGATGACAGCGAGATTGCCCAATACATCAAGACAGAACTGAGCGACTGGTACCGCTTTGAGCGTGCCTGCAACGGCAAGGAGGGTTTGAAGATGCTGCTCACCGGCAAGTACGACCTCGTGATAAGCGATGTGATGATGCCGGAGATGGATGGAATCACCATGCTCAAGAACATCAAGAGCAACAGCAACATCAGCGATATTCCTGTCATCCTGCTCACCTCGAAGAGCGAGGTGGAACACCGGTTGGAGGGACTTCGCAGAGGAGCCGATGCTTTCCTGGCAAAGCCTTTCGACATGGAAGAGCTGCATATCCTTATCGACAACCTGGTGGATAATGTGCGACGCATCCGCGGCAAATACAGCGGAGCACAGGGCCAAAAGGCGAAGATTGAGCAGATTCAGGTAAAGGGCAATAACGATGCCCTGATGGAACGCGTGATGAAATATATCAACGGCCACCTTGCCGATCCCGACCTAAATGTAGAGAAACTTACCGAGGAGGTAGGTATCAGCCGTGCACAGCTCCACCGTAAACTGAAGGAGATTGCTGGTGTTTCTGCCGGAGAATTTATACGTAACCTCCGACTGGAACAGGCGGCACGACTCATCGAAGAGGGGCAGATTAATATCACGCAGGTAGCCTACTCTGTAGGTTTCAACAACCAGACCCACTTCTCTACCGTGTTCAAAAAACACTATGGCATGTCGCCTAGCGAGTATGCTGAAACAAAGAGAAATGAAAAATAAACGACCGCTATATATATAAAAGGTATTTTTTCGTATCTTTGCAGCAGAAACAATAACAATACAAACTAACGATCTGCAAAGATATGAAGAAATACCTCATTTTATTATTTACGGTACTTACATCACTCCATGTTTCTGCACAGAGTGATGGTTCACAGTTATGGCTCGGAAAGCAGTATGCTAACTCATGCCAAGTCATCTCACAGTTGCCTGATGATGCAACAGCCAAGATTGCCAAGCAGGAGTTAGAAAACAACTGGCGTGGCAAGAATGTTGAGCTCAAGATAGACAAGAGTCTCAACCTGGGCGAGGGCTATAACATCTACGCCCGTCCTGCCCAGCAAGGCGACAACATTCAGTACGAAGCAACTATCACCGCCAGCAATCCTATCGGTTTGCTCTACGGTGCCTACGAGTTAATTCGACTTCAGAACACCGATGCCTACAACACAGGTAGCGGCAATCAGCAGAACTTCAGCAAAGCTATCGATGAGACCGAGAAACCAAAAGTGGGTCTCCGCATTCTCAACCATTGGGATAATCTCGATGGCAGCATCGAACGTGGCTATGCCGGAAAGAGCATTTTCAAATGGGAAGAAATCAAACTCGGCAAAAACGGTAAGGGCGGCAGCATCAGTAAGAGTCTGCACGACCGTCTCATCACCTACGCCCGTGCCAACGCCTCTTTGGGCATCAACGGCAGCGTACTGAACAATGTAAACGCATCGCCAAAGATGATGACTGCAGAATATATTAATAAGGTGAAAGTCATCGCCAACATCCTGCGTCCTTATGGCATCCGGGTATACCTAAGCATCAACTTCGCTTCGCCTATGGCTTTAGGCTACACCAAGACTGCCGACCCACTGGATAAGAAGGTTCAGCAGTGGTGGAAGAAGAAGGCAAAAGAGATATATGCTACCATCCCCGACTTTGGCGGTTTCCTCGTAAAAGCCAATTCTGAAGGACAGCCTGGTCCTGGCGACTACCACCGCACACATGCCGATGGAGCCAACATGCTTGCCGATGCCGTCAAACCATACGGAGGTATCATCATGTGGCGAAGCTTTGTATATGGTGCTAACCATAAGGGAGAAGACCGTGTGAAGCAAGCTGTCAGCGAATTCAAAGGTATGGATGGCAAGTTCCGTGACAACGTCATCCTACAGTCAAAGAATGGTCCGCTCGACTTCCAGCCTCGTGAGCCATACGCTCCTATCTTCGACAACATCAAACAGACTCCACAGATAGCAGAACTTCAGATTACCCAGGAATATCTCGGTCAGTCTAAGCATCTCACCTATCTCGCTCCTATGTGGAAGGAATTCTTTGGCTTTGTTAATCCAGACAGACTGGTTGGAATCTCAGGTGTAGCCAATATCGGTGATGATGCCAACTGGTGCGGTCATTCTTTCTCTCAGGCTAACTGGTATGCTTTTGGCCGATTGGCATGGAATCCTTCACTTACAGCCGAGGAGATTGCTCACGAATGGCTCGTACAGACCTACGAAAATCAGGACGAGAAATTTACCAAGCCGGTAGAGATGATGATGATGACTTCGCGCGAAGCTTGCGTCAACTATATGATGCCTTTGGGTTTGCACCACATCTTCAAGTTCGACCACCACTACGGTCCGGAGCCAGATGGTTTCATCGCAAGTTATCCTTTGGAATGGTGCCCGGTATACTACCATAAGGCAAATGCACAGGGCGTAGGTTTCGACCGGTCATCCAAAGGTACAGATGCCGTTGGTCAGTATCCGGAACCTTACCGCAGTATGTATGACAACATCGAGACTTGCCCTGAGGAATATCTCCTCTGGTTCCATCATGTGCCTTGGACTTACAAGATGAAATCAGGCAGCACCCTCTGGCAGGAACTCTGCATGAAGTACAACATGGGTGTGGCGATGGTAGAAGTTTACCGCGACTTCTGGCATACCTCAGCCAAGCAGTATATGAAGGGACATGAGCAGGAATGGCAACATACAGACTCTCTGCTCAATGTACAGTTGGAGAATGCAAAGGAATGGCGCAATACCTGTCTCAAGTATTTTCAAACCTTTTCTAAAATGAAGATTTATGAATAAGATTGTATTATCTTTTCTTGCATTATTATGCTGCATCAACATACAAGCTGGAGTGAAACTGCAGAAGCAAGGCTCTGCAACCCAGCTTGTTGTCAACGACAAGCCGATGCTTCTCCTGGCTGGTGAGTTGAGCAACTCAGCCGCAACGAGTCCTGCCGACATCAGGAAAGCATTGAAACAGATGAAGAATAGCGGAGTCAACTCTGTCTTCGTTCCTGCATATTGGGAATTTGTAGAACCTAATGAGGGCAAATATGATTTTGCACTTGTAGACAGCGTCATCACAACTGCCCGTAAGCATGACTTGAAGATTGTCTTCCTATGGTTCGGTGCCTGGAAGAACTCCATGAGCTGCTATGCTCCACTATGGGTAAAGGAAAACACCAAGCGTTTTCCTCGTTCACTCACAGAGAACAGCAAGCCATTAGAGATATGCACAGCCTTCAGCAATAACCTGCTTCAAGCAGACAAGCGAGCATTCTGCGAACTGATGAAGCACATTAAAGCAGTAGACAGTCAGGAGAATACCGTTATCATGATGCAGGTAGAAAACGAAATCGGCATGCTCGAATCTGCCCGCGACCACTCTCCTCTTGCCGAAAAAGCTTACAGACAACCCGTTCCTGCTTCATTGCTCAAGGCACTCAAGCTCAAGAAGAAAGGTACATGGGCAGAAGTTTTCGGAACAGACCGTTATGCTGACGAGAAATTCCAAGCATATTATTATGCCAAGTATGTAGAGCAGCTAGCCTCAGCAGGCAAAGCCATCTACAATATTCCGATGTATGTAAATGCTGCAATGAACAGTCGTGGCAGAAAACCAGGCGAATATCCTTCTGCCGGACCACTTGTCCATCTGATTGATATCTGGAAATGCGGTGCACCAAGTATCGACATCTTTGCACCAGATATCTATGATACCGGTTACAAGGGATGGGTAGAGAAATACAAGCGTGCCGACAATCCTTTCTTCACTCCTGAAGTGAAATGCGATATCAATAGCGGCGTAAAGGCATATTATACCTTCGGCGAAACAGATGCCATCAGTTTCAGTCCGTTTGCTCTCGATGAAGCTTACTACAAGGTGAAGAACAGTCTCAGACGTTCATACAAGGTTATCAATCAGCTCTCTCCTATCCTGCTTCAGCATCAGGGAAAGGGTAAAAACTGGGGATTACTCTTCGACCAGGAAGATAAAGAGCGCATCATTGAAGATGGCGATATCACCATGACCTGCCGTCATTTCTTCACGCTACCATGGGATCCTCGCGCTACAGATGGAAGTAAATGGCCTGAAGGCGGTGGCTTGATTGTGAAACTAGCCAAGAACGAATACATCATAGCAGGTAATGGAATCGTCGTAGTCTTCCAAAGCAGGACTGAAAAAGCGCAAGCTGAAGAAAAGAAACTCGGTGAGGACGGATTTGTTGACAACGGTGGAACCGAAACAAAGAAACAAGCCACAACCTTCAAAGGTAAGCGTATCGGTATCGGATATGTAGACCAGGTTGAAATAGACAAAAACGGCAAATTACAGTTTATCCGTCGTGATAATGGCGATCAGGACCACCAGGGGCGTCATGCCCGCATCTCATGTGGAGACAACAAAATACTCCACATCAAGCTATACGAATACTAAATATATATATAATAAGGTATAAAGGGAATCTGCACTGGACAACTTCCGCATCGTGCCTATCACAGCCGTAAGCGTTTCTGATTTCTAATCCATCCACAGACTAGTAAAGACGAAACAAAATAATTAATCTTTTAAAGAGAAAAATCATGAAAATCTGTCGTAATCTCACTTTTTTATCGAGATTACGACAGATTTCTCGTTTAAAAGTTGTCGTAATCTTGCTTTTTTTCTGAGATTACGACAGAATTCTCGATTTAAGCCCCAAAAAGTCCTTAGGAAAATGTGATGATTTAACAGAAAAGTCCTTAGGAAAATGTGATAAATATACTTAAAAGTCCTTAGGAAAATGTGATTTTCCTTGCGTAATTCACTGTTTATTAGTACCTTTGCCAAAACATAATTTTTAGCGTATGGAAAGACTACTTATATCCCAATTGTTAAAATGGAAAGACAGTCACGGAAGGAAGCCACTCATACTGGAAGGTGCAAGACAAGTTGGTTCGCACCAGTCTCTTGTCATACGAGAGAAACAACAGTTCAAAAACCATCAACATCCCACTCTATATGCTCTTTGTTCTAGACAAAGAATTAAAGACAGAAAGTTAGTATTTCAGCGAAAGCGGCAGTTTTTGACAAAACTGCCGCTTTCGCTTGTTTTTCATAAGCAAATGTGTATAAAAACCGCATATTTATAATAAAATGTCGAGCAAAGTGCAACTTTTCTAGAAAAAAGTTTGGTGATTTCCTAAAAAATGCTTATTTTTGCAGCCGATTAAAAATATTATTAAAATTTAGTGAAGTTTGAGATACTTCCCTATATATAATAAGGTATGCCAACATACCCACCCCCACCAGTTCGGGATAAGAGTTGGAGACAAGAAATGAGCCCCCACGCTCAATAAAAGTTGGGAGGATATGTAGTGAGAAAGAAATATAAAACATTATATATTTATTAATTAATTAAACGAGAGAGATTTATGGAAAAAAGACTCATGACGTTTATTGCCTGCCTCTTCCTTAGTTTAGGAATGGCGTTGGCGCAAACTCAAGTTTCCGGTACTATTACCTCTTCTGAGGATGGAAGCCCAGTCATTGGTGCCTCTATCAAAGTTGCTGGTACACAAACCGGTACAGTTACCGATGTTGATGGTAACTTCTCATTGAATGCTCCTGCAAATGCTAAGTTGGAGATTTCTTACATCGGTATGATTGGTAAGACTGTAAAGGCTGGCAAGAACATGAAAATTGTTCTTGACCCAGACAACAATGCATTGGATGATGTATTGGTCATTGCCTACGGTAAGACTAAAAAATCAGCATTTACAGGTTCTGCCGTAGAAATCAAGTCAGAAGACATTACAGCCCATGTAGCTTCTTCTGCAACTACAGCTTTGGTTGGTAAGGTAGCTGGTATTCAGGCTACTTCTTCTTCAGGCGAGCCAGGATCAGCTCCAACAATCTGTATTCGTGGTATTGGTTCTGTCAGTGCCAGTTCACAGCCTCTTTACATTGTTGATGGTGCTCCTTACGAGGCAGGAATTTCAAACATCAATCCTGCTGATATTGAGAGCATTTCTGTACAGAAAGATGCTTCTGCTAGTGCCATCTATGGTGCTCGTGGTGCCAACGGTGTTGTTATTATCACAACTAAGAAGGCTCGTGATGGTCAGGATGCTCGTGTAACATTTGATGCAAAGTGGGGTTCCAACTCACGTTTCGTTCCTCAGTATGACGTAATCAAGGATCCTGCTCAGTACTACGAGACTCATTTCAAGGCAATGTACAATTCTCAGTACTATCATGGTGCAACTGCTGATGAGGCATACGATTTCGCTTGCAAAAACCTCTACAATAGCCGCGATGGTGGTTTGGGTTATCAGGTATATACCGTTCCTCAGGGTGAACAGCTGATTGGAAAGGACTTTAAGATTAATCCTAAGGCAACCTTGGGATATAGTGATGGTACATACTATTATACTCCAGATAATTGGTATGATGAGGTGTTCCATAGTTCTTTCCGTCAGGAATACAATGCTAACGTAACAGGTTCTAATGGTAAGATGAATTATTTTGCCAGTGCAGGTTACTTGCAGGATGGTGGTATTGTTGACAACTCAGAGTTGAAGCGTTATACTGCCCGCACCACTGTGGATTATCAGGCAAAGAAATGGTTAAAATTGACTACAGGTTTGAGCTTTACTCACACCGATTCTCAGTCTCCACAATATGATGTCTATACGTATGGTAGTTCTGGCAACCTGTTCTATATCACCAACAATGTAGCTCCTATCTATCCATTGTATGTTCGCAATGCAGATGGAAGTATCAAGACAGAAGGTGGTCGTGTTGTTTATGATGCTAATCAGACAGGCTTCCAGCGTCCTGCTATTTCTGGTAATGCTGTTCGTGATAACGAATATAACCGCAGCCACAGTTATCGTGATATTCTGCAGGGACAGTGGGATGTACAGATTACTCCTATCGAGGGCTTGGTTTTGGATGCCAACCTGAATGCTTTCTCTAGTAATACTCGTGTCAATGATTTGGCGAGCGCTTTTGCCAACGGTCAGGCAGATGATGGTATTGCTTCTGTAAGTGCAAACCGATATTTTACAGTAAACCAGCGTTATACTATCAACTACGATAAGTCTCTCGGTAATCACCATTTCAATATATTGGCTGGTTACGAGCAGTATAAGCTCAAGTATCAATATCTCTCAGGTTCAAATACCCGTCTTTACGATCCATTCATTGGTGAGTTGGGTAATGCATTTGGCACAAGCAAGAAGAAGAACAATTCTTTCACAAATAACTATATGACAGAAGGTTTCTTCGGTCGTGTGATGTACGATTATGCAGACAAATACTTTGTAAATGCCTCTCTTCGTCGTGATGCTTCTTCTGCATTTGCCCCTGGTCATCGTTGGGGTACTTTCGGAAGTGTCGGTTTGGCTTGGCAGATGAACAAGGAAGATTTCTTGAAGGATGTTAAGTGGATTGACCTTTTGAAGTTGAAGGTTAGCTATGGTTCTGTAGGTAACGACCAGTTGGATACAACTCCGTATGCAAACCAAATTGGTGAGTACTACTACTATTGGGCAGATCGCTATACTCCTTCCTATAATGAAGAAACAGGCCAGTTCTCTGTAACAATGAGTCAAAAAGGTAATGAGAACTTGACTTGGGAGACTCATAATGACTGGAATGTTGGTGTGGATTTCGGATTCTTCAAGAACCGTCTGACTGGTACTATCGAATACTACAATCAGAAGACTGTAGATCTGCTGTGGTCAAAGTCATTGCCATTGTCATCAGGTCTTTCAGTATCTTCATACTATGCTAACATCGGCGAGATGGTGAACCGTGGTGTTGAGATCTCTTTGGAGGGTACTCCAATTAGAACACAGAACTTCGAGTGGAGTATCAATTGGAATGGTACACTTAACCATAATGAGATAACAAAGCTCGACCCATCACTTGGCGAGAATGGTCTTCAGTCTAGTGGTCGTGTCCTGAAAGTTGGTGGTTCTGTATATGAAGCATTTATGGTTCAGTATGCAGGAGTTAACCACGAGACTGGTCAGGCTCAGTGGTACCAGGATGTGTATTACAATGCCGATGGTAAGAAGGTGGAATCTGCAAAGGCTGCCGATTACGCTTATACTAAGAAGGAACTTACTACAGATATCACAAAGGCAACACAGTATGACTGTGGTTCTACTCTCCCAACCATTTTTGGTGGTTTTGGAACAAGTGTAGCTGCTTATGGATTTGATTTGAGTGCTCAGTTCTCATATCAGTTGGGTGGTAAGATTTACGATGGTCAGTATCAGGCTTTGATGCACAATGGTACAAGCCAAGGTAGTGCTATGCATAAAGACTTGCTCAATGCATGGAGCGAGACTAATAAGAATTCTGATATTCCACGTTTAAGCCAGGCTGCTGCTGATGATCCAGGTATTGGTTCACAGACAACTCAGGATCGTTTCTTGACAAGCTCTAATTATTTGTGCTTGAACAACTTGACATTGGGTTATACATTCCCTAAGGCGTTGATTCGCCCACTCGAGTTGACCAATCTCCGCATTTATGTAGCAGGAGAGAATATCTTCATGCTTACGAAGCGCAAGGGACTTGATCCACGTTTCAACTATGGTATCGGTTCTATGACTTCTGGATCTGGTCTTGCAGGTGGTGGTTATGCAGCTTTGCGCTCTATTACTGCGGGTATCAGTCTCACATTCTAAAAATTAAAAAAAGGAATAAATATGAAACTAAATAAGATTTCAGCTTTATTGCTTGGTGCAATGGTTGTTGCATCATGCTCTGATATTGATGATCAGAATCCTGAATCAGGTAAAATTACTGGTGGACAGGTACAGGAAACTACAGATGCCCTGTCTAGTCGTCTTGATGCCACATTGAATGGTATGTATACCATGGCTGGTTCTCCATTGACAGTGTTTGGTATTGATAATGACCGAGCTGATGATTTCGGATTCATTTCTGCAGCATTGTCACAGGATTTGGAAGGTGCTGATATGTTCTCAGGTAATAATACCTACAACTGGTTCTCTGCAGCTTGTCAGTATTCAACCCGTAATCCTGATTATGCCAACCCTTATGCTCGCTATACATTGCCATATCGTCAGATTGGTGTTGCCGAGCAGGTTATTAACTCTATTAATGTAGAGACCGCAGATGCAAAGGGTAAGGCTCAGGCTGGACAGGCTTATGCTACTCGTGCATACGATTATATGGCACTTGCGCCATATTTCCAGTTTGGCTATGCAACTTCCAAGGATCAGCCTTGTGTACCTATCATCGGCAAAAACGATGCTAACAACAATCCACGTGCTACCGTGGCTGAGGTTTATGATGTAATTGTCGCAGACCTGACAAAGGCTATCGAACTCCTGGATGGTTATAGTCGTACTGACAAGACCCAGATTGACCAGCATGTGGCTTATGGTCTTCGTGCTCGTGCTTATCTTGCTATGGGTGAGTATGCTAAGGCTGCTGAAGATGCTGATAAGGCAATGCAAGGTTATACACCAGCATCTATTGCCGATGTAAGTGTTCCTGCTTTTGATAATATCAATGAGAGCAACTGGATTTGGGGCTTTGGTATGACAAACGCTATGCACAATTTAAGCAAAAGCAACGGAAAGTGAAGATGAGA
>NZ_QSAV01000039.1:0-37641 GCF_003465495.1 Segatella copri | reverse complement strand
AACGAAAAGGGTGCGCCATAGACTTATGACACACCCTCTTTTTGTTTGTTGAAACCATTATATAATCATGAAATCACTCATCACATCATCCGATATGTAAAGACCTTCCCGAGTGAGGGAGAGCTTGC
Source organism: Segatella copri (assembly GCF_003465495.1). Taxonomy (GTDB): domain Bacteria; phylum Bacteroidota; class Bacteroidia; order Bacteroidales; family Bacteroidaceae; genus Prevotella; species Prevotella copri_G. The sequence continues at coordinate 37,513 of NZ_QSAV01000039.1, read as the reverse complement.
CGTTCTTTATTTTCATCAGTCCCCGGCTGATATGCGACTGGGCTTCCTGGAGCAGTCTGTCTGCCAGTTCTTTTCCGAATTCCTGCTCCATCTTCATGAGGTTTATTCCGTCGCTTGTTCGCAAGGCGGTTGTTATCAGATCGTTGTATCGGGTGAAAATATCTAGCTGTTCACTCTCAGAAGGCAGAATGCCATCGCCGATGCTTCGAATATAAGTCTGGATATTTTCGATATTCCAGCTGCGCTGCTTCCTATTGTAGGAGTGGGCGGCTGCTCCTATTCCGATATATGGTACCTCGTGCCAGTAACTGCTGTTGTGACGTGAACGGAAGCCCGGACGGGCAAAATTGCTGATTTCATAATGTTCGTAGCCTGCTCCAGTAAGCTGGTCTATCAGGGTTTCATACATCTTGCGACTGGTTTCTTCATCTATTTCGCTAATCTTTCCCTGTTTCAGCATATGGTAGAGGGGCGTTCCCTCTTCGTACATCAGACTGTAGGCAGATATGTGTTCCACATCCAGCTGTATGGCGTGCCTGATATCGCTCATCCATTGGGAAAGAGATTCTTCGGGGAATCCGAACATCAGGTCGATACTGATATTGCGGATGCCGATGTTACGGAGTCGGGTGACGGCTTCTTCTACCTCTCCGGCATTATGACGGCGATGCAGAAAGCGTAAACGCTCGTTACAGAAGGTCTGTGCCCCCATGCTGATGCGGTTGATGGGGAGTTGCTTCAGCGTTTCACAGAAATCGCCGGTTACATCGTCCGGATTGCATTCCATCGTGATCTCCATATTCTCTGCCAGCGTATAGTTTTTTCTGATAGCAGAGAAAATCTGGTTGAGTTGGGATTCGTTGAGCTGACTCGGGGTTCCACCGCCCAGATAGATGGTTTCGATAGTTTCATTGCTTCCGAGAGCGGCTTTTGCCGGGCGCATCTGCATCTCCCGGCAGAGAGCATCAGTGTAATCATCCCTTAACTTGAGGGAGGTGGTACTGTAAAAACCGCAGTAGATGCACCGGCTTTCACAAAAGGGGATATGTATGTATAGTCCTGCCATATTTCTGAACTTCTTTTTCTATATATAATAAGGTGTAAAGACAAAAACATGTCTAAACAAAGTGCAAAAGTACTAATATGTTTTAAAAAACAGAAGTTTTTTGCCCAAAACTTTTGGCAATGTGCGATTTTTTTTGTACTTTAGTAGCATGAAACAGAAAAACCGGTGGTTTGACTGTGGATTGCAACTAGCAAATTTAAGTATAACCCTTAAAAATCTATAAGCGTCATGAGAGTTTATCAGACAAATGAGATTAAAAACATTGCGCTGTTGGGCAGTGCGGGTAGCGGCAAGACTACACTTGCCGAGAGTATGTTATTTGAAGCAGGCGTTATCAAGCGTAAAGGCTCTGTAGAAGCGAAAAATACGGTGAGCGACTACTTCCCAGTTGAGTTGGAATACGGCTACTCTGTGTTCCCTACAGTTTTTCATGTAGAGTGGAACAACAAGAAGCTTAACATTATAGATTGCCCAGGTAGCGATGATTTCGTGGGAGGCGCCATTACTTCACTCAATGTTACCGATCAGGCAGTTATCCTTATTAATGGTCAGTATGGTCCAGAAGTAGGTACACAGAACAACTTCCGTTATACAGAGAAGTTGGGTAAACCTGTTATCTTCCTGGTAAACCAGCTCGACTCAGACAAGTGCGACTTTGATAATATCATAGCCACCATGAAGGACATTTACGGTTCTAAGTGTGTGCAGATACAATATCCTATCGAGACCGGTTCAGGCTTCAATGCTCTCATTGACGTCTTATTGATGAAAAAATATTCCTGGAAGCCTGAGGGCGGTGCTCCTATTATTGAAGATATTCCAGAAGAGGAAATGGAGAAAGCCATGGAACTTCATACGGCTCTTGTTGAGGCTGCAGCCGAGAACGATGAGGGACTGATGGAGAAGTTCTTCGAGAGCGAGAGTCTGACAGAAGATGAACTTCGCGAGGGCATCCGCAAGGGATTGGTTACCCGTAGCATCTTCCCTGTGTTCTGCGTTTGTGCAGGTAAGTCGATGGGCGTTCACCGCCTGATGGAGTTCCTGGGCAATGTGGTTCCTTTCGTAAGCGAGATGCCGAAACTGCATAATACACGTGGTGAGGAAATTACGCCAGACAGCAATGGTCCTGAGAGTGTTTACTTCTTCAAGACTGGTATGGAACCTCATATCGGTGAGGTTAGCTACTTCAAGGTGATGAGCGGCTCTATCAAGAATGGTGACGATCTGACTAATGCAGATCGTGGCTCCAAGGAGCGTATCGGACAGATTTATGCCTGTGCGGGTGCCAACCGTGTGCCTGTAGAGCAGTTGAATGCCGGTGATATCGGCTGTACCGTGAAGATGAAGGATGTGAAGACCGGCAATACCCTTAATGGTAAGGGAGCTGAGTGGCGTTTCGACTTCATTAAATATCCTAACCCTAAGTATTCACGTGCTATCAAGGCTGCCAATGTTCAGGATACAGAGAAACTGATGGCTGCACTCCTGAAGATGCGCCAGGAAGACCCTACTTGGATTGTTGATCAGAGCAAGGAATTGCGCCAGGTAATCGTAAGAGGACAGGGTGAGTTCCATCTCCGTACGCTGAAGTGGCGTCTGGAAAACAACGAAAAACTCAATGTGACTTTCGAAGAGCCACGTATTCCTTATCGTGAGACTATTACCAAGAAGGCTCGTGCTGACTACCGCCATAAGAAACAGAGTGGTGGCTCTGGTCAGTTTGGTGAGGTGCATCTCATTGTTGAACCATACGCAGAAGGTATGCCTGATCCTACGTCATTTACCTTCAACGGTCAGGAGTTCAAGATGAATATCAAGAGCCGTGAAGAGGTTAGTTTGCCATGGGGTGGTAAACTGGTATTCCTCAACTCTGTGGTTGGTGGTGCCATTGATGCCCGCTTCATGCCAGCTATTCTGAAGGGTGTTATGGACTGTATGGAACATGGTCCGTTGACGGGCAGTTATGCACGTGATGTACGTGTCATCGTTTATGATGGTAAGATGCACCCAGTAGATAGTAATGAACTTTCGTTCATGCTTGCTGCCCGCCATGCGTTCAGCGATGCCTTCAAACAGGCTGGTCCGAAGATTCTGGAGCCTATCTATGATCTTGAGGTTTATGTGCCTGCTGATTTCATGGGTGATGTGATGAGTGATCTCCAGGGACGTCGTGCTCTCATTATGGGTATGGACAGCGAGGCCGGTTACCAGAAGCTGAGTGCCAAGATTCCTCTGAAGGAACTTGCCAGCTATTCCATCTCTCTGAGTTCATTGACAGGTGGACGTGCTTCATTCACCACCAAGTTTGCCAGCTACGAGTTGGTTCCTTCCGACATTCAGAGTAAGCTGATTGCGGATCATGAGGCTGAATTGGAGAAGGATGCTGAATAGCAATTGTTAGGTTAGAGAAAAATCTCTCTTATATAAATTAAAATTTTATGTTGATATGACCAATATGGGGAAGTGTGCATGTGATATGTATACTTCCTCTCTTTTTTTTATGGAAAATGAAAATATAGTTTTATATACGAAACTAAAAATACAGAAAAATGTTAAAAACTAGAAAGAGTAAATAATTAATTAACGATTTTAAGTTAACTGATTAAGAAATTTCTTATCTTTGCCCCCATGAAGAAGAAAACGATTTGGACCATAGCCATTATCATGGGCTTTTCGTTCCTTGCGCTGCTGTACTTGCAGCTCAGTTACATCCAGGAGATGGTAAACATGAAGAAGGAACAGTTTGACGAGTCGGTCAACAGAGCCCTGTATCAAGCTTCAAGAAATTTGGAGCTTAATGAAACTCTGCGCTATCTCGAAAAGAATGTCAACGAGACAGAACGTAAGGCCAATAAAGATAAGAACAAGGGAACGGCAGTTTATTCAACTTTCGAGCTGAAAACAAATGCCACACATCCTGGCAATATGCCGAAGGCGATGATACTGCGCAGCGATAAGAATTCGCTGACAGAAACACAGAAGTCGCTTCAGGAAATCGTGAAGAACCGCTATGTCTATCAGAAAGCGTTGCTGGATGAGGTGGTATATTCTATCCTTTATTCGGCATCAGACAAGCCGCTGAAGGAGAGAATCAACTTCAAACAGCTCGATCAGGACCTCAAGGCTGAGATGATGAATAATGGTATCAACATACCTTATCATTTCACCGTGACTACTCAGGATGGACGAGAGGTTTACCGCTGTCCTGACTATACGGACGAGGGTGAGGAATACAGCTACTCACAGGTGCTCTTCCGCAACGACCCACAGTCGAAGATGGGCGTAGTAAGGGTGCATTTCCCGGATATGAACAGCTATATCTTCTCCAGTGTGCGCTTCATGATTCCTAGTGTCATCTTCACGCTGGTACTGCTGATTACCTTCATCTTTACCATTGTGGTCATCTTCAGACAAAAGAGATATACAGAGATAAAGAACGACTTCATCAATAATATGACCCACGAACTGAAAACGCCGATAGCCAGTATCAGTCTGGCAGCGCAGATGCTCAATGATACCTCGGTAGCAAAGAGCGAACAGATGCAGAAACATCTGGGTAACGTGATCAACGATGAATCGAAGCGCCTGCGCTTCCTGGTAGAAAAGGTATTGCAGATGAGTATGTTCGACCGCAAGAAGGCGGTGTTCAAGAAGAAAGAACTCGATCTGAACGAGATGGTTGAGAATATTGCCAATTCCTTCTCGCTCCGCGTTGAGCATACTGGCGGAAAGGTCTATACCGATATTGAGGCTATCGATTCGGGACTCTATGTTGATGAGGTACATTTCCAGAATGTCATCTTCAATCTGATGGACAATGCCGTGAAATACCGCAAGCCAGACGAGCCGCTTAACATTACGATGAAGACCTGGAATGATGAAGAGCATCTGTATCTCTCAATCACGGATACCGGTCTGGGTATGAAGAAGGAGAATCTGAAGAAGATATTCGACAAGTTCTACCGCGTACATACAGGCAATGTCCATGATGTGAAGGGATTCGGACTGGGACTGGCTTATGTCAAGAAGATAGTAGATCTTCATGATGGTGAAATTAAGGTAGATAGCGAATTGGGAAAGGGCACAACCTTTACCATCAAGTTGCCGGTGATTCACAGTTAAGGCTTGAAGAAACAGAATAAAGAATTAAAAGAATATTAATAATTTTAAAGAATAAAGATATGGAAGAGAAAATTAAAATCTTGCTTTGCGAGGACGATGAAAATTTAGGTATGTTGCTTCGCGAATATTTGCAGGCAAAGGGATTTACTACAGTTCTGTGCCCTGATGGCGAGGTAGGTTATAAGGAATTCAATAAGAATAAGTTTGATATTGCAGTACTCGACGTGATGATGCCAAAGAAGGACGGCTTTACCCTGGCACAGGAAATTCGTCAGACCAATGCCGATCTCCCAATCATCTTCCTTACTGCCAAGACATTGAAGGAAGATATCCTTGAAGGTTTCAAGATTGGTGCTGATGATTATATCACCAAACCATTCTCTATGGAAGAATTGGTATTCCGTGTAGAGGCTATTCTCCGCCGCGTACGTGGCAAGAAGAGCAAGGAGTCTACCATGTATCACATTGGTGACTTTACCTTCGATACACAGAAGCAGCTTCTTACCATTGGTGAAAAGCAGACCAAGCTTACCACCAAGGAGAATGAACTTCTTGCTTTGCTCTGTGCTCACTCTAATGAAATTCTGCAGCGCGATTTTGCTCTGAAGACCATCTGGATTGATGACAATTACTTCAATGCACGCTCAATGGATGTTTATATCACCAAACTCCGTAAGCATTTGAAGGACGATCCTCAGATTGAAATCATCAATATTCATGGTAAGGGATACAAACTGATAGTTCCTAACGAAGATTAAATGATTCTGTAATTGGGAAAAGATTCCCAAAGATATAAAAGGATAAGTCGATGACCGGCTTATCCTTTTTTTAATGAATATACAAATCCGGCTATTCCCGCCAGAATGAAAAAGAGGCCAGCGAAGAGTACGCTGTTTCCCTGAATGGAAAACGCAAAGCTGGCCACCATCAGCAGGACGCCTAAAACGATGAAAGCCATGCCCATAGATGGTAGGGTATGGAGCAGAGTAATCAGTTTCTTGTTCATTTTTGCCATATTCTTTACAATTTAGAGGTTGTTTTTATACTATTAACAATTATTTTGTGCAAAAGTACGAAAAATATTTGGTTAATTCAAGAAAAAGTCGTAATTTTGCACCGCAATTCGTGAAAAGGCTGTGTTTCCGCACACATTTTCCGGTTTGCATGAGAATTTTTATATTAATATTTAATCATTTAAAGTAGTATGAATCAATACGAAACCGTTTTCATTTTGACTCCCGTTTTGTCTGATGAACAGATGAAGGAAACGGTCGCTAAGTTCGAGAAGGTACTCACCGATAATGGTGCTGAGATTCTGAACAAAGAGGCTTGGGGTTTGAAGAAGTTGGCTTACAACATCGAGAAGAAGACATCAGGCTTCTACAGCTTGGTTGAGTTCAAGGCTGAGCCAACTGTTATCGCTAAGCTCGAAACAGCTTATCGCCGCGACGAGAAAGTAATTCGTTACATGACTGTTAAACTTGACAAGTATGCTGCCGCTTACGCAGAGAAGCGTCGTGCAAAGCTTGGTAAAAAAGAGGAGGCTTAATCATGGCAGATCAGAAATCAGAAATCCGTTATTTGACTGCTCCTTCTATCGACACAAAGAAGAAGAAGTATTGCCGTTTCAAGAAGAGCGGTATTAAGTACATCGACTACAAGGATCCAGAGTTCTTGAAGAAGTTCTTGAACGAGCAGGGTAAAATCCTTCCACGTCGTATCACAGGTACATCTTTGAAGTATCAGCGCCGTGTAGCACAGGCTGTAAAGCGTGCTCGCCAGATCGCTTTGCTTCCTTACGTAACCGATTTGATGAAGTAATTTAAGGAGGATAAAGAAGAATGGAAATTATTTTGAAGCAAGATATTATCGGTCTTGGATATAAGAACGATATCGTAAATGTAAAGAGTGGTTATGGTCGTAACTTCCTTATCCCTACAGGTAAGGCTGTTATCGCATCTCCATCTGCTAAGAAGCAGTTGGCTGAGGATTTGAAGCAGCAGGCTCACAAGCTTGAGGCTATCAAGGCTGAGGCTGTTAAGAAGGGCGAGGCTCTCGAGGGCATTGTTCTTACTATTGCTGCTAAGGTGAGCGCTACTGGTCAGCTCTATGGCTCAGTTAACGCTGCAACTGTTGCTGAGGAACTCGCTAAGAAGGGCATCGAGGTTGATCGCAAGATCATCACTATGAAGGATGCTAAGAAGGTTGGTGAGTACGAGGCTACTGTACACTACCACAAGGAGGTTGAGGTTAAGGTTCCAGTTAATGTTGTTGCTGAGAACGCTCCTGTTGCAGCTCCTGCTGCTGAGGAGGCTCCAGTTGAGGCACCTGCTGAGGCTGCAGTTGAGGAAGAGGCTCCAGCAGCTGAATAATCCTAGCTCAATCAATTTGTATGAAGTACGATATTTTTCGCACTGTAAAGCAAATTAATATAAAGATCCCTTTTGCCGAAAGGCATTAGGGATTTTTTTTATGCCTGTTCCGCATTCAGAATGGAAAGTTTTTACCATTCTTGTAGTAATTTAGAATATATAACTTTATTTTTTGATATTCTCTGCTGATTCTCAGAATTTTATTGTACCTTTGCAGTCGGATTCAAAGAATTCATGTATATTGCAGGAATATTTATTATAAACTTAAAAAATAATAGGATAAAATGAAAGCATTTGTTTTCCCTGGACAGGGTTCTCAGTTCGTAGGTATGGGTAAGGATCTCTACGATAACAACGCATTGGCAAAAGAACTTTTTGATAAGGCCGACGAGATTCTCGGCTTCAAGATTACTGATATCATGTTCGCCGGAACCGACGATCAGTTGAAGGAAACCAAGGTTACCCAGCCTGCTGTATTCCTCCATTCTGTTATCTCTGCTCTTTGCCTGGGTGAGGAGTTCAAGCCAGCTATGGTTGCAGGTCACTCTCTCGGTGAGTTCTCTGCATTGGTTGCTGCTGGTGCTATGGCTTTCGAGGATGGTTTGAAACTTGTTGCTGCCCGTGCCAACGCTATGCAGAAGGCTTGCGAGGCTAACCCTGGTACCATGGCTGCCATCATCGGTTTGCCAGATGAGAAGGTTGAGGAAGTCTGCGCTGAGGTGAGCACAGAAGGCAATGTGGTAGTTGCTGCTAACTACAACTGCCCTGGTCAGCTCGTTATCTCAGGTAACGTAGATGCTATCAATGCTGCTTGCGAGAAGCTGAAGGCTGCTGGTGCTAAGCGTGCATTGCCTTTGAAGGTTGGTGGTGCTTTCCACTCTCCATTGATGCAGCCAGCTAAGGATGAACTTCAGGCTGCTATCGAGAAGACTACATTCTCTGCTCCTAAGTGCCCGGTTTACCAGAATGTAGACGGTAAGCCTCATACTGATCCAGCTGAGATTCAGCAGAACCTCATCGCACAGCTTACAAGCTCTGTACGTTGGACCTCATCTGTACAGGCTATGATTGCTGATGGTGCTGATGACTTCACAGAGTGTGGTCCTGGCAAGGCATTGCAGGGTATGATTGGCCGCATCGACAAGAATGTTGCCGCTCATGGTATTGCTTAATCAACAATAACACTATTCAACGTTTTATCTTTTCAGCAAAGGCGTTGTTGGAAAGGTAAAACGTTTCATTTTTTTTAGTAAAGCCGCTAAATGAAGGAAAAAGTTATTATATACCAGGTTCTCCCACGACTCTTCGGAAATCAGAATACAACCTGTAAGGAAAATGGTACCATCGAAGAGAATGGTTGCGGAAAGCTGAATAATTTCTCTGATGAAGTTTTGGCTAGCATCCACGATATGGGATTTACACATATTTGGTATACGGGTGTGATTCGTCATGCCACTCAGACAAACTACTCTTCTTATGGAATTCCTACTCAGCATGCAGAGGTAGTGAAGGGAAAAGCAGGTTCGCCATATGCTATTACCGACTACTATGATATCGATCCAGACTTGGCTGTGAATGTCAGTATGCGAATGAAAGAGTGGGAGCAGCTGATAGAGCGTACTCACAAGGCAGGTATGAAAGTAATCATGGATTTCGTTCCGAACCATGTAGCCCGAGAGTATCATTCCATTTGCAAACCAACAGGTGTACGGGATTTGGGAGAAGATGATGATCCGAACATGCACTTCTCTACCAGGAATAATTTCTATTATGCATGGGGCGATTTGGATTTGAATGAAATCCGTCAATCCAAACCAGAGTTCAAGGCTTTTTCTGCGAAAGATGCCAAGATTTATGAACCTTATACCGAGAGCCCAGCCAGAGCTACAGGAAACGACCGGTTTGATAACCATCCTGGCTGTAACGACTGGTATGAGACCGTGAAGCTCAATTATGGTGTAGATTACTGTGATGCAGGAGGCAGAAGCTATCATTATGAACCAGTGCCAAACACATGGGGCAAGATGACAGATATCCTCCTCTTCTGGGCAAGCAAGGGTGTAGATGGCTTCCGCTGTGATATGGCAGAAATGGTGCCAACGGCCTTCTGGGCATACGCTACAGGAATATTGAAGGCGAAGTATCCTCATATCGTTGTTATCGGCGAGGTTTATGATCCTAACCAGTACCGCAACTATGTAAAGGCTGGTTTCGATTATCTTTATGACAAAGTAGGAATGTATGATTGCCTGCGTGGCGTGGTTCGTGGTGAGCGTCCGGCAGCCAGTATCACTCACGAGTGGCAGGTAGTGGATGATATCCGCGATCACATGCTCTATTTCCTTGAGAATCATGATGAGCAGCGCATCGCCAGCGATTTCTTCTGTGGCTCAGCCATGAAGGCGATTCCTGCTGCAGCCATGAGTCTCTTCTTCCAAAAGAATCCTTTCATGCTTTACAGCGGTCAGGAATTCGGCGAGAAGGGAATGGATAAAGAAGGATTCAGCGGCACGGATGGCCGTACCACGATATTCGACTATTGGAGTCTGGAAACTCTGGCGCATGCCTATCAGGATTCATCTGACTCGGCATTGAGTCAGGAGCAGAAATATCTGGCAGCCACTTATCGCCAGCTTCTTCGCTTCGCCAATGAAGAGAAAGCCATCCGCGAGGGTGAGACCTTCGATTTGATGTATGTGAATCCGGGTTCTGAGAATTTCGATCCCCGTACCAATTTCGCCTTCCTTCGCAAGAAGGATGATGAAGCCATGCTCATCGTACTTAACTTTGCTCAGGAGGCGCGCCAGTTGCAGGTTTGCATCCCTGGTCATGCTTTCGATTTCTTCCATATTGCTGAAGAGGAGGTGCTGGTAACAGAACTGTTCTCGGGTGGCAAGAAGAAGGTTGAATTGAAGAAGGATGGCGTATTCCCGATATCAATGGATGCTAACGGAGTAAGAATCTATAAATTCAATGTCAAGATGGAGGAAAGTGATATCATATTGAATGAGCATCATAAGGAGGAGTTCCCTCCTGCTCATACGGCTGAGCATCTGCTCAATCAGTTGATGGTTCGCCTGTTTGGCTGTGAGCGCAGCCGCAATGCACATATTGAGCGCAAGAAGAGTAAGATGACCTTCGTAGTCGATCACAAGCCTACCCGCCAGGAGGAGAAGGAGATTGAGACGGAGATGAATCGTCTGATAGAGCTTGATATGCCTGTTACTTACGAGTTTGTGGATCGTGACCACATTCCGGCTAACGTCAAGTTAGACCGTCTGCCGGATGATGCGAGCGAGACCTTGCGTCTGGTTCGTATCGGTGATTATGATGTTTGTCCATGTATCGGCAAGCATGTCCGTTCTACCGCCCAGATTGGCAAGTTCGTATTGCTTGGTACCAATTGGGATGAGCATGCGCATTCTTTGCGTATCCGCTTCAAGATTGTTCAGTAAAATATAAAATAAGTAGCAATGGAGTAGTAGCCATTGCTGCTTTTTTCTTTTATAATTACTGCTTTCTTCTTTCCTTTTCTTTCGTGCACATAAAAGTTTTTTTTCTTGAAAAAGTCTCAAAGTCTCATTATTCGTGTTTAAAAATGCTATATATGGTTGATATATAGTGGTTTATAAAAATGATACTTTTCTGTTTATTTTACAAAAAGTATCATAGAAGTATCATAAATTCAATAGAAGTATCATAAAACTCAGGTAAGTTGCTTGCAAAAAAGCCTTTTTTGAGGATTTATGTCTAGAAATACAGGCACAAAAACTAAGAAATGTCTAGTATTTCAGTTTTATAGAGTAGTTAGGAAAGTAAGCACATTGGCTGGTCTCTTAGTGCCCGTCACACGGGCACTAAGGGATCAAGTGACGGGTATCGATAGACCAAGTGTTGGGTACTCGTTGCCCGTACTGCGGGCATTGAATGCCCATTTTATGGGGTAAATTTTGGGCATTATTTTGAGCAAGCAAATTGTAGTTTTTCTATATTTAGTTGACTATAATTTCGTGTTTTCTTTTGATGCATCATGGTGATTTAATGATACTTCTATGGAATTCATGATACTTCTATGATGCTTCTTTGTAAATATATTTGGAAGTATCATTTTGTAATCCGTTATGTATCAGTGATATACTTGTAAATAATGATACTTTGAGACTTTTTTCAAGGAAAAACATTTATGTGCGAGGATAAAGGGATGGGCGAATCTGCGTCATTTGTAAGCGACTCCTCGCATCATTTTCCTGAAAAATGATAGTAAGTTAGAAAATAATCTCTTGAAAGCTTGCCAGTCTCATTTCTTTTTCTTATTTTTGTACCCATAAATATCAGTATATTGAAGGTAAAGGCTGATATATGGGATAAATATCATTATAATGATAGATAAATTAATAGAAGATTATGGCAGATTTATATGAATATTCTACTCCTGAGTTGGTACGCTTGCTGGGAATGAGATTCAAGGAATATAGAATGCGATGCAATCTCACCCAGAAAGAGGTAGCCGAGCTTACTGGGCTTGGCTTGACCACCATCCATAAGTTTGAGAATGGCACTGCGGGCAATCTTTCGCTAGCCACTTTTCTCCTCTTACTGAAGGTGGTGGGGCAGATTGATGCCATCAATGATGTGCTTCCAGAACTTCCTCCATCTCCTTATCTGATGAGAAAGGATGAGAAGAAGGCACAGAGAATTCGTCATACTAAATAATAACTGGTTATGGTAAATATGTTGGGAATAACAGCCGTCTCTTTGACGATAGCTTTACCATGAGCTTTATTAATTATGGAAATAAAATCATCCATTGTGCAATGTACTTTTTGTATATCAGCTATATCAACGAATCAACAAACTTTGCTGAAAGCCTAGGTGGTAGTGGCGATACTAAGGATTGGGGACATGAGAAGGATGAAGATAAGATAGAATGGATAAGACGATGTTTGCGACAGGCAACGAAGATGGTGAAGCCAATAATAAAAGGAGACTAAGACGATAGAAAGCTATTAGGGAGAGGAAGTATGTCAAACACACCTCTCCATAATACTTTTAACACGAGCAAGTAGTTTTGCTATTTAACATATCAGGAACTGACATAATCAATAATCGGGTACTGTATCTGCTTGTATCCAAACTATAATAATGCAGTATGAATTTGACTCTCAATATAAGCAAAATGCTAAATACGGCTTGATTTTATCCTTTTTACGTATGTTTTCGTTGATTTATTGTGACTTTTTCTTTTATTCCAAGATTTTTGGCTATTTTTGCAAGACAAAGTACTGTGTGTGTTATATAATCAATGTAACTTACATTAGAAATTAATTTAAAGAGATTATTATGGCAATATTTTATCCTTCACTTGAAAAGATTTCAAAGTTCAAAGTCTCAGCTACTGCTGGGGAGTGGACACTTTTAGAGTTTCTCAAGAATTGCTTAGATGATTCTTTTGAAGTCTATTTCAATCCATTTTTAAATGGTGACAGACCTGACGTGCTCATTATGAGAAAGGGATATGGCGTAATGATTATAGAAGTAAAAGATTGGAACTTAAGCAATTTTTGCTTAAACGAGAAGAAGAAGTGGATATATACCAAATAATTCTATCGTAAAGTCACCTATTGACCAAGTCTTGAAGTATAAGAATAATCTTTATGATCTTCATGTTGAAGATTTATTGCAAATGAAGATAAGAGATTTTCGCCATTTCAATATTGTTGCATGTGCAGTTTACTTTCATTGTGCAAGTCAATATGAACTTGAGAATATGCTTATAAAGCCATATAAAGATGACAAAAAATATCAATCATTCCTAACATACAATATGGATTTTATTGGAAAAGACGGACTCAACGAAGAGGATTTTATTAATCTTCTTAAGAAACGACGCATTGTTGCAAAATATCCTTCTTGGCTATTTACGGATGTTTTGTATGAAAACTTTAAAAGATTATTATCACCAGCGGAACATTTAAAAGCAGAAGGTAAACCATATAAATATTCTGACAAACAAAAAAATATTATATATTCAACAAATTTAGAGCAAAGAGTACGTGGTGTGTTTGGGTCTGGAAAAACTACAGTCTTAGCAGCTAGAGCTGTGCAAGCATACAAACGGGCTTTGTCACGTAATAACACCCCACGTATATTAATTTTAACTTACAATATTACGCTCAAAAATTTTATTCATGACAAACTTAATCGCGTTGATGAAACCTTTCCACTGGAAAGTTTTATCATTATCAATTATCACCAGTTTATAAATGCAGAACTCAACAATCTAAATATTGAAATGGAAATTCCAGAAGGAATGGATAAAGTTCATATATCCGACTATTTAGAAAAAATGTATTATGGGAATGTTCAATTGTTTAATGAGCATAAGAATCAAATAGTCAAATATGATGCTGTCCTCATTGATGAGATACAAGATTATCACAGATCTTGGATGGAAATTATCAAAAATTTCTTTAGAGATCCTCAAGGGGATTATGTGTTATTCGGAGATGTTAAACAAAACATTTACGGACAACCTACCCTCCAGAAAGATGTTGTAACAAATGTTCGAGGTGTAAATGAATTAAAGTATTGTTTTCGTTCTGATTTTAAAGTAAGAGATCTTGCACAATCATTTCAAAAAAACGTATTTGGTGACAAGTATGATACTGATGATTTCTCAGAAAATGGAAGTTATGATTTTTTTGGTCAGCAACAGCAAAAAGAAGGCTATATAAACTATATGTATCTTCAGGACAAAGATCATATTAGATCTTTATATAATATTATACGTGGAAATATACTGAATAAAGCAGGAAATATATCTCCTAATGACATAACAATACTGGGATTTACAACAGGATTGCTCAGAACATTTGATGCTTACTACAGATATGCATGCAGAGAAAAAACCAATAGTATGCTCGAAACGATAGAAACAATGTATATGAGTAACCTCAATTATATTGGGAAAAATAATGATAAAAATCCAAACACAGGATGGTTTAACAACATTACGGAACATCTGAAGAAAAAATTGTTTGTCAAAAGAACCACTCTTTATGATACTGATATAATTAAACTAAGACAGCATATTGCTATCTTATTTACAATCTATGACCTTTTTGTATCTTATCCAGAGAATTTTAGAGAAAGGTTAATTGAAGAATGCGATAAATGTGGCATTAGTATTGACGCACTAATCGCTTTCAGAAAACACTATGAAGAAATTTTAACTCAATTCAAAAAAGAAGTTTATAATTCAAATTATAAGAGTATAAGAGATAACAAGAAACTCCATTTTTGGATGAATAGTGGTACTATAAAAATATCCACAATTAATTCATTCAAGGGATGGGAAAGTGAAGTCGTCTTTCTTATACTCGAACCGAAATATGACAAATCCACAACTTTTAATTTATCTTTTGATGAGTTGTTATATACTGGAATGACCCGGTGCAAACGGAATCTAATTGTGATAAATTTCGGCAATGAAGAATATGACATGAAAATTCGCCCTTTGATAGATAACGTAAATCATTAATGTTTGTCCAATAACATTGAGTGAAAAGGTAAAATCCAAGCAAAGTAGAAATCTTATAGTTGACGATTAGATTATTCTAAGCTCCAAGGAAGGTGGTGTTACCCCACCGCCTCCCACCTTGGGATTTCGTAGCAAAGGTAACAATTCTATTTCGGAAAATGTTTTATTCGACAGATAAAATGTGATTTTATGGTCTGATTTAACACTATTAAATATAAATATGTCAAAGAAATCTACTTTTGCGCGAATTTTCTTGCTCAAAAGTTTGTATTATCAATAATTATTTGTACCTTTGCAGCAACAGAATCCGCCACGCTTCCCATTTGAACAGCGAACCAGGGCGGGTCTTTTGCTTTTTATGGGTACATTAAGATTATACACTAAGCAGGCTCTTTCTATTTCGGAACAAATAGAACTACTAAAAAGTAGAGGCTTAAATATTGCTGATTCATCCAAGGCTGAAAAATTTCTTGGTGAGGTCAGCTATTTTCGTTTTGTTCAATACCTTCGTCCTATGGAGGAAGACAAAACTACACATCAGTTTAAGCCTAATAGTAGATTTGAAGATGCCGTAGCTCTCTATAACTTTGATATAGAGTTGAGAGATTTGATGTTCAAGGCTGTTCAACGATTAGAGATTGCTTTGCGCACAAAGATTATACAAGAGTTCTCTTTGGCACATGGACCATTTTGGTTCTTTGATACAAGCCTTGCTGACGATGAGCACAAGTTTATTGAGAATATGAACTCCATAGATCGAGAGCTTCAGCGTTGTAAAGAGGACTTTATCAAGGAACATAGGCGCAACTATGACAAGCCGATATTCCCTCCTGCATGGAAAACGCTTGAACTGGCATCTTTCGGTACGCTTTCAAAACTCTATTACAATTTCGGTGACAAGAAGTTGAAGAAGCGTGTAGCTCGTCAGTTCAATCTTCCACAGCATGAGGTGTTGGAAAGTTGGATGCGTAGTGTAACTGTCCTAAGAAACTGTTGCGCTCATCACTCACGACTTTGGAATCGTTATCTCTCCAATGCTCCACAAATGAATGCCTCTTTGCGTGGTGCATGGGTGAACATAGAAGGTGTTGATGCGAACAAAGTATATGCTATAGCCTGTTGTATTGCATATTGGCTTGATTCTATGGGATATGGATTGGACTTCAAGAATGAGCTCAAATCCTTACTCGTTTCTTATCCACAGGTAGATCCTGCAGCAATGGGATTCCCTGAAAATTGGATTTCCGAGCCCCTATGGAGATAACTTTATAGATAAAATACAAGTAAGCTTATGCCTAGTAAAAACTTGCAGGAAACATTATAAATGAAAAACAGCCAACTTTCAAATATGCTATTGAAGGTTGGCTGTTTTTTCTTGCTCAAAAGTTTGTATTATCAAAGATTATTCGTATCTTTGCAGCACGAGAACCCGCCAAGCCTCTCAACGATGCTCAAATGTGCGGGTCGTTTTTTAAGGCCGTTACCGCCCCGTTTCAAGCATGTTTTGTTGAATTGCGGTTCTATTTTTGCAGTGATATATTGTTAATAATCAGAAAAATGCTTGTTTTCTGAAATATTATCTGTATCTTTGTACATTAATTATTAAGAGTAAGATTATGGCTTCAAAGAGATATCCTTTGGGAATACAAACGTTCTCCGAAATCGTGAAGGGGAATTACTTCTATGCTGACAAGACGGCTATCGTCTATCAGTTGGCTCATTATGCCAAGTTTCATTTTCTGAGTCGCCCACGTCGATTCGGAAAATCCTTGTTTGTATCTACTCTCAAGGCCTACTTTGAAGGTAAGAAAGAACTGTTTAAGGGACTTGCCATCGAACAGATGGAGAAGGAGTGGACGGCATATCCTGTCATCCACCTGGATCTGAGCTGTGGTAAATATTATAGTTTGGAGAATACATATTCAATTCTAAACGGAATACTAGAAGTAGAAGAGAAAAAATATGGTTTAAAAGTTAATCCAATAGATGAGAAGTCTTTTGGAGGTCGTCTTAAGAACATCTTGCTTGCAGCAGCTGCTCAAACAGGTAAACAAGTTGTTGTTCTCATAGACGAATATGATGCTCCTATGCATGATTCTGTCAGTGACGAAGACTTGCAGAAAACCATCCGCAATATCATGCGAGATTTCTTCAGCCCCTTGAAGCAGCAAGAGGGAAACATCCGCTTTGTATTCATCACAGGCATCTCCAAGTTTAGCCAGCTCAGCATCTTTAGCGAGTTGAACAATCTCAAGATTCTCACGTTGAAGGATGAATACAGTAGCTGTTGTGGTATAACCAAGAGTGAATTGACTCAGTATTTCCGTGAGGGTATCGAGGAGATGGCTGAGCATAATGGACTCACTTATGAGGAGACCTTGCAGCAACTCAAGCAGCATTATGATGGCTACCATTTCAGTATCAATAGCGAGGATATCTTCAATCCTTACAGCATTATCAATGCTTTGGATGATAAGGAGTTTAATAGCTATTGGTTTACATCTGGTACGCCTACGTTTCTGGTGGAGTTGTTGCAGCAGAAGAATTTGGATATGCTCAATCTGGACGATCTGTGGATACAGGCATCACGTTTTGATACACCTACGGAAAAGCTTGCTGATCCTATTCCTGTCCTTTTCCAAAGTGGCTACCTTACCATTAAAGGATATGAGAAGAAAGGCAAGTTGTATCATCTCTGTTTCCCAGATCAAGAAGTAAGACAAGGTTTCTCGGAAAGTCTCGTCAGGTATTATTCTGCGCAAGACATGAACAGATATGATGCCATCGTGTATGCTTATTCCAAGAATGTGCTCATCAATGATGACATGGAAGCTTTTATGCCTCATTTGAAGGCATTCTATGATAAGTTTTCCCATATACGATTATCAACAATAATGAGCGTCACTATCAAGCCGTGATATTCACCATCTTCACCATGCTTGGCGAAGATGTGAAGGTGGAGCATACCACTTCGGATGGAAGAATAGACCTTGTGCTCAAGACGGATAAGAGTATCTTTATCTTTGAGTTGAAATATAAGAAGTCTGCCGACATCGCCATGGCGCAAATCAGCGATAAGAACTATGCCAAGGCTTTTGCCGATGATGGGCGAAAGGTTGTGAAAGTGGGTATTAACTTCTCGGAAAACCAGCGAAGTATAGAGGATTGGGTGATAGAATAAATGAAATAGAAGAAAGTTGGTGACCTTCATCAGGTGTATATCACCACACAATTATAGATAAAAATATAACTGAACAGGGGCGGTAACTCGATTTTTAAGGCAGTTACCGCCCCATTTCAAGTATGTTTTGTTCTTTTGTACAGTCGCAGAACTTAGATAATCACCGCCGTTCCGCTGCATGTTACCATCAGCATGGAACCGCTCTTTCCTACGGTTTCGTAATCCAGGTCGATGCCCACGATGGCGTTGCAGCCCAGAGATGCGGCACGGTCGGCCATCTCTCTGAGGGCTGTATCCTTAGCCTCGCGGAGGGTGCTTTCGTAAGAACCGCTTCTGCCGCCGATTACATCACGGACACTGGCAAAGAAATCCTTTACAAAGTTGGTACCGATGATGGTTTCGCCGGTTACTACGCCACGGTATTCACGGATAGGGTGGCCTTCTATGGTTGGAGTGGTACTCAAAATCATAGTCTTTTCCTTTCTTTTTTATGTTATTATCAATGTTATTTATAGCTTAGACGATAAAAGTAGAGAAAAGGTTGCAGAAAATCCAAAATAATTGTTACTTTTGCATCTGAAATATAAATATTTATAGGTTATATGAACAAGAGATTGATGTTTTCGGCAGCACTCGTGATGGCGCTGCTTTCGGCAAACGCTCAGAAAAGGGCGTTTACCATCGAGGATTTGTACAGGGTGAAGGGCGTATCTTCGGTGAGCCTTTCGCCTGATGGTAAGACGGTTTGCTATACCGCCAGTTCTTCTGACCTGAAGAACCAGAAGTCTGGCTCCGACATCTACATCATGAATGCGGATGGCTCTCACGCCAAGGCTCTTACCGAGGATGGAAAGAGCAGTTCTGCCGTATGGAGCAAGGATGGAAAGAGTATCTTCTTTACTAATTATGAGAAAGGGACGGCTCAGATCTTTCGCATGGATCTGACTACCTGCGAGACGGAACAGGTAACTGATTATGAGTTGGGTATCGGTAGTCCTGTCATCTCTCCGGATGAGCGATACATTGCCTTTACCGCAGAAGTATATCCCGACCTGGGGGCTGATGCCAAGGCTAACAAGGCCCGGATGGAGAAAAAGGAGCAGGGACCTGTACAGGCGCATATCGCCGACAAGTTGCTCTACCGTCATTGGACGAGCTATAATGATGGCAGATGCAATCACCTTATCCTTTTCGACACACAGACGAAGACTTACAAGGATCTGACTCCGGGCAATTATTCGCTGATATTCGTGGTTGGGGGTGGAATCACCTATCAATTCTCTCCTGACAGCAAGGAGATCTGTTTCGTATCCAATCATGATGAGCATCAGGAGGCTAGCACCAATGCCGACCTGTGGACGGTATCTGTGAATGGGGGAGAACCGGTCTGCATCACGAAGGAGAACAAGGCTTGGGATGGTACTCCAGCCTATTCGCCTGACGGCAAGTATATCGCTTACCGCTTGCAGCAAGTGCCTGGTTATGAGTCTGATCGCTTCCGTCTTGCTATCTACGACCGGGCTGCAAAAAAGTCTACCGTCCTGACAGAGAAGTTTGACAACTGGGTAGATGATTACAAATGGGCTCCCGACAGCAAGAGTATCTTCTTCCTCGGTCAGGTACAGGGCGCTGAGCCGCTCTACAAGCTCGATATAGCCAGAAAAACCATCTCGCCGGTATTGACGGGCAAGGCCATCTCGGAGTTTGATTTCGACAATAAAGGTATGGTATATTATACCTATAGCACGACAGGCAAGCCATCGGCTCTCTATCGCCAGCAGATGAAGAAGTGGAATGGAACTCCTGTAGCCAGCGGCAAGGAACAGCAGATTACCTTCCTCAACCAGCAGTTGGAAGATGAAGTGGATATCCGTCCATCTGAGAGTATCTGGGTAGAGGGTGCTGGTGGCGACAAGGTACAGGTATTCATCGTGAAGCCACACAACTTTGATGCCAGCAAGAAATATCCGCTTATCATCAATGTGCATGGCGGACCACAGATGCAATGGATGAATTCCTTCCGTGGCGACTGGCAGGTTTATCCTGCTGCCGGTTACGTGGTGGCTTATCCTAATCCTCACGGTTCTACGGGATATGGTCAGGCTTTCACCCGTGCCATTTCCGGTGACTGGGGCGGAAAGGTATTTGAGGATGTGATGAAGGTTACCGATAAATTGGCAACCCTGGAATATGTTGACTCCACGAGGATGGGAGCGATGGGATGGTCGTATGGCGGTTACATGATGAACTGGCTGCAGGGACATACCAAGCGATTCAAGTGTCTGGCTTCCATGATGGGCGTATATGACTTGCGCTCTATGTGGGGCAGTACTGAGGAAGTATGGTTTCCTAACTTTGAGTTAGAGGGACAGCCTTATAATTCCGATCTCTACGAGAAGTGGTCACCATCCTCATACATCAAGAACTTCTCAACACCAACCCTAGTGATGACAGGTGAGCTGGACTATCGTGTACCGTATACCCAGAGTTTGCAGTATTTTACAGCCTTGCAGACCCTGAACATTCCTTCGCGACTGATAGTCTTGAAGTATGATGGTCACTGGCCAAGCAACCTGAAGTCGATGCCGCTCTATTACAACGCGCACCTCGACTGGTTCCATCGTTATCTCGGCGGTGCTCCTGCACCTTGGGATACAGAGAAGATGGTGAATAATCAGATAGAGTACTAAAATGCCCTATATATAAAAGGTGTAGAAAAACAAAATAAAAAAGCTCCATTAGCAATCAGATGCGAATGGAGCTTTTTTCTGATAATTAAAAACTTACTTTGTTTCCTGTTCTTCCTGCATATCCAGATACTGGTTGTCCTTGTCGTAGAATTCGTACTGGAGGAATGCCAGTTTCTGTGAAGGAATCACATTGAAGCCGAAACCATACTTAAACTGCCATCTGCGCTTCAGGGAAATGAAACCCTTGTTGATGAAGGCAGCCACGTAAGGATTCACATACAAAGTGAATTTCTTGACGCCAATCTTGTTGACTAGGCGGTCGATTTTTCTTTCCAACTGGTCGGTGAAGAGGATGCTCGACTTAATCTTGCCCGTACCGAAACAGGTAGGGCAGGTTTCATCTACATTCACATCCATAGCCGGACGTACACGCTGGCGTGTAATCTGCATCAGTCCGAACTTGCTCAATGGCAGGATGTTGTGCTTGGCACGGTCCTTTTGCATGTTCTTGCACATGCGTTCATAGAGCAGCTGTCGGTCTTCGGCAAGATTCATGTCGATGAAGTCGACAACAATGATACCTCCCATATCTCGGAGGCGCAATTGTCTAGCCAACTCATCAGCAGCGCCGAGGTTAACATCCAGTGCATTTGCTTCCTGACCTTTCTCACGAGTTCTGTTACCACTGTTTACATCGACAACATGCAAGGCCTCGGTGTGCTCGATGATGAGATAAGCACCGTGCTTGTAGTTAACAACACGACCAAAGCCAGCTTTAATCTGCTTGGTAATGCTGAAATTGTCGAAGATAGGCACCTTACCGGTGTAGAGCTTAACTATGCCCGCCTTTTCAGGGGCTATTAGAGAAACATAGTTCTTCACCTCGTTCATCACATCTTCGTTGTTCACGTAGATGTTCTCGTAAGATGGGTTAAACAAGTCACGCAAGAGAGCAACGGCTCTTCCGGTCTCCTCGAATGCAAGTTGCGGGCGCTGCTGGGTCTTCTGTACCTTGGCGATAGCATCCTCCCATCGCTTCACCAGGACTTTCAGCTCAGCATCGAGCTCAGCGACCTTCTTACCCTCAGCCACAGTGCGGACGATAACGCCGCAATTCTTTGGTTTGATGCTGTGAATGAGTTGTTTGAGTCGAGAGCGTTCTTCACCGCTTTTAATTTTCGACGAGACAGAAACTTTATCACCGAATGGCATGAGTACCAGGTATCGGCCCGCGAATGAGATTTCGCCTGTGAGTCGAGGTCCCTTGGTAGAGATTGGTTCCTTTACGATTTGTACCAGCACTTCCTGTCCTGCTTTGAGTACATTCTGTATGCTGCCGTCCTTTTCCAATTCAGGCATTTTGCTGGCTTTAGAGAATGGGAAAAGTTTCTTTCTGTCGCTCTGTACTTGTTTAAGGTACTTCAGGTAGGAATTAAAATGACTTCCTAGGTCAAGATAATGAAGAAAGGCGTCGCGTTCATAACCTACATCCACGAAGCAGGCGTTAAGACCCGGCATCAGTTTTTTTACCTTTGCGATGTAGATGTTGCCCACAGAGAACGATGCCTCACGAGGTTCGTTCTGGTATTCCACCAGCTGCTTGTCCTCCATGAGTGCGATAGAGATGTCTTTCTGTTGGACATCAATTACAACTTCGCTTGTCATATCTTCAATAATCTTTTAACTTTAAATTAATACAAAAAAAGGGTATGTCATTCTATATCAGAACTGACACACCCCCTCAGTCACGAACTGACCGAGAGCTATAGTAGACTAGCTACAATGCTAGCTTACTTGCTCTTATGTCTGTTCTTACGTAATCTTTTTTTACGCTTGTGAGTAGCCATCTTGTGGCCCTTCTTTTTCTTTCCGTTTGGCATGATTTTAAAATTTTAAAATATTGTTATTATAAAAAATGATATTTCTCTCTTCCTGTCCAGCAGTATTACTGAGCGTTCTGCATCTCCTCGATGAAGCTCTTTGATGGCTTGAAGCTTGGTAAGTCGTGAGCTGGAATGGTGATGGTTGTATTCTTAGAGATGTTACGGGCAGTCTTAGCAGCACGATGCTTGATGTTGAAGCTGCCGAAGCCACGCAAGTATACATTGTCCTTCTTTTCGATGAGGCACTTCTTAACCTCTTCCATAAAAGCCTCTACTACAGTACCTACTTCTTTCTTAGGCATACCAGTAGCGATAGCTACCTCATTAATGATATCTGCTTTGGTCATTTCTTTATTTTTTACTAATTTTACTTGTTAATCTTTATTTCGGTGTGCAAAGATACAAGTTTTTTATGATATAACAAAATACTTAAGGCTTTTTTTGCAAAAATAATGCTCTAAGTATTTGCATATAAGGTTTTTATTGCGTATTTTTGCACCAAAATAGAGAAATTATGAGATTTAAGAGATATTTTTTTGCTTTGATGATGGTTGCCTTTCATGCATTGGCGTTGATGGCTGGGGAGGTCTGGACGGCGAAAAATGTACCGATTCCTTTCCTCAGGGATTCTACGCAATATGTTTCCGACCCGGATGGATATGTTGATAAGGCTCAGAAGGATTCTGCCAATTTCTATCTTCAGAAACTGAAGTTGGAGTGTGGCGTACAGAATGTGCTCATCATTGTGGGAAAGGTTGACAACCAGGATGCCTTTCGGATGGCGCAGGATGTGGGCAACCAATATGGTATCGGTTACAAGAAGAGTCGGAGAGGACTGGTTATCGTCATCGCGGTGGAGGACCATAAGTACTTTATTGCTCCAGGAAGTGGACTGGAGGGGGAGTTGACCGATGTGGACTGTGATGATATTGCCCGAGCTTGCATCGTGAAGTATATGCGTGAAGGCAATCCGGGCGAGGCAGTAGCATCTGTGAGCCGTGCTATATATAATAAGGTGAAAAGTGGACGGACGGGAATTGCGGATGTTGATGAAGGTTCGGTTAATGACGAAGACGACTGGTTCCTGGTCATTATCCTGTTCCTTATCTTCTTCGGTATTCCTATCTATCTGTTTATCAGGTATATTCTGGAGATGCTCGGTATTGTGAAGCCAAGACCGAAGAATCAGCAGAGAAATCAGTCTCGTAGGAGAAACAACGATGATGACTGGATACCTCCTTTCTTTATGGGAGGTGGCGGTTCTTCCGGCGGCGGTTTCTCGGGCGGTTCTTTTGGCGGAGGTACCTTTAGCGGAGGCGGCTCTGGCGGAGGATGGTGATGCCTTTGATAGTTAATAGTTTATAGTTTAGAATTAATAATTAATAATAATGACAATGGAACAGACAATGAATTCAAACATGCAACCGGCAAAGAAAGGTATAAAGAAAAGCTGGATTATTCTGGGCATCGTAGTTGTGCTGGTACTATGGATGTTCAGTGGTTATAACGGATTGGTAGAGAAACAGGAGTTGGCTACCACAGAGTTGGCTAATGTTCAGACTCAGTATCAGCGTCGTGCAGACATGATGCCACAGTTGGCAAAGATAGTAAAGGCTTATGCCAAGCATGAGAAAGAAACCTTTGCCGAGGTAACCAAGGCTCGTGCTGCTGTTGGTCAGGTAAAGCTGGATGCCAATAATCTTACTGAGGCTAGCCTGAAGAAATATGCTGCTGCACAGGGCGAGTTGGCGAATGCATTCTCCAAACTGATGGTAGTGGCCGAGAAATATCCTGAGTTGAAAGCCAGCGAGAACTTCAAGGCTCTTCAGGTTCAGGAAGAGGGTACGGAAAACCGTATCAGCGAGGCACGTCGCAAATATAATGAAGCCGTTCAGAACTATAACCAGACGGTTAGAAAAATGCCAAGTGCCCTTATCGCCGGTCTCTTCAATTTCGATGTGATGCCTAAGTTTGAGGCAGCAGCAGGAGCTGAGAAGGCGCCAGACTTGGATATTTAATTTAGAATTGATCATTAAAAATCCTATTTTTCAACGGGATTAATAGATTTGTTATCTAGTCAATGGGAACGAGAAGTGTCCCATTGGCTAGATTTTCTGTTTTATGTGCTTTCAATTTGAAAGTAACTTAATATTTTATATATATTTTGTATTTCAGATGTTTTTTATTTCAGAAATTCTTTGTATCTTTGCACGCAATTTAAGAAATATGGTAGAAATACCGCAAACATTGAAATTTCAATAAGGTTAATTACAAATATGAAACAAACAAAGATTGTCGCTTCCATCAGTGATCGTAGATGTGATCAGGATTTTATCCGAAAACTGTTTTTCGCCGGTATGAACGTTGTTCGTATGAATACTGCTCATGCCACAGAAGAGGGTATACGCACCATCGTAAAGAATGTAAGAGCCGTGTCTCCACATATTGGTATTATGATTGATACCAAAGGTCCTGAGGTGCGAACTACAGGTGTGAAGGAACCTATCCACTACAATGTTGGTGATGTAGTGAAAATCTTTGGACGTCCGGAAATGGAGTCTTCTCATGATATTGTGAATGTGAGCTATCCTGACATCGCAGCCGATGTTAAGGTAGGTGATGATTTGCTCTTCGATGATGGTGAACTCGATATGAAGATTATCGACAACCAGGGGCCTATGCTGGTTGCCGAGGTTCAGAACGAGGGAGTGCTCGGGGCTCACAAGAGCGTGAATGTGCCGGGAGAGCATATCGACCTGCCTGCACTGACAGAGAAAGACCGCCGGAATATTGAACTCGCTATCGAGTTGGATATTGATTTCATCGCTCACTCTTTTGTGCGCAATGCAGCCGATGTGAAGGCAGTTCAGGATATCTTGGACGCTCACAACAGCGATATCAAGATTATCTCTAAGATTGAAAATCAGGAAGGTGTTGATAATATTGACGAGATTATTGATGCCTGCTATGGTATCATGGTTGCCCGTGGTGACCTGGGTATCGAGGTGCCAATCGAGAGAATTCCAGGCATCCAGCGCCGCATCATCTCTAAGTGTGTGAAGGCGCAGAAACCGGTAATCGTAGCAACACAGATGTTGCATACCATGATTAAGAATCCACGTCCTACTCGTGCTGAGGTAACTGATATTGCCAATGCTATCTTCTATCGCACCGATGCGCTGATGCTTTCTGGTGAGACAGCAAGCGGTAAGTATCCTGTAGAAGCTGTGCAGACCATGGCCCGTATTGCTGAGCAGGCAGAGAAGGATAAGTCTCCACTGAATGATATTGATCCAATGGAAGATGGTAAGATTGACCAGAAACTCTTCCTGGCTCATGCTGCCATTGAGGCTACTAAGAAGTTGGGTGTTGCCGGTATCATCACTGATGGTGAAACCGGTCAGACTGCACGCGACCTGGCAGCCTTCCGTGGTCCAAATCCGGTATTGGCAATCTGCTATAAGGAGAAACTCCAGCGCTGGTTGAATCTGAGCTATGGTATTATTCCAATTCATCAGAAGGATCAGGTTTCTACCAAGGCTATGTTTACCGCAGCGGTACGTATGCTTCGCCAGAAAGGCTACTTAGGTGAGGAGGATAAGATTGCTTATCTGAGCGGTAGCTTTGGAGAGGGTGGAGGCACAACCTTCGTTGAGATTAATAAAGTGAAGAAGATTTTCGATAACAGTTATAGCTTTAATTTGCCATCAAATGGCATCGAAGATAAGTAAAAAAGGCTATTATTTCAAAAAAAAATAGACGTAAATAGAATTATTGGTGCAAAAATTTGCAGTATTCAAAAAAATACCGTAATTTTGCACCAATATTTTAAAACGAAAATTTTAGAAAATGAAAAAACTCGTTAGTTCAGTTTTAGTCGCTTTGACTATGCTCTTAGTACTTGGCAGTTGTGGAAGTACTAAGAATGTAGCTTATTTCCAAAATGCAGATTCTATCAGCTTGGCTGCTTCAAGAATGCTTTATGAAGCCAAGATTATGCCTAAGGACGAACTTACAATTACAGTAATTACAACAGATCCAAAGGCTGCCATGCCTTTCAACCTCTCTGTCTCTCAAACATTGGGTACAGGCGGACAGCTGAGTTATGGTAGTGGTTCCCTGCAAGGATATCTGGTTGATAATGATGGTAATATTGAGTTTCCTGTTGTTGGAACCTTGCATGTCGGTGGTTTGACCAAGAAGCAGGCTGAAGATCTCATCAAGAATAAGGTAAAGCCTTATCTGGCAGAAAAAGAAAATCCTATTGTTACGGTTCGCATGGGCAGTTACCATGTATCTGTATTAGGTGAAGTAGAAAAGCCAGGAATTATTTATGCTCCACAGGAGAAGATGAGTATTCTTGAAGCTTTGGCACAGTGTGGCGACTTAACCATCTATGGTAAGCGTGACAATGTATTATTGATTCGTCAGGATGCAGCAGGAGAGAAGCATACTTATCGTATGAACTTGAATGATGCAAATATTATTAATTCGCCATTCTATTATCTGCAGCAGAATGATATTATCTATGTAGAACCAAATAAGGTGAAAGCTCAAAACTCATCTATCGGTTCATCTACTACATTGTGGTTCTCTGCCGTTGGTACATTGATTTCTATCGCATCATTGATTGTCAATATCTTGCGATAGCAGGTAATAGAAGGGAGTACAATTAGGATACTACAAAAATAATAATATATATATGTGTGGCATTGTAGGATATTTAGGTAAGGGTGAGGCTTATCCTGCTCTTATCAAAGGTTTAAAGCGTTTGGAATATCGTGGATACGATAGTGCAGGCGTGGCTCTTATCAGTAATGATGGTGCTTTGAACGTTTACAAGGCAAAGGGTAAGGTGGCAGATCTTGAAGCGTTCTGCTCTGATAAGGATATTTCGGGACATGTGGGTATTGCTCATACTCGTTGGGCTACCCATGGAGAGCCTTCAGCTGTAAATGCTCACCCGCATTATTCCTCTAGCAAGAACCTTGCCATGATTCATAATGGAATCATAGAAAACTATGCCGATATCAAGAAGAATCTCATTGCTAAGGGAGTAGAGTTTAAGAGCGAGACGGATACTGAAGTTCTCGTTCAGCTGATTGAATATATTCAGATAAAGAAAAATCTCGACTTGCTGACTGCCGTTCAGGTGGCTCTCCGTCAGGTAATCGGAGCCTACGCTATCGCTATTCTTGATAAGCGTAACCCTAATCAGATCATTGCTGCCCGTAAGCAGAGTCCGTTGGTTGTAGGTATCGGAAAGGATGGTGAGTTTTATCTCGGTTCTGATGCCAGTCCTATCATTGAATATACAGATAAGGTGGTTTATCTGGAGGATGGTAACATCGCTGTGATGCGCCTCGGTGAGGAATTGCAGGTGGTGAACATCCAGAACGTTAAACTCAACCCTGAAGTACAGACCGTAGACATTGATCTCGGTCAGATAGAGAAGGGCGGTTTCCCTCACTTTATGTTGAAGGAAATTTTTGAGCAGCCAGAGTGCCTTCGTAACTGTATGCGTGGCCGTGTAGTTAGCCGCACAGTGGAAACTCGCGTAATGACTGATGGCGACGATACAACCAGCAAGAAGGAGACTGAGATGGGGGTCGTGCTCAGCTCCATTACCGACCATCGCCAGCAGCTTCTCAATGCCAAGCGAATCATCATCGTGGCTTGTGGTACATCATGGCATGCCGGACTTATCGGCAAGCAGATGATAGAGAACTATTGCCGCATCCCTGTGGAAGTGGAATATGCATCTGAATTCCGTTACCGTAATCCTGTGGTAACGAAGGATGATGTGGTCATCGCCATTTCCCAGAGTGGTGAAACCGCTGATACCCTGGCTGCCATCAAGCTTGCCAAGGAGAGCGGTGCGTTTATCTATGGTATCTGTAACTCCATCGGTTCTTCCATCGCACGAGAGACAGATACAGGTACCTATATTCACGTAGGTCCGGAGATTGGTGTTGCCTCTACCAAGGCGTTCACTGGTCAGGTTACCGTCCTTATCCTCCTGGCACTTGCCATCGGTAAGGAGAGGGGAACCATCAGCGAAAATGAATATCAGAAGATTACAGAACAGCTTTGGAACATTCCTGCCAAGATGAAGGAAGTGTTGAAGCTCAACAATAAGATAGCTGACTTGAGCCGTACGTTTACATACGCTCGCAATTTCATCTATCTGGGCCGTGGATTCCAGTATCCTGTGGCCCTTGAGGGTGCATTGAAGTTGAAGGAGATTAGCTACATCCACGCTGAGGGTTATCCTGCAGCGGAGATGAAGCATGGTCCTATCGCATTGATTGACAGCGATATGCCAGTGGTAGTTATTGCTACCCACAACTTCATGTACGAGAAGGTCTTGTCTAATATTCAGGAGATCAAAGCCCGTCAGGGTCGTGTTATTGCTATTGTCAGCAATGGCGATGAAACCATTTCCAAGATTGCCGACGAAGTGATTGAACTCCCTGAGACCTTGGAGTGCCTGGAGCCATTATTGGCTACCATTCCTTTGCAGCTCTTGGCTTACCATGTAGCTGTATGTAAGGGCAAGGACGTTGACCAACCTAGAAACTTGGCCAAGTCAGTTACTGTAGAATAATATATAAAGGGATTCGTCATTTCTTGACGTTTCCCTTTTTTTGGAGGGGGATCCCTCGGATAAGTATATTCAAATTTAACTAAATAAGATAAGGATAATAGAGAGATGGAACCATTGAAACATGAGTGTGGTGTAGCAATGATCAGATTGCTCAAGCCACTGGAGTATTACCAGCAGAAGTATGGTACTTGGATGTACGCACTCAACAAACTCTATCTGATGATGGAGAAGCAGCACAACCGTGGCCAGGAGGGTGCTGGTATGGCTTGTGTCAAACTGGGCGGTAAGCCTGGTCATGAGTATATGTTCCGTGAGCGTGCAGAGGGCAAGAATGCCGTGACCGAAATCTTCGGCAAGGCGAATGCCAACTTCAAGAACCTGACTCCCGAGCAGCTTGCTGATGCAAAGTTCGCTAAAGAGGAACTGCCTTTTGCAGGCGAACTTTATATGGGACACCTGCGCTACAGTACCACCGGAAAGAGTGGCATTCAGTATGTGCACCCATTCCTGCGACGTAACAACTGGAAGGCGAAGAACCTCTGCCTTTGTGGTAACTTCAACATGACCAACGTAGATGAAATCTTCGAGGAACTTACCAAGCAGGGCCAGAGTCCTCGCATCTACAGCGACACCTACATCATGCTTGAACTGATGGGCCACCGTCTGGACAGAGAGGTGGAGCGCAACTTCGTAGCTGCAAAGGCGATGGAGATGCAGAATACCGATATCACCAACTATATAGAAGACCACGTGAAGATGAGCAATGTACTCAAGACCACGATGAAGAACTTTGATGGCGGTTATGTGGTTTGCGGTATCACCGGTTCGGGTGAAATGTTCTCTATGCGCGACCCTTGGGGCATCCGTCCTGCGTTCTATTACAAGAACGATGAAATCGTGGTAGTAGCCAGCGAGCGCCCTGTACTCCAGACCACCTTCGACCTGGAGGCTGAGGAAGTGCAGGAACTGATGCCGGGCACGGCGCTTCTCGTGAAGAAGAACGGAGAGTGCAGCATCGAGCGCATCATGGAGCAGAAGGGCGATTCAGCCTGCTCATTCGAGCGCATCTACTTCAGTCGTGGTTCCGACAAGGATATCTATAAGGAGCGTAAGCAGTTGGGCGAGCAGTTGACCCAGCCTATCCTGAAGGCTGTGGATTATGATGTAGACCACACTGTGTTCAGCTATATCCCGAACACTGCCGAGGTGGCTTACTATGGCATGTTGAGCGGTTTCAAGAAGTATCTTAATGAGACCAAGATAGAGCAGATTGCCAACCTCGACCATGTTCCATCAAAAGAAGAATTATACGAAATCCTCGGCGACTTTGTCCGCTCAGAGAAGATAGCATGGAAGGATATCAAACTCCGTACCTTCATCACCGAGGGCAACAGTCGTAACGACCTGGCGAGCCATGTGTATGATGTAACCTACGGAAGCATCGAGCCGAATGTGGATAATCTTGTCATTATCGATGATAGTATCGTGCGTGGTACTACCCTGAAGGAGAGTATTCTCCGCATCCTCGACCGTCTGCATCCTAAGAAGATCGTAGTGGTTTCCAGTGCCCCTCAGATCCGATATCCGGATTACTACGGCATCGATATGGCAAGACTGGAAGAGTTCTGCGTGTTCCGTGCTGCCATCCAGCTCTTGAAAGAGCGCAAGATGGAAGACCTTATCGAGCAGACCTATGAGGCTTGTAAGGCAGAATTGGCAAAGCCAAAGGAGGAGCAGATCAATCCGGTACGCTCCATCTACAAGCCATTCAGCACCGAGGAAATCAACGAGAAGATTGTTGAGATGCTTCGCCCAGAGGGCATGACCACTCCTATCCAGCTTGTATTCCAGAGCATCGAGGGCTTGCGCGAGGCGATTCCAAACCACAAGGGCGACTGGTATTTCACCGGTCATTATCCAACCCCAGGCGGCACGAAGCTCTGCAACCAGTCGTTTGTAAACTACATCGAAAACGTTTATCATAAATAAGTGAATAGAGAAGAACGAAGAGTGAAGAATTCATTTGCTCTTATAAGTATGAAATAAAAGAATCAAATGTCAGATATGAAAAAAGTAACCTTAGTTTTGAGCGATGGAACCAAGTTCCATGGCAAATCTTTTGGATATGACGCTCCTGTAGCGGGCGAGGTTGTGTTCAACACAGCCATGATGGGATATCCAGAGAGTTTGACCGACCCTTCTTACGCCGGTCAGTTGATGACACTTACATTCCCTCTCGTGGGCAACTATGGTGTGCCACCATTTACTTTCGAGGAGAATGGTTTGCCAACCTTCATGGAGAGTGACAAGATTTATGCTTCTGCCATCATCGTGAATGATTACAGCGAGCAGTACAGCCACTGGAATGCGGTGGAGAGTCTTGCCGACTGGTTGAAGCGCGAAAAGGTGCCAGGAATCACAGGCATCGACACCCGTGAGTTGACTAAGGTGCTTCGTGAGCATGGTGTGATGATGGGTAAGATTCTCTTTGATGATGAGCCTGACAACATACCTGAAGCTAACTACGAGGGTGTAAACTTTGTTGACCAGGTAAGCTGCAAGGAGATTATCCGTTATAACGAGGGTGCCGGCAAGAAGGTGGTACTCGTTGACTGCGGTGTGAAGGCAAATATCATCCGTTGCCTCATCAACAGAGGCGTAGAGGTGATCCGTGTGCCATGGAATTACGATTACACCGATATGGACTTCGACGGATTGTTCCTTGCCAATGGTCCTGGTGACCCAGATATGTGCGAGGATGCAGTAAACATTATTCGCAAGCAGATTAGCCAGAGCCGCAAGCCTATCTGCGGTATCTGTATGGGTAACCAGTTGCTTTCCAAGGCAGCCGGTGCTACTATCTACAAGTTGAAGTATGGTCACCGTTCACACAACCAGCCAGTGCGCATGGTAGGAACCAACAATTGCTACATCACCTCTCAGAACCACGGTTATGCCGTTGATGCCAAGACATTGGGCAACGATTGGGAGGAACTCTTTGTAAATATGAATGATGGCTCTAACGAGGGTATTCGCCACAAGGTGAACCCTTGGTTCTCAAGCCAGTTCCACCCAGAGGCTTGCTCAGGCCCTGTGGATACAGAGTTCATGTTTGATAAGTTTGTAGAAACACTTAAATAATTAGGAAAATAATGAAAGACGAAAATATAAAGAAGGTGCTCCTCTTAGGTTCTGGAGCCTTGAAGATCGGTGAAGCAGGTGAGTTCGACTACTCAGGTTCGCAGGCCCTGAAGGCATTGCGCGAGGAAGGTATCGAGACTGTGCTCATCAACCCGAATATCGCAACCGTACAGACATCAGAAGGTGTTGCCGACCAGATTTACTTCCTGCCAGTGCAGCCATACTTCGTAGAGCGTGTTATCCAGAAGGAGAATCCAGACGGTATCCTCCTCAGCTTCGGTGGTCAGACTGCCCTCAACTGTGGTGTAGAACTCTATCGCCAGGGCATCCTGGAGAAATATAATGTCAAGGTATTGGGTACTCCTGTTCAGGCTATCATGGATACTGAGGACCGTGAGCTCTTCGTAGAGAAGCTGGATGAAATCAACGTGAAGACCATCAAGAGCGAGGCTTGCGAGAACATCGAGCAGGCCCGCAAGGCTGCTGCCGAACTCGGTTATCCTGTCATCATCCGTGCTGCTTACGCCTTGGGTGGTCTCGGTTCCGGTTTCGCAGACAACGAGGAGGAGCTGAACAAACTCGCTGAGAAGGCTTTCTCTTTCTCTCCACAGGTATTGGTAGAGAAGAGTTTGAAGGGCTGGAAAGAGATTGAGTATGAGGTAGTTCGCGACCGTTACGACAACTGTATCACAGTTTGTAACATGGAGAACTTCGACCCACTGGGAATCCATACCGGTGAGAGTATCGTCATCGCTCCATCTCAGACCCTGAGCAATTCTGAGTATCATAAGCTCCGTGCCCTTGCCATCAAGATTATCCGTCACATCGGAATCGTGGGTGAGTGTAACGTGCAGTATGCCTTCGACCCTAAGAGCGAGGACTATCGCGTAATCGAGGTGAATGCCCGTTTGAGCCGTTCTTCTGCCTTGGCATCTAAGGCTACTGGTTATCCTCTTGCCTTCGTTGCTGCCAAACTCGGTATGGGTTACGGTCTGTTCGAGTTGAAGAACTCTGTAACCAAGACCACATCAGCCTTCTTTGAGCCAGCATTGGACTACGTGGTATGTAAGATTCCACGTTGGGACTTGTCTAAGTTCCGTGGCGTAGATAAGGAGTTGGGTTCATCTATGAAGTCAGTAGGTGAGGTAATGGCCATCGGCCGCAACTTCGAGGAGGCTATCCAGAAGGGTCTTCGTATGATTGGTCAGGGCATGCACGGTTTCGTAGAGAACAAGGAGCTTGAAATCGACGATATTGATGCAGCTTTGCGCGAGCCAACAGATAAGCGTGTGTTCGTGATTTCAAAGGCAATGCACAAGGGTTATACCGTAGATCAGATTCACGACTTGACCAAGATTGACAAGTGGTTCCTTGAGAAGTTGAAGCACATCATCGACATCGACGAGGCGATGAAGAAGTGCAACATCAATACTCTTGACCAGGATTTGCTCCGCACCGCTAAGGTTTACGGTTTTACCGACTTCCAGGTAGCCCGTGCCGTGGGTTTGGAGCAGGAGTTGGGCAACATGCACAAGGCTGCCCTGCTGGTTCGCAACAAGCGCAAGAGCTATGGCATCCTGCCTGTAGTAAAGCAGATTGATACCCTGGCTGCAGAGTATCCTGCTCAGACCAACTACCTCTATGTAACTTACGCTGGTGTGAAGAGCGACATCACTTTCGAGAACGATCACCGTTCTATCATCGTACTCGGTTCAGGTGCTTACCGCATCGGTTCTTCTGTAGAGTTCGACTGGTGTGGCGTTCAGGCATTGAACACCATCCGCAAGGAAGGCTGGCGTTCTGTGATGATCAACTACAACCCAGAGACCGTATCTACCGACTACGATATGTGCGACCGTCTCTACTTCGACGAGTTGACCTTTGAGCGTGTGATGGATATCATCGAGATGGAGCAGCCTCATGGCGTCATCGTATCTACCGGTGGTCAGATTCCAAACAACCTGGCTATGCACCTGGATGCACAGAACGTGCCAATCCTGGGTACTGCTGCCAAGGACATCGATAACGCTGAGGACCGTGCCAAGTTCTCTCAGATGTTGACCAACAACGGCATCAACCAGCCAGAGTGGAGCGCCCTGACCTCTATGGAGGATATCGACAACTTCATCGAGCGTGTAGGTTTCCCTGTATTGGTTCGTCCTAGCTATGTGCTTTCGGGTGCTGCGATGAACGTATGCTCTAACGAGGATGAGTTGAAGCGATTCCTGCAGTTGGCTGCCAATGTAAGTGAGGATCACCCAGTGGTAGTAAGTAAGTTTATCGAACATGCCAAGGAGATTGAGATGGATGCAGTGGCAAAGAATGGCGAGGTGATTGCCTATGCGATTTCCGAGCACATCGAGTTTGCCGGTGTTCACTCAGGCGATGCTACCATCCAGTTCCCTCCTCAGAAGTTGTATGTTGAGACAGTTCGTCGTGTAAAGCGAGTTGGTCGTCAGATTGCCAAGGAGTTGCACATCAACGGTCCGTTCAACATCCAGTTCATGGCTCGTGACAATGATATTCTCGTTATCGAGTGTAACCTTCGTGCCAGCCGTTCGTTCCCATTCGTGAGCAAGGTATTGAAGATCAACCTCATCGAGTTGGCTACCCGCGTAATGCTCGGTTTGCCTGTAGAGAAGCCACACAAGAACCTCTTCGATCTCGACTATGTAGGTATCAAGGCATCTCAGTTCAGCTTCAACCGTCTGCAGAAGGCGGACCCTGTATTGGGTGTGGACATGAGCAGTACCGGTGAGGTAGGTTGCTTGGGCGACGATACATCTACCGCACTTCTGAAGAGTATGCTTTCTGTGGGTCATCGCATTCCAGCCAAGAACATCCTGCTTTCTACAGGTTCTGCCAAGCAGAAGGTAGATTTGCTCGATGCTGCCCAGATGCTGGTTAAGCATGGTTACAAGCTGTATGCAACCGGTGGTAGTAGCAAGTTCCTCACCGAGAATGGCATTGAGAACACCCGTGTGCTCTGGCCATCAGAGGAGGCAGAAGGCGGTGCGCCTAAGGCTTTGGAGATGCTCCACAACCATGAGATTGATATGGTAGTGAATATTCCAAAGAACTTGACCAGCAGCGAGTTGAGCAATGGTTACAAGATTCGTCGTGCAGCCATCGACCTGAACGTGCCATTGATTACCAACAGCCGTTTGGCGAGTGCATTCATCTATGCATTCTGCACCACCAAGCTGGAGGATATCGACATCAAGGCTTGGGGAGAGTATAAATAGTTGATAGTTAATAGTTAAGAATTGACAGTTAAGTCATTCTTGATGATTCCCAATAGAAAAATCCCTGCTGTAGGAAAGGCTTCCTATGGCAGGGATTTTTTAGATAATAAACGTCTTACTCAAATTCAATATGCTCTTGTGAAGGAATACGGAAAGAGAACCATGTTTCTCCATTTTTGTTGGTGATAGCTAAGTCTCCTTGTGTAATGGTGTCCATGCCAATGATAATGTCATTGTCTTCTAAATCACAAGCAAGAACTTCCAAATCTTTTATCCAAGCACCTTCTTTGGCAAAATATAGGCTTATTTTATAAGTGTAAGCCTCTACATTTCCGCCAATTCCTGCAATCATGGCTTTTTGGATAGGTTCCAATCCTAAAGCATCTGCTATGTTTCTGGATATAATAGTGTTTGTGGCACCTGTATCCCAAAGGACATCCTTGGCTTCGCAATATTCAAGTTTATTGTTAGTTGCAGGTTTTATCACAAAACAACTTGACAGAATGCTTTCAGCCTTTGCAGGATATTTTTGTGTAATAGACTTTTTCATCTTGAAGTTTTTTATTGAGCCTTAACCTTGTGGATGGTAGCGAGTCGTGCTATGTGTCCTTTCGGAAGTGGAGACATTGTAATTTCGCTACGAGCAGGAAAAAACTTGTCGATGTCTTTGTAGTCTATGGTATGAACTTGTATTTTCTTGTCTTTTGTTTCCATATAGCTTTCCTTTCTTTTATTATTGTTGCAAAGATACGCTGAATATTCGAAACTGCCAAACTTTTCTAGTAATTTTTGTGATTTATAGTCAAATGATAAGGTTGCATAATAATAATCCCACCAAGCGCCATCTTTGAAAATGCGTTTGATGGAATTGTAAAAAGCAAAAGTCCCGCCCTGGTCGCTGTGCAAATGGGAAGCGTGGTGGAAACTGTCACCGCAAAGGTATGTATATCTTTTTGAAACAGCAAAACTTTTGCGAATAAACCTTTGCAAAATTCTTGTTTTTTAGAGAAGATTACACATTAATTGTGTAAGTTTTGTCCTTTTACAGTCAATCACTTCAGAAGGTTTAGTGTTGCAGCAAATAGAATTTTCTGTTGACTCTCCTGTAGAACTTCAGACTATAACACTTCCAATAACATAGATTCTTGCGCCAAGCGGAGTATAATAGACCCTTTGGCGGTTGTTTTCAGTTGCTATCTGCGTTGTATTGCTGCAAAAACATTTTTTTACCTAAAAAATCTGTTTATAAATAGCTTGTTCTCATTTATTTTTTGTACTTTTGCAGTGCATTCGCAATAAATGCGTTTGTAGACATAATAAAGGGCGTCAACAACGCTTTGTACATTGGCAATTCTAAACTTCCACAATCAGAATTACCTGTCGATGGCATAGCAGAGAAGATGTCACGGGTAAGTTGTATTAGCTACTCCCGTAGTGTGCCGAGGATTTTTATATCCTAAAGGCACACTTTTGGGGTAATTATAACTTTCAGCGTGAAACTCTATCTGTTCGTCAACAGGTAAGGCTGTGGAAGGCCAAGAATTGCGGACGAGTATGAGGCGAGTTTCACGCTTTTGCTTCATAACTTAAATAAATTCATTATGTTTTCCTCAAATCCGCAACCAATAGGGTTTAGTGGGATTTTGCTTGCAAAGCGACAAAATTC
>NZ_QSAV01000038.1:29045-38818 GCF_003465495.1 Segatella copri | reverse complement strand
ACTGCTGAAAATCAGTAGTTACGTTCTAACGGTGATTTACAGGTGAAGTGCCGCAAGATAGAAAAGCTCTTGCCGGTATTGAATAAACTGGTGATACAAGAGTAAAAGTATCTTTAGCTTGTATTGAGGGTGCTTTCAACATATATATTTTTTTAAAGAATGAAGTATGTTTGCAATGTTAAATGATAACTTTGCCACCAAATCTCGGACAAGTATAATATTTAGCTTATGATGAGCATATATACAAATAAGTCAGACTTGTTTATGAGTGCTGCTGAGGATATTAACAACGATACTAATAAATGCTATTTTTTAGTAGTTCCTCATAGTGCTTATTATAGTTGCCTTCTTCTCATGAAGCATCTTTGTTATAAGAAGTTTGGCATCAATAATGAGAATGAAATGAAGAATGATGTTGATTCAACGCTTCATGGCTCTCATGAAATTATGATTGGGTATGTTCGTAAGCGAATGACACAGGCTTGTACTTCTATCATGGATAAGAAAAAAGTCGTGGAATTTGCTAACAAAATAGGTCAGTTGAAAAAGTTGAGAACTAAAGCTGATTATGAAGAAGTTGATATTACTTCTACACAAAGTAATCAAGCAATTGAGTTAGCACAGGATGTTAGAAATATATTAAAACATTTTAGATATGGTAGCGTTTGATTATTTGAAAGAACAATTGACGGAATTTGTCAAAACTTTCAAAAATGTAAAAGTCAATTATGAGTATGACCAATTGGCAAACTTACATACGATTGAAGTATTACCTCAAGTGGTATTTGATAGCGATGAGTTTGCTATATGGGAATGTGATTTCTTTGAACGTGCTTATGGCGCAATCCCTTATGAGGATATTTCTTTTATCTCAGAAGATGCTTATGTAGGAATTGAGCATATTGATTGGAGTATTCAAGGCTCAGAGTATGCACAAGGTGATTTGATGTTGGATGAGCATATTACCATAAATGAATCTTCTGAGGACTTAGATACTTATAAGGACAATTCTGTTGATTTTAATACGATGTCACCGGAATTCTATGATACTTATACTGCCGTTGAAATAGAATCTCTTGACTTGGATTATACCAGTAACGAGTATAAGGATAAAATCGTGTTAAATAATAAGGAAATCGTAATGTCATTTGATGACAGTTTATTACAAGCAGCTTAAATATGATGGACAATATTAAGGACAAGCAATCTGGATTTAATGTAGAGAGTATTCTGCTCACAGAATCTAGTTTTACCCGCAAAGGAAAAATAAACTTTAGTGAATCGGAGCAGGAGGTATCTTTTGAAACAGGTGTTGGTTCAAGGGATAATACTGTAAACGTTAAGCTTACTACCACTGTAACGAATAAGCTTAAAGATGAAGAGCAATATAAGATAGTGGTATCTTTTGTTGGGGTTTTTAAGAGAACTGGTAATTCTCAAATATTGGACAATGAACAGTTTGGTAGAATTAATGGTGCTGCCATCATTTTTCCTTTTGTTCGTGAGCATATTGCCAATATCGCATTAAAGGCTGGACTGGGAAGTGTTATACTTCCACCTGTGAATTTTACAAAGATTAATCGCAAAGATTAGATAGAATTAGCTTATGGCTCAGGGAAAGAATGCCAATATCAGATATATGGTTTTGGACCGATGCTTTCGTGATAGGAGAAAGAAATATTTTATCGATGACCTGGTAAAAGCCTGCAATGAAGAGCTTTTTTATTATGATGGTTCTTCCGTTACAGAGCGACAAGTTCGTGCAGATATTAGCTTTATGCAACGAAAGGCAGGCGGGGCTATCCCTTTGGTAACAAAGCGAGAAGGTCATAAAGTTTATTATCGTTATTCTGATCCAAACTTTTCCATTAAGAATCTTCCTATGAGTCAGCAGGAGGCAGAATTACTTTCTGATACCATTAGTATGTTATCTCGATTCAAAGGTTTGCCAAATCACGAATGGTTGGAAGCCACTATTGCTCAGATGAAATCAACTTTCAATTTAGATAATGGTCAACAATCATATGTTAGCTTCTCGCAGAACGAAGATTTGCGTGGACTGAATTATTTTTCCCGATTGTATGAAGCAATAGCGAGTCATCAGGTTGTATCGCTTCAATATCATAAGTTTACTGGTGAAGCTTGGGAACGTCTGGTACATCCTTATCAATTGCGCCAATATAATAATAGGTGGTTTTTGGTAGGTTGGGAGCCTGCTGTAGCTGCCAAGATTCCGCTTGTTGTCATACCATTGGACAGAATTGATGATTACAAGGTATTGGAGAAAGAATCCTATGAACCGTATGAAGGAGATATTGACGCTTGTTTCAAGGATATAGTAGGAGTATCACTAAAGTTCAATGAATCTTGCAGCCATATTGTCATCAAGGCATATCCACCCACCTCTTCTTATATAGAGACCAAGCCTATTCATCATTCTCAGCGAATAGTTGAACGCCATGAAGATTATACTATCTTCTCTTTAGACTTGATTCCGAATTATGAGTTCGAGACGATAATGATGTCTTATGCTGATAATTGTGAGATACTTGAACCCCAAGATTTGAAGGAAAGTCTTGTAGGTCGAGCTAAAAATATCATAAAATATAACGCTGATATATAATTTCCGGAAACAATGAAGCAGGTCTGCAATGTTAAGAGGTACTTTTGCATCATAAATAATTAAAAAGTATTGATATGACAGTAAGTTCTTCTTTTTCAACGTTTCTTGATAATATCAAGGTTGATAATTACGAAAAGATTGGTAGTCGTTATAACGAAATTACCAAGAAGTTAAATAAAACATTTAGAGATACCGATTCTGAAACTGCAAATAGTTTGAGAGTTGGTTCGTATGGACGTTATACTGGTATAAAAGGTATCTCTGATTTGGATTTGTTGTATATCATGCCAAAGTCTAAATGGGATACGTACAAAAATTCTCCAAAGACTTTGCTGGCTGATGTACGTGATGCCCTGCAAGAACGTTATCCCACTACAAATATCAAGTACGATCGTTTGGTGGTAGATGTGTTCTTTACAGATTTTACTTTTGAAGTTCAACCTGTTTTTGAAGAGGAGGGGGATGATGGATATACTAATTATAAATATCCTGATACTAAATACGGCTGTTATAAGATTACCAAGCCAAAACAAGAACAGAATGCGATGACTGAGTTTAAGGAGAATCATGGTACGCATCACCGCTTGTTGTGTAAGATGACAAGATCTTGGAAGAATAATATGGGGGTTGCAATGGGTGGTCTTCTTGTTGATACGTTGGCATACAATTTCTTGAAAGACCGTGATGATTATGATTTCGCCTCATATTCAGATTTTGATGATATGTGCAAGGACTTCTTTGGGTTCCTTAAAGACCAACCTAAACAAGACCACTATCAAGCGTTGGGCAGCAACCAGGATGTTAAGGTTAAACACCCATTTAGGAGTAAGGCGGGCAAAGCTTACGATAAAGCTAAGCAAGCAATAGCTGAGGAAACTGATGAGTCTAGAAACGATGCTTGGCGTGAAATCTTTGGCAATGAGTTCCCAAAGGCAGAAGATAGTCTTACAGAAGCACGTTGCTATGCACAAACATATGATGATAATGAACAGTTTATCGAAGATAAGTATCCTGTCGATATATTGTATGACTTGAAAATAGATTGCAAGATAGAACGTAATGGGTTCAGACCAATATTTTTACGAGATTTGTTGTCACAGAAGAAATTGATACATCATGATTATACCTTGAAGTTTTATATAGCTTCAACTGATGTACCAGGTGACTACATTGTAAAATGGAAGGTGAAGAATGTAGGTGACGAAGCAAAACGTCGTAATTGCTTGAGAGGTTTTATAGAAAACCCTAATCTTAGCAATAATGGTCGTAAAGAAATATCCAATTTCTTTGGTCCTCATTACGTAGAATGTTATATCATCAAGAATGGTGTGGTGGTTGCACGAGATAGAATATTGGTTCCTATAGAACATTAAAATGAAAGCGATTATGGATGAAGATAAGGTTATTAAACTTTTAGATTCTCAAATTCGAAATTCGTATGGCAATGTATTTTGGACTCATAAGATACACGAGAAGGATGCTGACATTTATAGATGCTGGAATAATTGGATAAAGATAGCTCAAATTGTATTGTCTGCTATTTCTACAACAGGTATAATCTTCATCTTGTTTGGTGTAAGTCAAAATACGCCATTACGAGATGGTCAGTATGATTGTGTTAGATGGGCAGCACTAATATCATCTGGTATATCCGCATTGTTAGTTATTGCCAATTCCTTGGCTAAAGGCTATGACTTGGGTGAACTTTCTGCATCTCATGGTGCGACAGCCTTGAAATTATTGGATTTGAGAGAGGAATATCTTTCTCTGCTTTATGACATTAAGGCAAAAACTATAAATGTGGAAGAAATCCAAGAAAGACGAGACGAACTTAAAGAACGCACTTTATCTGTATATGCTAATGCACCTCGAACCACATCTAGAGGATATGGCAAGGCTTCAAAAGCTATAGAGGATGGAGAGCCTTTTTTCACAAAAGATAGTTTGAACAAAATTCTTCCTGTTGATTTGCAAGAGGAATAGTTCTGATGATAAAATGTCCTAGTATAGAAAGGAATAAGTATCCTTGCTTATAAATGCTCATTTAGATGAAAATGAGTCTTGAGGCTGTAGAAGCAGAATTTAAAAATAGAGCGTCTTTATGCTTTCAATATTAATTTTGAAATTTAAACATAAATTTTAAGAATATGGAAAAATTAGTCGTGATGGTTGGTTTAAAGCAACCAGGCAATAATATTCAATTATTGGGTAGCTGTTTTGCTGTACCAAAGAATGGATACTTTGTAACTTGTAGACATGTCATAGGTGATCATACGGATAATTTAGTATTAGTTTCATCTGTGGATTCCAACAACATACATGAGTATCAAGATACTTCAAAAAATCAATGTCGTATCTTGGATGTTCAATCCATTGAATGTGTTAATCCTTTGTGTGATTTAGTAGTTTTGAAAACTGCTCACTTAAGGATAGATTCTTGCCCAATAGGAAGTCTTGATGAACTCCAGGTGGGGGATGATGTTGAGATTATAGGTTATCCACATTGTGTAAATGATTGGCAGATGCATATTTTGACAGTACAAAAAACTATGGTAGGAGCAAAGATTCTTAGAGCTTCT
This sequence comes from Segatella copri, assembly GCF_003465495.1. GTDB lineage: Bacteria > Bacteroidota > Bacteroidia > Bacteroidales > Bacteroidaceae > Prevotella > Prevotella copri_G. Next base: position 33,616 of record NZ_QSAV01000038.1, on the reverse strand, counting down.
CAAGGTATAAAATATAAATATGCAATATTAAATGTACAAACTCGTCCTGGTCAATCTGGTTCTATGGTCTTTTGCCCTCGTTTACAGAAAATTATAGGAATCCTTGTTGGAGGGTATGCACCTGCATCTGGTATCATGTTGGCTGGTATTAACCCTCATGAATTAAATCAAACTTCTTTTTGCTTGAGTGCAGAATACATAAACGAAATGCTTGAGGAATAATGGAAATAGTAGATGAAAGCCTTGAAACATGGTTGAGTGTTCTGAAACCTTATCAGCGGAATACGATAAAGGCTTTATTGGCGAATAATGATGGAGATGAAGAAAAAGTTGCTAATTTGTGGTTGAGTAGTTTCGGTCCAATTAATACTGCAACATTTGGTGGTTTATCATCTAGCGAATCCAAAAAAAACTATTGGAAATGTCTTAAAGATGAACTCAATAAATTGATTTGTGGGGATTCTTATGAGGAAGATAGAAAGCAGTTTTTGGATATGGGTGGCTTGATTAATATTGGTGCTTCTTCTCAAATAGCAGCATTCTTTGCTCCTATTATAGGGGTGAGTGCTTCATTCTTGACTCCAGCAATCGTTTTGATGTTGCATACGATAAGTAAGGTGTCCGTAAACGCATATTGCTCTATGATTAAGAATGCTTAGCCAACTTATCGTTAGTAACCATAAGATTTCTGCCATAACCATGATGGGAACGTAAGTATCCACCGTATATTACCATTACAGCGTAATGGTTTTAACACATTAAGTATTTACCTTTGCATCCGAATTCTTAAAAATCTGAATTATTGAAACAAAGGAATACTTCGAAAAGGTGATGCAGGAGTTTAACCACAACCGTAGAGGCCGAAACCTGCGTAAGTATTGTAGTGATGAAGGATACTAGAACAGCCTGTTGTACAGCCAGCGGCAAAAATATATATTTATGATGAATATAACAGATGATCCAGATTTCGTTGCTTCTTGGCAGAAAGTAGAGGAGGCTCTAAAGCGTCTTGATCAAAATCAGGTGGAGCGTTTGTTTGCAGAGCAACATGCGACCTTGAAAGATTTCCATCAAGCTCTCACAAAAGAGCTGGAACGTAAGGCTGCTGCCTTGGAATCTGCTGTGGCTTTTTTGAAGGAAGAGAATAAGGCAATAATGCAGGAAACCTTAAAAATCAAGTCTGAAACAAAGAAACTTCGTGAGGAAAGAGAACGGATGAATGAAGAATTGTTGCAGAAAAAGCATGAGCTAGACCTGTTGAAAGCTACCTCTTACCCGCATGAAAGATGGGGATAAGGATTATAAGTCTATGTTTCCATGTTACGGTGTTTAAAAATAGATGAGGTGAAACTGTGTGCTTAGCAATCCTTCACTCTAAAGATAATGCAAATGAGTGCAATGAAAGCTGGCTTTCAAATTGCCGAGTGCAGCTTATCTTCTACAATAACGATACAAAATATAAAAAACTGATAGGTGTAACTACTTGCAATATAGTGGGGATGCAGTATTGGTGATATATACAATTATTCATTGATTATGAAAGAATATAAACTAAACTTTGAAGGGTATTGGAGAGACATCAATAAGGGTGGGCTTCCTACCTATTCTGGAATTTATTTTGTATATAGGTGCATTTATAATGCTCAAAGTAATTCTGTTGAGTTGGTTGATATAATATATATCGGTCAAGCAGATAATATTCATGATAGACATAATAATCATGAAAAGTATTCTGAGTTCTCCTCACTGCTTTTGCAAGGTCAAGAGTTGTGTTACTCTTGTGCTCCTTTAGATGAAGACCGTGATTTGGTAGAAAATGCTCTTATCTTTGCTCAAAAACCTGTTTTAAACGAACAAGGCAAGTATAATTATAACTATACAGAAGCACATATCGTCTCTACTGGTGCATGTGCATGTCTTAGAAATACTGATTTCAATATGAAATATTATGTTGAAAATTTAAATAGGTAGAATATGGCTAATTCTGAAGGAAAAACAATAGGGCAGGAACAGAAGAGATGTTTTATAATAATGCCCATAAGTGATGTGGATGGCTATCTAAAAGGACATTTCGATAGAGTCTATGAGTATATTATAGCACCTGCATGTCAAAAGGCTGGTTATGAAGTTATTCGTGCAGATGGGACAGCTAAAGCAAATGTAATTATAGCAGATATATTGAAAAATGTATTGGAGTGTGAAATGGCAATCTGTGACTTAAGTGCCCGTAATCCTAATGTGTTTTATGAATTGGGGTTTCGTCAAGCTTTCAATAAGAAAACTGTTTTGATGATTGATGATAAAACTGACCGTCCATTTGATATAAGTGGTCTTCGTTCTTTTCAGTATGATTCTTCTCTAAGAATAGATTTGGTAAACAAAGCTATCGATGATTTGGTTAAGGCATTAAAGGAAACGAGTGATATGGGCGAACACGAGCTAAATTCGTTGTTGAAATTATTGTCAATAGAGAATCCTGCAACATTGCCAGAAGGTCATAAACTGTCGGATGAAAGTACTCTTATACTTCAAGCAATTCGAGAATTAGGAGAAGATGTTCATCGTGGTATTCGCAGAAGATCAGTTTTCACTCCTTTAGGAAGTCCTATCATTGATGTTTCTTTGCCAAATGGTAAAAAAGTGAAAGTCGGTGATCGGCTTTTCGATATGAAACATGATAAAGATTTAGGTGAAGTTGTAGAGTTGACGAAAGATTCAATAATAGTCAAAAATATAAATAATGATATTGATATAATTCTACAAGATAGTCCTATATTTAATGATTTAATGGTAATGCCCTTTTAAGAAAGATAGGCTGACATAAAACAACATCAGGCGGTCCCATCCCGCACAACCTGGCGTAGACCTTTGATGGTCCGCCAACCTTATAGCGTAGCGGTTCTGAGCACCGGAGGGCGGTTACATCCTTCCTTCTGAGGAGGAAGGCTTGGTTAGAGGTGGAGCTCCCTTTGGAAAGGGAGACGGAGGAATTCGAAAAATGCCTTTTTTAATGGGAAAAAGCGATGCCAGTGAGTGCAATGAAAACTCGCTTTCAAATTGCCGAGTGCAGCTCGCTTTATCAACAAAGAAGGACGGGATGATTTTAGAAAATCTTTAATATAAAAGAACAAGATTTATGCACGACATACAAATTATAATCATGGCCGGTGGCGTAGGTAGCCGCTTTTGGCCAATGTCAACCTCTGATTACCCAAAGCAGTTCATTGATGTGATGGGAGTCGGCCGTTCCCTCATACAATTGACAGTAGATAGATTGAAGCCAATCTGTCCTGTCGAAAACATGTGGGTAGTGACAAACGAGAAATACATTCGCATAGTCAAGGAGCAAATCCCTGACATGCCAGTAGATAACATATTAGCTGAGCCGGAGGCTCGCAATACCGCTCCATGTATTGCTTATGCCTGCTGGAAGATCCAGAAGAAGCATCCTGATGCCAACATCGTGGTGACACCATCCGATGCCCTGGTCATCAATACCTCGGAGTATCAGCGAGTACTCAGCAAGGCATTGAGCTATACTTCCGATAAGAACGCTATCGTTACCATCGGTATCAAACCAAGCCGCCCGGAAACAGGCTATGGCTATATCGCTGCTGCAGAGCCAACATCCGTAGATGAAATCTACAAGGTTGAGGCATTCAAGGAAAAGCCAAACCTGGAGACAGCCGAGCAATACCTTGCTGCTGGTAATTACTATTGGAACGCCGGAATCTTCGTGTGGAACATTGATACCATCAGCAAGGCAATCCGCACCTTCCAGCCTCAGCTTGCCAGCATCATGGACGAGATGGCACCTTCTTTCTATACCGAACAGGAGAAAGAGGTAGTCGGCAAACTCTTCCCAACTTGCGAGAAGATAAGCATTGACTATGCTGTGATGGAGAAGTCGAAGGAAATCTATACCTTGCCAGCCGAGTTCGGCTGGAGCGACTTAGGCAGTTGGGGGAGTCTCCGCACCTTGCTTCCACAAGACGAGAATGGCAATGCCAAGATAGGCAAGGACATCCGCTTGTATGAATGCAAGAACTGCGTGGTTCATGCAGCCGATGAAAGCAAGGTGGTAGTTCAAGGCTTGGATGGCTATATCGTAGCCGAGAAGAATGGACAGCTGCTAGTTTGCTCATTAAAAGAAGAACAGAGAATTAAAGAATTTGGAAAATAAAATAACAATGAATATAATCAAAACTGATATTGAAGGCGTACTCATTATAGAGCCACGCCTCTTCCGTGATGCTCGTGGCTACTTCTTCGAGAGCTTCAGCGAGCGAGAGTTTGAAGAAAAGGTTGCCCCAATCCTGGGACACAGTGTTCACTTCTGCCAAGACAACGAGTCTATGAGCAGCTATGGCGTAATGCGAGGCCTGCACTTCCAGCGTCCACCTTATACCCAGAGCAAGCTGGTACGTTGCGTAAAAGGTAGAGTGCTCGATGTAGCTGTAGATATTCGCAAAGGCTCACCAACCTATGGCAAGCATGTGGCTGTAGAGCTGACTGAAGATAATCATGTCCAGTTCTTCATCCCTAAGGGTTTTGCTCATGGTTTCTCTGTC
>NZ_QSAV01000038.1:0-29035 GCF_003465495.1 Segatella copri | reverse complement strand
CAGTGTTCACTTCTGCCAAGACAACGAGTCTATGAGCAGCTATGGCGTAATGCGAGGCCTGCACTTCCAGCGTCCACCTTATACCCAGAGCAAGCTGGTACGTTGCGTAAAAGGTAGAGTGCTCGATGTAGCTGTAGATATTCGCAAAGGCTCACCAACCTATGGCAAGCATGTGGCTGTAGAGCTGACTGAAGATAATCATGTCCAGTTCTTCATCCCTAAGGGTTTTGCTCATGGTTTCTCTGTCCTCTCAGAAACAGCAGTCTTCCAATACAAGTGTGATAACTTCTATCATCCAGAGGCTGATGGTGGTATTTCTATTCTCGATGATACCCTCGGTATTGATTGGAAGATTCCTACAGAGCATGCTAATCTCTCTGAGAAAGATACAAAACATGCTATGCTGAAAGACTTTGATAGTCCATTCGATATCGATGTAGATTTATACAAGTAAACAAGATACTAATCATTTAACATTAAGACAATGAAAGGAATAGTATTAGCAGGTGGAAGCGGTTCACGCTTGTACCCTATCACAAAGGGTATCAGCAAGCAGCTGATTCCTATCTTTGATAAACCGATGATATATTATCCTATATCGGTTTTGATGTTGGCAGGTATCCGTGAGATACTCATTATTTCAACACCATTTGACTTGCCTGGCTTCAAGCGCCTATTAGGCGATGGAAGCCAGTTTGGAGTCAAGTTCGAGTATGCTGAGCAGCCATCACCAGATGGCTTGGCCCAAGCCTTCATTATCGGAGAGAAATTTATTGGCGATGAGGCTGCTTGCCTCGTATTAGGCGATAATATCTTCTATGGTGCAGGATTAAATCAGATGCTGCATCAAGCAGTAGTAGATGCAGAGCAGAACAACAAGGCAACCGTCTTCGGTTATCGTGTAAGTGATCCTGAGCGCTATGGTGTCGCAGAGTTCGATGAACAAGGCAATTGCTTAAGTATTGAGGAGAAGCCTGAGCATCCAAAGAGCAACTATGCTGTGGTAGGTTTATACTTCTATCCTAACAAGGTTGTAGAAGTAGCAAAGCATATCAAACCATCTGCTCGTGGTGAGTTGGAAATCACAACAGTAAACCAGGAGTTCCTGAAGGATAAGCAGCTGAAGGTACAGACTATGGCAAGAGGATTTGCCTGGCTTGATACCGGAACTCATGATTCCCTTTCAGAGGCTTCAACCTTTATCGAAGTTTTGGAGAAGCGCCAAGGCTTGAAGGTTGCTTGCTTGGAAGGTATCGCATACCGTCAGGGTTGGATTACGGCTGAGAAACTTCGTGAGGTGGCACAACCTATGCTCAAAAATGATTATGGAAGATATCTGCTTTCGATATTGGATGAAGGCAATCAAACATTAAAGAAGAATTTAGAATACTAGGTCATGAATATTTTAGTAACAGGTGCTAACGGTCAGCTTGGAAATGAAATGCGCATCGTTAGCCAAAATACAACAGATCATTATATCTTTACCGATGTCAATCAGGTGGAAGGTTTGGAAACTACTTTCCTTGATATCACTGATATGGATGCCATCCGCAAGATGGTGAAGGAGAATGATGTGAAAGCCATCGTGAACTGTGCGGCATGGACCAATGTGGATGCCTGCGAGACAGATGAGAAACTGGCTGCTTTAGCAGAAAAGCTCAATGCGGAGGCTCCTGAAAATCTGGCTAAGGCGATGAAGGAGGTTGATGGTCTGCTCATCCAGATCTCTACTGATTATGTCTTTGGTAAGGAACCTTATAATGTGCCATGTAATCCTGACCAGAAGGGAACTCCTACTGGCGTATATGGAACAACGAAGCTTCATGGTGAGCAGAAGATAATGGCTACTGGCTGTGACTATGTGATTATCCGTACGGCTTGGCTGTATTCTGAGTTTGGCAAGAACTTCTGCAAGACAATGCTTAATCTGACGGCAACCAAGCCACTATTGAAGGTTGTCTTCGACCAGTGTGGTACTCCTACATACGCACTCGATTTGGCTAATGCCATCATCACCATATTGGATAAGATAAAGGCTGCCCAGAGCAAGGATGAATATGTTGGAGTTTATCATTTCTCAAATGAGGGTGTCTGCTCCTGGTATGATTTCACACAGATGATTGCAAGGATTGCCGGTCATACGGAATGCGATATCCAACCATGTTATAGTTCTGAGTATCCATCTCCTGTAACTCGTCCAGCTTATTCTGTATTGGATAAGCGAACCATCAAGGAGACCTTTGGTGTAAAGGTTCCTTATTGGGTGGATTCCTTAGAAAAATGTATTGCTAATCTTAAAATGAAATAATTGAAATGAAGAATATCATTATCACGGGCGGTGCTGGTTTCATCGGCTCACACGTAGTAAGACTTTTCGTGAACAAATATCCTGAGTATCACATCATCAACCTCGACAAGTTGACTTACGCAGGTAATCTGGCTAACCTCAAGGACATTGAGGACAAGCCTAACTATACTTTCGTTAAGGGTGATATCTGCGATTTCGACCTGATGCTGAAACTGATGCAGGACTACAAGGTGGATGGCATCATTCATCTCGCTGCCGAGAGCCATGTAGATAGAAGTATCAAGGATCCATTCACTTTCGCTCAGACCAACGTGATGGGAACCCTGTCTCTGCTCCAGGCGGCAAAGATTTACTGGGAAAGTCTTCCTGAGGGATACGAGGGCAAGCGCTTCTACCACATCTCTACCGATGAGGTATATGGTGCTTTGCAGATGACTCATCCTGAGGGCATTCCTGCACCTTTCACTACCAAGGCATCCAGCGGTAAGAACCACGAGGCTTACGGCGAGGAGTTCTTCCTGGAGACAACCAAGTACAATCCTCACTCTCCATATTCCGCATCCAAGGCAAGCTCAGACCACTTCGTCCGTGCTTTCCACGATACATACGGTATGCCTACCATCGTGACCAACTGCTCTAACAACTACGGTCCATACCAGTTCCCTGAGAAGTTGATTCCGCTGTTTATCAGCAATATCCGTCATCGCAAGCCATTGCCAGTATATGGTAAGGGTGAGAACGTGCGCGACTGTTTGTATGTAGTAGATCATGCCCGTGCCATCGATATGATTTTCCACAAGGGTAAGATTGCCGAGACTTACAACATCGGCGGTTTCAACGAGTGGAAGAACATCGATATCATCAAGGTGGTCATCAAGACTGTTGACCGTCTGCTCGGTAGAAAGGAAGGTGAGAATATGGATCTCATCACCTACGTAACCGACAGAAAGGGTCACGATATGCGTTACGCCATCGACTCTAGAAAGTTGCAGAAGGAATTGGGTTGGGAGCCATCTCTCCAGTTTGAGGAGGGAATCGAGGAGACTGTGAAGTGGTATCTCGAGAACCAGGAGTGGATGGACAACGTCACTTCCGGCGACTATCAGAAGTATTATATGGCAATGTATAGCGGTAGATAATAACATTATTAAAATTAAAGGTAGAATATTTGTATGTCTTCAGACAATATAAATAATAAACGTATAGCAAAGAACACGGTTGCCTTATATATTAGAATGCTAGTTATAATGGCAATTAATTTTTACATGGCTCGTGTTGTCTTGGATGTTTTAGGTGTGACTGATTATGGTATATATAACTTAGTTGGTACTATTGTTGTAATCTTTTCTTTCCTGAAATCTTCCTTGAGTGAGGCTACTCAGCGCTTCTTGAATTATGAAATGGGAAGAAATAATGGCATTCATTTGCAAGAAGTTTTTAGTGCATGTTTTAGTTGCTATTTGATCTTTTCAATCATAGTTTTAATATTAGGAAGTATCTTTTGGATATTTTTTAGCAGGAATCTAAATATACCTTCAATTCGTTATAGTGCAGCTTCTTTTGCATTTTATGTGTCGCTTTTATCATTTGTGTTTAGTATTTTGCAAGTGCCATATAATGCTTCAATAATAGCAACCGAAAAGATGGCATTTTTTGCAAAAATAGGAATTCTAGAAGCGTTTCTTAAACTAATGCTCACGTTTGGGGTTTCATATTTCTTTATGGATAAATTGAAGCTTTATTCTGTGTTGATGTGTTTTAATGCTTTCTTCATTTATGTTGTATATTATTTATATTGTAAGAAAAAGATAACTTTTTGTTGTTTTACTGTTAAAAATAAAATTAGTAATTTCCGTAGTATCCTATCTTTTACAGGATGGAATATGATAGGAAGTTTGGCTGGTGTTTTGTCGGAATCCGGTATAGGGTTGATATTTAATGCATTTGGTGGTGTGGTTTTAAATACAGCATTAGGACTTTCGAATCAAATCAATAATGCATTATCAGGTTTTGCTAGTGGATATCAAACTGCGTTTAAACCTCAGTTAGTTAAGTCATATGCAGCTAATGAGATGAGTGGTTTTTATTCTTTATTATGCAGATCCTCAAAATTCTCTTATTTTCTGTTCTTTATGCTTGCAATTCCTATAGTATTTTATATGGACTATCTACTTTCATTGTGGCTTGTAACTGTACCGAATTATGCAGTTGATTTCTGTAGAATTATATTAATCGGAACTTTAATAGATGCAACTTCTGGAGTCTTTTATTCAAGTATAGGGGCAACTGGGAAAATACGTAATTATCAGTTGTCAATATCTAGTGTATTTCTTTTGCATTTTGTAGTGACGTTTTTGTTTCTTTATATAGGAGTTCCCTTCGTGTGGGTCTTCTTTTCAAGACTTTTGACGCGTGGATTGATAAATTTTATCATAGGCTTATATTTTATAAATAAGAATACTCGTATGCCGATTGTTTTTTATATAACACAAACTTTGGTTCCAATAATGCGAGTGACAGTGTTACCAATCTGTTTTATTGTTGTATATAGTATGTTAGTAAAAACTACATTTTTGACAATGGGATTTTGTATAGTTATATTTGAATTGATTTCTGTAATTTCAATCCTTTATATGGGTGTGTCTAGTTCAGAGAGAGAGAAGTTATATGGTATTGTAAAACGATTAAAACTACTGTAATGACAATTCTAGTTTGTTTAGTATTAAATTTCTTATTATATTTGTTTGCTTCAAATAGATATGGAAGTAAAGGAAAAATGTCTTTGACATATTCTCTTTCTGCCTATTATACTTTTGTTGCATTTATGGGAATTATAATTTGTTCTACAGGAATTTATGAAGCTGTATTGCCAATCAATTATAATAAAGAGATAGATTTCTCTCCTTATTTTTATTGCTTTATTTCAATAATGTTTTTAATATATCCATTTAAGAATGTTACTTATAAGACGATAAAATGGGATGAAATACCATATAATAATACAGTAAAATTGATTTTAAATGTTTGGGTAATTATAACATCTTTATATATGATACTTAATTTTTCCAATGCATTAGTCGCTTCACAGATGGGATATGATTCTATGTATGAAGCTTCGGCTGTTGATGGTTCTGCTCAGAAGCTATTGTATGGAAATAATTTCTTACTCATTAAGTTTGTTAATTTTAATATTAATTTGATGAATTCTTTTGCACCGTTTGTAATGTGTTATTCTTTGTATGGATTAATTTCTAAAAAAATATCGCAATCAAGGGCATTCTTATTGTTAGGATTAATATTCTTTAGTAAGTTCTTTTTCGCATTGGCTTTAGGATCTAGAGGAAATCTTTTTTTTGTATTTTGGTCATTTGCATTCTACATTATTATTTTTTATCCTCATTTAAATCTTTCTCTAAAAAGGAAGTTCAAGAAAATAGGAGTAGTTGGTTTCTCTGTCGTTGCATTTTATTCAGTTCTTATATCGATTGCACGACTAGCCCATTCGGATTCCGAGACCCCATTGACAGGTATAGCGAGATATTTTGGAGAATGTTTTCCTAATCTTGGCTTGCAATTTTGGAACCAAGTTACAATGCATCCCTATGGAACAAGATTGTTCCCTTATATTTTTGGAATAGAATATAATGCAGAATCTGTACAGGATGGATATGCCTTTTGGAAAACTTTTACAGGTGTTCCAGTTTTGATTTTTAAAACAATTTTTGGTGATTTGTATATAGAGTTTGGCCTACCAATAGCACTGGTTATTATTTTGGTCATTGCTGTAATTTTCTATTTCTTTATAGGAAGAGGAAAAATCCATTTTTGGAAACTTGCATTAATCTATTGGTACTTTGATTTAATAATACAAGGTATATTTGGATTTAACAAAGATGGTTGGTCAAATTTCATAGTACTCATAGCCATATTAATAGTTTCTTTTATTGTAAAACTTTATACACAGAAAAAGCAGATATGAAGATTTTATTTATAGCGCCTAGCTACTTGGGGCTTTATAAGCCTATATATGAAGAGTTGTGTAAACAAGGGCATAAAGTTACATGCTTAATACAGGATGATTTTAAATCTGATCCGTATTTGAAAATGGGCTTTTTCTTAATTCGACTTTTTAATCTACTAAAGTGGAAATTGAAGAAGGTTCCCTTGATGTACTGGAAAAATAAATGTAAAAATAAAGATTTAGATCAAAAGTTTGATGTTTTATTTGTAATTCAAGGAACAACGTTTGATCCATATCTGCTGAATTATTTGAAAAAACGAAATCCTAATATAAAATCATCTCTTTATATTTGGGATAGTAATCGATGGTATGACTTTTTTCGCAATGCTAAGTATTTTGATAAGGTGTTTTCTTTTGATTTACATGATGTGGAAAAATCAAAGTTTACTAATACTTCATTTCTCCCGTTTTATTGGACTGAAGATTTAGCTGATGCCAATGTTGCTGTAAAGTATACCATTTCTTCGATAGGAACTAATCATCATGGTCGTTTAGCTATCTACAAAAAGGTATATTTTCAACTGCAAAAAATGGGAATCTCTAATTATATAAAATTGGTCGTAAAATGTTCGCCAACATCTTTTCGTAAGAAGATAAGATTATTAAAACTATGCCTTTTTCGGAAAAGAGAGGCTATCGATGAATTCAAAGTTAACAGTGGGGAACTTTCTTTTCCTTTCGTAACAAACAAAATGTATTCTTCAGAAGAGTATAATAAGATAATACTACAATCAAAGGCTGTATTAGATACGGATAATCCGACTCAATTTGGTACAACTCCAAGACTGATTTGGGCATTAGCAGCTAATAAGCATATTTATACAACTAATACTTTTGTTGTTAATTTTCCTTTTTTTAATTCTGATTATATTCATATCATTAGCCGAGAGAATCCTATATTGGATGTTACTTTGTTAGATAAGAAACTTTCAACTTCACCAAGAGAGAGTATTTTAAATTTGAGAATAGATAATTGGGTTAAAAATTTTATTGAGTAATGGATTTAGTTATTTGTGTAGCGTATAAGAATTGTTTCTTCTTGAAGAAAAACATTCCGTTTATTAATAAGAACCTTAGTCCTGAGCATATTTTTGTAATAACAAAATTATCGAATTTTTCTTTACTAGAGGGAATTGCTGATAACCTAAAGTTATTAGATGAAAATATGCTAGTTGATGGTTTAAGTTATGCGGTTGTAAGAAAAGTTTTGAAATCGCATTTAGGAATCAATCTTGTTGGTTGGTACTTCCAGCAATTTCTCAAAATGGGCTTTGCGCTTACGTCTTTTGCAAAGGAGGAGTATCTTGTCTGGGATGCAGATACAATTCCTCTTAATCATTTGGATTTCAAAGATGTGGGGGGGCAAAAATATCTCTTTATGCCAAAGACCGAGCATCATGCACCATACTTTAGCACAATAGATAAATTGTTTGATGCACCAAAGAAGGCTGACTACTCCTTTATATCTGAGCATATGATTTTCAATGTGAAGATAATGCGTGAACTAATTGCAAAGATTGGACAGGCGGAAATACCTGGATGTCCTAAAGAAACTTTGTGGTTCAAAAAGTGCATCTATGCGATACAGCCTGGAGTCTTGCAAGGATTTAGCGAGTTTGAGACATATGGAACATATTGTTTGAATTATTATCCTGATATTTTTAGACTCCGTAAGTTCCGTACATTCAGAAGAGGAGGGCTGATCTTTGGTATGATGGCATCTACAAAAGAAATTGACTCTTTGAAGGATGATTTGGATACATGCTCATTCGAATTGTATGATTATCCTGTATCTCTTCATAGAAGATGGTTGCAGAAGGCTTTTTATTGGTATTGTAGAATCAAAAATAAATTGAGAACAAAATAATAATCATGCAAAAGAAATATTATCCATATTTAGACTTACTCAAGTTCGTTTGTTGCATAGGCATTGTGGGCATCCATACATGGCCGTTATTTTATGCAGTAGAGCCATTAAAAGATTGGTATGAAAAATTGTGTCCAGTGTTTGTTTCCATCTTTTTTGTTGTTTCTTCCATGCTGTTTTGGCAAAAGATAGAATTCAACAATAATGATTGGAGCAAGTTGGGGCATTTCTGCAAGCGACTTCTGATATTGTTAGCTTGTTGGTCAGTATTACTCATGCCTCATTGGCTTTCTCAATTCATAAGACACAATCCTAATGATTGGTATCTGTGGATAGTTCCGAAAATATTAACCACCGGAACTGCGCAAGGCTCTTGGTTTATTATGGCTTTGATATATGGCACTATTATCTGCTACTTGCTTAACAGATACTTAGACAAGCATTTCGTATTCGCCCTATGTGCATTTATCTGGCTCTATTTCAGTTTGGTCAAATGTGGATATATTGATGATTGCTGGGGAATTTATCTGCACGGTGAGGGTGATGGCTTCCATTTGGATTCATTTTATTTGCCTACTCGCTCCATTTTTTGGATAGAGGCTGCCTATTATTTATTGCCTAAGTTGAGGAGGGCGAGTGTACCTACTGTGGCTTTGGCTGCAATTTCTGGGGGGGCAATTTTAGCAGAACTCTTTATAAGAGAATATGTGTTTGTTCTTAATGCGGTAATTGCGATATGTGTTCCTGCGTTATGTGCCAAGATTGCAACAGATTCCAAGAATTCTAACTATGTCTTTTTACGTAAGATGAGCATCATGATATACTTTATTCACTTTGTGCCAGTAACAGTATTTCATGTTCTTGCAGATAAGCATATTCTTCCTTACGAATATGGGGCAATAGAGTTTTTGGTAGTATTTGCTTTGGCATCGGTATGCGCAGGTGTAATAGTATTGGCAAGCAATAAATATAAAATTTTGAAATATCTTTATTAGACTAAATGAGTATGGTTTCAATAATTATAGCCACTTACAATTCTGAGAAGACTTTGAGACGTGCGCTGGATAGCGTGCTCAATCAGAGTTATCAGGATTGGGAGTGCATTGTGGTAGATGGTGCGTCAAAAGACAATACCATCGGAATAGTGAAGGAATACGTGAGCAAAGATGCTCGATTCCGTTATATCTCAGAGCCTGACCATGGCATTTATGATGCCTTTAACAAGGGATGGAAAATGGCGAAAGGTGAATGGGTGATGTATCTGGGAAGTGATGATGAATATACTAAGGATGGCATCAAAGTATTGATGGAAAATAGCGATGGGGCTGATGTGGTGTATGGAAATGTTATATTAAAATATTCTGATTTTAAACAAAAAAAACAAAAAGCATCTCATGTTAATTTTACGGGTACCCAAGCTTTTTGTTGTCACCAAGCTGTTGCTATGAAAAAAGAAGTCCTTCTAATGTTAAATGGTTTTGATGAAAAGTATAAATTGTTAGCAGATTGGGATATTTTGCGTAGAGCAGGACAAAGAGGATTTTATTATAAGTTTATAGATACAGAGGTTGCTTTCTTTTTTGTAGGAGGAGCAAGCTCATATAATTATGATGCGACTTTTGAAGCATATAGAATTTATAAAAAATCAACAAATACTTTAATAGCCTTTCTAACGCTTTCTTCAAGACTTTGTCGAAAATTTCTTTTAATATGCAGAAGTAAATATGTTGGACACTAAACTTTTACATTTTTCAGTGGATGATGTTATAGTATCGTTTAAGCAGCTTACAGAAACGAATCCCATCTCTATTTTTGAAATTCCACTGTTTGGTTATTTGAAAAAAATGCATGAAAAGTATGGAGTGGTTGTTTCTTGTTATTGTTTTTATACATGTGGCGACTTTACGTTATCTAATGCAACAAGACTGTATAAACAAGAATTTGAAAACAATTCTTCATGGTTGAAATTTAGTTTTCATGGTTATACAGGAAGAGAGAACTATGAAGAACAAGACTTAAAAATGTCTCAAAGACAATTTCAAGAGGTTATTTGTAATTTGAAAGAAATAGTTGGACCTAGTTCTTTAGATAGTTTCGCTAGAATTCACACCTTTCAGGCTTCCTATGATTTTGTTTGCTTTTTAGCACAGAATGGAGATTACTCGTTGAAGGGATTGTTGTCCGCTGATGATAGTAGAATTTCGTATTCACTTTCTAAGTGTGATAATGCTCAACTTAAATTAGATGGTTGGTTTCAATCCGATGGTTTGGCTCTATTAAAAACAACTCAACGTTTTGATAGTTTAAGACCGAGCAGTTTGAAGCGTTTGTTTGTGGGGGGGCAAGTTCTTTTATTTACTCATGAATGGATTTTTTATCCTCAACAAGATTTTAAATTAGCAGTAAGAGCGAAGCTTATTAGGCTGTTAATGAATATAGTATTTAGATTTTATAAGAAGGAAAATTACTATAATGTATTTCCTATAGAGATATTAAAATATAAAGTTAATGGATAAGATGAAGCGATTTATAGATTGCGGTGTTGGAACATTTGCCTGCAATCTAAGATGTCACTATTGCTATGTAGCGCAGAACTTTTTGTTTACCCAGAAGGTACCAAAGTTTAAGTATTCTGCAGAGCATATTGGGAAAGCTCTTTCTAAAGAAAGACTTGGTGGTACATGTATGTTTAATATATGTGCGACTGGTGAAACCCTCATGCCGCAAGCTGTTGTGGATTATACAAAGGCGATATTAGCTCAAGGTCATTATGTGATGATTGTGACTAATGGTATGTTGAAGAAACGTTTCGAGGAGTTCGCTGAATTTCCTGAAGATTATCGTAAGCGTTTGTTCTTCAAGATTTCATATCACTATTTGGAGCTAAAACGTCTGAATAAATTTGAATTGTTTTTCTCAAATGTGAATATGATAAAGAAAATGAAGGCTTCCTTTACTATAGAGGTTACGCCTTCGGATGAGCTTATTCCGTATATTGGGGAAATGAAAGAAGTTTCCTTGAAGAATCTTGGAGCTTTGCCACATATAACGGTTGCTCGTGATGAAAGTAAACCCGATTATCCTTTGTTGACAAAGTTGTCTCGTGAGGAATATATCAAAACTTGGGGACAATTCGATTCAAAGATGTTTGACTTCAAAATAAGTGTGTTTGGTGTAAAACGAAAAGAGTATTGTTATGCTGGTAACTGGACTTGGACATTGAACCTCATTACTGGAACTATGAAACAGTGCTACCAGACCAATTATTTTGCCAATATCTACAAGAATGTTTCAAAACCGCTGAAGTTTGTTAATATAGGACATGGTTGTAAAGCTCCCCATTGCCATAATGCTCATGCATTTTTATGTTTTGGTGCAATTCCTGAGTTAAAAACTCCATATTACTATGAATTAAGAAATAGAGTTTGCTCTGATGGTACAGAATGGTTGCAGCCAGAAATGAAAGCTTTCATGTCTTGCAAGCTTAATGAGGTTAATGATGAGGTTCATCCAAAAAAAGATTTTTTTGTTAACTGGATCTATAATTATATCTATAAAAGTGCGATGTTTGCCAGAAAAGTATTGAAAAAATTTGATACCAATTACAAGGCAAATGAAGTACATAAGTAAAATATGACGAACAAGCAAAAGATTTTTCAACTGAGAGAGGAGATTTTTTCCTCTCTCAATAAAATAGTCGGGAAGAAATGTATTTTGCTCGATGCACCATACTATCATAATATAGGTGATGTGTTGATATGGACAGGAGTGCAATGTTATATGCATGATAATGGTATTCAATGCTTATATACTGCTTCTTATGAGACCTGTACATTTCCCAAAATAGAAAAGGATGTCACAGTGTTGTTTAATGGAGGTGGAAACTTGGGAGATTTGTATCCAGAACACATGAAATTCCTTATATCTATTACAGAACATTATCCAAATAATAGGATTGTAGTACTACCTCAGACTGTTTATTATAAGAATGTAGAGCAAGCAGAGTTCGATATTTCTAGATTGAAACAACATTCAGATTTCTATATTTGCGCAAGAGATCAAGTAGTTTATAGTCGATTACGTAAATATTTTGATAATAGAACCCTCCTGCTGCCAGATATGGCATTTTGCATTTCTTCTCAGAGGTTAAATCCTTATAGAAAGGAACAAAACAAAGAAAAACTCATTATAAAAAGAGATGATTGCGAAAAAGGAACAATGAGAGTAAGTCAAGATGGGGATATTTCTGATTGGCCAGTATTTGTGCATTCTTTTAGAAAGACTACGATTGCCAATAAACTTTTTAAACGTACTTCTGATGCAAAAATTCCATTGCTGTCTAAGGTCATTAATAGTTTGTGGAATTGGTATGCTCCTAAATTTTTTAATAAAATGATGGTGCGTGAGGGGGTTGAGTTCATATCTCCTTATAGATGTGTGGAGACAGTACGTCTTCATGGATGTATTCTTTCAATCTTACTTGATAAAGAGATAATTTTAGTAAATAATTCGTATGGCAAGAACAAAGATTTTTATGATTCTTGGTTGACGGATTTGGAAACAATTAATTTAAAATGCTAAAAAATGCTTTTGTCTTTAATCTTACCTGTATATAATGTAGAGGCATATTTGGGGAGGTGTATTGAGAGCAGTCTTCATCAGAATCTCCCAAAATCTGAATATGAAATAATTGTAGTTATTGATGGTTCTCCTGATCATTCAGAGGATGTTGCAAAGAAGTTTCAAAAAACGAATGATAACATTAGAATCATTAATAGGGTTAATGGTGGATTAAGTGCTGCAAGAAATACCGGATTAAAAGCTGCATTGGGAGATTTTGTTTGGTTTATTGATTCTGATGATTTCATAAAGGAGAATGTATTATTGGACATTACTGAACAGTTGAAAAAAAATCGTCTTGATTGCTTGTGGCTAGATTGGCAGGAGGTAGATGAAAGAGGTGGTGTTATACCACCTTTTGCGCCCCATTATTATCGAAAAGATAGAAATGTAATGTCAGGTAATGAATTTATGTCAAAGGTTCTCTCTAATTATCTATTTGCTTGGACTTTTGTTTATCGACGTTCTTTCTTGTTGGAGCATGATTTGTTGTTTGCGGAGGGAATGTTTTATGAAGACACGGATTTTGCATTTAGAAGTTTGCCTTTGGTTCAAAGAATACAACAATTTGATCAGGTGTGCTATAATTATTTGCAGCGAGATGGTAGTATTGTTCACAATACAAATATGCGCAAATTAGAAGATATTTCTAAAAATTGTATTTCTGCAACGGTTGCAATGAAAGGATGTGAACCAAGTCAGAAACGCTTCTATAAGATGTGTTTTACAGGCTTCTATTTGCTTTTTCTAAAGGAAGTGTTAAAGTCTAAAAATGGGGAATATGCAGAATACTTGATTGATCAGACGAGGCATAATGGCTTTGGCAAGGTTTATATGTTTGGTAATATTAAAACGAAGTTAATAGGATTTCTTTATAATATATTAGGTGTGAAAGCTATTTATAAAATTTTGAGCTCGTTAATCTAAAATTGCCAACAAAGGATATATTTATGCATTATATATTCAAAACTTTCTATGTTGGGGCTGGTGATTGCATGACGTTGTTGCTACAAAATGGTAATGATGAATTGCATATCATGGTTGATTGCGGAAACTTTACGAAAGAGGTGAGTGATTATGTAACTCATACCTTTGGTAAACGTATCGACTATCTGATAGTCACACATATAGACAATGACCATATCTGTGGGCTGATATCAATGTTGAGCAAAATAAAAGATTTGACCATCCATCATATACTTTATAATTGCTATCAAAGAACTTCTGAAAATCTTAAGGATTGGGATGAAAAGATGAAGGATAATGTGAAGCGACTATATGGTGACTTGCCTGTCGTGGTAGATATGCTGGAAGGAAAAATCAATGCCGAAACTTCCATACCTTTAGCTGAACTTATTCTCGCTAATGATCATTGGAAGCAAGCTTGGAGAAGGGAGTATGTTACTTCTGGTAGTGAACCGATTGAACTAGGTAATGGTATGGGCAAATTGATATTTCTATCGCCTAATCAAGATGCTTTGGATAAATTGGACAATGAATATAGAACCTTGTTTTGGAATAAAATATACAAGAAGAAGGATGCTGATTATAACAAGGAGGAATCAATATATGAGGCTTTGATGCGTATTGCAAAAGAAGAGGATGAGGAAGACAAGGAGAAACCTATTTCTGCCACTTTGCTTGATGAGAAAACTTTGAAGGCTTATGCTGATGATAGTGTCTCGGCATTGACGGATGCCAATGAAGCTTCCATTGCATTTGTTTGGGAATGTAAAAAGCATCGAATATTATTCTTTGGTGACGCATCACCTAAAGTTGTCTCTGAAAACTTGAATAAAGTGTATGCAGACTTACCTAAGCCCATTGTGTTTGATGCCATCAAGGTTTCGCATCATGGTAGTGCGCATAGCACAATCAAGGAGCAGTTTAAAGTGGCTGATAGTGAATTGTATTTTGTTACTGGAGGTGCAAAAGTTCGTCCAAGCTTTCAGGCTTTATCTCGAATTGTTACTGCTCCAATGTCTGGAAACATCAATCATAGAGAGATTAGATATAACAGACAGAATGAAATCCTACAAACTCTAGATGAAGCAGAGGAATTAAAGAAGAAATTTCATTACTCAATAGAGGCTAATAAAAATGAATATGAACTATCCGATTGAACTTAGAAAAACGATATATGCTTCAGTGGTGCCTGTAAAATGTGGTAACGAAAGAGGATCTGGATTTTTTATAAGTCCCGATGTGTTGATTTCTGCTCGTCATGTGGTGGCTGATTACGTTTTGTACAATCAACCTGTGATTATTAAGACAGACAAAGATGTACTGTGTGATGTCATATCTCTTGGGGAAGATGGAGAATGCATAGATGTTGTCTTGTTGAAATGCAAGGACTATCAACAAGATGATTATTTGAAGTTGCTTTCCGATGTGTTTAATGAGAATCGTCTGCTTACCATTGTTGGGTATCCTAAGGAATTTGGGGGATGCTCAGAACTTATTAGTATGAGTGTACAAGATAGACTTGGTACTCAGAAAAAGGACTATGACACAATGGTGGTAAGGACAGACTCCTTGGCTTTTACATCTTACAAAGGCTTTTCTGGCTCTCCTGTTCTTAATGAAAAGGGCTCAGCGATAGGTATTGCCATTAAGGAATATCATAGCAGCCTAGGATATGTTTCCATCAAGAGCATCGTGAATCGTTTGGAAAAGAATGGGGTGGAGGTTTCGTATGATTGGCAAAGTGAGGACTTTTCTCCATTGGGCAGGGGTACTAGCCAAAGGCAAGTACAAAAGGCTATTAGCTATGCTGCACTGAGATATAATCGGGAGTTGCATGTGAGTAATGATAGGTTGGATCATGAAATTAACTTGTTTGCTAAAAATGAGATAAAAGATGATATTCTGACTCAGTTAAAACGAATCGAAACTTTAGCTAGAGACTGCACTTTGGAGTTTAGAGATTGTTTGAATAATTACCAACAAGGTAAATTCGAGGATTTGTATGATCGACTTTTAGAATGGAAAGATAATCATGATGAGAAGGATATGACTTCTACTACATTGGATTTTTATCATGATGTATTTCCGAAGCTATATCCATTGATTGAAAGAAATAAACTTGCTAATACATCAGTTTTTTTACTAAAAGGCAATGCCGGTATGGGAAAAACGCATTATCTGTGTGCTACGGCGGAGAGGCTTTGCAAAGAGATGAATGTTTATTTGTTATTTGGTAGTCAATTCGTTGAAAATCTTGAATTTGAATCCCAGTTATATGAGATGATGAATCTTAAAGGGAATGATTTGCAAAAATTGAATGCTGAAATGATAAGAGAGAATACAAATGCTCTCATCATGATAGATGCTTTGAATGAAGGGGCTACTGAAAGTTTTTGGGATATAGCTATGCAGCGTATGAGATATTGTTTGAAAAACTGTAAGCATATTAAGTTGTTGATTACATTTAGAAACGATGAAAATTTTCACTTGAAAATTCCATTTCAAAATATAGAAATAGAAGGTTTTGCTGATAAAACTGATGAAGCTATAAATAAATACTTCAAGTATTATCATATTGAAGATGAGAATGGAATATTACAACAAAAATTCCAGAAAGAGTTTCAAGAACCTTTGTTCCTGTCTATGTTTTGTGTTGTTGCGCAAAGAGATATGGAGTATACTTTAGAAGATTTTACTTATTCTGGGCTTTTTCATCAATACATAAAATATCGTAATGAAGGTGTTTCAAAGGGCGTGGATGAAGACCCTCATCGCAATATAACAGAAAGGGCATTAATGAAGTTTGCCAACTACTCTTTATATTACAACGCCTGCAATGATATATCTCGAAAGAAGGCGCGCCATTATGCTGATCAAATCTGTAGAAATAGAACTTGGTCTAAAAGTCTTCTGTTTTGGTTACTAAAAGAAAATCTGGTTTTGTCTACTGGTCTTGCAGGTGAGAGCCTTATGTTTGGTTATCAGAAAATGGGAGATTTCTTGATGGCAGATGTCTTTGCTCATAATAAAATGTCAGATGAAGAAAAGTTGGATTTTATATTAGAAAAAGGTTGTAATCGTAAGTTTTATGGTTATCGGCGTTTTATCATAGCTTTGTTATCTGAATGGGAGTTAACTCCAGCTTTGCTACAGAAAAAGAAATCTCTAAATGGGGAGATGGTGCAATTGGTTCTTTACAGTTTGAAGCATTATGGCAAAAATAATCAAGTGGTATTTGATTGGATAAAAAATAACAACATATATAATCTACGATTATTGCACGATTTCTTTCCAAACTTATCCTTCGATGTGTTTTATTCTGCTCACCAAGTTCTAAAGGGGTTAGACATGAACATGAGGGATAGAGTGTGGTCTCTTATGGTTAATGATGAATATTCAAGTAGATATGATGAGGAGAGATTGAATAGATTTGTCAATCTTGATTTTGACCGCAGCTCTGAAGATGATTGGAAAAAGGTGATACTGATGATTTGTTGGATGTGTACTTCGCCACATCCATTCGTAAGAGGTAAAGTTTTGAGGAAGCTAGTCTCTTTGTTTGATGAGAATCCTTCTATGTCTTTGTTCACCTTGGATGAATTTCATGATTGCAATGACCCCTATGTAATACAAGTTTGTACTTGTGCTATATATGGACATTTGCTGCGCAAACATGATGCAAAGGAAGGGGCAGAGGTGGCAGAAAAGATATTGTTATATTTTTATCAAGAGAGTAAGGCTCCAGATGACATTCTTATTCGTCAATGGTCTATGTTGATTTTGGCTATAGCTGATGAATTAAATCCAAATGCGGGATACTTTGGAAAGATAAATCCTCCTTTTTCCTCTCCAAATCCTTTTGGTTTGATGATTGATGATAAGGACAAAATAAAAGATGACTATTTTGGAACCAGTAAAGGGGCGTGGAGAATGTATGAAACTCTTTATGGCTTTTCTGATTTCAGACGATATATTATAGGTACAAATAGCCATGATGGGAGCTATGTATTTATGCAGGAGACAAAAGGAAACATTAATGCTCTTCCACTGGTTGATATTATGCAACTTGTTGCCAATATCGCTAAGCATGATTTTAACTGGAATGATGAGTTAGGAAAATTGGATGACAATGTTTATTCTACTGATAGATATAACAATCTTACGGAGCGATTTGGCAAGAAATATCTATGGCTTGCCCTATATAAAGCCGATGCATTATTGAGTGATAACTATCAAGTTGTAGATAATTCTCGTTATGTGTTTTCTCCTACAAAAGAAGACATAGTACCAATACCTTATCCATGGCATACACGTGAATATTCTAGGATAGATCCTTCTGTCCATGGTGAATCTGATGCATTACCATATACCCAGTTTCAATCTTCTGTCATGGAAGATGTTACGACTACTACAAATGAACAATGGTTAGCGGAAGATTATCCAGTCCAAAAGCCAAGACTAATTGTAACAGATGAGGACTCTTCGGAATGGATAGTGTTAACTTGTTATGATGGTCATAAAACCAATGCCGAAAGTGACACTGTGAAGGACTTGTTCTTGTTTTCAAATGCTGGATTTATTAAGAAAGATGAGTTAGAAATATTTGAAAAGTGGGCAAAGAACCAGAACTTCTATGGCAGATGGATGCCAGAATGCCGGAATGGTAGTATAGACTATCTATGGAATGAATATCCTTGGGCTCCGACATATAAACGTACTATTGGGGATATAGAAGTATTCGTCAGAGAATATAATAACAAGAAGTTTCATCTACATCTTTCATACGAAGCGCAGTTGCAAGAAAACTGGATTGGTCTGGACGAGAATAATGTCAATTTACGAGAAGCAAGTATGCCTAATCATCAGATGATGGAATCGCTAGACTTATATACAGCAGAGCGTGGCGTGATAAGGGATAAGACAAATCATTCTGTTGTTGCCAGAAATTTTGCTATAGGCAAGATGAATGGTTTGGCTATAAGAAAGGTATATTTAGATAAGTATCTTTCTGAAAACGAGATGACACTCGTCTTCTATTCGCTTGGAGAAAAATATGTAAGAGGTAAGGATAATTATCAGACATTGGGTAAACGCCATGACTTGTCTGGTGCTTACTATTATGAGAATGGGCGGATCAATGAGATTCAGGCTATGCATATCAGTAATACCTTATAAAAAAAATGGGAAAGATGAAGATTCTAGAAATAAATGTATTTAATTATAGAAAAGGTGGTTCGGAGGCTGTTTATTTCAGCACAATGGAATTGCTGAAGGAACACGGAGACGAGGTCGTGAACTTTACCTTGAAGTGGGCTGAGAATGAACATTCTCCACAAGAGGGGTTCTTCCCAGAATCAAAAGTAACTCGTCGTGGTCTTTTGAAACCTATCAAGAATATTGTGAATTACTTCTATGATGGGGAGGCTGCTCGTAAGTTGGAATCCTTGATAGAGCAGGAAAAGCCTGATATTGCTCAGATTCACTTGATTTGGGGACAGATAACGGGTAGCATTTTACCTGTGTTAAGAAAACATCATATTCCAGTGATATTCACTATCCATGAATATCGAATCGTTTGTCCTGCCTATACTTTCAGAAATGGTAAAGGGGAAGTATGCGAAAAATGCCAAGGCAAGCATTTCTATAAGTGCATCACCAATAAGTGCTGCAAGGGTAGTTATGGCTTGAGTGCCATGATGGCTGCTGAGCAGTATTTTCGCAATAAGTTTACGAATCCAGCTAAATATATTGATGGCTTGGTATATGTGAGCCAATTTGCAAAGAGCAAGTTGGAACAATATATGCCTGCGCTAAAGGATAAACCAAATGTGGTGCTTTATAATTTGACAGACCAGATTAAACCAAGTATTGAGCGTGAGGAGAAGAAAGAAAAATACTATTTATTCTTTGGGCGCTTATCGTATGAAAAAGGTATCAAGACTTTGATTTCTGCTTTTAAAGAAACACCGCAATGCAAGTTGAAGATTGCTGGAACAGGGCCTTCGGAAGATGAACTGAAGGCTTTTGTCTCGCAAAATGGCATGACGAATGTTGAATTCTTAGGGTATCAGACTGGTAAGCCATTGCGAGATTTAGTGGAGAATGCTTACTTTATCATGGTTCCATCTGAATGGTATGAGAATAATCCAATGACTATTATTGAAGGTTATGCCGCTGGTGTACCTGTTATAGGTGCTAGAATAGGTGGTATTCCTGAAATTATAGTTGATGGAAGGACTGGGTATCTATTCGATAGTGGAAATAAGGAAGAGTTGGTTAAGATGATAAATCGTTCTAATCTTCTAGATGATAATGAGTATTGGACTATGTGCGATGCAGCATTGAAATTTGCTAAAGATCATTTTAGCCGAGATGAATATTATCCTAAGCTAATGAGCTTTTTTGAGAAATTCAAAAAGTAATTCTATTGAAAAATAATAGATTGTGCTATGTATGAAAGAAAGGAATCTGGGAATAGTGGGGCATATTATCCAGCTTTTCTCTGTATGGACGTAAATACTCCTGATGATTTATATTATTTGGGGCGTTATCCTTTGGATGAAAGAACAGAGGCTGTTTTCTTGCATGAGTATATTCATTATTTGCAAGATTTGACAACTGTGGCTGGACTTGCAAGGATAGAAACAATTGTTGATCAAATCAAATGGATATGCAGTGTAGCTAGAGGACAACATAAATTAAAACTGCCCATTAGTTTGAATACTTGGGCTTATAATGTTAAACCTAATGCCCATAGTCTTTCAATTTGTAAGGGTGATTTTAAAGCGCATGATAAGCAAGGACGTGTCCTAGCTGCTAATATAGTTAGTATAGATTCTTTTGAGTTGGTTGATTCTACGATTTTATATTCATCTGGTCAAAGGTTTCATGGAAAAGCTGTGGCAAGGTTGACTTTTAGAGATCAAAATGGTATAGAGTTCCAATATGATGTCGGTGAGATGGCTATTTCTGAATCCATGGCTTATTTAATAGAAAACCGAGTTTATCCAAATGTCCTGCAAAGACCTTCCGACTGTCCTTATTTTGTGGTAAGGAAAATTGTAGAATGGAAGTTACAAAGAACGATTGATGATTTGAAGTTAATAGCTCTTTGTGATGTTTGCTTGATGTATTCCTTGCCAGGGAAAGTATTATATGAAATGTTGGAAAAAATGAAAACCTGGAATGCTTCTTTTAGTCCTGCTATGATTTATTTGTATGGCTTAGGTTCAGAAATGAGCGATAAGTTTAGCAGAAAGAAAAACTGGCAAGAAGAGTTGGCTATGACCGTGAATATGGCAAAGAAACAATTTGCTGATATGTTTGTTCATCCTTATTGGCAAGGCATTAAAGTAAACACAGATTGTGCTTTTGATGCTGTTTTGGACTTGCGGAAAACTAATATTGGTTTCTTTTTGAAAATAGCAAGAGGGGAACGGCTGAATTTGAACGAGCAATTCCAAATGTGTATAAAAGATTTGGGATGTTTGGGTGTCAAAACAGCTGCTAATGCTATTTATAATTTTAAACCTTCGGCTGCTTCAAGTTCAGAAATAGATTCTGATTGGTTTTTGTCTCTGCATCAGTTTTATAATATTTTATTTACTAGCGCAGCTATAGACATTCATGGTGGTAATAAATATTTGGTTAAGGAATGTGACCTTAAGCAATGGTGTAGTGATTCTTTTAATCGGAAAAAAGAGCGTGATATAACTTCGGAATCTCTCAATTGTAAATATTCTCCTTGGCTTAATGTTTCTGATCAGGATTTAGCACAATGCTCTTTTGGTAGAGTTTGGGCAGCATTCGGTTTTAACCGAATTAAATTGAAGTGTAAATAATCAAGTAATAGTATAAGAAATGAAAAGTAATCAACGAGAAAAATACAACTCACTTGATGGTCTCCGAGCGTATTCGGCTATAGGTATTGCCATGATGCACTTCTTGGCGAATATCAAGTGTGGACCATTGTCTTGGAATCCAGCGAATGGTATTATAGAATTCTTTACGAATTATGTTTATCTATTCTTTATGGTAAGTGCTTTCTCCATGTGTTGTGGATATTATGAGCGAGTAAAGAATGGACAGGTTTCGATGAATGAGTTTTATGCAAAGCGATACAAGCGCATTTGGCCTTATTTTGCCTTGTTATGTCTGATAGGATTGGCTTTCGATCATACAATTGGAGGTGTTTGGCAAACTTTTGCTGACTTAACCTTGTGTTTTAATCTGTTGCCTAATCCTGATATTCAGATTATAGGTGTTGGCTGGTTTTTAGGGCTTGTGTTTTTGTTCTATATCATGTTCCCTTTCTTTACTTTTTTGATAAACAGCAAAAAGAGGGCTTGGTTTGTGTTGGCTGTGGCTATTGCTTTCCACTTCATCGGAAGATTCTATTTCTTTAAAGAACCTTTTGTGGATTTTGAAGTGGGTAGGCATAATATGGTGTTCAGTATGCCTTATTTCTTGGTAGGTGGAATTATCTATCTGTATAGAAGAGAATTGAAGACTGTGGGGGGGCAATTTCATAGACTTTTATTCTTGATTTGTATGGTAGCAAGTATCTTTGAATTTTTCAAACCAGAGTATATTGATGAGTTTATGTATCTCATCATATTGTTTGGATTATGGATGATATATGCTATTAGCGGCGAATGGAAATGGTTAAGTAATAAAGTGGTGAAATATTTAAGTGGTATCTCAATGGAGATATATCTTAGCCACATGGTCTTATTCCGTTTGACTGAAAAAATGGGACTTGACCAGATAACAGGAAATTCTGATTTGAATTATATCATGGCAACAGTTGTAACATTGGCTATGACTATTGGTTTCTGCCATGTAGTGAAATATAAATTTCTTCCCAAAGTGATGGGATGTATAAAAAATAAGAAAATAAATGAAAATAGCATTTGTTAGCGTCCGTGGTATTCCAAATAACTACGGAGGCTTTGAGCAGTTCGCTGAATATATCTCAGTGGGCTTGGTGAAGCGTGGCCATGAGGTCACGGTGTATTCTCCTTCTTATCACCCGTATAAGGATGATGAGTATAAGGGAGTGAAAATCAAACATATCTATAGTCCGGAAACTTGGATGGGTGGTTCGATAGGTTCGTTCTTCTACGACTTCATGTCGCTGAAGGATGCCTTGAAGCGTGAGAACTTTGATATCATCTATGAGGCTGGATATACGAGCATCATTCCTGCTTTCATCTGGTTTGACGTGAAGAATGTGACCAAGAGTATTGTGGTTACCAACATGGATGGTCTGGAATATAAGCGTACGAAGTTCAACAAATGGGTGCGCAAGTTCGTGTTCTGGGAGGAAAGAATGGCTGTAAAACATAGTCATTATCTGATTGCAGACAACATGGGTATTCATGATTACTATAAGGAGAAGTATGGCAAGGATAGTAAGTTCCTGGCATACGGTGCCGACATCCATGATGATTATAATGTGGAACATCTGAAGGAGTATGGCTTGAAACCTGAGGAATACTATATTCTGGTTGCCAGGCTGGAACCTGAGAATAATATCGTGATGGCCATTGAGGGTTACTTGCATTCTAATGAGAATGGCAAGCGTCCTCTGATTGTAGTTGGTAAAACCAATACTCCTCATGGTAAGGAATTGGTTGCCAAGTATGGTAAGGAAAAGAGTGTGAAATTCGTAGGCGGAATCTATGATTTCAACAAGCTGAATTCTATCCGTCACTTCTCAAAGGCTTATTTCCATGGCCATAGTGTGGGTGGTACCAATCCTTCTCTATTGGAAGCGATGGCTTCTGAATGCTTTATCCTTGCTCACGATAATATCTTTAATCGTGCTGTGTTGAAGGATAACTCTTTGTACTATCCTAATGCAGATAAGGTGTCAGAGATGCTGAATGATATCGAGAATATCTGTACACAACATAAGAAGAACTTCACGGATGGAAATGTGGAGGAAATCAAGAATGAGTATTCTTGGGAACATTTGGTTGACCAGCATGAGGAATACTTCAAATGGTTGCTGGAACAGAAACGATGAACCTATCTAAAGATTTACTTTTAAAATCTCTTCGTGCCGTTCTCTTTGGCAAGAAACTGTATGCTTCTGATTTTGCGGAAGCAGATTGGAAAAGCATTTTTCAATTGGCAGATGAACAAACTGTCTCAGCTTTACTGCTAGACGGGATGAGTCTGTTGCCTTCTGAGTGCATCACAATTCCTCTGGGTGATAAGCTGAAGAGAATTGCGACGATGCAACACATCGAACAGATGAACCGTCTACATCGGAAGGTCATTGTAAAGATTGACCAAGCCTTGAAATCTGAGGGAATTCCTGTTGCCTTTATGAAGGGACAAACAACAGCTTTGCGCTATCCCAATCCTTTGCATAGAACACCAGGCGATATCGACTTTGTTGTGAATCCTAAAGATTTCAAGAAGACAATGGAGGTACTGGAAAAGATAGGAAAAGTAGATCATGATTTGGTGCATGAGCATCATGGTATGGCATGGGTAGATGGAGTGACTGTGGAGCCTCATTATAAGGTTCACAATTACCAATGTCCATCTACCGATCATGCTATGCAGAATATGTTCTGCTTCGGTATTTCCATCAGAGTTGTCTTCTGCTGATATGGATGGGTATGCAGTACCTGTATTCCCTCCAACCTTTGAGAGTGTATTCCTGATATCGCACATGGTAGACCATGTATATGAAGAAGGATTGGGATTGAGGCAGGTGATAGATTATGCCATGTTCTTATCGAGCTGTGCAGACAAGATAGACTGGTTGCAGCATCATGAATATCTGCATCAGATGCACATGGAAAGGGCATGGAGAATCTTTACATGTATTTGTGTTGATTATCTGGGAATGTCCTTACCATCACAAGTGGAGCCTTTTTCTCATCAAGAAAAGGTATGGGCAGAAAAGATGATGACAGATATCATGAGAGTTGGCAACTTCGGTAGAGGTGAATATGTATTTCACCATCGTGGATTCAAGGATGCCTTCAATAACTACTGTTGGGTAGTGAAAAGGTGTTGGAATCTTGGCTTTGTCTGTCCTAGTGAAGCAAGGTGGTGGATTATATCGAAGATGAAACATTTCTTTTGGAAAAAATCACTTAAGAAATAGGAATAATTAAAAGTATATAAAAATGGAAGTAATAAAGACAGATATAGAAGGCGTACTCATCATAGAGCCACGCCTGTTTAGAGATGCTCGTGGCTATTTCTTCGAGAGCTTCAGCGAGCGTGAGTTTAAAGAGAAAGTAGAGCCATTGGTGGGCTACAAGGTGGAGTTCTGCCAGGACAATGAGAGCATGAGCAGTTATGGTGTGATGCGTGGCTTGCATTTCCAGAGACCTCCGT
This sequence comes from Segatella copri, assembly GCF_003465495.1. Classification (GTDB taxonomy): domain Bacteria; phylum Bacteroidota; class Bacteroidia; order Bacteroidales; family Bacteroidaceae; genus Prevotella; species Prevotella copri_G. Next base: position 3,889 of record NZ_QSAV01000038.1, on the reverse strand, counting down.
TTACCCAGAGCAAGCTGGTGAGATGCGTGAAGGGTAGAGTGCTGGATGTTGCCGTGGATATCCGCAAGGATTCGCCGACATACGGTAAGCATGTGGCGGTGGAACTGACAGAAGATAATCATCGTCAGTTCTTTATTCCTAAGGGCTTTGCTCATGGCTTTGCTGTGTTGTCAGAGACTGCGGTATTCCAATATAAGTGTGATAACTTCTATCACCCTGAGGCTGATGGTGGTATCTCGATCTTGGATGAATCACTCGGGATTGATTGGCGCATTCCTACGGAACATGCTAATCTTTCCGAGAAGGATACGAAACATGAGGTGCTGAAGGACTTTGAAAGTCCTTTTGAATACTAAAAGGATTTTGATTTCTAAAATCATCCCGTCCTTCTTTGTTGATAAAGCGAGCTGTACTAGGCAATTTGAAAGCGAGCTTTCATTGCACTCATTGGCATCGCTTTTTCCCACTAAAGAAGGCTCCACCTTTCTCACCAAGTCTCTCTCTTGCCAGAAGAGAGAGAATGTAACCGCCTTACTATAGCTTGCTGTAGTGAGGGACAGCTTGCTGATTGGAATCACATAGCATATTTAAGAGCCTGTTCCATCAAATGTCTTCGCCTGTTTTGCTGATAGGGTGCGCTGCGTATCTCTGAACCACGTTGCAAAGATACGGAAATGGTGAGGGGCAATTCATAGTTGCTCATACTTGCTCATGGTTGCTCATACTTTCTCATAGATTTTCTTTGTTCTGGTGTTAGCAAGCCCTTTTTTATGTCTTGCTTGGTATCACTTCTAAATGCCTCGCTTGTTTGATATTAAAGGGCTTTAGGCTTGTGATTCGGTTCGTAAGCCAGTGGATTACGCGGCGTAAGTCCCTGACTTTTGCATCGTAAGTCTTTGAGTTTTGATTCGGAAGTAACCGGCTTCTGGGTGACAGGGTGACACTTATGACAGTGATTTCTGAAGATTTACTCTCGCGCGGGCAGGCAGGAAAAATCAGGCTGAAAGTTCCTGCCTGCCCGCGGGCGAGGCGAAAAGTTGAAAAACTAGTGTCACCGTGTCATCGTGTCACCGTGAACTGAGCAGAGGATGCTCTGCATCGCTCTCTTGTTATGGACACAAACTCCCCTGTCTCCGCCTCCGTTGGCTTTCGGAAGTAGAGATCTACAAATTACTGTTTCTGTCACGGCGCCTCTAAAGTAGGTAATAAGGTTCTATATCTGTGTCACACGGTGCAAAGATAGAAAAAATAAAATAAAAGAGAGTTCCCATATACGGGAACTTGTAAACGATAATTATTAATTTTTAGAATCTTTTAAATGGTGAGGACTGAAAAATATATTCGATTCTCGCAAGTTACTGAAGGATTTTGGGGGCATCTCTCCAGTTTAAGAAGGGGATTGAGAAAACAGTGATGAGGTATCTCTTTTCGAAAACCTACCTTCAATAGTCTTTACACCCTCTTCGGTTCCCCCGTTCCCGGGGGACAGAAACCTCAGGAGCGAGGGAGGAAACCGCCCTACTCGGTGCTGACTTTTCTACCTCTCCGTCTCTCCTGCAAGGAGAGCTCCACCTCTAACCAAGCCTTCCTCCTCAGAAGGAAGGATGTAACCGCCCTCCGGTGCTCAGAACCGCTACGCTCTAAGGTTGGCGGACCATCAAAGGTCTTCGCCATGGTTGTACGGGATGGGACCGTCTGGGGCATGTAAGGAGCATATCTTTTGTAATTCGTCTACTTGCAAAGATGTGATTAATGAAAATCTAAAGGGTGGGATTCTTTTCCCAGAAATATACCGAATCCAAAGCTGGATTTGCCTCAAAAAGTATTTGAGGAATAAAATAATAGACGTTTTTTAAAATAATAATAGTAATGAGCAAAGATTTTAATATGGATAATGTCTTAGAACAATTGGGTCACAAAAGAAGGACTGTGAAAGATTTAGCTCAGTTCTTGGAAAATAAATGTGATGAGACTCCTAATTATACATTTTTGTTGGGCTCCGGATGTTCTGTTACGTCCGGTGTAAATACCGGTCAAAAGTTGATAGAGGAATGGAAACAGTCCATCTATGAGGCAGAGCATGAGACTGATGAAAGTTATCAACATTTTTGGGAACATCAATATTCTTGGTATGATGAAAGAAATCCATATTCATCTTTATTTGAGAAAAAATATGATTTACCTCGTCAGCGAAGAATTTTTGTTGAGCGTGAAATAGCAGGAAAGACCCCCTCTATAGGCTATGCCTATCTTGTAAAAATAATCGAAAAACATTTCATCAATACCATTTTTACAACGAATTTTGATGATTTGTTAAATGAGGCATTTTATCGATATTCAAAAGAACGCCCAATTGTTTGTGCTCATGACTCTTCAATATCCAGTATAACAGTAACATCTAAGCGACCTAAAATTATAAAACTTCATGGAGATTATCTCTTTGATGACATTAAAAGTACGTTGCGTGAAACGGAATCTCTTAATGATAACATGAAGAATAAATTTATAGAATTTGCAAAAGATCATGGTTTGATTGTAGTTGGCTATGCAGGAAACGATCGCTCCATTATGGATATATTAAATATGCTTCTTCAGAAAGAAGATTATTTTAAGTATGGTATCTATTGGTGTATCCGCAAAGGTGATAAATCGATAAGTGAGGAATTGAGAAAATTACTTTGGAAAGACCGGGTCTATTTTGTAGAAATAGAGGGCTTTGATGAGTTAATGGCTTCTTTGAATGATACGTTGAATAAGGGAGAATTGCCAGTTGATGATGATTTGTTAAGCAGTCGTCGCCAAAAACAATTAATTACGGATATGATAAGCAATAAGTATTTTGATGAGAAAACTAATACAGATGTGCTTATAACCCGTGACATAAAGAAGTTACGTTTGATAGTAAGACGTCATATCATAGATGATGTATTTGATGTTCTCAAAAGTAGTACATCTAATAATGATAATCCTCATAAGAAGAATCTTTTGGAGCCAATGGTGGACGAAGAACGGAAGAAATTGGATTATTTCTATCATTTGGTGATGGATGACAATAATGAAAAAGCATTAGAAGAAATAGAAAATGAGAATGTTGATGCTTTGCGTAAATCAACTTATAATTTTAATCTGATGTCATTAAAGGCTGATATCTATGGTAAAAGGGCTAATGAAGAAGCATTTGTAAAGGTTAAGGAAATATATTCTCAACTTATCTCTTTAAATCCTGGTAGGGAAGAAACCTATATTGATGCTTATAACAAGTTGGTTGATACGGACTATGCTTTACCATTTGTTGATGAAGCAATTAAACAATTTCCTAATGATAGTACATTGTATAATCTGAAAATAAAATATATATATGGGAATAGGATAGATACTGTGCAAACTGTTGATTCTGATGTCTTTACAGAATTGAAACAGTGTATTGATATGAGTTTGAAATTGTTTGATAGTCCAACAAATGAAGCTTGGGTAAATCTATGTAGATATTATTCGTTATTTTATTTTAATGATTCGGAACGTAAATGCAAAATGATAAAAGAAGTCTTTGAAAAATATTCTATTTTAAAGACTTCTATCTTAGCTCAAGCATACAAATTCTTTTATAAGGAGATAGGAATTGATGCAAAAGATTGCGTTGATAAATTAAACGAGTTGTTAAGCTATGCCGATAAAGCTGATGATTGGGTTTTTTATGAAGAGGTTGTTTCTGCCTTGTTAAGTGTCTATGAGGATCAGGATGATAAAAAAGCAATGCTACAATTGCTATCAGAGTATGAGGCTGTTTATAAGCCTTCTGATAGCTTTCTTTATGTGAAGGCCAAATATCTAGAAAATGTCTTGGATAAATATAACAATAGTTCGTTAATAATTCAATAATGTGCTAAGC
>NZ_QSAV01000037.1:37265-38992 GCF_003465495.1 Segatella copri | reverse complement strand
TGTGATGGCTGGCCGTGGCAAGCTGAAGCAGAAACTCATCGAGGCTTGCCGATTCGCACAGCGCGAGAAATGATGAACTATTTCGACCTGTACAGATCTTATAATTAACAGGTTTGGTACACATTGCGCCTCACGGGAAACGACAGGGGTCTATATGCCACGATGAAAAGGTGGCGTATAGACAAATGACATCGGAGCGAGAGCAAAGAATTCTTTCAGAGCCGAGTGCTGCTTTTGGTGATTGGTCTGCTAATATCATAGAAGATGCCACCATCGATGACCTCGATCCTGAGGCTATTCGTATGGCGAGGGAGAAATATGCCGAAAGACATGAAAAAAGAGCTAAGGAAATCGAAAGTTGGGATGATGTAACCTTCCTGAACAAGGCAAAGATTACAAGAGCCGGAAAGATAACCAATGCTGCTATCATCCTACTTGGTAGAGAGGAGTCTGAGCATTTCCTGTCGCCTGCAGTGTGTATCATCCGTTGGAAACTGTTGACAAAAGATGATAAGAACAAGGATTTTCGCAATTTTCATATTCCAATGATTAAGGCTGTGGATGAAATAACAAAGGAGTATATTAGGAACAATAACTATACATATACCGTTAGTGGTAATATATTCCCTGAAAATATGAAACGCTATGATATGTTTACACTTAGAGAGCCGATCTTTCTTGATGGAAGCTATGTGTAATGTAGGAATGGCAGATACAGAAGGTGGAGGAATTAAAAAACTCTTTATTGAACAGAAGAAGAGATTCTTCCCAATGCCTATATATACGCTTTCTGATCAAAAGGTAAGATGTGAGATACAAGGAAAAGTATTGGATGAGAATTTTGCCCGGATTCTGGTGAATAATACAGAATTGTCTCTTCCTGAAATTATACTTTTAGATAAGATACAGAAGAAAAAATATGCTGATTTGACAAATGATGCTATAGCGCTGCTTAGGCAAAAGGGATTTGTGGAAGGACGAAAAACTAATTTGTACTTGTCGTATAAAGTAGTGGAGTCTTCCAAGCATATAGGTTTGAAGGCTTCGTATATAAAGAATAAGAGCTTTGATGATTCTTATTATAAAAAGTTGATTGTTGATTACTTGAGGAAGTTTGATTCTGCGTCAAGAAAAGAAATCGAAGAACTTCTTATGGATAAATTGCCAGAGGTTTTGGATGAAACCCAAAAATATAATAAGGTGACTAACTTGCTGGCTTCCTTAAGGAAGGAAGGAAAAATTTATGTGAAGAGGCGTATTTGGTTCTTATGCAAGTAGAGTTTTATAGATTTACAAGAAAACTGCATGATTTACAAGAACTTTTTTGTAAAGTATTGATAGACAGTTAGGAATATTTTTGGCGATTTACAAGAAAACTGCAAGGTTTACAAGAAAATTACAAGAAAACAAGATTGTTATGGTCATACAGGCATATATCGTAGACCACTGGTTTGGAGACCATAATGCGCTTTGTCGCAGAGCACCCTCTCGGGGCTTGACGATGGCGAGGTGGTGAAGTTCTTCGCTGCTGATGGCAAGTATCTCGGCTCTACTGTTGCAGCTAACGGTGCTGCCTCTTATGCCGTATCCGAGTCTTTGGTTATCGCAAAAGTGGGTAAGGATTCTATTAAGATTGCAATGAAATAAGGATTGTGCAGAGCGATGCACCTACCGTAAAATCATAAAAAGTAAGGGGAAGAAGGCGAGTAACGTAAATTGCTCACTTT
>NZ_QSAV01000037.1:0-37255 GCF_003465495.1 Segatella copri | reverse complement strand
AAAAGTAAGGGGAAGAAGGCGAGTAACGTAAATTGCTCACTTTTTCCCTTTTTTTGTATACTTTTCTGAGAATCATTAAAAAAATCGTATACATTGTGAAAATTAAGCATTTTCACGACTCTTGCAAGTGTCGAAAATTAAGAGTAATTTAGCACTCAAATTTAAATGTATATTATGGCAAGAGGCAATTCATACGATAAATCATACTCTGATAAGTATTTGAAAGAAAAGAAGATCAAGAGAGTGGGTCCACTTCTTGAGCAGATGCTCTTTGATGATATCTGTTCTCTTAAAACGTTGGAATTGGAGTTTGATATTTCTAATCCTACCGTAAAGAATTTAAGATCTATGAAATCCTCTGTATCTCATAATACACTTAATAAATTCTGCTATATTATAGGTCACTATCTTCATCAGGAAAACGAGGCGGTGGAGAACTACCAGAAACATGTTACTGAACGGGAACTGTGGCTGAATAAACTCTTTGACATGAAAGAAAAATACCATAAAATTTATGGTGAATCGGCTAATGATGTAGAAGACCTGATCAAGAAGAAAATTGATTTGCGTAAATTCGTAACGCAAGGAATAAAATAAATATAACTGGGCAGAAGAGATTATGTCGTCTGACACCAGTAGAGAGTAATAAGTTCTTATAAATAACAACAACTTAACCAGTGTAAAAATGAAAGATACAACATGAAATTTAGGGGGACATTCCTCATACTGCTCTGCAGCTCAATGTCTCCGAAGTAAGGATTCACCCTGGAAAACTTCCAGGGGCCACCTCTTCTTCCAAGATTGAGGAAGTAAATTTAGTCTATCTTAAAAAGAGAAGATATATGACTAAACTTATCGTAAAACTGAAGATTGCCCTGGCTGTGTTGGGAATCATCAGTATGAGTGTTGATATCGTAGTTAACCTGAAAGGCGTTCGCGTATTTGAGGGTACTACAAGTGTTGATAACCTTATAAATCTTTTTGAATCATGAAAGTCAGTTGCATACTAAATTTTAATGGAGATATCCATGTGGGAGGTGTGAATCTTGGCAATGTCGTGAACTTCAATCCTTCGCATGATGCCGCAAGAGAGAGGTATAAGGGAGATGATTTTTCTGATTCCGATATGACGGAAGCTGACTTTGAAGATGATGATGAAGAGGACAAAGGGAATAAAAAGAAAGCATCTGGCATAACCAAGTTATTCTTACCTCATAAACGTAATATTCCTAAAGAATTGAAAGGAGAAAAAGCACAACAGATTCTGAAGAGTTTGTATGAGCATGGGATTTTGGATGAAAACTTCCAGCCTGTCAATCTTTCTGGCTACCAGAAGGGTTATCTTGCCTATAAGTTATCCATCAAACTGCATATTACCAAGCTATGGAAAGTATTCTCACAGTTATGGGATATGAACCCTGCTGTGCTCAGAACGCGCTACAATGAAGCTATCTCAATGCCTTCTATGGGTGAATTTGGAGATAAAATCAATAAATATATAGGTTAAATGACCGTTTTTTGCAAGTAGTACTAGTACGACAGTACTGGTACGTACTAGTTTTTTGTCGCAGAATCGCCGTACATTTGCCCCCGGAATTCAGAACCGATATGGTCTGGGTTTCGGGGGCTTTTGTGTATAGGCACATCAACCGTTGTGGGAGCGCCCAACTTTAAAAAAAAGGAATATTGAAAATGAAAGCAATGAAACCTTTTTATTTTGTTCATCCGCAGTACGGAAAACTGAGGGTGGTGGTGATTGGAGGCAAAAACTATTACTGCCTGATGGACGTGAAAAACATCTTCAAGAAGTCGGTACAGAAACTCTATGAGACGATTGCTGACTCGGAGGGGGAACTGAAAAATCTGAACATCATGATGATGAAGGATATGAAAATCAAGTATAACCTCTTCTTCGAGAACCAGGAAATGGGGAAGGAAGAAGCGGTGGCTGAGAACGTGAATGCGGATCTTAACTTCTGCGATGAACAGCTGGTGAAAGACCTTGTTGACAGGCGTGTTGCTGCCGAGAAGATTGCGGCAAAATGGGTAATAGGGTTCGTCAAGAGCAGACTGAATGATGCTGAGAATGCTTCGCTCTTCGAGGCGAACGGGGTCGACGAGATTTCGGATAACTCGCTGATTCTGCCTATCAATATAAGCTATGGCTCAGGGTATATCATGATTAACAGCGAAGTGTTCGATTAATAAAAATATGGAGGTAAAATGGAGACAGTACATGTTGTGGCAATTAACCCTTATCGTAAGGGAAATAAAGGGAAAGTTTTTTCTTACAATATCGATACTTATGATAAGGTCATCGGGTCGAAGGAAATCAAGAAGATGATTCAGCAGATTCGGGGTGAATTGCCGATTGACGGAGTGGATTTGAACGATGCGCAGGCGGTGAAGAAGGCGCAGGAGAGGCTCAAGAGCGAGCTGCCTTTCTTCTGTCCGCACTACGGCATGTTCAAGAATAATGTGCGCAGACAGGAGAATGCGATGCCGGAAAGCTTTCTCTTCCAGACGATTATCGATGTGGATGATAAGGAGTATGTGGAAAAGGCGATTGAGAAGGCGCGCGAGCTGAACTGCTCTTCGGGGATATGGAACGGCTCGTTACTGCATCTCTGTTATAGCGCTCGCAAGAAGCTGCATATCGGGATTAGAATGCCGGTGGGGATGACCATCGAAGAGACGCAGAAGGCGTATTGTGAGGCGCTGGGCGTGCCTTATGATGAGAGCTGCATCACACCTGAGAGGATGATTTTCCTGACGGATAAGGACTCGGAAATCTACCGATCTAAAATGTGGTGCGCAGTGATGCCGGAGAGCGAGATACAGGCTCGCAGAAAGGCTTTTCTGGACCGTGGACTGACGGTTGACGGAAGGGGAGATGCAAAAGTTAATAGTTTACAGTTTACAGTTAATGGCAATAGCAATGACAATGTTCAAAACAATAGACTTTCGGGCAATCATGGCTCTGGTGAACTGGGAGAGGCCAGCGAGAAGAATCTGATAGCCTTTGATCTGTTCGTGCAGTCGGCTGGGCTTGAAGGAATGGCGATTGATACCGTCGGGTCTCGGCACTCTTCGCTCCTCGCCATTATGAGCGCAGGCGCTTCGAGGGTGATGAGTGAGGAGGAACTGATGAAGGTGGTGAGGACGAAAATGCCGAGCTACTATCAGGAGGATGACTGCCATCAGCTGATACATGATTTTTATGCGAAATATGCTGACAGCTCCAAGCCGATGTCGAGGGATGTGATAAGGGTGAATGCGCTGGCGGAGCAGAAGGCGAATGAAGTGAAGAGTGAAGAACGAAGAGTGAAAAATTCAAATGCAGATGGTAATTATACAGTTCAAAGTTCAAATCTCCAAGTTCAAAGTACCGAGGAGGATTATCCGGAACCGCCAGCGATGCCGGAGAAACTGCCGAAACTGGTGGAACTGCTGATATCTCGGACACCGGAGGTTTATAAGCCGGCAGTGGCGCACGCTATCTTTCCACCGTTGGCTACTCACCTCTGGCAGACGAGCTTCCGATATATTGATAATGTAGTGCATGAGGCTACGCTTTCTACTTGCTTGCTTGCCGGTACGGGTGCAGGTAAATCGTCTGTGGATAAGCCGATTAGGTATATTATGGAGGATATCAGAAAGCGGGATGCGGAGAATCTGAAACGTGAGAAGGAATGGAAGGAGGAGGTGACGCGCAAGGGTGCCAATAAGGATAAGCGCAAACGACCGGATAATCTTGTTATCCAGGAGATTGATGCTGATATGACCAGTCCGGCATTCGTGATGCGAACCGCAGAGGCGCAGGGGCGTTTCCTCTATACTTCGCTTAACGAGCTGGATCAGTTTGATGCACTCCGGGGCAGCGGCAACCAGCAGTTCCGCATCATGTGCCTCGCCTTTGACCCCTTCAACCTCTTTGGCCAACAGCGCGTTGGCGTTCAAAGTGTGACAGAAAGGGTAACGATCAGGTTCAACTGGAATGCATCTACCACCATTCAGAAAGGGCAACGCTACTTCTCAAAAGTTTTGACAGACGGTCCGATAAGCCGTATCAATTTCTGTACCATTCCGGAGCGTGAAATCGGTGACGAAATGCCTGTTTACGGCGATTACGATGATGCTTACCGTGAGGCGCTGAAGCCTTATATCGAGAATCTGAACAACGCCAGGGGACTGATTGACTGCCCTGAGGCATTCCAGCTTGCCCTCAAACTGAAGGAAGAGAATGCTGAGTTCTCGCGCTTGTCGCAGGATAGGGTTTACGAGAACCTTTCTTTCCGTGCCAACGTCATCGCCTACCTGAAGGCGTGTGTGCTGTATGTGGCGAATGGTTGCAAATGGGAACCGGAGATTGACGAGTTCATCCGCTGGAGCGAGCGTTACGACCTCTACTGCAAGATGCGTTTCTTCGGTGATGCCATCAAGAGGGCGAATGATACAGGCGAGAAGTCGAGCAAGCGAGGGCCATCCAACATGCTGATGCAGTTGCCGGATGAGTTTACTTACCAGCAGGTGATAGACTTGCGTGTAGCACGAGGTATGGATAAGAAGGGAACTTCAAGAATGTTAGGTAACTGGAAGGAGCGTCATTACATCAAGGTTAAGGATAGCAACTCGGTTCCTCAGAAATTCAGTTCCTCAGTTTTTATTAAACTTAAATTCCGAAAGGAGAATTCATAGCGTATGGAAATAGTTGTAAAAAGAATAGCAAAGAAGAAGACTTATACGATAGGTCATCTTTATATCCTGAGCGATAAGGATGTAAAGCGTACTTGGCGTTCGGGGGTAAAAATAGGCGACAAGCGTATCTTTGAGCATAGCTTCGATATGGCGAAGTTGAACAAGGAGCATTACTTCTGTGATACCCTGGAGCCTACGTGGAGAAACCTCCTGGGTGTCGAACTGAAGCCGGAAGAGGAGAATGGACGGTACAGCAGGGTATCGGGCAAGAAAGCCCGCAAGATACCGGGTCATACGGCGATACCGGAAGGCTCGTATGCTGTTGTTATCTCGAAATCGCCGAGATTTAAGAAGTGGCTTCCGCTTGTGCAGGGTGTTCCTGATTTTGAGGGCATCCGCATCCATGCCGGTAATTATCCCGATGATACGCAGGGCTGCATTCTGGTAGGTGAAAATAAATTACAGGGTGCCGTCTTTAATTCCCGCATCTGGTTGCACAGGCTCATGAATGCCATTACCGCAGCGAGAGAACGGGATGAGAGCGTTTGGATTACGATTTTGTAATGTTGAATGTTGATTTTTGAATGTTGAGTTATTAATTTTTAAAAACAAATTATTATGGTAAAGTCAGTTAATACAAATAAAGTAGAAATGGATAAGAAGGCAGCAATTGCTGTCGTGTTTGAAAACCCTGAATTCGGTAAGATTCGTACCTTGACCGATGAAAATGGAGAACCGCAGTTCTGTGCAAAGGATGTCTGTGATATACTGGGGTATAAGATTGCAAGATGTGCTGTGCGTCAGTTAGTTAATACATTTGACGTTGCGAAACACAACGTCAAACTTTCGGGGCGTTTGCGTAAGGATGGAACCCCAACTAAACGCTCCCAACAGATGATCTTCGTCAACGAGAGCGGTTTCTATGCTTTAGTTCTCGGCTCCAAGCTTTCTACTGCCGTGAAGTTCAAGAACTGGGTTACGGCCGATGTGCTGCCACAGATTCGCAAGACGGGCGGTTATATCCCGGTGCAGCAGGGCGAGAGTGATGAGGAGACAATCCGACATGCAGAAGAAATCCTCCGTGCTACGCTCAAGGAGAAGGAGAATCTGCTGAAGAAGCAACGTCTGCAGATTGAGCAGCAGAAGAAGCTTATCGGCGAACAGGATACGGAAATCCGCCGTTTGAATGATGTGGTGGATGAGCAGGTGGTTCGCATCGCTAAGAATGGTGATAACATCATCCAGTTGGAGAATCAGGTGGGTAATCTTCTGCCGAAGGCGCTCTATAGCGATAACGTGCTCGATTCCGTTTCCTGCTTCACTACTACGCAGATTGCGAAGGAACTCGGTATCACAGCGCAGGAACTGAACCGCTCGCTCTGTGCCCTGCATATCCAGTATTACCAGAGCGGTCAGTATCTACTTTATGCCGATTACGCCCACATGGGCTTAGCGAAGAGCCGCACCCGCTACAGCGCCTTCCTCGACCCGAAGAGCGATGGCAGACAGGAGAAGATGGGCAGAGCCTACACCCATACCTATCTCGTATGGACCGAACGAGGACGAAAGTTCATCCATGACCTCGCCCAGCGATACTTGGAACTGTGTGAAGTTTATAGTTAATAGTTTATAGCCCCTGATGTGTTCTTGCATCAGGGGCTTTTGTCTGTTCCTAGAAGTTAACTCCGAAATTGAACTGGAGGGCTCCATTGCGCGATTTGTCGAAACTGTCGTGGCAGATGTTGGCAAGACCGATGTCGTAGGTGAGATCGGCATAGAACATGTCGTAGCCGATGCCGCAGCCGATGCGGATACCACCATCAAGGCGGCGGAAGTTTGCATCCTTGAATGAGCTCTCTGCTTCGCGCTCAGCAAAGTTCTTGATCTTGCCTCCTACACCAACGGCAAAATAGCCGCCTACCTGAGGCTGGATGGAGAAGTGGTCGTCTACCTCGTACTTGTACTTCAGTACGGCTGGAATCTCAAGATAGTTGAGGTCGTAGGTCATCTTCTTGCCGTCAGGAAGATCCTTCTTGCCACCTTTCTCTATATACGAAAGTCCGGTCTCGAGATAGAGTGGGGCGCTGTCGGTCAATGGAATGCCGGCTACTACGCCCACATTCAGGCCGGTCTGCCAGTCGCCACCATCCAGACGGGAATCGTCGGAATTGACAAAGGTGAAGGCAGGACCGATGCGGAATCCGTAATACGGGCTGCCGTAGTTGTAACGGTAGTCGAGACGGTCTGTCCTGCTGTTGTAATATCTGCTGTCACGATAATTCTGTGCTGCTGCCGGCATCAGAGCCAGGAGCAATGCCATCATGATGAATGCTAATCTTTTCATAATCCTTATTCTTTTATACATTAATATATGCTGTTTGAAGAAACTTGTTTTACGGTGCAAAGGTACGAATAAAAAACGAAACGGCAGCGAGCGTTTCCCTAAATGATAGAGGGGAACCCCTATTTCTGACCTAATACAACTTTCTCAACAAAAAAAATATAAATTTTTGCTATATTTTTTGTTTTGTCTCCAATTTGTGCTATCTTTGCCTTCAAATTATAAACGTTTATATAGAAATTATGAAATTTTTGAAGAAGTATCTACTGGATATTCTGGTAGTTATTGCATTTGCAATCATCTCCTTCGTCTACTTTATGCCTGCCGATATGGACGGACGAATCCTCTTCCGACATGATGCAGCGGCAGGAAAGGGACTGGGACATGAAAAGGAACTCTTCCAGCAGCAGACGGGAGAGACTACACGATGGACGAACTCGGTGTTTGGCGGTATGCCTACCTATCAGATGTCGCCTTCGTATGACAGTAATCAGGTGCTCAGCCAGATTGTGAAGGCATATCATCTGTGGTTGCCAGACTATGTTTGGTATGTTTTTGTATACCTCCTGGGTTTCTATATCATGCTGCGTGCCTTCAACTTCAGGCAGTCGCTGGCGGCTCTGGGAAGTATCATCTGGGCATTCTCGTCCTACTTTTTTATCATTATCGCTGCCGGACATATCTGGAAGGTATGGGCGCTGGCTTATCTGCCGCCGATGATTGCGGGCGTGGTGCTTGCCTATCGGGGCAAGTATCTCAAGGGACTGCTCCTTACTGCCATCTTCTCGGCTTTCGAGGTGCAGGCTAACCACGTGCAGATGACTTATTACTACCTCTTTATCATCCTCTTCATGGTGATTGCCTTCCTGGCAGATGCCATCAAGAAAGGTGAACTCGCACACTTCGGAAAGGCTACGGCGGTATGCGTGGTGGGTGCCCTCATCGGTATCTCGCTCAACCTCTCGAACCTTTATCATACCTGGCAGTATGGTCAGGAAACCATGCGTGGAAAGAGTGAACTCGTAAAGAAAAATGCGGCTAATCAGACCAGCAGCGGTCTGGATAGAGACTATATCACACAGTGGAGCTATGGTATTGACGAAACGTGGACGCTGATGATTCCGAATGCCAAGGGCGGTGCCTCCGTGCCGCTGGCGCAGAACCAGCAGGCGATGGAGAAGGCTGATCCTAACTTCGTTCAGATTTACCAGCAGCTGGGACAGTACTGGGGCAACCAGCCGGGAACGAGCGGACCTGTATATGTAGGTGCCTTCGTCTGCATGCTCTTTATCCTGGGCCTGTTTATCGTGAAGGGTCCGATGAAGTGGGCGATGCTTGCTGCCACCATCCTGAGCATTCTGCTCGCCTGGGGTAGAAACTTCATGCCGTTTACCAATTTCTTCCTCGATTATGTGCCGATGTATGCCAAGTTCCGAACGGTGGCATCTATCCTGGTCATCGCAGAATTCACCATCCCGTTCCTGTCGATGATGGCGCTGAAGAAGATTGTAGATGAGCCGGAGATTCTGACAGAGAAGATAAAATATGTATATGCCAGCTTCGGTCTGACAGCAGGCTTCTGTCTGCTCTTTGCCATCATGCCGGGCGTATTCTTCCCAGATTTCGTATCGGTACAGGAGACTCAGGCGCTGCAGCAGTTGCCTCAGGAGTATATCTCTCCAATCATGAGCAATCTGACGGATATCCGCAAGGGCATCTTTACATCCGACTGCTGGCGTTCGTTCTGGATTATCCTCATCGGTTCGGCACTGCTGATGCTCTTCAAGATGAAGAAGCTGGGCAAGGAATATATGATTGCCGGCATCGCCGTGCTCTGTCTGGTGGATATGTGGATGGTGAACAAGCGCTATCTCTATGATGATATGTTCGTTGACAAGGCGCAGCGCGATACACCGCAGCAGATGACCGAGACCGACAAGATTATCTGCCGTGACAAGGAACTCGACTACCGTGTGCTGAATCTGGCATCGAATACATTCAATGAGAACGAAACCTCTTACTACCACAAGAGCATCGGCGGTTATCATCCAGCCAAGCTCCGTCGCTACCAGGAGATGATTGAGGCACATATCGCTCCTGAGATGCAGAAGACGATGCAGGCGGTAGCTGCTGCGGGCGGCGATATGACCAAGGTGAACGGCGACAGTATCTATCCGGTATTGAACATGCTGAATACCAAATACTTCATCATGCCGCTGCAGGGCGGACAGACCGTTCCGGTTCTGAATCCGTATGCCTACGGCAATGCATGGTTCGTAGACGAGGTGAAGTATGTGAACAATGCCAACGAGGAAATTGATGGCGTGGGCAAGGTGAACCTCCGACACGTGGCTGTGGCTGATGCCAAATTCAAGGAACAGCTGGCGCAGAGCGTGAAGCAGGATGATACTTCAGTGGTGAAGATGACGCAGTATAAGCCGAACAACCTGACTTACGAGGTGAAGTCGAGCAAGGGCGGCGTGATCGTATTCTCTGAGATTTACTATCCGGGCTGGACGGCTACGGTTGATGGACAGCCGGCTGAGCTGGGCAGAGTGAACTATATTCTGCGTGCGCTGAACGTGAAAGCTGGTAATCACAAAGTGGTTCTCGATTTCCATCCTCAGTCGCTCAAGAATACCGAGACGGTGGCTTACATCGGTTATGGCGTTCTGGCTCTCCTTATTATAATAGGTGTAGTGGTTGAGGTGAGAAAGCGCAAGAAGGAATAGCGGGGATTGCAAATCCCCTTAGACTGATAGACTGATTGCAAATTCTGATGATGCGATTTAGAACAGAAATAGATATTCCGAAGGCCGACTTCGAGATAGGGGCGGCAGAGCGGATGCTCTTTGTGGGCAGTTGCTTTGCCGACAATCTGGGTAGGCGGTTTGTGGAGAACCGCTTCCGGGCTACGGTGAATCCCTTCGGGGTGATGTATAATCCGGCAAGCATTCTCCATACGGTAGAGAAATGTTCCGGGGTGCGTCCCCGTGTGGCTGTCTTTACGCTGGGTACCAACCATGTGTATATCCTGAAGGAGACGGGCGAGATAGTGGACAACTGCCAGAAACGCCCGCAGCGCCTCTTCGAAGAGCGGGAACTGAGCGTGGACGAATGTGCCGGCTATCTGCAGAAGGCTATCAATCTGCTGAAATCGCAGACCGCAGCATCCGGTAGCAGTGAAGGCACTCTGAAGGTAATCATCACGGTAAGCCCTATCCGCTATGCGAAATACGGCTATCACGGGAGTCAGCTTTCGAAGGCTACGCTCCTGCTGGCAGCCGATAAGCTGGTGAAGGAGAATCCCGGAGTGGTGAGCTATTTTCCGGCTTACGAGATCATGAACGATGAACTTCGTGACTACCGCTTTTATAAGGAAGACATGCTGCACCCGAGCGAACAGGCTGTGGAATATATCTGGGAGCGGTTCCGGGCAACTTACTTCGGCAAGGCAGCAGAGCAGTTTCTGGAAGACTGGAGGCCTATCCGCGAAGCACTCGGCCACAAGCCCTTCCATCCCGAGAGCGAGGAACACCAGAAGTTCATCGCCAGGACGGAAGAGAAGAAAAGACAATTTGAGGAGAAATATCATCTCTTATAAAATAAAGAATATTTAAATAACAAGACAATGACATATACTATTGAAAAGGTAACCACACTGATAGGTGCGCGTCGCTATGGAGACAATGATACCAACATCGGTTTTATCCTGACCGATAGTCGTTCACTTTGTTTCCCAGAGGAAACTCTGTTCTTTGCGCTCAAGTCGGAACGTAATGATGGTCATAACTACATCCCTGAGCTGTATCGCAGAGGTGTGAAAAACTTTGTTGTAACGAATGTGCCTAAGGGCTATGCTTCTGATTATCCGGGAGCCAACTTCCTGAAGGTAGTAAATACGCTCGAGGCTCTCCAGCGTCTGGCTGAGCGCCACCGTGACGAGTTTAACATCCCTATCGTAGGCATCACGGGTTCAAACGGCAAGACCATGGTCAAGGAGTGGCTCTACCAGCTGCTCTCGCCAAGCATGTTTGTTACCCGCAGTCCGCGCAGTTACAACTCTCAGATAGGTGTGCCATTGTCGGTATGGCTGATGAACGAGCAGACCCAGGTGGGCGTTTTCGAGGCAGGTATCAGTATGCCTGGCGAAATGCTTGCCCTGCGTGACATCATCCAGCCAACCATCGCCGTACTGACCAATCTGGGTGCTGCCCATCAGGAGAACTTCTCTTCCATGGAGGAGAAATGCCGGGAGAAACTCATCCTCTTCCATGATGCAGAGACCGTAATCTATGATGGCGATGACGAGGTTATCAGCAAGGTGATAGCCGATTATCCCGACTATAAGGGCGAGAAACTCTTCTGGTCGCTCAAGAATGCGGAGGCTCCTTTCTATGTAAAGAACATCGAGAAGCAGCAGAGCGTGAGCGTGATTACCTATATATATAAAGGTGTGGAAGACAGTTTCTCTATCCCGTTCATCGACGATGCATCTGTACAGAATGCCATCATCTCTGCCGTCGTGGCATCGAAACTCGGTCTTTCGGCTGAAGATATCGACAAGCGCATGGCACAGCTCGAACCTGTGGCAATGAGACTGGAGGTGAAGGTAGGACAGCACGGATGTACGCTGATCAACGACAGCTACAATAGTGATATCAATTCGCTTGATATCGCTCTCGACTTCATGAACCGCCGTCCTGACCATCGCGGTCGTCGCCATACACTGATATTGAGCGATATTTACCAGAGCGGTCAGGCACCGGAGGTATTATATAAAGAGGTGAGCGATTTAGCCCGTAAACGTGGCGTGGTAAAGTTCATCGGTATCGGTCCTGAGCTCTGCAAGCAGCACGACGTGATTCAGATTTCAGAGAAGTTCTTCTTCCCGAATGTAGAGGAATTCATCGCCAGCGAGGTGTTTGCTTCCCTGCGCGATGAGGTGATTCTGCTGAAGGGCGCCCGCCAGTTTGGTTTCGACCAGCTCACCGAACTGCTGGTACAGAAGGTACATGAGACTACGCTGGAGGTGAATCTGAACGCCGTGGTAGCCAATCTGAACTACTACCGTGCGTTTATGAAGCCGGAAACCAAGCTGGTATGCATGATCAAGGCAGACGGCTACGGTGCAGGTGCCGTGGAGATAGCCAAGACCCTGCAGGACCATCGTGTAGACTATCTGGCTGTGGCTGTAGCCGATGAGGGCGTTACGCTGCGCAAGAACGGCATCACCAGCAACATCATGATCATGAATCCGGAGATGACCGCCTTCAAGACCATGTTCGATTACGACCTGGAGCCGGAGGTTTACTCTTTCCGTCTGCTCGATGCGCTCATCAAGGCAGCTGAGAAAGAGGGAGTAACCGGTTTCCCTGTCCATATCAAGCTGGATACCGGCATGCACCGCATGGGCTTCGACCCGGAGAACGATATGGAGGAACTCATCGGCAAGCTGAAGCACCAGAATGCCATCATCCCACGTTCTGTGTTCTCTCACTTCGTGGGCAGCGATGATGACAGTTTCGATGATTTCTCAGCTCATCAGTTTGAACTCTTCGACAAGGGCAGCAAGCAGTTGCAGGCAGCCTTCGACCATAAGATATTGCGCCATATCTGCAATTCGGCAGGTATCGAGCACTTCCCGGAGCGCCAGCTGGATATGTGTCGTCTGGGACTCGGACTCTACGGCATCAATTCGCGCAACAACAAGACCATTAACTGCGTGAGCACCCTGAAGACAACTATTCTGCAGATGCACAACGTGAAGGCAGGCGACAGTGTGGGCTACAGCCGCAAGACAATTCTCGACAGAGACAGCGTCATCGCAGCCATCCCTATCGGATATGCTGACGGACTGAACCGCCGTCTGGGCAACCGTCATGCCTACTGTCTGGTGAACGGTCAGAAGGCAGATTATGTGGGCAACATCTGTATGGATGTGGCTATGATAGACGTGACCGACATCCCTTGCAAGGAAGGAGATTCGGTAGAAATCTTCGGCGAGCATCTGCCTGTCCAGACACTGAGCGACATCCTCGAGACGATTCCTTACGAGGTGCTGACCACCATCAGCAACCGTGTGAAGAGAGTTTACTTCCAGGACTAGGAAGTGAAGAGGGAAGAATGAAGACCGATTCGGTAAAAAATCATTTAAAAACGTATAAAAATAGAGAAATCCTATCAGAAATGTTCTGATGGGATTTTTTTTGCGTAATTTTTTCCATCAAAACGTATTGTAATTGAAGAAAAAAGTGTATCTTTGCACACAACAAATCATCTAAAGACAAAAAAGGGTGCTCCTTGTCGAGTATTTTCTAACAATTAAACAATTCAAAAAATTAAAATGGAACAAGTATTTAGCTATATTATCAGTCTCGGTGCGAGCGTGATGATGCCTATCATCTTCACGGTCATCGGTCTGTGTATTGGCATGAAATTCGGAAAGGCTCTGAAGTCGGGACTCTTCGTAGGCGTGGGTTTCGTAGGCTTGGGCGTGGTAACAGCATTGCTGACTACCAACTTCAACGACCCATTGAAGGCTATTTCAGACATCTACCACTTACAGTTAAACGTTTTTGACATGGGATGGCCAGCAGCTGCAGCTGTAGCTTACAATACAGCAGTGGGAGCATTGATTATCCCAATCTGTCTGGGTGTCAACTTCCTGATGTTGATTACCAAGACAACACGTACAGTGAATATCGACCTCTGGAACTACTGGCACTTCGCCTTTATCGGTGCGGTGGCTTACTTCGTGATGGGTCAGAGTTTGCTCTGGGGCTATTTCGCAGCCATCGTCTGCTACATCAATACCTTGGTCTGTGCAGACCTGACAGCCGACAGATTCCAGAAATATTACGATTTGGATGGTATCTCTATTCCGCAGCCATTCTGCCAGAGTTTCATGCCATTCGCAATCGTTTTCAATAAACTCTTCGATATGATTCCGGGTTTCTCTAAGCTCGACATCGATGCAGAGGGACTGAAGAAGAAGTTTGGTGTGCTCGGCGAGCCACTGGTACTCGGTGTTATCGTAGGAGCCCTGATAGGTTGGGCAGCCCAGCTCGATATCAAGAAGATTCTCTTCCTGGGTGTAACGATGGGAGCCGTGATGGAGCTGATTCCTCGTATTACAGCCCTGTTTATCGACGGTTTGAAGCCTATCTCAGAGAAGACACAGGAGTTGGTGAAGACCAAGTTTAACGGCAAGAAGGTTCATATCGGTATGAGTCCTGCCCTGGTTATCGGCCATCCTACTACCCTGGTAGCATCTGTGATTCTGATTCCGGTTATCCTGGCTATCGCAGTCTTCCTGCCAGGCAACCAATTCTTGCCTTTGGCTTCGTTGGCAGGTATGTTCTACCTCTTCCCAATGATTCTGCCGTTTACAAGAGGTAATGTGGTGAAGACGCTTATCATCGGCCTGGTAACCCTCGTCATCGGTCTCTACTTCGTTACCGATATGGCACCAGACTTTACGCTGGCAGCCAACCAGGTTTATGCAGCAACAGGCGATAATGCCGCTCATATCCCTGACGGATTCTCAGGCGGTGCACTCGATTTCGCATCCTCTCTCTTCGGATGGGTTATCTATCGCGGTGTGAAGCTTTCATACGTAGGTATGGGTGTTCTCGCAGTCATCACGGTAGCCATGATGGTTATCAACCGTCAGCGCATCGTGAAGGAAGAAAAAAAGTAAAAAGGTAAAAAATAAAACAAGATAATTATGAAGAAATTAACATTAATATTAGCAGCAATGGTATTAACAGCAAGTCAGGCTTTTGGCCAGTGTGGAAAATGTGGTTATGAAGTGAAGGCAGAAAATGCCTACACTAACTACAACGTTCGTTATGCAAGCAATCCGATGGATGCAAAGCACTATACAACAGACCGCCTTCGCAGTGAATTCGCTATCGAGAAGGTGTTTGCTCCAGGCGAGATAAACTGGACATACACCATGTTCGACCGCTTCCTCATTGGTGGTGCTGAGCCAACAACCGCTCCTCTGAAGCTGACTTCTATCGCTCCTCTCTATACAGACAAGCCAAACGATGAGAAGAATCTGCTCGACAACCGCGAGTTGGGTATCATCAACATCGGTGGCGAGGGTACTGTTACCGTTGACGGCAAGAAGTATACGCTCGGTTTCCAGGAGGCTCTCTATGTAGGTCGTGGTGCCAAGAACATCGAGGTAAGCAGCAAGGATGCAGCTAAGCCAGCTAAGTTCTATATGAACAGCGCTTGTGCTCATCAGACATATCCTACCAAGAAGGTTACCCTGAAGGATGCCAACAACATCAAGGCTGGTAGCCTGAAGGAGAGCAACGATCGTGTAATCCACCAGTTGATTATCGACGGTGTAGCCGGTGTTCGTACCTGCCAGTTGCAGATGGGTGTTACTGAGTTGAAGGAGGGTTCTGTATGGAACACCATGCCAGCTCATACTCACCTCCGCCGTATGGAGACTTACCTCTATTATAATGTACCAGAGGGTCAGAAGATTCTCCACGTAATGGGTGAACCACAGGAAACACGTCCTATCTGGTTGAACAACGAGCAGGCTGTGATTTCTCCAGAGTGGTCTATCCACTGTGCAGCAGGTACCAGCAACTATACCTTTATCTGGGGTATGGCAGGCGAGAATCTGATCTACAACGATATGCAGGTAGTGAAGATTCCTACATTGGAATAATAAGATACATGATATGGCAACCTGGTTCATGATTAATATGACCCAGGCTTTGCCGTCTAAATAGTAATCTAAAATAAAAATAAGTATAACGCTTAAAAACTTTTTGCAAAATGAGTCCTATTACAACAAGTAAAATGTCCAACTTCCGTTGGGTAATCTGTGCGCTGCTCTTCATCGCAACCACAGTCAATTACATGGACCGTCAGGTTCTCTCTTTAACATGGAAAGACTTCATTGCTCCAGAATTCCACTGGACAGATGATCACTATGGTACCATCACCGGTCTTTTCTCCATCTTCTATGCCATCGCTAACCTCTTCGCAGGTAAGTTTGTTGACTGGATGGGCACCAAGAAAGGTTATCTCATCGCCATCTTCGTATGGTCAACAGGTGCTGTGATGCACGCCGGTTGCGGTTGGGTAGCTATGCAGATGGAAGGTTATGATTCTATCGAGGCGCTCCGCATGGTACAGGCTGGTAGTGATGCAGCTGTAGCGATTGCTACAATCAGTGTATGGCTGTTCCTCTCTTGCCGCTTGATTCTTGCTGTGGGTGAGGCAGGTAACTTCCCTGCAGCCATCAAGGTAACAGCAGAGTATTTCCCTAAAAAAGACCGTGCTTTCTCTACCGCTATCTTCAACAGTGGTGCTTCAGTAGGCGCTTTGGCAGCCCCAGCTACCATTCCATTGTTGGCTCGCAGCTTGGGCTGGGAGTGGGCATTCATCATCATCGGTGTGCTCGGTTATGTATGGATGGGCCTCTGGGTATGGCTCTATGACAAACCATCTAAGAGCAAGCATGTAAACAAGGTTGAACTTACTTATATTGAACAGGATGAGGACCTCGAAAAGATTGAGGCTGGGAAAGAGACAGAAAGTGCCGCTGAGGAGAAAACTATCGGCTTTCTGAAGTGCTTCAGCTACCGTCAGACCTGGTCATTCATCGTAGGTAAGTTGATGACTGATGGTGTTTGGTGGTTCTTCCTCTTCTGGGCACCTGCTTACTTCTCTGACCAGTATGGTTATTCTTCAGATTCAGGTATGGGTATCGCCCTCATCTTCACTCTCTATGCTATTGTAACCGTATTGAGTATTGGTGGTGGTTACTTGCCAACCTACTTTGTTGACAAGAAGGGTATGAATCCATATATCGGTAGAATGCGTGCGATGTTGATTTTCGCTTGCTTCCCATTGCTCGGTCTGATAGCCCAGCCTATGGGTGAGTACAGTGCATGGTGGCCAGCTATCATCATCGGTTTGCTCGGTGCAGGTCATCAGGCATGGTCAGCTAACCTCTATTCTACCATCGGTGATATGTTCCCTAAGTCAACTGTAGCTACTATCACCGGTATTGGTGCGATGGCAGGTGGTATCGGTTCCTTCCTGATCAACAAGGGTTCCGGTATGCTCTTCACCTATGCAGATGGTCAGGGTTCAGCCTTCAGCTTCATGGGCTTCGATGGCAAGCCAGGTGCCTACATGATTGTATTCTGCATCTGTAGTGTTGCTTACCTCGTAGGCTGGTGCATCATGAAGGCATTGGTTCCTAAGTACAAGCCAATCGTTGTAGAATAATGAAAAGGTAAAAAAGTAAAAAGGTAAAAAGGTAAAAAAGCCTAGCGGAATGTTAACCAGCGAGGTGCCCTTTTTACCTTTTTACTTTTTTATCTTTAAATAAATCCTTGCTGCTTGAGGGCTTCGAGGAAACCTTGGCTCATCG
Organism: Segatella copri; assembly: GCF_003465495.1. Taxonomy (GTDB): domain Bacteria; phylum Bacteroidota; class Bacteroidia; order Bacteroidales; family Bacteroidaceae; genus Prevotella; species Prevotella copri_G. Next base: position 19,802 of record NZ_QSAV01000037.1, on the reverse strand, counting down.
CCTCGCAATCCTTCTTTGTGTATCGGATGTCGGTGAAAACCTGGGCTAGGGTCTCTACGTTGTTGATGCGAACGAACTCCTTGTTTTCTTCCAGAGCTTCCTTCTCTGCATAGAAGTCATCTATCTTTTCTGGGGTGTAATCTTCGAAATGCTCGTGGTGGATGATGCTGCGCAGAGGAAGACGGTCGCTTAGGGCTGGATGTTCTGCCGGCCAGCCGATGGTCAATGTGGCTACTGGCATTACGAGCTTAGGGAGCTTCAGGGTGTCGATGATCATCTTTGGCATATAAACCGTAGTTCCTAGGAAGCAAGTACCTAAACCGGCTTCTTCTGCCAGGTTCGTAAAGGTCTGGGTGAAGAGAAGGGCATCGGTAGCTGCATTCATAAAAGAGAGAATGTTATCATAGCCCGGGGTTCCCTTGCGGTTCTCTGCCCAGAGGGTTGTGCGGCGATAATCGGCACAGATGGTGAGGACGACCGGGGCTTCTGTTACCATCGGCTGGTTGAAGTGGGCTGGCGCCAGTGCCTTCTTTCCTTCTTCACTTCTTGTTACCACAACGCTGTAAAGCTGCAGGTTTCCCATTGTCGGGGTGCGCTCTGCCTCTTCCAAAAGGCGGTTCAGGAGTTCTTCAGATACTTCCTTCTCTGCATATTTTCTGATGCTTGTTCTGTTCTTAATCGATTCCATATCTTTTTTATTTTATCATTATACCTTATTATATATATAGGAGTTCTGTTCCATTTCAGAACCCTATTTTGCTGCAAAGTTAGTGAAAGTTTCCCAAAAAGTTGTCTTTCTTTCGCTTTTTTAGTGAAATATATGGCAAAACGTTTCAGATTTTAGAAATAAAAGTTTAATTTTGCACCTAAATATGAAACGTTTGATATGAAATATATTGAAAATATGACTTTTGAAGAGGCTTCCAAGGCTCTTATAGATGAATTGAATGCTAATCTGGCAACACTTCATCAGAATTATCATGTAGAACAGTCTGATTGGAATAAACTCTATGATCAGATAGCCAATGTTGTTTCAGAGGAAACTCATCTTCCTGTTTTCTCTCCTGAAGTGATGGAGGTGCGACCTCGAGAACTGGAATGCGATGTGGTGCGATTCCAGAATAATAAGGAGAAATGGGTGGCTCTTGTAGGACTGCTCGACGGTCATCCATACGAAATCTTCACGGGTTTGCAGGATGAGGACGAGGGTATCATGCTGCCTAAATCTGTAAGCAAAGGCAAGATCGTGAAGACCATTCTGGATGGAGGCTTGAAGCGATACGACTTCCAGTTTGTGAACAAGCGAGGATATAAGATTACGGTTGAGGGATTGAGCGAGAAGTTTAATCCTGAATACTGGAACTATGCCAAGCTGATTTCCGGTGTGCTGCGCTACCGTATGCCTATCGAACATGTCATCAAACTCGTTTATCAGCTCCAGCTTACTTCAGATAACATCAATACCTGGAAGAAAGGTGTTGTGACAGCCCTGAAGAGATATCTGAAGGATGGTAGCCTGATGAAACTTTACGATGATAGCGATTCCGAATCCTAATCCCCAAGATAGAACTGATATAAACTATGCTTTTCCGTAGTAAGATATACTTGAAGAATGTCCGTTTCCATGCATATCACGGCGTTCTGCCACAGGAAACCCAGGTGGGCAACGATTATGTGGTGAATCTGGATGTGAGCTATGATTTCTCCAGAGCCATGGAAACCGATGAACTGGCTGGAACCCTCAACTATGCAGAACTCTATGAACTCGTGAAACAAGAGATGGAGATACCTAGCAAACTGCTGGAACATGTAGCCGGAAGGATAGGAAAGCGCCTCTTTGCAGAATATCCGACTATTCAGAAAATACAACTCGCCATTACCAAAGTTAATCCTCCTTTTGGAGCAGACTGTGATGGTGCAGGGGTAGAAGTTGTATTAACAAATGATAAAACTTTATAGTAGATTTAGGTTTTCTGATACAAAAGTAGTAATTTTGCAAAATCATCAGAAAGATATGTTGAAGAAAATAACACTCATATTGACCCTATTGTGTATGTTGGTGCTGACAGCGACAGGCGCCAACCGCCGTTTCACGCTCGTTATCGACCCAGGTCATGGCGGTCATGATGCGGGTGCACTTGGTGCTATTTCCAAAGAAAAGAATATCAATCTCTCTGTGGCATTGCAGTTTGGCAAATATGTTGAGCGCAATATGCCGGATGTGAGAGTCATCTATACCCGCAAGACGGATGTCTTTATTCCTCTGAAACAGCGTGCCAACATTGCTAACCGCGCCAATGCCGACCTGTTTATCTCGGTACATACCAATGCGCTGCCAGCCGGTAAGATAGCCCGCGGTTTTGAAACCTATACGCTCGGTATGCACCGTGCCAAGGATAATCTCGATGTGGCTATGCGAGAGAACTCCGTTATCTCGATGGAGAAGGGCTATCAGCAGACCTATCAGGGGTTCAACCCGCGATCTTCTGAGAGTTACATCATCTTCGAGTTTATACAGGGTAAGAATATGGAGAGAAGCGTAGAATTGGCGCGCAATATCCAGCGAAAGGTATGTTCCGGTGCCAACCGTCCGGATAAAGGCGTGCATCAGGCTGGATTCCTGGTTCTCAGAGAAACCTCGATGCCTAGCTGTCTGATAGAGCTCGGTTTCATCACTACTGCTGACGAAGAAAGACTGCTCAACGATGCCAGCAGGGTGGATGATATCGCCCGAGGTATCTACGAAGGTTTTGCGCAATATCGCAATAAATACGATAAATCCATCTCGGTTCCTTATCGAGCTGCGGATACAGAATCGGTGCCGGTTGCCAAGATAGTTTCTGATACGAAGCAGGAGAAGGACGAGCGCCGTGCTGAGGAGACGGATACTGCGCCGGGAAGAACGGTGAAGCAGGTGGAAACCAGAGCAACAAAGGCTAAAACGGCTCAGCAGAGCAGACAGACGCAGCGGAGCAGACAGACGCAGCAGAACAGAACTGTAGCTCAGAACAAGCCGGCACAGCATAAAGCCAATGTAGCCGATGCGCCTGTCTTCAAGCTTCAGATATTTGTCAGCAACCGCACGCTCCGCAAGGGCGATGCCCATTTCAAGGGCGAAACCGGTTATGACAGTTTTCAGGAAGGCAATATGGTGAAATATACGATGGGAGCCTCTACCAACTATAATGAGATTTTCCGCTTGCGCAAGACGCTTGCCGAGAAGTTCCCGGAAGCTTTCATCATAGCTTTCAAGAATGGAAAGAAATATGATGTGAATCAGGCGATACGTGAGTTCAAACAGAACAGAAACCGCTGATTGACCTGAGTAAGGATAAGATATAAGCACGAATATATAAAGAGATAAATATGAAGCTAACAAAAGAAATCAAGATAGCTCTTGTAGCTATTGTCGGTATTTTGGTTATGTATTTCGGAATCAATTTTCTGAAAGGCATGAATCTGTTTTCTACCAACAACGCCTACTATATGACGTTTGATGACATCCAGGGACTGGGTGCCTCTACGCCTATTTATGCGGATGGTTATAAGGTAGGTACCGTGGATGGTTTGGAATATGATTACAAGGAGAATGGTCCTATCAAAGTAAAGGTGGATATTAACAGGGATTTGAGAATCCCGCAGGGCAGTAAAGCCGAAATAGTAAAAGACCTGATGGGTAACCTGCAGGTGAATCTGCTTCTGGCAAACAATCCGCGCGAAAGAGTAGAACCGGGTGGTATCATTCCGGGTGCTGCAAACGGAGGCATGATGGATAAGGCTGCCAACCTGGTTCCGGTAGTGGAAAAGATGTTGCCTAAGTTGGATTCTATCCTTACCAGCGTGAATGCGCTGCTGGCTGACCCGGCTCTGGCGGCTTCGCTGCATAATGTGGAAACCATTACAAGCAACCTCACCGTTTCTACACGTGAACTGAATACCCTGATGGCAGGACTCAATAAACAGGTTCCGGGGATGATAGGAAAGGCAAATGGCGTGCTGGATAATACCAACCGCCTCACAGCTAATCTGGCCAGTCTTGATGTGCAGGGCACTTTGAACAAGGTGAACCAGACTTTGGAGAGTGCTCATCAGTTTACTGAGAAGCTGAACAGCAACCAGGGCAGCCTCGGATTGCTGATGAACGATACCAAGCTGTACGATAATCTGACGTCAACCATGAGTCATGCCGACTCCTTGGTTATCGACTTGAAGGCACATCCGAAACGCTATGTCCATTTCTCTGTTTTCGGCAGAAAAGACAAGTAAAAAGAGTCCGAGCTAAATAAATTTAGTCTAAATAAGATTCGGTATGTTTCACGCCCCGAAATGACTCGCAAACTGTTTGTTTGTTAGCCGTTTCGGGGACGTTACATTATTGTTTCACTGAATTTCAGTCTGCTATATTTGTATTTTAGACAAGTGTTTGGTATTCAGTAATTTAAAGTCTATCTATTAAAATGTTTTAAATAAGGAGATTTGCATTTCTCCTATTTTTTTTGTAACTTTGCACATGATTTCGCATCTTTTGGTGCGTCCCGTCATTTGTGAATTAAAGTATTAATAATATAAGTAATCAATGTTAGCAAGTCCAAAAGCCCTCTGGGACAACAGTCTTTTGCTCATAAAGGACAGTGTAACAGAGCAGCAATATAACACATGGTTCAAGCCAATCGTCTTTGAATCGTACAAGCCGTCGACAAAGACTTTGTTGGTGCAGGTTCCGAGTCCGTTCGTATACGAGTACTTGGAACAGAACTTCGTTGACTTGTTAAGTAAGGTGCTGCATCGTAATTTTGGTGAAGGAATCCGTCTCACTTATCGTGTTGTAACCGATAAGGAGCATAAGCTTTCTCAAGATATAGAGGCAGATCCAGACGATGCTGATATGGCAAAGCAAACTCGTGAGCGTGCCCAGCAGACGGCTGCCCAGCCTGCCGCTCCCCAGCAGCAGGAAGACATTGATACGCAGTTAGACCCGAAGCTTACTTTCAACAATTATATGGAGGGTGACAGCAATAAGCTGCCTCGTTCCGTAGGATTGTCTATTGCCGTGCATCCCAATACCACCCAGTTTAACCCAATGTTCATTTACGGACCTTCGGGTAGCGGTAAGACGCATCTGGTGAATGCCATCGGCCTGAAAGCGAAGCAGATGTATCCTCAGAAGCGTGTGCTCTATGTGAGTGCCCGTCTTTTCCAGACCCAGTATACTGATGCCGTGCTCCATAATGCGAGCAATGATTTCATCAACTTCTATCAGTCTATTGATATGCTGATTGTGGATGATATCCAGGAGTGGGCTGGTAAGGCGAAGACGCTGAATACCTTCTTCCATATCTTCAACCACCTCTTCCGCAACGGAAAGCGTATTATCCTGGCGTGCGACCGCCCTCCGGTAGAGTTGAAGGATATGCCAGACCGTCTGCTCACCCGTTTCTCTTGCGGTCTGGTCTGCGAGTTGGAGAAGCCGAATATCCAGTTGTGTGTGGATATCCTGAGCAATAAGATCCGTCGTGACGGTTTGAAGATTCCGGTAGATGTCATCTCTTTCATCGCCCAGACCTGTAACGGAAGTGTGCGCGATTTGCAGGGAGCCATCAATGGTCTTCTGGCTTACAGCATCGTTTATAACAGCAGTATTGATATCCGGCTTGCCGAGCGCGTCATCAAGCGTGCGGTGAAGGTGGATGATAAGCCGCTCACCATCGATGACATCGTTGAAACGGTTTGCCATCATTATAATGTAACGGTTACTGCCGTGAACAGCAAGAGCCGTAAGCGTGATTATGTCGTGGCTAGACAGGTAACGATGTATCTGGCACAGAAATATACCAAAATGCCTGCTTCGAGAATCGGCAAACTCGTTGGTAATCGTGATCATAGCACAGTTATCCACAGTTGTTCAAAAGTGGAAGAAAGACTGAAGATTGATGCTGGATTCAGCGATGAACTGGTTAGTATCGAAAACGGATTAAAGGTGAAAAGGGCATAAAGGATGTGCTTTTCGCTGATAGGATAAGTTTAAGCGCGGAACCTTGGTATAGTGGTTCTTGTTTATATAAATGAAATAAAGGAAGCCTGGCAAGTTTGTTTTTGCCTTGGCTTCCTTTTTCCGTTTATAATATCTGAACTATTAACTATCAACTCTTTTTCATCATCTTCTTCCATTTAAAGTATCCGGCTACGGCGATGATGACGTAGAGACCGTAAAGTCCTGCCTTGAATGGGATGCCTTTGATGATATAGAGATAGAAGCAAACGGCATCTACGATTATCCAGAAGAACCACTGCTCGATATATTTGCGTGCCAGCGCCCAGAGCCCCACAAAGCTCAGGGCATTGGTGAAACTGTCTTGCAGAGGAACTGTAGAGTTAGTGAAAGTTATCAGTATATAATAGGTGATGCCCCAGGCTGCCAGGAAGAACAGAAGAGTAGGGAGATAGAGCGACTTTTTCATATAGGTAATCGGAAGTTCTTCTTTCTCCTTCTGGTTGTGCTTCTTGCCATATTTCCATACGGCATAACCATATATACCGGCTATCGTATAGTAGACCGCCATACCCGCATCGCCGTAAAGACCATGACTCCAATAGAGCCATACGTCCAGGGCGGGCATGATGATGCCTACCAGCCAGAGCCAGATACTGGCACGGTACTCCAACAGGATATAAACCAGTCCGAGTACCGTGGTAAAGATGTCTAAACCATGTGATGCAATATAATCCATCATGATGATTTCTGATTAGAACTTCAATGTAAGATGCGTCATCCAGGTGGTATCTGCCATCGGGATGTAGGCTATCTGCTTGAATCGGTTGTCCAATGTATATCCGTAACCGGTAGCATTGCTCCAGGTGAATGCGCTGGCTGCATAGTGGCGGTTGAAGATATTGTTGATGTCCACACCGAAGCTTACCTCCTTGATGCCGAGTGCCTTGGTTACCTTAGCGCTGTAGTTCAGGCTCAGGTCGCTCTGTGAATAGCATGGCAGCGAGAAGTCGCGGTCTTCTGTGTTGGTAATATACTGGCGACTTACAAAGTTGGTGTGCCAGGTAGCAGAGAAACCGGCATAGTGGATGTCGATGAATCCGTTCAGGATAGCTGATGGAGAATAAGACAGGGTTGAGTTGTCGTAATGTACTACGCCTGGCTTCGTATCATCATCCCAGTTGCTTACAAACTCATCAAAGTCCTTGATCTTGTTCTTGCTCAAAGCGGCATTTCCTTCTACAGACAACCATGACAATGGTGCCCAGCCGGCTGTCAGCTCTACACCCATACGGTAAGAATCCTTGATGTTGGTGGTCAGCGCCTCGCCGATGTCACTCAACTGTCCGGTCTGAGCCAGCTGGTTGTCATAATCCATATAGTAGAAGTTGGCGCCTGCATGCCAGTTATCGCCCTGGTACTGATAGCCGAACTCTACATCGAGCAGCTTCTCCTCTTTAGGGAATGGATAGTTGAAGTTGTCGGTAAAGTTGTTGCGCTCTGGCTCGCGGTTGCTGTAGGCTACAGATGCGTATGCCTTGTGGCCATCCTTGTTGAAGCTGATACCTGCCTTAGGGTTGAAGAAGTTGTACTTCTCGTTGATGTTCAGCTCCTGGTTCTTGTAGCTGCCATCTGCCTGGGCGATAAATTTGTCGTTGATACCGTCGGTCTTGTATTCTACACGGCGATACTGCAGGTCTGCGAAGGCATTCCAGTAGTCTGCAAAGCGATAGCTTGCCTTGACGAAGGCGCTGTAGTCATACTTGTGGGCATCAGAATCATAGTACTTATACTGGCCGTTGCTGCCGAAGAATTTCTTTTCGGCATCCTGGTTGGCGATATAAGTAAGGTATCCCCAGTGGTTGCCGCGGAACTGCTGCAGGTTCAATCCGCCGATAACATCCCAGTGCTCATCCTTGTAGTTGGTATTGTATACCATGCCGTAGGTATGCTGGGTGAGTCCCTTCTTGCGGATGAAGTCAGACTTCTTAACCTTGTTGCCCTCTGCATCCTTGTAGATGAGTCCGAACTTGGCAAACTTGGCGTTGTTCTTGAACTCCTTGTAGTAGCCGTAGCCATAGGTGTAATGCAGTGAGAGGCTGTGACTCCAGTGGCTGCTTGGTGTCCAGGTAGCCGAAAGGATGTTGTGGTTCTGATAGAAGTTATCAGTAGTCTTGTCCCATTTGCTTCCGTCGCGCAGGGTATAAGGAGTGATGGTATAATCGCCCTTGCCGTTGCGAACCAAATCGCCTGTCAGCACGTTAAACTTATCCAGACCTGCCTTATACATATCTTTATAAGTGCGGATGCCATCCTGAAGGAGGGTGAAGTTAGAGTTGTAATCTCCGCCCAGCACACCATTCCAAGCCTGACCGGTTTTCTCGAAGTTGCCGATGTTCTTGTAGCTTATCTTGAAGTTATCGCCCAGCCAGGTCAGTCCGCCATAGTAAGAACCTGAGCGGCCTGCTGTGCCGTCTACATAACCGTCGGTAGCTGTCTCGTGATAAGCACCGTCAAAAATCAGATGCTTGCCGAGCAGACCTGTAGAGAAGCTGGCGCCTGTATGATAGGTATTGTAAGAACCGAAAGAACCGGTAACTTCTGCAGTAGGGGTGAGCGAAGGAGCAGCTGTAGCCATAGAGATGCTTCCACCGAAGGCACCGTCGCCATTGGTAGAAGAGCCTACGCCGCGCTGTACCTGAATGCTGCCCAGGAGCGAAGAATAACTGTTCATGTTAGCCCAGAAAACGGTCTGGTCTTCCGGTGAGTTGAGAGCCACTCCGTCGAGTGTTACATTGATGCGGCTTCCGGCAGCGCCACGAATGCGCATATAGGTAGTACCGGTGCCGATACCGTTCTCACTCCAGGCGAGGATGCCCGGTGTACGAGAAAGGAGAAATGGCAATTCCTGACCTGAGCAAGAGAATTGTTTGAGTTCTGATTTCCTGATGTTAGCCACGGCGTATGGAGCTTCCTTTGCGGCACGTACGCCTTTTACAATCACTTCATTCAAATTCTGCACCTTCAAGGTGTCGATTTTTGTCTGTGCCAGTGCAGCCTGGCTTGCCAAAGAGCAAAACGCTACACTGAGTGCGATCCCGTTGAATCTTTTCATTTATTTAAATTAAAAACATCATATAAGGGGGGAATGTGCCTTGTTTTCCTACGCCAGCATTACCTGGTTCAGGTCGATGGGTATATTCTCAGCATCCGCTTTTTTCTCTTTTCTGGCGGTAGCACCCCTTAGTTAGCTCTCTGCTAACCGGGTGCAAAGGTACAAATAAATTTGATAACCGCAAAATTTACGTAGATTTTTACTATATTTGTGTCCTTTTATCATTCTTTTTTCTTATATTTGCAGTCGGATTGCTGTTATTCGCAGTCTTGACAGTTTGAAACCTAAACTTCATGTGATAGGATTATGAGACGATATATTTCACATTTGTTCACGTGGGTCATCTCTTTCCTGACCCTGTTGGCATTCTCATCGTGCTTGAATGAGCATCCTAAGGATCAGCTCGATGGGGGTGGCAGCAATGGTTCTGCGTCTGAAATATTCGATACGACCATAGCTCCTTTATATGATTTTATGGGTGGAACGATAGATGGGGAAGGCATCTGCGATATTCAGCGTTTGGACAGTCTGCTTTCTCTTTCTCCTGATGATGAGCAGCTTTATTCTTCCTGGCAATATCTTTATCGGGCTATCGGTATGTGCAACAAGTCGCTGGATATGATAGATTTCCAGTCTGTACGGCTTACCGATAACCAGAAGGCGCAGTTCAAGGCTGAGGTGCGTGCCATCAGAGCCATGATGTATTATGAGGCGATGGATTTGTATGGCAGGATTCCGGTACTCCTGTCTGCGGCAGAATCACTCATCTATGAACCGGCTTCGGGCTCTTCGGTTACCGATGAAAAGCTGTCGCCTCAGAGCGAACGGAGCGAAATCTTCCATTTCATCTTCAGCGAATTGCAGCAGGTATTGCCTTATCTTCCTCAGACGTCCAGTTTGGAGGAAGGCTCTCATTATGGACGCATCACGCAGCCTGTGGTCAACTTCCTGCTGGCTAAACTGGCGCTGAATGCTGAAATCTATATGTATAACGATTGGGCGCAGGGTTACAGGAAGCGTCCGAAGGGTAGGAACCTGGAATTTATGGTGCGTACTGCCGATGGCGCCTCGCTCATTACGGGCGGCAAGGCGAGTGAGAACCGCAGCAGAATATTGAATGCTTGGGAAACCTGTATCTTCTATTGCAACAGATTGGCTGATGAGGGCTGCAGTTTAGAGGAGGATGAAATCTTCAACAGTTCTGCGCGTTATCTGATGCCGAAGGATGCGCTGGTGATGGATGAGGCTGATTCTGTTCTGCATTCCCGACCAGCCAAACCTCTTTTCCGTTTCCGTTATGCTGATGTTTTGCTGATGAAGGCTGAGGCGATGGAGCGCAACGATGGGGATGGCAGGGCAGAGTATAATATGGTTCGTGCGCATGCCGGTTTGCCTGCGCGCAAGTCTTCGCTTGCCAATATTCTGGAAGACCGTCAGGTTGTGCTGGCGGGCGAGACTTGTCACCGTCAGGACCTTATCCGTTTCGGCAAGTTCCTCAAGTCCTCGCATCTTCGCCGTTCTGTTCAGTCCGCTCTCTCGTCCTCTTCCATCGTCTTCCCGATACCTCAGCGAAGCCTTGCCTTCAATGGCAAGTTGGTTCAGAACAAAGGATATGAGGCAATGGAATAGCCCAAAACTTTTCATCCGATAGCTCGAATCCCCTTTATATAAAGGCATTCCCAGCGATTGGGTGAAGAGTAAAATCATTTTTTTTTCTTCTTTTCTGATATCAGCCGTAAACGGTGTTATATTTCGGTTATTTAAAAACCTGGCAAACCGGTTTTCGTTCGCTGTTTGGCTCAGACAGCCCACTGTTCTTCCTACCGCTAGTCTGCTGTTCTAGTTTCTCCAGTCTGCTGTTCTTGTTTCACTCGTCAGCTGTCCCCGATAAATAAAACCATTTTTTTCTTTTTAAAAATCACTTTTTCCTTTTTCTACCCTCATTTCAAAATAAAGTCGTAACTTTGCAATCAAGATAGGTTAAAAAAGGAGGTTGCGATGCCAAAGATATTTGAATACTTCGGATTTATCTTTCTGTTCTATTCGAATGAGCATGAACCGATACACGTTTATGTAATGAAGGATGGACATGAAGCTATTTTCGAGATAATATTAGAAAATGGTGAACTTGTTGAAATTCACAGAAGAACTTCTAGCAAGATACCACCTTTAAGTGAGAAGGATGCTGCTACAGCAGAGGCCTTTGTGAAGAAGTACTATAAGAATATAGTTGATAAATGGGTAAACTTCTTTATTTATAAGAAAAGAATACGTTCAACAAAAATAACGAAGAAATTATGAACTGAAGTATTCTTTCTGCAAGATATGTGGCACCATTAAAAGTTGAATTACACTTTAATGATGACACTGTTAAGACGATAGATGTTGGGGCTTTTATTAGAAATCACCCACATCCGCAATATAACTCTTACTTGAATGAAAACAAATTCAAAAAGTTCAAGATAGAGTTTGGAAATATCGTTTTGGGAAAAAATTGGGATTTGATATTCCCTATAGATAAGTTATATGCTGGCGTTTGCTGCTGAACAAAAAGCCCCCGGAGCTATTACGCTTCGGTTTTTTTTTCCTCTTTTTTTCTTCCCATATTGCGTATAGTATATTTCTATTATGGGTGAAGAGGGGTGAAGAGTGGGTGAAGAGATAAAGAAAACTCTTCACCTCCCGAAACCCCGATAAACAGAGGGGTTACGGGCGAGAAGGTGAAGAGTGAAGAGATAAATCGGGATTGCTTATATTACAACTCGTTTGTTGAATTGTCTGCATAAATCTTCTGGCAGAATCATCAGAAAAACAGTTTTTTTCTTCTATAATTGTATCTTTTACCATTATAAATCTACCACTTATTTTTAGAACTATGAAAAATGTAAAGTCTTGATAATCAAATGTAATTATAAAAACAGATAGTCATTTTTACCACTTAATTATTTAATCAACCAACAAATATCAGACATTTTATATACTTTTGCAATCGGAAACCAATCATGGATGGGTTCCCGACTATCAGACAACAATTTTAAACATAAATGAGAATAACTAAAGTTTAAATTATGAGAAAATCAAAAAGTAATGCGGTGTTGAGAGGACTAGCAGCCTCAGCACTCGTCCTAATGGTCTCAGCGACAGCTTGGGGACAGAAGGTGAAGATTACGGGTACTGTAATCGACAATACCAATGAACCCGTTATCGGAGCTTCGGTTTTGGAGAATGGTACCAAAAATGGTGTTGCTACTGACCTGGATGGTCACTTCACCATCGAAGTACAGCCAGGTGCCAGACTCAAAATTTCTTATATAGGTTATAAGAATAAGGAAGTGAAAGCTTCTAACGGCATACAGATTATGCTCGAAGAGGAATCTAATATGCTCAACGAAGTGGTGGCTATCGGTTATGGCTCTGTCAAGCGTAAGGATGTAACTACTGCCGTATCCAGTGTGTCAGCCAAAGACCTTGATACTCGTCCTATCGTATCTGCCGCAGCAGGTATGCAGGGAAAGGCAGCCGGTTTGCAGATTTCGCAAGCCAACGGTCAGCCAGGTGCTTCACCAACCATACGTGTGCGTGGTACCACCTCTTTAAATGGTAGTAATGATCCGCTCTATGTAGTAGATGGTGTGCCAATGACCAATATAGACTTCCTGGCAGCTGATGATATTGATAATATCCAGGTGTTGAAGGATGCCTCTTCAGCTGCAATCTATGGATCACGTGCAGCCAATGGTGTCATTATTATAGGTACAAAGCAGGGTAAGGCTGGCGTAGCCAAGGTATCTCTGAATGCACATTATGCATTTAATACTGTACGTGACAACCAGGAATCTCTCAATGCGGCTCAGTATAAGGAGCTGATGGATGAAATCGGTCTGGTGAAACTGCCTGAAGGCTTGAAAGACCAGACCGACTGGAAAGACGAGGTGTTCCGTACGGGTAATGTACAGGATTATCAGCTCTCTATCACCAATGGTACCGATAAATTGAGATACTTTATCTCGGGTGGCTATACAGGCGAAAATGGTGTTATCAAGAAGTCAAGCTATCAGCGTTACAACTTCCGAGCATCTGTAGAGAACGATATACGTAAGTGGTTGCGACTCAATGCCAGTGTAACTTATTCTGATTATACCAACAAGGGTACAGGTATCATTTCGGGTGCCGGTTCTAACCGAGGCGGCGTAGTAACCGCTATCGTCAATACGCCAACCTATGCACCGGTATGGAACCCGGAGAATCCTAGCCAGTTCTACAACAACTTCTATGGCGTGAACATTACCTCGCCAGCAGAGAATATCGCCCGTACTCAGAATAATAAGTCTGCCTACAACCGATTGCTTGCAACCGGAAAGGCTACTGTCACCTTTATGCCTGAACTGACTTATAACACATCTCTCTCGTTCGACCGTACACAAGGAACAACCACCAACTTCCTTGACCCGATATCTACCACCATCGGCCGTCAGGAATTCGGTACAGGCTATGACGGTAGAAACATCAGCAGCGTTATCGTATGGGACAATGTATTAAACTATAAGAAGGCATTCGGAAAGCACAGTCTGGATGCGATGGCTGGTAGTTCCTGGACACAGAGCAAGTGGAGCCAGAACTATATCAATGGTAGCAACTATGCCAACGATCTGTTCCCAACCTTGAATGCAGCCAACAAGATTTCCTGGACAGGAACCGGTTCGTCAGCTTCTGATTGGGCTATTCTCTCTACTTTCGCCCGTTTGCAGTACAACTGGAATGATACCTATATGGTAACCGCCAATATGCGTGCCGATGGTTCTTCCAAGTTGGCACCACATCATCGTTGGGGTTACTTCCCATCATTCTCTGGTGCCTGGCGCGTAAGCAATGAGAAATTCATGAAAGATATCAAGTGGATTGACGACTTGAAGATTCGTGGAGGCTGGGGACAGACCGGTAACCAGAGCGGTCTGGGCGATTACAGCTATCTGGCAAGATACAACATCAATCGTGTGCAGTGGTTTGGCGAGGGAAATGATGCCAATGCTACTCCTACTTTCTCACAGGGCAACCTGAGCAATCCTGAGTTGACTTGGGAAACAACAACCCAGACCAATATCGGTCTCGACTTGACCGTACTGGGCAACCGCCTCACATTCTATGCTGATTACTATTATAAGAAGACCAAGGATATGTTGATGAACATCACCTTGCCGGCAGGTAGTGCTGCTGCAAGTAACCTGACCTATAATGGCGGTTCGATGATCAACAAAGGCTGGGAGTTTGCCATCTCTTCACAGAATCTGACAGGCGCCTTGAAGTGGAATACAGATTTCAACATCTCATTCAACAAGAATAAGTTGGAGAGCCTGTCTCTGACTCAGGTATATTATGAAGCCACGACTACCGATTTCGTCAACGAACAGGTGGTTCGCAATACGCCAGGTATGCCATTGGGCAGTTTCTGGGGATATGTAGCAGAAGGTGTGGATCCCGAGACCGGTGATATGAAGTATAAGGACGTGACCGGTGATGGTCTGGTATCAGCCAGTGACCGTACTTATATCGGTGATCCGAACCCAGACTTCACCTTCGGTTTGACCAATACCTTCTCTTATAAAGGCTTGAATCTCAGTATTCTTATCCAGGGAAGCTATGGTAACGATATCTACAACGTTTCACGTATGGAAACCGAAGGAATGTATGATGGTAAGAACCAAAGCACCAAGGTGCTTGCTCGCTGGAGAGTTCCTGGTCAGATTACCGATGTGCCAAAGGCAAAGTGGGATATCCGCAACTCAACCTACTTCGTAGAAGATGGCAGTTATCTCCGTGTAAAGGATATTTCTCTCTCTTACGATGTGCCTCGCAAACTGATTTCACGCTTCGGCCTGACCCGCCTGCAGCCATACGTATCAGCAACCAACCTGCTTACCCTGACCGACTATTCAGGTATGGATCCGGAGGTTAACCAGTATGGCAACAGTGGTAGTGTGCAGGGCATCGACTGGGGTACCTATCCACTCAATAAGAGTGTAGTATTAGGTGTAAAAGTAGAATTCTAAACATCGACAACAATGAAAACATATCATACAATCAAGACATTGGCGCTCGGTGGCATCGCAATGTTCTCTTTGGCAAGTTGCTCTCTCGACTACGAGCCATTATCAGAGCCATCAGAAATAACACAGGGCGGTCAGACAGAGACCTCAACAGCCGTATTGAAGGACAAGGCTGCAGCTGATGCACAGCTCAAATCGCTCTATGAGTTGTTCCGCAACCGTCAGGAGCATACCCATCTCGACTATCTTCTGATAGGCGATTCACATAGCGACAATGCTTATGCCGGAACTACCGGAGCAGAGGTGGTACCTTATGAAAACAACTCTATCGATGCCAGCAACTCGGTATTGAGCCGTGACTGGAACCGCTATCTGGAGGATATCGCCCAGGCAAATGTGCTGATCAATGGTGTTGAGCAATTGAAGGAGAATGGTCAGATATCAGAAGCAGAATATCATTCCTATAAGGCACAGGGCGAAATCTTCCGTGCCCTGATGATGTTCCGAATGGCTCGTCTGTGGGGTTCTTTCCCTGTCATCACGACCATCGCCAAGACCATTACATCCGAGAATATCAATGAGGTATATCCTACCTATTATCCTCCTCGCAAGACGCCGAAGGAATGTTATGAGCAGATTATTGCCGACTTGACGGATGCTGAGCAGTATGCACCGGATAATGACAATTCCGACCGCACCAAGATGACCAAGACCGTAGCTCAGGCTATGCTTGCCAAGGTTTATGCCGAAAAGGAAGTGCAGGATTATGACAAGGTAATCGCTTATGCCGACAAGGTGATGAATACAACCGGTGTAGAATTGGAAGACAGTTATGAAACACTTTGGGGCTATGATGAGACTGCGAAAGACTGCATGAAACGCAATACCAAAGAAGGTATTCTGGAGGTGCATTGGACAACCGGTAGCGGAAACTGGGAAACCTGGATGTACGGCCGTCAGTTAGACAACTGGGATTATTACTTTACCTGGGCAAAGTGGATTACTCCTTCACGAGACATCATCAATGACTTTGACAAGGAAGGTGATGAGGTTCGTAAGAATCAGGCTATCGTATATTATGCCTGTACCTGGAGCAACTATTATCCGGCTTCCAACTATCCGTTCATGTATAAGTTACGCTCTTCATACAATAATATTTACTGGGTTCGCTTAGCTGATATTATCCTGATGAAGGCTGAGGCAGAAGCCTATAAGGGCAATCTTGCCGAGAGTGCGAAACTCGTGAACCAGATTCGCAAGCGTGCCAAACTGAAGGAACTGACATCCGACAAGACTGGCAGCAAGGAATCTATGATAGAGGCTGTTCTCCATGAGCGCCGTCTGGAACTTGCCTTTGAGGGAGAACGCTGGTTCGACCTCTGCCGCAATAACAAGGTGGAGCAATATCTCAACGGAATAGATAACCGTGACAGCGGACGCATCAGACAGGTGAAACAGTTTGACAGCAATTCATACCTGTTGCCAATTCCACAGACCGCTCTTGACCAGAATACCAATCTAGAGCAGAATCCAGGTTACTAAGCTAACCTGGATAGCTTTCAACTCAAACCGTTATTAACAAATAATAGAAGAAACGAATATGAAATACTATAGCAATAAACTGATGATGCTGGTCTGCGCAACAGCTTTCTCTGTGACAGCTTGCAGCAGCAGTAACTCATTCTCAGATCCTGTAGACTTTGATACTCCTAGTGAGGCACCAAATCCGGTACCGGCACAAGGAACAGCCAAAACTTTCATTACCACAGCCGATGGAGTCTATTCATTGGCACAGGGTGAGGTAAAGTTGTATAATGGAGTATCTATGGCACCAACCACCATCGAACTCGATTTAAACAAGAAGTATCAGACGATTGATGGATTCGGTTATGCCATCACTTATTCATCCTGCTATAATCTGATGCAGATGAACCCAGAAGCGCGTCTGGCTCTTTTGAAGCGTATTTACTCTACCACAGAGGGTTATGGCGTAAGTTATGCCCGTATCTCTTTGGGATGCAACGATTTTTCAAGTACCGAGTATACCTATTGCGACACGAAGGGCAGCGAATCTGACCCTATCAGCAACTTTGCGCTCTATAGCGATGAGAACGATTATGTGATTCCGGTATTGAAGGAGATTCTTGCCATCAACCCAAATCTGAAGATTATCGCAGCTCCCTGGACTTGTCCAAAATGGATGAAGGTGACAGACCTTAATACCAAGAATCCTAAGGATTCATGGACTGATGGTCATCTCAATCCGGATTATCGCGAGGCTTATGCCAAGTACTTCGTGAAGTTTATTAATGTGATGAAGGAGAAAGGTATCAATATCTATGCTGTTAGTCCTCAGAATGAGCCATTGAACAAAGCAAACTGTGCATCTCTCTATATGCCTTGGCAGGAAGAGGCTCCTTTCGTAAAGGAATTGGCAGCACAGTTTAAGAAGAATAATCTGCAGACCAAGATTTATGTCTTCGATCACAACTACAACTATGACAATATTGCTGATCAGGAAGATTATCCTGTGAAACTCTACAATGCTATCGGTGATAACTTTGAGGGCTCAGAGCTGGTTGTAGGTGCAGCTTATCATGATTATGGTGGCAACAACAGCGAGTTGACTGATATCCACAACCAGCGTCCTGACAAGGAACTGATATTCTCGGAAACCAGTATCGGAACCTGGAATAACGGACGTGACTTGAGTAAACGACTGATGGCGGACATGAAGAATGTGGCGCTCGCTACGGTAAACCAGAATTGCAAGGCTGTGCTTGTATGGAATCTGATGCTTGACAATAAGATGGGACCTAACCTGGATGGTGGATGCCAGACCTGCTATGGTGCTATTGATATCAATCAGAATGGTTACAACCAGTTGAGCTACAATTCTCATTATTACATCATCAACCACATGTCTAGTGTCGTTGCTCCTGGTGCGGTTCGCATTGGTAATACGTCCCGCACCGTTAATGACAGCAAGATTACACATGCTGAGTTTGTTAATCCTGATGGTAGTTATGCTGCTGTCATTATCAACGAGGGAGATGAGGCTAAGTCAATCAACCTCAGTGATGGAACTCATAATTTTACCTGCAATGTTCCTGCTAATGGTGTGATTTCTTGCAAGTGGAATAAGTAATCCATAAACTATAGTAAATGATTCATTAAAGATACGATCATTATGAAACATATCAGATATTATATCATGGCGTTGCTCGCCCTGCCACTGATGGCATCTTGCGGCGATGATGATTACAGTGCGCCTACTCCTGCCGGTAATCCTGTGATGAGCTATACGGCTCCTGCTGCAGCTGTATGGATGGGTGATGAAGTGGAGGTGAAAGTAAACTGCAAGGATGATGGAGGCGTGGCTCTCTCTACCTTGAAAGCAAACCTCCTGTTTAGTGGGCAGAGTGTAGATGAAACTACCATCCGTACCAAGGAGGCTGGTGAATATACAGTCAAACTGAAAGTGCCTTATGCACAGAATGTTCCTGATGGAAAGGTAGATATTCAACTTACTCTGCAGAATGTATCAACCAAATCGAATACAGAGACCTTGTCGTTTGATATCAAGCGCCCTCATTTCAACAATCTGCAGTTTGTGAGTGCTGATGGTGTTAAATATGACATGACAGAGAAAAGCGACTTTGTTTATCAGGCTGTTCTTCCTAGCAGTAAGAAGACCTTCAAGGGATATTTTGCAACGAAGGATGGAAAGTTTGTCTTCGGTTCCAGCACAGGTAAGGATATCAGTTTGGGGGAAACAGGCAACTTCAACTTCACTTCTGAGAATATGAACGATGTAGTTGTCACTTTCGATGCCAAGAACTATACGGCTGGTCCTACCGATGTATTGCCTGTTACTATCCTCGATTTTGCCGATTCTGATGCAGGCAAGACTTGGGTGGGTGATATCAAGCAAGGTACTACCTGTAACCTTACTATCAACGGCAATAATCTGCCAGATGACTGGTATTATGACAGCGACTGGTTCCAGAAAGAAGAGGATGGAAGCTATACTTTCAAGGCTATTACCGGCAGATATACTATTTTGGCAGACTTCACCCATAAGTCATTCCGCATCTGGACAATGAATGGAAGTGAGCCTATGTCACTGAATGGCGATGGTACTGGTGCACTCTGGATCATCGGTAATGAAGGTGTCAACAAGCCAACTTGGGAGGCTGTAAATCATGGCTGGTGGACAGGTGTTGACTCTGACGTCTGTCTCACTCCAATCAAGGATAAGGTATATCAGGTTACACTCACCGTAGGCAAGCAACTCAGAGCTACTGACGTAAACTTCAAGTTCTTCGGTCAGGCAAACTGGGGTATTGAGTTCAAGGGTCAGGATAACAGCCATCTCATCTCAACTGATAGCGAGGTGTTCGGCATCGGTGACGGTAACGGTCACGACAACGGCAATGTTTACCTGAAAGATGGAGTAGAACTGAAGGATGGCGAGACATACGTTCTTACAGTTGACTTGACTGCCGGTGTAGACAAGGCAGTTCTCAAAGTAGAAAAGAAATAAGTTGTAGGTTGATATTCATAAGCATTTTAGGTTTTAGTTTAAATAATTTAGGGTATAAAGCTTTGTTTAAGAGGGTGTGTCATAAGTCCATGGCGCACCCTTTTCTTT
>NZ_QSAV01000036.1:0-39541 GCF_003465495.1 Segatella copri | reverse complement strand
TTCCGGTGCAAAGACACCGATGACGGTAGCCTGCGAGAGGTCGCCGTGCTTGAGGCTGGCACTCAGGCTGCGGAATCCGTCTGCGAGCCAGAGACTCGGATTGAAGTTGAAATAATGGACTGAACTGTTCGGAAGAGTAAGTTCAGACTTGACGCCACGGCTGTCCAATAGCATCAGCCGTATGGAATCCCCAGAGAAATCCTGCCAACGGTAATAACCTTGCAGGTCTGAGTTCAAAGGCGCAGTCTTGAACCACAGTTCGCTTCCGCTGACTCCTCCGGGCGTTTGCGCGAAACTGCCGATAGCGAAGCCTAACAGTAACAAAGAAGTAAACTTTCTCATGCGCTGTCAATTTGGAGTGTTTGAAAAATATAAAAACGTATGCCTCTGCCGCGCAGGGAGAGACCAGTGAGAGAGAGAACGGACTGTTGCTACGGAGAAGAATTGTGATATAGGCTTGCTCCGTAAGGTCCTATTGTCACGTGGCAGGCCAATAGGCTTTACCACCAAACTAATGCTGCAAATATACAAAAATAATCTTAATAAACGGATATAATCTTTAAGAAATTTGCTGATTTGGTGTTTTTTTCTTATGATTTCGGTCAATTTTGCAGAAATCTTTTACATCTGTTGTATGTACTGGAGTTAGTTTGGCAAAAATACACAAATGGTCACGGCTTCACTTTCTTATATAAGAATGTAAATCATGGTTTGAAACTGTACACACTCGGAGTACAAATGAAAACAAGATATGCTTGTGTCGGAAAGGTATATATGAGCTGATGGTAGAGTCATCATCAACAACAATGGCCCTGATTTGATAAACTCAGCAGGAATACTTGCTATTCATTTTATGATGGGGTTATGTTCACAAGTTTGAGATTTCATGTGAAAAAGTCCTAATTTCTATGTTTCTCTTCTTGCAAATTATGGGATATTAAGAAAAATATCGTATCTTTGTCCCCGAATTGAGGCGTTCTTTGCATATTGCAAAATACAGAAACGAGCAGAAGTCCGCTCGTTTCCATATTGTTACCTATATAATATAGGCAAACGCCCAACTTCTTGATTTTCAATCAAAGTCCAATTTAGAGCGAGTTAGGATTTTTAACTTTTTAGCCCATTTTCTATCTTTTTTACGCCTAAACGGCTCAAAACAGAGACTTTTAAATCTTCTTCTTATAGCAGCGATGACGGCGATGCTGTTCGCTCTCCAGATACTGCCACTGGCTCTGAACACCGGTATTGGTCTCCATCTGCGGCATTGCCTCAGCCCATTTAAAGCCATAACGGTGATACTGCTCTATCAGATCGGCAAAAATAAGCGCGTTGGCTCCCTTCTTGCGATATTCCGGAAGAACACCAATCAAGAGCAAATCTACCGTATCCGTCTTGTGCCACTTCAGAACCTTCAGCACCTTCAGCCAACCCGTAGGGAAAAGCTTGCCATCGCCTATCTCGCGCAGCGCATCGGTAAACGAAGGGAAGGAAACACCGAAGGCTACCAGCTTGTTGCCAGCATTGCCATCTACCACACCCGTTACCAGGTTCAAGTCAGCCTTCTTGATATAAGTATTTACATATTCATCTATCTGCTTCTCCGTAAGCTGCTGGAAATCATAGAGATTCTTGTAAGTCTCGTTCACGATTTCGAACACCTTCCTGCCCATTCCTCCCGAGGTCAGTTCCTGGCGGGTAAACTTATGCACATGCAGATTATATCGGCTCTCTATCATCTGGGCAGTCTTGGCAAACTTAGCCGGCGTCACTTCCGGAATCCTGATACGGTACTCCAGCCAGTCGTTATCCTTCTCATAGAGCGGATAACTCTCCATATGCGTCTTGTAATAAGGATAATTGTAATTGATATACATCGTAGACTTCCGGTCGAAGCCCTCGATGAGCAAGCCTTCACGATCCATATCCGTAAATCCGAGCGGACCTACGCATTCGTTCATTCCCCTGCTCTTGCCCCAGTTTTCTACCGCGCGCAACAAGGCACAGGAAACCGCAACATTATCCACGAAATCGAACCAGCCGAAGCGAACCTGCTTTTTGTTCCACTGTGCATTGGCACGATGGTTGATAATGGCAGCAATTCTACCTACGATACGAGCCTCGCTGTCAACCGCCAGAAAGTATTGAGCCTCGCAGAATTCGAAGGCAGGATTCTTCTTTGGGTCCAGCGTATTCATCTCGTCGAAACGCAAAAAAGGAATGGCAAACTTATGGTCTCTGTAGAGATCATAATGAAACTGAATAAAGGTTTTCAACCCCTTTTTTGTTGTTACCGGTATGATTCTTATCTCATCATTCATTAGTAATCCGTTTTGTATATATATTCAATTGCGGTGCAAAAATACGATAATTTTATGAATAATGCAACTCTTTTCTTATAAATTTATAAAAGATGGTTCATAATTGTCCAACTTTGTGGATATTTATGTACCTTTGTAGGTTGAAATGCCTCAAAGAGCATCATAAAGTTATGAAGAAAGAGAAAAGAGACAACTATACGTTCCTCACACATGCCCCTGTGCATCATGTGATTTTCACGATGGCCATACCAACGATTATCAGTATGCTGTCGACGAGTTTGTACAATCTCGCCGACACCTATTTCGTAGGCAGCATCAACACGCAGAGTGTGGCAGCGGTAGGCGTTTCCTTTGCAGCAATGGCTGTTATCCAGGCGATTGGTTTCTTGTTTGGCCATGGTGCAGGCAATTATGTTTCGCGACAGTTGGGCGCCAAACATACGGAACAGGCACAGAAGATGGCAGCCACGGGCTTTGTGCTGAGTTTTCTTACCGGTCTCCTCATCGCCATTCTGGGTCATGTGTTCCTCACTCCGCTCTGCCTTCTGATGGGTTCTACGCCCACCATTCTTCCTTATACAGAGCGTTATCTGGGCATTATCCTGCTGGGTGCTCCCTTTATGACCACCTCGCTTACGCTGAATAACCTGATGCGCTTCCAGGGCAATGCGATGTATGCGATGAAAGGCATCATGTCGGGTGTGCTGCTCAATCTGATTCTGGCTCCTCTGCTCATTCTCTACTTCCAGCTAGGCATTACCGGAGCCGCCGTAGCCACCCTCATCAGCCAGTGTTTCGGCTGCGCCATGCTGTTCTGGATGACGCATAAAGGCGAGAACATCCGCATCCGTCTCAGCAATTTCACCCCTACCCGCGCCTTTGCCAAGGAGATTATCTTCGGCGGAACCCCTTCGCTGTCAAGACAGGGACTGGGAAGTATAGCTACGCTGATGCTCAATGTGGCAGCAGGTGCGTTTGGCGATGCAGCCATTGCGGGCATGAGCATCGTTACCCGCATCTCCTTCTTCACCTATGCGATGGTCATCGGTCTGGGTCAGGGATTCCAGCCGCTCTGCGGATTCTGCTACGGCGCCAAACTCTATGGGCGCGTAAAGGAAGCCTTCTTTTTCTGCATCAGATGCGGCACGGTTTTCCTCAGCGTCTGTGCCCTTCTCGGCTTCATCTTCTCAACTTCCATCATCAGCATCTTCCGCGATGATGCAGCGGTTGTAGCCGTAGGTTCGGTGGCTTTGCGATGGCAGGTGCTCAGTTTTCCGCTCGTAGCCAGCATCGTGCTCACCAACATGCTGATGCAGACCATCCGTAAACCGTTGAGAGCCAACATCGTAGCGGCGGCACGAAGCGGACTTTTCTTCATTCCGCTCATCTTCATCCTCCCCTATTTCTTCGGACTGCTGGGCGTTGAGATGTGTCAGATGTGGGCAGATTGCTGCTCGTTTGCCGTTGCGGTTCCGATAGCCTGGAGCGCTTTCAGGGATATGAGAAGAGAGCAGATGGAACTTGGGAAAAACCACTAGAAGATAAGAAGATACTAGAAGATAAGAAGATACTAGAAGATAAGAGAAATACTTGAGATAAGAGAAATGGAGAAAACTTATTACATAGGATTGGACGTTGGCTCTACGACAGCCAAAATAGCCGTTATCGACAGCGATAACCGGGTAATTTACTCAAAATACGAACGCCACAACGCTCGTGTCAACGAACTTGTGTCGCAATATTTCGATGAGATTTTAGCCATTACCGGCGATGCAGAGGCAAGAATCTGCGTAACGGGAAGCGTAGGAATGGCTACTGCCGAACAGCTCCAGGCGGAGTTTGTACAGGAGGTGGTGGCTGCATCAGTCTATGCCCGTACGGCTCATTCTGAGGCGAAGGCGCTCATCGATATTGGTGGCGAGGACGCGAAGGTTATCTTCTTCAAGGAAAACGGAAATATGGAACTGCGCATGAACGGCAACTGTGCCGGCGGAACGGGTGCTTTCATCGACCAGATGAGTGTGCTGATGGGCGTAGAGAACCAGAAGATGAGCGAGTTGGCGATGAAGGCAGAGCACGTTTATCCGATGGCTGCCCGCTGCGGCGTATTCGCCAAGACCGACATCCAGAACCTGATGGCGCGCAATCTGCCCGAAGCCGATATTGCAGCCAGCATCTTCCATTCCATCGCCGTTCAGACGGTGGTTACGCTTTCTCACGGCATCAGCTTCGAGGCTCCTATCCTGCTCTGCGGCGGTCCGCTGACCTTTCTTCCGGCTCTCCGCAAGGCTTTCTGCGATTATCTCCATCTCTCTCCAAACGACTTCATCGTATCAGAAAACAGCAATCTCATTCCGGCTCTGGGCTGTGCTTACCGGGCTAAATCGGCAGATTCTGCAGCCTCAGTATCTGTTCTCAGAAGCCGGATGAATAAAGAAATACAAACGGAATGGACCAGCAGTCTGCTGCCCCTGTTCAAGAATGAGAAAGAGCACCAGGAATGGCTCAAATCAAAGGCGAAATTCGCTACGGAAACCCAACCGCTGAATAAAGGAAAACAGCAGGTTGTGATTGGTATTGACTCGGGCTCTACTACGACGAAGATTGTTGCGGTAAGGGTGAATGCGGAGACGCCTACGCAAGATATTGTCTTTACCAATTACCGCCTGAACCTGGGAAATCCGATTAAGGCGGTAGCGGATGGACTGAACGCCCTGAAGCAGGAAGCTGCATTGCGAGGCGCTGAACTGGAAATCGTAGGTTCCTGCTCTACAGGCTACGGCGAAGAACTTATCAAGGCGGCTTTCGGCCTCGACAGCGGCATTATCGAAACAATGGCGCACGAAAGAGCAGCTGCCTCACTCATGCCTGACGTGAGTTTTATCCTGGACATCGGCGGACAGGACATGAAGGCTATCTTCGTTGAGAAAGGGGCTGTGGTGCGCATGGAACTGAACGAGGCTTGCAGTTCGGGCTGCGGAACATTCATCCAGACCTTTGCCAACAATATGGGTTATTCTGTAGGCGATTTTGCTCAACTCGCCTGCCAGTCGAAGGCTCCCTGCGACCTGGGAACCCGCTGCACCGTCTTCATGAACTCGAAGGTGAAGCAGGTGCTCAGAGAGGGCGCATCTGTAGCTGATATTTCTGCCGGAATTTCTTATTCGGTCATCAAGAACTGTCTTTATAAGGTATTGAAACTCCATGGCAATGAGAACCTTGGAGACAAAATCGTTGTACAGGGTGGTACGATGAGAAACGATGCGGTGGTAAGAGCATTTGAGTTGCTCACCCATACCGAAGTGGCACGAAGCAACATGCCTGAACTGATGGGTGCCTACGGCTGTGCCCTTCATGCGGCGGCAGATTACAAGCATCGCACTTCTGCAGAAAACGAGCACCCTGCCTCATCAAGATCCATCGATGATCTCCAGGATCTAGCTCATTATGAAACCAAGCAGCTGCAATGCAAAGGTTGCGAAAACCATTGTTATGTTTCCCGCTACACCTTTGCCGGCGGCAACCGATTCTACTCCGGAAACAAGTGTGAGCGTGTGTTCAACAACAAGGGAGCAAACGGGATAAAAGGCAAAAATATTTACGAACACAAATACAGGTTACTCTTTGATAGAGAGACGGTTAACCCACCTACTACCGCGTTTCGCGGTACATGGGTAGGCATTCCTCGCATCCTCAACATGTACGAGGAATATCCGTTCTGGAATGCGCTGCTCCGGGCAGCAGGATTGGGCGTGATTCTCTCTTCCGATTCCACTTTCAGCCAATATGAAGGAGCCTTGAATACGGTGATGAGCGACAATATCTGCTTCCCGGCTAAACTGGCTCACAGTCATCTGAAGGAACTCAACGAGAACCCGAAGGTTGACCGTATCCTCATGCCATACGTGGTTTATGAGCATAATGACGACCCGAAGAATACGCTGAACAGCTTCAACTGTCCGGTCGTTTCGGGCTACAGCGATGTCATCAAGTCGGTCATCAATCTGAAGAAACCGATCGATACGCCCGTCATCAACTTTGCCCAGCCTAAGGCGCTGGAAAAACAGATTACCGATTATCTCAAGCAACTGGGAGTAAGCAAGAAGACTGCCCATAAAGCGCTGAGAGAGGCCCTCTATGCTCAGGCAGTACATGCAGCTGAGATTAAAAAACAGGGCTGGGAGATTCTGAAGCCAAACAAGGGACTTACGATTCTGCTGGCTGGCCGTCCTTATCATACAGACCCGCTGATTCAGCACAAGCTGAGCGAGATGATAGCCAATCTGGGAGTCAACGTCATCAGCGA
Source organism: Segatella copri (assembly GCF_003465495.1). GTDB lineage: Bacteria > Bacteroidota > Bacteroidia > Bacteroidales > Bacteroidaceae > Prevotella > Prevotella copri_G. The sequence continues at coordinate 32,917 of NZ_QSAV01000036.1, read as the reverse complement.
AGACATCGCCCGGGGTAATCTCTTTGCAGATTTCAAAGACTTCAATCTGGAGAACCTGGCGACAGAAAGAAATGAGGCAGCATTAGCCAGCCAGGACAACAACGAAGCATACAACTGTCAGCCAGAGACTTATCTCGTAAAGCAATGGGCGTATATGAACCGCATTCTGAAGGCAGCGCAATGGGCAGCCGAGCAGGGCGATGAGGTTCATTTCGTCCAGATGACCAGCTTCGGCTGCGGTCCTGACAGTTTTATCCAGGACGAGATTCGCGACATCATGAAGCGCCACAACAAGCCTTTCACGCTGTTGAAGATAGATGATGTGAGCAATATCGGTTCTCTGAAGCTCCGTGTCCGCTCGCTCATAGAAAGCCTGAAGGGAGTAAAGGAAGTGAAGAGTGAAGAACGAAGAGTGAAAAATTCAACAGCTGAAGAAATTCAACATTCAACACTCAACATTCAACATTTACAACAGACCAAGGTATTCACCAGGCAGGATATTCATCGCAAGATTCTCGCTCCTTTCATGACCGAATACCTCACCCCTATCATTCCGCCTATCCTGAAACTGATAGGCTATGATGTAGAGGTACTTCCGATGAGCGATGAGGTAAGCGCCGAACTCGGCTTGAAGTTTGCCAACAACGAAGTCTGCTATCCGGCAACCCTCATTGTCGGCGACATCATCAAAGCCTTGAAATCAGGCAGATACGACCTGAACAATACGGCAGTAGTGATGAGTCAGACGGGCGGCCAGTGTCGCGCAACCAACTACGCCGGTCTCATCAAGCGTGCGATGATTTCAAATGGATTCCAGGACATTCCGCTGCTCACACTCGGTGTAACAGCCTCAACAGGCGAAGCATCAGGCTCAACAGACGACAAGCAAGACTATAACGAGCAGGACGGCTTCAATGTGCCTTGGCTGAAATACAGTCAGATTATCGTTACCGCCATTTTCTATGGCGATGCAATCAACGAGATGTACAACGCATGCATCGTAAGAGAGCGTAAACCGGGCATTGCCAGAGAGTTGCGCGATAAATACATGCAGTTGATAGACGGACCTATCGCCCAGAATTCAGCCAAAGGACTCATCCGACTCCTGGAACAGGCAGCCGAAGAATTCAACCAGATGACCCTCGACAGAGATCTGCCGAAGGTAGGAATCGTAGGCGAAATCTTCCTGAAGTTCAATCCTTTCGCCCACCAGTTCCTGGAACAGAACATCATCTCGCGCGGCATTGAGGTGGTTCCGCCTCTGCTTGCCCCTTTCTTCCTACAGGAATTTGTAAATGTAGAGATACAGAAACACATGCGGCTGAGTTGCACCAAAGTGCCCGATTTCATCATCAAGGGCGCTTATCAGGCGCTGATAGGCAGAAGATTGCGCCAGGTAAACAAGGCAGCCGGCAAGTTCCGCTACTTCCGTCCGTTCACCAATATCTATGATGATGCGAAGGACGTACAGGGACTGGTTTCGCTCGCAGCCCAGTTTGGCGAAGGCTGGCTTCTGCCTGCCGATATCGTAGGTTACATCCGTGATGGTGTGAACAACATCATCTCGCTCCAGCCTTTCGGCTGCATCGCTAACCACGTGATTTCCAAGGGCATCGAGAAACGTCTCCACGACCGTTTCCCTTCACTCAACCTCGTATCGCTCGACTTCGATTCCGGTGTTTCAGAGGTAAACGTCACCAACCGACTGCTCCTTTTCCTGGACAGCATCGCAAAATAAGACAAGCCAGACCCATGTACGGTAAAACACCGTACATGGGTCTTTCCGTCTTTCATCCCTCAAAAAAATCACTCTAAAAAATACAAAAAACCATAGCTATTTCTTTGTCATTCAAGAAAATAATCGTATCTTTGCACTCAAATTTTATTGAGACATTAAGAAAATGAGTAAAGATACATTAACTCATCAGCTGACAGAGACCATCGAGGAGCTTTCGAGCGCCGAATCTTTGAAGGGTCTCTTCCATCAGCATCGAGACGGGAATCCACTTCCTTCGGGCAAGGCGCTCGAAGAAATCATCAGTTTGTCCCGTTCTATCCTCTTTCCGGGATATTTCGGCAATTCTTCTGTAAATATCTCAACCATCAAATATCATATTGGAGTAAGAGTAGAGAAACTCTATGAGATGCTGTCAGAACAGATTCTCGCCGGTCTCTGCTTCGCCAACGACTGCGAAACGGAAACCCAGGCAGAACTGCAGCACCAGCGTGCCAAGGCAGGCGTGATTGCAGCCAAGACAATCATGGAATTTCCAAGACTGCGCAAGATTCTGGCTACCGATGTAGAGGCTGCCTACGAGGGCGACCCGGCTGCCATGAGCCACGGAGAAATCATCTCCTGCTACCCGGTCATCAAGGCGATTACCAACTACCGCATCGCCCACGTACTGCACGAACTGGGAGTGCCGCTCATTCCGAGAATGATGACCGAGCTGGCTCATTCGGAAACCGGTATTGACATCAACCCGGAGGCTACCATCGGCAAGCACTTCACCATCGACCACGGTACGGGTGTGGTGATTGGAGCTACCTGCATCATCGGCGATAATGTGAAACTCTACCAGGGTGTAACCCTCGGAGCCAAGAGTTTCCCTCTCGATAAGGACGGCAATCCTATCAAGGGAATCCCTCGCCACCCTATCCTCGAAAATGATGTCATCGTCTACGCCAATGCCACCATCCTCGGTCGCATCACCATCGGAGAAGGCTGCGTAGTGGGAGCCAACGTATGGGTTACCAAGGATATGAAACCGAAAACAAAGAAATATAAAAAAGAAAAACAAAGTTTATTAGATATAGAATTCAATAATGGAACAGGAATTTGAACTCATTGCCAAGACCTTCATGGGCCTCGAGCCTGTCTTGGCTGAAGAGCTCACCCAGTTGGGTGCCAATAATGTACAGATCGGTCGCCGCATGGTGTCTTTCACAGGCGACAAGGAAATGATGTATCGTGCTAACTTCCAGTTGCACACAGCCATCCGTATCTTAAAGCCTATCAAGCACTTCAAGGCGAGAAGCGCTGAAGAGGTGTATGATCAGATTCAGAAGATCAAGTGGGATGACATCTTAGACGTGAAGAAGACTTTCTCTGTTGACTCAGTAGTCTACTCAGAGGAGTTCCGCAACTCACGCTTCGTAACCTACAAGGTAAAGGATGCGATTGTTGACTGGTTCCGCGAGAAGCAGGGTACACGTCCAAATATCAGCGTATCTAACCCGGATATCCGCCTCAACATCCACATTGCAGAAGACAATGCCACCTTGAGTCTCGATTCGAGTGGTGAGAGTCTGCACCGCCGTGGCTACCGCCAGGAGCAGGTAGAGGCTCCTCTGAACGAGGTTCTCGCTGCAGGTATGATTCTGATGACCGGCTGGAAGGGCGAATGCGATTTCATCGACCCGATGTGTGGTTCAGGTACCATCGCCATCGAAGCTGCCCTCATCGCCCGCAACATCTCTCCAGGTGTATTCCGCAAGGAGTTTGCCTTCGAGAAATGGAACGATTTCGACCAGGATCTCTTCGATACGATTTATAACGACGACTCTCAGGAGCGCGAGTTCGAGCACCATATCTATGGTTACGATGTTGACATGAAGGCTGTCAATACTGCTAATCTCAACGTACGTGCTGCCGGACTGAGCAAGGATATCACCATCGCCCAGCAGGACTTCAAGGACTTCACCCAGCCTGCCGAGAAGAGCATCATCGTGATGAACCCTCCATACGGTGAGCGCATCTCTACCCCTAACCTCCTGAACACCTACAAGATGATTGGTGAGCGTTTCAAGAAGGCTTTTGCCGGCAACGAGGCTTGGGTATTGAGTTACCGCGAGGAGTGCTTCGAGCAGATTGGTCTGAAACCATCTATCAAGATTCCTGTATTCAACGGAAGCTTGGAGTGCGAATTCCGCAAGTACGTGATGTTCGACGGCAAGATGAAGGACTTCCGTTCTGAAGGCGGTATTGTGAAGACTGAGCGCGAGAAGAGCGAGATGGCTCAGAAGCACCGTTTCAAGAAGGAGCGTGAATTCAAGAAGCGTGTTAGCGAGGAGACAGAAAACGAGGAGGACGATATCCGTTCTTTCAAGTTCCATACTCACCGTCTGGAAGACTTCGAGAAGAAGCGTGCTGAGTTCCATAAGGGCGGCCGTTCACGTATCAGCGGCGGTCGACGCAATGATGACGACGATGACAAGCGTGGAAGCCGCAGCTTTAAGGGCGACCGCAAGGGTGGTCGTGACTTCGGTGGCAAGCGCGACGGAAAGCGTTTCGAGAAAGGCGACAAGCGTGGTGGCTTCAAGGGCGACAAGCGTGGTGGCCGTGATTTCGGAGGCAAGCGCGGAGGCAAGAAGAACTTCAGCGTTGACTTCGACGACGAGGATTAAAAAGACATACTACCCATACGTCGTGTTTCACGACGCATGGGTGGTAAACCCGATAAAGTAAAGAATATAATGAATCTGAAGAATTCAATTTATAAATTATCTTTTGCTGCTATGATCATGATGGCTATGAATGCAACCGACTTACAGGCTCAGGGCGTGGTTCCTGCTCAGAAAGGCGAGAAAACCTTTACATTGGAAGACCTGAACTTCGGCGGCAACAACTATCGTAACATGGTAGCTAAGAACCGCTGGTGCACCTGGTGGGGCAATGAACTCGTTCGCCAGGATGTGGATGCCTGCTATCTCGTCAGCAAGACGACAGGCAAGGAGACCAGACTCTTCGGCATCAATGACATCAACCAGTGGATTGCTCCTACCAAAGACATCAAGGTAAGAGCCCTCTACAATGCTCTCTTCCCTTTTGCAGGCAAGAACATCGTGATGGTAAGCAACGGCAGCAAGACTTATACCGTAGACTTCAAGAAGCATAAGCTGCTGAGCGAGATGGATTTTGCTGACGGCGAGAACCTCCTGGAGGCTAACGCCCAGCAGAACGCCTTCGCCTATCTGAACGGCAGCAACCTCTATGTGCGTACCTTCGATGTAACCAGCAACGCCCTGACAAAAGAGAAGAAATCTCACGATTTCCAGCTCTCAAAGGACGGAAGCCGCGAAATCGTTTATGGACAGAGTGTTCACCGCGATGAGTTCGGTATCAGCAAGGGAACCTTCTGGAGTCCGAACGGCGAACTGCTCGCCTTCTATCGCATGGACCAGAGTATGGTAACCGACTATCCGCAGGTCGACATCCCGGAAATCGGTTTCAATCATCCTGAAACACAGAGTTGCATTGCTACTCCTGCACCAGACAAGTATCCGATGACTGGCGAGACATCACACAAGGTAACCGTAGGCGTGTTCGACTGCATGACCGGCAAGACTATCTATCTGAAGGCTGGCGACCCAACCGACCGCTACTTCACCAACATCGCATGGAGTCCGGACAGCAAGACCATCTATATGTTCGAACTGAACCGCGACCAGAACGACTGCCGCCTGACTGCCTACAACGCAGAAACCGGCGAGAAGACAGGCGAACTCTATCGCGAGACCGACGAGAAATACGTGGAGCCTTGCCACCCTATCCAGTTCCTGCCTTGGGACAGCAACAGCTTTATCATGCAGAGCCGCAAGGATGGCTACAACCACCTCTATCTCTGCACCCTGGGCAAGCACGGAAGCCGCATGGCAAGCAACACGGAATCGCTCGAAATCAAGCAGTTGACTTCCGGTAAATGGGAGGTGATGGAAGTGCTCGGTTTCAACAGCAAGTGCAAGAGTATCATCATCGCATCCAACGAGAAATCGCCTATCCAGAGAAACATCTTTGCCGTAGATACAAAAACCGGCAAGCGTACGCTGGTAGATGATTGCGGCAAGGGATGGCACAGCGCCACTTTGAGCGAGAACGGACAGTATGTCTTCGACAACTACTCTACTCCTACCGTGCCTCGCAAGATTGCCCTCGTGAATACCGAGAACGGCAAGCGCACCGCTTACTTCACAGCCGAGAACCCTTGGAAGGGCTACAACGTGCCGGAGTACAGCTGCGGTACCATCAAGGCTGCCGATGGCGAAACAGACCTCTACTGGAGAATGGTGAAACCGGTAAACTTCGATCCAAACAAGAAGTATCCTACCATTATATATGTATATGGTGGACCTCATGCCCACAACGTAGATGCCCGCTGGAACTACTCTAGCCGTGGTTGGGAAACCTACATGGCAGAAAAGGGCTATCTGCTCTTCATCCTCGACAACCGTGGAAGCGAGAACCGTGGCAAGGCTTTCGAGCAGGCTACCTTCCGCCAGCTCGGACAGATTGAGATGCAAGACCAGATGAAGGGTGTGGAATATCTGAAGACGCTTCCTTACGTAGATGCTGACAAGATTGGCGTTCACGGCTGGAGCTTCGGCGGATTCATGACCATCTCACTGATGACCAACCACCCTGATGTGTTCAAGGTAGGCGTAGCAGGCGGTCCGGTAATCGACTGGCACTGGTACGAGGTGATGTATGGCGAGCGCTATATGGACACCCCACAGACCAACCCAGAGGGTTACAGGAAGACCTCTCTGCTCTATCAGGCAAAGAACCTGAAGGGCAAGCTGCAGATTATCCAGGGCTTGAACGATGTGACTGTAGTGCCACAGCACTGCCTCACCTTCCTCAAGGCTTGCATCGCAGCAGGCACCCAGCCAGACTTCTTCGTCTATCCTGGCGAGCCTCACAACATGAGAGGTCATCAGAGCACTCATCTGCATGAGCGCATCAGCAATTATTTCTTCGATTATCTCAAGTAAATATCTAGGAGTAAACATCCCCCGGAAAAGGGGAGTTTACTTCTACATCAAATAACAAACAATAACTTACAGCAAATGAAAATTTTATTGTTAGGAGGCGGTGGCCGCGAGCACGCCTTAGCATGGAAAATCGCTCAGAGCGAGAAGTGTGAGAAACTCTTCATCGCTCCTGGTAATGCCGGTACTCAGAATGTCGGCGAGAACGTAGATATCAAGGCAGATGACTTTGAGGCGCTCAAGAACTTCACAGTAGAAAATGGCGTTGATATGGTGGTAGTTGGTCCGGAAGACCCATTGGTAAAGGGTGTTTACGATGACTTCAAGAACGATCCTCGCACCCAGAACATCCCTGTCATCGGTCCATCAAAGGCTGGCGCCGTATTGGAAGGCAGCAAGGACTTCGCCAAGAAGTTCATGAAGCGCCACAACATCCCTACTGCCCAGTATGAGACTTTCGACGGCGAGCACGTAGAGGAAGGCTTGAAATTCCTGGAGACACTGAAGGCTCCATACGTATTGAAGGCTGACGGTTTGTGCGCAGGTAAGGGCGTTCTCATCCTCCCTACCCTGGAAGAGGCTAAGAAAGAGTTCAAGGAGATGCTCGGCGGTATGTTCGGCAACGCTTCTGCACGCGTAGTCATCGAGGAGTTCCTCAGCGGCATTGAGTGCTCTGTATTCGTATTGACCGACGGCAAGAACTACAAGATTCTGCCTGAGGCTAAGGATTACAAGCGCATCGGCGAGCACGATACCGGTCTGAACACCGGTGGTATGGGTAGCGTTACCCCTGTACCATTCGCTACCAAGGAGTGGATGCAGAAGGTTGACGAGCGCATCATCCGTCCTACTGTAGAAGGACTTGCTGAGGAGAACATCGACTACAAGGGATTCATCTTCTTCGGATTGATTAATGTAGAAGGCGAGCCTATGGTCATCGAGTACAACTGCCGTATGGGTGATCCAGAGACTGAGAGCGTGATGCTCCGTCTGAAGAGCGACATCGTGGATCTCTTTGAGGGTGTAGCAGCAGGCGATTTGGACAAGCGCAGCATCGAGTTTGATGAGCGTGCAGCAGTCTGCGTGATGCTCGTAAGCGGCGGTTATCCAGAGGCTTACAAGAAGGGTTATCCTATCCAGGGCATCGACGATGTAGAAGGTTCGGTAGTATTCCACTCCGGTACAGCCATGAAGGATGGTCAGGTAGTAACCAACGGTGGTCGTGTCATCTGCGTAAGCAGCTACGGCAAGGACAAGGAAGAAGCCTTGAAGAAGAGCTTTGCTGAGGCACAGAAGATCCAGTTCACCGACAAGTACTTCCGTTCTGATATCGGACAGGACCTTTAGTTTTTTAATGTTGAATGTTGAATGTTGAATGTTGAATTGCCTAACGGACTCAAGGGCGCTAGCCTAATTCAACATTCAACACTTAACATTCAACATTCAACATTCAACATTGAATTAGATGTTAAGAAAGAAAACTTTTCAAAATAAAGTAGCGGCTAGCCGCTACTCTTTACCTATTACTGCAACCCTTGCCACGCTGGTTTGGGTTGCAGTAGGTTTATTGGTATCCAATATCTGGGTAGAATTTGCTTTCACAGCCATGTCTACCCTGCTGATGGTGGAACTGAACAACCGTAATGCCCTCATGCGTACCTACAGCCGAATGGTATCTTGCAGTTTTCTGGCATTAATGACGATGGCAGGACTCCCCCAACTCTCTTTAAAAAGCAGTATTGTGACGATGTGTTTCATCGCCTTTTATCTCATTATCTGGAATTGCTATCAGGATAAACGCTCAACAGGCTGGACTTTCTACGCCTTTGCCTGCATCGGTCTGGCATCGATGGTTTTCGTGCAGATAGGCTATTTCATGCCTATACTGTGGATCATGATGATGGTGTTTACCCTCTCGTTTAGCGTAAAGACATTCTTTGCATCCCTGGTAGGTCTCATCGTGCCCTATTGGTTTGCAGCCGGTTATTTCTTCTATACCGACAACATACAGGGTCTGGCAGACCACTTCTGCGAATTCATCAACTACAGCGAACTCTTTGATTATTCGCAGGTTACCGACCATCAGGTACTGGACCTGAGTTTCGTTACCCTGCTCACCATCATCGGTTCCATCCACTTCATACGCACCAGCTACGGCGATAAGATACGAACCCGCATGATCTACGAAACGTTTATCATGATATCGGTTGCCTGCATCATCTTCATCATCCTGCAACCTCGACATATACAGGAACTGGGCGGCATTCTGATTGTGAATACAGCACCGCTTATCGCCCATTTCATCACATTCACAAGAGGTAAGTTTACCAACATCTCCTTCATCCTGCTGCTCATCATGCTGGTACTTATCATGGCTTACAACATACTCGTACCAGAGAGCATATTACTATGAGTTGGATTATCAGTTTCTTAATCGACTGGGGCTATTGGGGCATGCTTGCTGCAGCTTTTCTGGCAGGTTCTTTCTTCCCATTCAGCAGCGAGGCAGTAATGGCAGGCTTGCAGACAGCTGGACTAGAGCCTCTCCCCCTCGTTATCTACGGTAGCATCGGCAATGTGCTTGGTTCCATGTTCAACTATGGTGTGGGCAGAATGGGTAAGATGGAATGGATAGAGAAATACCTGCATGTGAAGAAAAAAAGTCTGGATAAGGCTGAACGTTTCATGGCAGGCAGAGGCGCCTGGATGGGATTCTTCGCCTTTCTCCCACTATTGGGAAGTGCCATCACCATCGTTTTAGGCTTGACAAGAGCCAATATTCCGATTTCGATACTCAGTATCACCATCGGAAAAGTACTAAGATATGTTTTATTGGTCTATGGACTGAGTTTTATCGTTTAATTATGAAGAGATTTTTATACCTTATTATAATATGCGCCCTAATGGTTGGCTGCAAAAGCAACCAGCAAAAGGCTGGCATGGCTGAAAGTAATGCCAAGCCTACTGTAACCGTTACCATCCCTCCCTACCAATATTTCGTAGATAAGATTGCCGGAGACAAGGTAGATGTCAACGTAATGGTATCGAATGGTAACAATCCAGAGACTTACGAGCCATACGCCGAACAGATGATGGAACTTTCGAAGAGTGCCCTCTATCTGAAAGTGGGCAGCATCGGTTTCGAACAGACCTGGATGAAGAAACTGCAGGACAACGCTCCTGACATGAAGGTGATAGATACCTCCACAGGCATCACGCCTGCCAAGACTCCGGGTGGCAACATCGACCCACACGTATGGATGAGTTGCAGCAACGCCCGCATCATCTCCAGCAACATCTTCAAGGCACTCTGCAATCTGGAGCCGAAGAACAAGGCATTCTTTGAGAAGAACTATCTGTCGCTGCTGAAGATCATCGACAAGCGAGACAGCGTCATCAGAAAGAGTTTCAAGGATCATCCTGAGCTGGTTCGCAAGTTTGTGATCTATCACCCTATCCTCACCTACTTTGCCCGTGATTACCAGCTGGAGCAGCTTGCCATAGAGGAAGAAGGCAGGGAGCCTAGTGCCTCCCAGCTGAAAAGCCTCATAGAGAGAGCAAGAAAAGAAAAGATAAAATATTGCCTCATTCAGGCAGAATTTGCCAACCGCAACACCACAACCTTCATCAAGGAGAGCCACACCAAGCCAATGGATATTAATCCATTGCAGGGCGACTGGAACTGGGCGATGCAGGAAGCGGCAGCAGCGGTACAAGGCAAGAAAATCGTTGTTGGGAAGTAAAAACTAAAATAATATGACTCCAATCATAAAAATCGAGCATCTTTCTGCTGGCTATGAAGGCAAGGAGGTGCTCCACGACATCAACCTCACCGTCTACAAAGACGATTATCTTGGCATCATCGGTCCCAACGGTGGTGGCAAGACAACTCTCATGCGCCTCATCCTGGGACTGATGAAACCCACAGACGGCAGCATCCGCTTTTATAAAGACGGGGAGGAAGTAAGGGAAATCAGCATGGGATATCTGCCCCAATACAATCATCTCGACAAACAGTTCCCTATCTCCGTTTATGAAGTGGTACTCTCAGGACTCAGCAAGACCAAAAGTCTCTTTTCGAGATACACCCAGGCACAGCACCAGCAGGTTCTCGACTGTCTGGAACAGATGCAGCTCACGGAGTTGAAAGACCGCCATATCGCAGCCTTGAGTGGCGGACAACTGCAGCGAGTACTCCTCGCCCGCGCCATTGTTTCCAAACCCGATGTAGTGATACTGGATGAGCCCAACACCTACATCGACCGCCGTTTCCAGAAGCAGATGTACGAGATGCTGGAACAGATCAACCGGGAGTGCGCCATTATCATCGTAAGCCATGATGTAGCCGAAGTGCTCAATAACGTTAAGCACATCGCCTGCGTAAATCATCATCTCCACTACCACGATACGGCAGATATGCCGAGAGAGAAACTGGAAGAGCATTTCTTAAATGTATAGGCTTATTATATAATAATGCCTAAAAAACAGGTGCAAAAATCCATATTATCTCATCTTTTTATTATCTTTGCAACTGGAATGTGCCTTCCTTGAAAGGCACAGAGAAAGCATTCAGATACAGAGAAAGCATTCAGAAAGAAATATAATACATTAAAGTTTAAACAATAATGAAACAGTACAGATTAGTGGACAATATCTTCGGATGGGTCGCATTCATCATTGCGGCGTTCACTTATTGTTCCACAATTGAACCGACAGCCAGCTTCTGGGACTGTCCTGAGTTTATTACGACTGCTTACAAGCAGGAGATCGGTCACCCACCTGGGGCACCATTCTTCATGCTTTTAGGCAATTTCTTCACACATTTCGCCAGCGACACTACCCAGGTAGCCAAGATGGTAAATACGATGAGCGCCCTGCTGAGCGCCGTCTGTATCATGTTCCTCTTCTGGACCATCACCCACCTGGCTCGCCGACTCGTCATCAGCGACTGGAAAGAACTGACCACCAGTAAGCTGATTGCCATCGAGGCATCCGGTATGGTGGGCGCACTCATCTACACCTTCAGCGATACCTTCTGGTTCTCAGCTGTCGAGGGTGAGGTTTATGCGTTCTCTTCTGCCTTTACCGCTGTGGTATTCTGGCTGATATTGAAGTGGGAAGACCATGCTGACGAGCCTCATAGCGACCGTTGGCTTGTGCTCATCGCCTATATGACCGGTTTGAGTATCGGTGTCCACCTGCTCAACCTGCTCTGTATCCCAGCCATCGTATTGGTTTATTACTACAAGAAGGTGCCACATGCCAACCTCAAGGGTTCACTCCTGGCACTGTTCCTTTCATTCCTCGTAGTGGTAGCCGTACTGTATGGTGTGGTTCCAGGTATCATCACCGTAGGCGGCTGGTTCGAGCTGTTCTTTGTCAACACCCTCGGCTGTCCGTTCAATACCGGTGAAATCGTATATATCATCTGCCTCGTAGCCTCAGTCATCTGGGGTATCTACGAGACCTGTAATGCATCAGAGAAGAACGAGAAGAAGCAAAACATCGCCTTCGTTCTCGGTTTCGGCATGCTCGGCATCCCATTCTACGGATATGGCTGGACAGCTGCCATTACCGGCATCATCGTGCTGGTTATCCTCTGGTTTGTACTCGGCTACAAGCGCAAGCAGGAAGTAGTAACAGGTGTTGACGAATCTACAGGCATCGCCAAAAAGAAGATGCAGCTTCTGCCGCTCATTTCAGCACGCGTCAAGAATACAGCCTTGCTCTGCATGCTGATGCTGATGATTGGTTATTCCAGCTACGCACTCATCGTGATCCGTTCTTCCGCCAACCCTCCTATGGACCAGAACTCTCCTGAGGACATCTTTACCCTGGGAAGTTATCTGAGCCGCGACCAGTATGGCGACCGCCCTCTGTTCTATGGCCAGGCTTATACATCACAGGTAGCCCTCGAAGTAGACGGCAACATGTGCAAGCCTGTCATGAAAGAAGGTGCACCGGTTTACCAGCGCAAGGAGAAAGCTTCGGCTGATGAGAAGGACTCTTACTTCGTAGTAAGTCACAAGAATAAGTATATCTATGCCCAGAACATGCTCTTCCCTCGTATGTACAGTTCGGCTCATGCCCAGGCATACGAAGACTGGATGGGCGGTGTAGAAGGCACAGAGATTCCTTACGACCGCTGCGGAGAGAGTATGATGGTGAAGATGCCGTCACAGTTTGACAACATCCGCTTCTTCCTTTCCTATCAGTGCAACTTCATGTACTGGCGCTACTTCATGTGGAACTTTGCCGGCCGTCAGAACGACATCCAGGGCAATGGTGAGCCAGAGCACGGAAACTGGATTACCGGTTTCTCATTCATTGATGATTCACTCTATGGCGACCAGAGCAAATTGCCAGACGACCTGAAGGAGAACAAGGGCCACAATGTATTCTATTGCATGCCACTGATTCTCGGTCTCATCGGACTTTTCTGGCAGGCTTGGTATACCCGCAAGAAGAAGGTAATGAAGAACGGCAAGGAAGAGGAAGTACTCCTCCCTATCGGAATCCAGCAGTTCTGGATTGTATTCTTCCTGTTCTTCATGACAGGTCTTGCCATCGTCATCTACCTGAATCAGACACCTATGCAGCCACGTGAGCGTGACTATGCTTATGCCGGCTCATTCTATGCATACGCTATCTGGTGCGGTCTCGGCGTTCTCGCCATCATCGACATTCTGAAGCGCAAGATGAAGCTCAGCGGTACTGCCGTAACAGCCATCGTAGCAGTCATCACACTTCTCGTACCTATCCAGATGGCATCACAGACCTGGGACGATCACGACCGCTCAAACCGTTACACCTGCCGTGACTTCGGTCAGAACTACCTGATGTCACTCCAGGAGAAGGGCAACCCTATCATCTTTACCAATGGTGATAACGATACCTTCCCACTCTGGTACAACCAGGAGGTAGAAGGCGTAGGAACAGATGCCCGCGTATGTAACCTGAGCTACCTGCAGACCGACTGGTATATCGACCAGATGATGCGTCCTGCATACAACTCACCATCTGTGCCAATCACCTGGCCACGTCTCGACTTCTGTTCAGGTACCAACGAATATGTATCTGTTGAACCTGAGGCAAAGAAGCAGATTCTCGACTTCTACAAGCAGGATCCAGAGAATGCCAAGAAGCAGTTTGGTGCCGAACCGTTCGAGCTCAAGAACATCCTGAAGAACTGGGTACGCAGCAAGAACCCTGACATGCACTTCATCCCTACAGATACCCTCTATGTCACCATCGACAAGGAGGCTGTAAAGAAGAGCGGCATGATGATGGCATCAGATTCTATTCCAGATAAGATGGTCATCTCGCTTGCCGGCAAGAGCGCACTCTACAAGGGCGATCTCATGATGCTCGAGATGTTGGCACAGTGTAACTGGACCCGTCCGCTCTACGTAGCACTCACCGTAGGCGAAGAGAACTATATGAACCTGGGTGACAACTTCGTACAGGAGGGACTTGTGAACCGTATTACTCCGTTCACCACCAACAAGCCAGGTGCCAAGAACTTCGATACAGAGAAGGCTTATCACAACATCATGACCCGATTCAAGTTCGGCAACCTGAAGCAGAAGGGACTTTACATCGACGAGACAACCATGCGTATGTGTTATACCCACCGTCGCCTGCTCGCCCAGACAGCCCTCCAGCTCATCGCAGAAGGCAAGAAGCAGAAGGCTATCAACATTCTGAAGAAGGCTGATACCGAGATTCCTGCCTACAATGTTACGCTCGACTACATGAGCGGTGGCTTGGATATGGCTCGCGGCTGGCTGATGACCGGTCAGAAAGCCAAGGGCAAGGAATATATAGAAGCGGTATGGAAGAATGCTTCACAATACCTCAACTACTATCTCTCGCTGCCAAACGACCGTTTCCTCCAGGCAGAGCATGACTGCATCCGTCAGATCATGATCATGCAGAGCATCTGCGAGGCTGCCGGAATGGTGAGTCCACAGTTGGAGCAGAAGTATGAGAAGCAGCTCAACAACCTCTACCGTCTCTATCATGGCAGAGGTGGCAGAATGCCGGAAGGCAACCAGTAAAAAATAGAAAAAAGTTTGGTGTCGCGAAACACGACACCAAACTTTTCATTATTCATATAAACCTGTTTTATTCATGTTCATAGAGCAACCAGCCAAATGGCTCAGATGGTTATATCCAAAGGCCATCTGGAGAATGGACAAGAAAGACCATTCAGTCTATCTTACATTTGATGACGGTCCGATTCCAGAGTCAACTCCATTCATCTTAGAGACCCTGAGAAAGTACAATATCAAGGCTACTTTCTTTATGGTAGGCGAGAATGTATTGCGCAATCATGACCTCTACAACCAGATTGTGGCAGAGGGTCATCAGGTAGGCAACCATACATTCAATCATATCGGTGCCTTCAAGCACCGTGTCATCTCCTACGTGCTCAACACCAATAAGGCGAACGATATCATCCATGCCCATCTCTTCCGTCCACCTCACGGCTGGATGCGACCAAGTGAGTATTGGTGGCTGCACCGCACTTACAAGGTCATCATGTGGGACGTGGTGACGCGCGACTATTCCAAATGGATGACGGCAGAAGATGTGGTGAACAATGTGAAACGGTATGCCCGCAATGGCAGCATCATCACCTTCCACGACTCGCTGAAGAGCATTGAAAAGCTGAAGACAGCGCTCCCTCAGGCCATAGAATGGCTCATGGAACAGGGGTATGAATTTAAGACATTTGAATAAGAAGCTGTTATTTCCAAACAGGAACAGCCCAATAAACACAGACTAGAAATGAGCAAAAGAATCAACAGTTATCAGGCAGTAGCTGCATTTGTAAGAGGTTTCTTCGAAGCTTACGCACGTGGCATCATCGATGCTACCATCGAAGGCAATGACTTCAGCAAGAAGAACGACCCGAAACAGATCAAGCAGATGATGCTGGAGCACTATGGCGAGGTAAACCAATACTTCTTCGACATCATGTTCTCTACCCTCGTACGCCTCAACTACAAGACTGCCGAGGAAGCCAACGAGCGCATGAAGAAGAACTTCGACAGCATGAAACAGGCTGACCCGACCTTTGAGCCAACCATGCTCGACTACTTGCGCATAGCCTGCAAATCGAACCAGCTTTACAAGGCGATGGAATCAGAATACAAGCGTAACTTCACCTGGCTACTTCAGGGCAAGTTTACCACTCTTGAAGAGCATGTACGCGATTATACCCACGGCATTCTCATCAGTCTCGCCGATGAGCCGATGGCCATCCATCTCCTGGTCCGCATCATCGTGAAGGCATACGCAGCCGGACTGAAGTGTGGCAGCAAGGAGGGCGAACAGCACCAGCTCCACATGCCTACCCTTCACGGCATGTTGCTGAACAATGTCAACATCCTGCTCAACGAGACTCCGCTCAAGAGCAGCACCGAAGATCCTGTTGCCCTCTTCAAGGAGGCATGCAAGAATGAAGAAGAAAACATCAACGTTCTTTTCAACACATTAAACGATGCGATGAAAGAACTGGCAGAAGAATAAGAGAAAAGCATCATTGATGACGAGCACAGCACCAGATTCGAGAACCTTATCTATCGTGCCCTGCCAAGTGGCTTGATTACAGAATCCAAGGCTCATGAAAAGGGTTTGATAGAAGGCCGTGCACTACACTATACTACATCGCTAAAAGTTGCCAAAATGACTAAGCAGACAGGACACTATACAAAAGAAAATGGTCTTGCAGAAAATAGTATCCAAAAGTTATTGTTGCAATTGGCTCATAATGCAGGAAGTACGGGATTCAAACGTTAAGACGTTTATGAGGGACTACAACATGTTTTTCCATCAAGTTTAACTCTGGACGAAAAGAATCCGAATAATCGGATACCATTTCATCTTTCTTATATTTTTCGCGCACTTATAAACATTTTCTCAATTTTTATCAGAAAACTCTTGCAGGTATGAAAATAAAATTGTAACTTTGCTGATGCAATAGAAATATTAATAACATTGGGATTATGAAGCAGGTAGAAGAAAGATATATCAGTTTTGAAGCCAGCAAGATGGCATATCGTGATATCAAGAATTCGATTGATACCGCCAAGCGAGAAGGTAAAGAAGAGGGCCTGGCTGAAGGCATGGAGAAGGGGCTGGCTGAAGGCATGAAAAAAGGCATGGAGAAGGGCATGAACAAGCGAAGCCTTGAGATTGCCAGAAAGATGCTGGCAAATGGTATGGATGCTGCCACGGTGATGGAAATAACAGGATTGTCGGAGAGTCAGTTACAGCAGCTGAAAGGATAAGTTATTCAAAAGTGTACGAGTTCGTACACAATTTGAATTGGACACATATTAGGTGACTGTTGTCTGTGGTTTTTAATATTGATATCAATGTTCTGAGCCCATAGCTCATGTAGACGGTACCGCTTCCTGCGCTGTATCAGAAACCATGGTCATCGCAAAATTCGGTGATAATGCCATCAAGGTTGCCGTAAAATAAACTTCGTAGATTCTAAAATATAAAGAGTTTGGTGCCCAGGAATTGGTGCGTCAAACTCTTTTTTGAATGGTAATTCCCATTTCTTCTTTCTTGTTTTGTAAGCAGAACATGGTTTTACAGCTCGTTTTTATACTATTAAACATAAATATTCACTTTTGCGAGATTTTTCTTGCGGAAAATTTTGTGATTTCAATAATTATTCGTATCTTTGCAGCGTCAGTCCTCGCCAAGCCTCTTAACAATGCTCAAATCGTGCGAGGCGTTTTTTATTTATACACATTTGAATATGGCAAATCTTGTACCTTTTACAAAACGATTTGAATCTTCAGAAAATCTCGTTAATTTGCTTGAATCACGAGGTTTACAGATTTATGATAGGAACAAAGCCATACAGTACATTGACAATATTGGTTATTACAGATTGTCTGCTTATATGTATCCTTTGTTGAAGATGCCCAAGACAGCACATTTATACAAGGAAGGTTCATCCTTCAAGAAAGTGATGATGCTTTATCGTTTTGATAAGAAACTGAGACTACTCATGTTCAATGAGATAGAAAAGATTGAAATTGCTATCAGACGGGCAGTAATGCAAATAACAGCAGATATGACGGGCAATCCTTTTTGGCTTACTGACTCTTCTTATTTCTTGGATAGTTCCAGATTTAATGAAACAATGCGGGCTATATCCAAGGAATACAGCAAATCCAAGGAGGAGTTTGTTCTTCATTTCAAGCGAACCTATTCTGAGCCATATCCACCATCGTGGATTTTAGGCGAGTTGCTTACTATTGGAAATGTCAATGCTATTTATCGTAACATCAAACAAAATCGCATACGCAAACGCATAGCTAAACGTTTTGGTTTGCCTATCAATGTGTTTGAGTCATGGCTTACAGTTATTGCTGTTACTCGAAATGCCTGTGGTCATCATTCAAGAGTATGGAACAAACAGAATGCTATTCAGCCAGCGATTCCAAATAGTCCTGAAAGAGAATGGATAACGCTACCAACAGATTCCATGCGTGCTTACTTCGATCTGTGCATCATCAAGTACTTTCTTAATGTTATATCCCCCAATAATGATATGCAATCTAAAATAACATGGTTGTTCATTCGGTTTCCCGAAATTGACTTAAAAGCTCTCGGCTTTCCGCAGGGATGGCAAATGGAACCATTATGGAGGTAATTTCAAGTAAAATAGTCTTTTTGCCCCGATATATAAAACTATAGGCTTATGGTACATGTCGGTATTACACATTAGCAGATAAGGAAGAAATTAGACAGCACAAGCAGAATGTTAAAGATAGGCAATATAGAGCAAAGAGTTTAATAAGGCAAGGTGTTTGCCCACAATGTGGTGGTCAGTTAGTTTTACGCAATGGAAGATATGGCTCTTTTTATGGGTGTTCGAACTTTCCTAAATGCAAGTTTACACTAAATTAATGAGTGGGTAGTATATTAAGTTACACCCTCTTATGCTGTTTCCGAGTCTTTGGTTATCGCCAAGGTGGGTAAGGATTCTATCAAGATGGCGATGAAATAAGGATTGTGCATCGCTCTGCACCTACCGTAAATTTATAAAAGTAAGGGGAAGAAGGCGAGTAACGTAAATTGCTCACTTTTTCCCTTTTTTTGTATACTTTTCTGAGAATCATTAAAAAAATCGTATACATTGTGAAAATTAAGTATTTTCACGACTCTTGCATATGTCGAAAATAAAGAGTAATTTAGCACTCAAAATTAAATGTACTGAGTCCACTTGAAAAAGTCCTGAATCATATTTTTGTCTTTGTAACTTATTGACAATCAATGACACGTTTCGTAAAAATGACTTTTTCAAGTGGACTCAATATATGATTCTTTGAATCTTTTGATTTTCAAATAAAAATCCCTGCCAGCTTTCACAAGCTGGCAGGGATAATTATAAGTAAAAGATGTAATTCGCTATTCTGATTTCACTTAGAAAATCATCTTATAGTCCTTGCTGCTACCATCTGTCAATTCTATGTGTATGATTTGAATGCCTGTGGCTATGCTCGCCTTTAAACACCCTGAACCATTTCCCTGTACCCTGCTGATGATTCTGCCATTCAGGTCTATGACCTTAACGCTCTTGAGCTGACCGCTGGCAGATTGCACGAGGACAGAAGAACCTTCCTGAACAATACTGATGCGCTGATCAGTATCGACAGATGTCACATCTGTACTTCCATAACGGCTTCTGATAACAAATCTGCCTAACGAGGTCTCGGCATCCGCAATAATGATAGGAGAATCGAGTGAATAATCGGCACCCGAAAGCATATCATGGAGAACATATCCGCTTATATCAACACCCTGAATAGGTTTTACCTCGATACGGATGCTATCTTTTTGCAACAGATAGATTCCTAAAGATGTAGCGCCAGTCATCGGAAGGATATCGTAAGCCTGACTCTGCTGAATACCAAATACCTTCAAAGGTGACTTCACTTCACTATCCAGAAGAGTTGGAACCAATACAGAGTTCTTGAAAGAAGAACCGGCAGAAACATCATAAGCAGTTTCTGAATTCTCCATCACCAGCATAGCTGCTGATTTTCTTCGCGTCTTCAGGCTTTCCACACACACTTTCAGTCCCTTGGCTTCAGCAGGTTTACTTTCCTCAGTAGCTTTCTTGCTTCCACCAATCATTTCTGGGGTGAGCAGCAGGGTGATTTGCTTACTCGCCTCATCATTTGTGGTAACATAGAATGCCTGCATTGGGGCGATGGTGGTGGCGTTGCCCGTAGAAGCGACCTTGCTTACAGTTTGCTCTTCCATGCCTCCCGATTCATTCTCTACTTCCACCTTCACGCTGCTCACGTTCCCATTCGCCTCCAGGAACTTCTGGATATTCAGTCGGCTCATGAATGGGTTGCCCAGCAAGAAGGTCTGCGTAGGAATATCCGATTTCAGCGTAATCTGATACTCGCTCTGCCCTACGAACACCGTGCGGTTCTCCGTCACTTCCTTGCCTTCCGACAGATACTTATAATCCATCGTCAAGTCGCCCGGAGAATCCTGTTCGTAGATGAAGCGGTTTATCTTATTTGCATCTTTCGTCACTGTTTCACTAGCCACTTTCTCCTGATCGTAATCCACGAAGTAACTATATTCTTTATGCGCCTTAGGCAGGCGGATACTGAACTTATTGGTAGCCGGCAGATTGCCGTTGTCTATCCACATAGAGAAGCCTTCACCCATGCCGTAAGGCTTAGCCACGGCATTGAAGTTGTGCGACCAGGTGGCCTCGTTCACGGCAAGCGTTTCATCCGTCAAAACCGGATTTCCCTTGCTGTTTAGCGAATAAATCTTACCCGGATGCGCAGCCGCCCAGAGGCGCTGGTAGATGCTCGGGTTGAAGCGCTGTTCCTTCCAGTTTTCTTCGTTCAGATCCTCGAAGTATTTCGCCTTCGTGGTGTCGGCAGGCATGAACATATCGCCCGTGTACATCTGCTTGAGCGGTGCACTCAGCAGATAGTAATGGTTCGGCTTCTGCTCCAGTTCTACCCATGCCTTGCGATAGTTGAGCGATGGCACGTTATCCACCGCCGAACGGGGTTCGAAGAAGATATCCTTGCAGCAGTAGTCGGCTGGCTTCTCTGGCGTGCCCAGCACTGGGAAGTTATCGGCATCCGACGAGATGATGGCGTTGGTGCAGCAGTAAGGCGAACCGTCGCTCCAGTTGTCCCATTTGTTCCATTCATTGGTAGATGCACTCGGAAGCCATCGGGTCTGTAATGGATGAACCTGATATACTACAGAAGAGAGTGGCGTCCAGCTGCCGTCGAAGAAGGTGAGCTGATATTCGCCCGGCTCCTTGGTGATATAAGAATATTTAATATTGTTCTTGGTGTCTGATGTAGAATGCAGAGACACGATGCCATTATCTCCCGCATTCTTATCACCGAAGTAAAGATGATAATCTACTCCGGTCAATCCGGTAGCAGTTACGACAATCTTATCTCCTACGCATACATTGTTGACAACGATATCGTCTACACCATCTACGCACGAGTTGTTGTCCTTACAGTCAGGAATACCATCATTATCAATATCACCACGTGTCACGAGTCCGTAGAATTTCTGCACATCCAATGCGCCTACAATTTTGCCTAAAGTAAATCGCACCTCGTCATACGCTTTCTTTGGCTGAAGGAAGAGGATATTCTTATCGCCATAACCCGCTACTTTAGCGGAAATCACGTCCCAGTCGGTAAATTTATCTCCCGTAGAATTACCTTCTTTGAAGGTTTCTACCGTTAGCCAGTCTCCTACGTTTACGGCTGCCAGGAAAGTCTTGTTGTCAATGACAATTCCCAACTGATGATGATAGTCGAGTGTTCTACCCATCTTTACGGCGAATGTTTGACCAACTCCCAGACTTACCGTATTGGCAACCGCCATATAGGTATTCAAGTCATCATCCACCAGATAACCTAAGTTATCATCTACAGTAGCCACACTCACCGCTCCGCCAAATTTGGTTTCATTAGCATTGATGGTAGTATGTGAATGATTATGCGACATCACCATACTGCTACATGCAAGTGGCGAAGAACAGTCATCGGAAGCCTCCTCGATAAAGGCATAGTAGATACGGAGTTTAGAACCGCCCAGATTGATTGCACCCGAATACCAGAGTTGGAACTCGTCCATCTGGGTTGGCTTTCCATTCTTGTCAATGGAAGGCACCTCGATGGAATATCTCACTTTCTGCACTTTCTCTGAACCTATCAGGTCGGCACTGATGGCATTGTTCTCGTCTATCAGATGGCGATATATTTCCTCGCCGTCATGATAGCATCTTATATGCAAGAACTCCAGTGCATGCAGGTTCAGCACCGTTCCCGTGGCTTCTACCACGAATCCGATGCGCTTAGGCTTCGCTCGCTTCACGGCATCTTCCTGTTCCTCGTTCAGATATCTGCCGGCAGCATCATATATCAGACTATCCTTTTCTGTTCTTTTGATACCGATGATGCCCAGGTCGTTGAACACGTTGAGACCGCTGATGTATTCTGCATACGAAGTATCATCCTTGTTGAGAATATTCTGAGGATTTTGGAGGTCGGAAATGGAAATTAGCGAACCTGAGGTAGCGTGCTTGTCGGTGGAGAGAGCATAGACGGCTTTTTCAGTATCGTTGGCAAGTGGTTTGCCGCAAGTTGTATTTCCATCATTAAAACCACCTACGGTAATGGTGGTTTCATCATAACATCCGTCCTGAGCCGTGGCCCTGAAGGTATATTTACCAGGTCCCAGATTGGTAACTTGACCAGCAGAGGTAACCTTTACAGGTGTGGTGGCAAGAATATCGTTATTTTTCAAATCCCATGCATTCACCAGCTTCCATGTTACGCTCACCTTGGGGTTGGAGCGAAGGTTGAAGGAAGTCTGCGATGGGCAGACATTGCTGCTGATGGTAGGGTTGATGGGACACCGGTGGGATACATCTGGAGCCATTCTTACGAATCCGTAATGGATACCCATGGCGCCCACGTTGACTCCGAGCACCGTGAGGAATCTGATTTCGCATCCCGAAAACGGCACCTTTGCCTTGATGCTCACCGTTCCGTCGCCAATCTGCACCAGCGAGAGGTTGAGCACCTGGGCAGAAATGGTCTCTTCCTGCACCTTGTTTCCCTTGTGGTCGAAGAGCAGCACGTTAATCCATGTACCCGCCGTGAGGCTCAGCACAGCATCCATCTTGTATTTGAAGCCTGCCTCCATACCCGCCTCGAATGCTTCGCCTTGCGGGTTCTTGTCGTTCTTCATCATAAACTTGGCTCCTCCCTGGTAACCCACGTTAAGAAGAGGGACGATGGTGGCGAAATTGTCCAAATTATCATCTGTCATCTTCTTTATATCGTCGTCCAGGAAAGGCAGGGGGATGCCGAGGAGAATAGGGCGCCAGCCTTTCATCTCTTTGAGCGACACCTGCTTGTCGCCCTCGGAATATTCGTTGTATTTTTTGATGCCTCCATCGGTGATGGTAAACTCCGTAGATTCGCCCACGAAGGCATATTTGATTTTCAGAATATTCGCCACTTCTGCCTGGATACCGCCCGAGCAGTCGAGACTGATTTCATCGAAGAGCCAGTCGCTTTCTGCCGTCAACATAGCGCAGATGTTGTCGGAACCCGGTATCTGGAGCAGCTTCAGTGTTACTCCCGAACCATCCTGTCCTTCTCTCACCGCCTTTACGCCCTGCAGCTTGCCGTCGCGATAGAATCCGATGGAGAAAGCCTTGATTACATCGAGGCTGAGCACGCTGCTGCCCGAACCTGCTACGATGGTATAGCCTGCCACCGTGCCCTTGGAGTAGTAATTGTCCATATCTCTTACGCTCACAATCGGGTCAACGGTTACACCTGCTCTTACCACTGAGTTTACCTGTGCATAGTTGTCGAGTGAATCGTCGGTAAGGGCGCCCATATCCTTTGCCCAGCTGCCTACGCCTACCACACCAATCAATTTGTTAATGGTGCACGATTCGCCTGTAAGGGCACGGCGGTTGCGCAGTTCACGGAATGTCATGTTGTAATATTTGGGGTGATTGTTGAACTCCACAAAATGGTCTTGGTGCTTGTCGTCTGGCAGATCAACCCAGTTGTTGGTCCAGATGGGTTTCTTGCAGTTCTTGAACGAGTCTCTAACGGCAGCACTCTCGAAATAGGGACTGGTGTTGTCACCCTTGGGTTGTGCCGCCTGGATAGAGGCGGGCACAGCCATCAGGAATGCCAACAAAAATGATATGAAAGTTTTATATATAAAATGCAGTTTCATTGTCTGTTTGATTTTAAAACATAGCATAACGTCTTGATAATTCTCTTGATCTTAATCGAGCAAATGTCTGGAGTCTGTAAGTTTTCCTTGATCAGTGTATGTGAAGACATATTTATGGTTTCGCCTCAGATAGAAGAGGTTACTGACTCCATCTACCACGATAACGCCCGTAGCTGCTTCAGAAGACATCATATCCTTTGCCTTTATCTGATAGTTGTGGGCGTGAGGATAGGCATCGAAGCCTATTCTCACGGCAAGATGGGTCTTGCCTGGCAGCACAAATGCCTTGAGCACCACTTCCTCGCCTTCACCCGGGAAGGGGGCATAGGCAATGGCGGTATAGGAGCCTCCCTTTTCTGAATACTTTTTGATAGGTTCCCCACCCTGCTTAAAACCGTCGTAGCTGGTAAGAGGCATCTGGGTAAGCACGTTGTCGGCAAGTAGGCAATACCATTGCGTCTGCGCTGTAATGCTGTGATGGGCGGCATGAGTGATATGAACCTCCACTTCTGCCATGCCTCTATAGAGTGTTCCTACAAGCGGCGTAGGGGTGTTGTTCCCCAGATTTTCCTTCTGGTAATCAGCAGAAGAGATGATTGGATTTTGGGTGGCATCTCCCTTCTGGTAGAGGATGCCATAGAAGAGCTGCGGCACCGTGATGAGCTGGCGGCTCAAGCAATCTACATGATGCAGTAAGAGACCTTTTTTTTTCAGATATTCAAGCCAGTTGTTGGGTGTGTCGGTTTTGTCACCATCGACCAGGTAACTCGCAAACGTGGCCTTGAACTCCTGAAATGTAGTACCTTTTTTTAAATTGAGCATTCCCGTGGTAACCACATTGTTTTCCTCATACTGCGGATAGGGCGATTTCTCCTGGCTATTGTAAGCGAGGGCAATGATGCGATATTCGTAGCCCCTGCTGATGCCGAAGGTGTCCTTTACCACATAGTGCATGTGGGGATTTCCCGAAAGATAATCGTCTTTCTTGCCGTCTTCTAACGTGGGTTTCCAGTTAATCACCCTGTCGTTGGTAGGGTCGTACTCGAAGCCCTGGATATCGTTGACTGCAGCATCATAGGTTGCAGTTTTTTCTCCATTGTTCTGAACTCTTCGTCGAAAAGCTATCAGCCTTACGGCATCGACGTTGTCGGTCTCGGTATATCCGTCGTCCTCGCCTATTGTGCCCGACGAGGAAGAGGATCCTGCACCAGGAGGAGCTACACGGGTGTTTCTGCCATCTTGCTTGGCATTGCCATCGCTGCCGCTTAATCCGCCCAGAGTGATGGTGATGGGAACAGTCGTAATCTCGTCGTCCTTTTCTGAAGGCTGATCCATCCCTGCATCTCCATTGCTGCCATCTGGATAAGGTGGCAGATCGGCATCGCTGCTGCATCCCGCGGCTAGTGCGAGGAGGAAGCAAACCCCTACCGCCATGCCTATCCTGATGGCGTTCATCTTGATGGAGCTTATCTTACAGATGCTAAATCTTGATTTCTGCATATTCTATTTCCGTTTTATGCTGTTTTGTAACGTTTATTCTGTTTCAAATACATGTTTTTTTTCGAAGGCTGGTTCTATCTCAACCTTCACGTCGGTCATCACCGGCTCGTAATACTCCTTCAGGTCGTATGGCTGGTTCACGGTCTTGCTCTTGGCGCCCAGGCAATACAGGTGGTTTGCCTCGATAGGGAATTTGAACTTGTCGCCAGTGGTTGTAGACTTCCTGATATTGTCGTACCTGTGGTGCGTGCCATCCGTGTAATGCAGATAGAAGGTGGTCTCGTTCTCTGCCGAGTTCTTGCTTTTCTGCATTTTTTCCTCTGGTGTAGGCATCATGAAGTTGCTTATCATGTAGCTGTTTGCCTTCCATCCTTTCTGGGAGTCTTCAGCTCGCTTGAATATGTTCTCTTTAGCATCTACGGTCCATCCGTTTGAGGGGGTGAGGTCGATGGTGCCCAACGTCTGATAAGTCAACGGTTCAGCATCTGCTGGTGCCTGCTTCTGCCTTATCAGCGTTTCGGGGCTGATGCCGGTGGCTACAACGGATAGAGAGGTGGGCGTGAAGGGAACGGTGCTCACGTCTCCTGCTGCATTCGACTCCACCTGTGCCGGGATGTTTTCTACGTAAATCATCAGGCCAGCCACGTTACGGCTGGCGGTCAGCGTGCGGTGGAAGTATTTCGTATCTTCCGTTACGAGAACGGGGGCTTTCTCTTGGGTATTCTCGTCTTGCAGGATGCCAGAAAACAGCTCTGTGGTATTGAGGATACCGACTTTGGCGCTGTTTTTTGCCTGCTCGGTGAGGGCGATTCTTGCGTCCTCCAGTTTCGTTACGTTTTCAGTGAATTTGGGTTCTGTAAGTACTTTGTTCGTTGCGTATTTATCATCTCTGCCTATGGCTAGAAACTGGTAGTAGTAGCCGTTCTGCAGATAGGGTTCGAAGGTGTATAGATGCTGCTCGGGCATGTTCTGGTGCTCGGCAGAATAGTAGGGTTCTCTATTGTTGAATGCGTCAACGGAATAGTAACCATTCTTGGCTGCTTCCGTTTCAATAGGGATGCAATAGGTATATGCTTCTTCTGAGGTGCCCTTCTTGTCTTCGGGGCATCTGAAGACGTAGATTCTCATATCATTCACCTGCTGTGCTCCATCCCACGTATCAAGTTCTCGTGAGCCGGTAACAACACCTGCGCTTACACCCACTCTCATGTCCAACTTCACGGCATGCGATCCGTCGGCGAGGGTATCAGGCGCATCATTGCTTGCACTACAGCTCATTAGGAGACTGGCTGCGAGGATTATATTTAAACTGTTTTTTATAGATTTTCTCATCATATTCGCCTATTCGATTTCAATGTTTGCCTATTCGATTTCAATGTTCGCCTATTCGATTTGAATGGGAATTACGTATAAAATGAATGATAAATTAAATATTGTGATGTTGGGATAGTAAGGGATGCGAGTGCCTATAGCGGGCACTGTGCATCCCTTGGATATATTTTTCTTAATACTGCCTATATTATGAGCACGTAGTAAGATTAATCACCCAGCTCCATCTTGTGGATAGCCTCCCAGTTGTCGTTCACCTTCAAGATGAGGTTCTGAGATTTGGTCAAGTCTTCTGGCTCGTCTTTACCTGGATCTGGAGTTGGTTTTGGATCTGGATCTGGATCTGGAGTTGGATTACTTGGATCTGGAGTTGTTGTTGTACCAGTTGAAGTCTTCACACCCAAGTTGTACATGTGGTTACGAACCACGTTGAAGATAGAAGCACTTTCGTCTATAGCTCCCTTTGTGTCATCCTTATTTACATCTAATTCTGGGATAGAAACGGTCCATTTCTTGATGATAGTTTCATGTTCATCCAAGAGCTGAAGCTCCATGGTGCTCTTCTCATGTGTCAAAGCAAATGGAATGACGAAGTTGCTTCCGAATACAGAACCCTTCACAACCTGAGTCTTTACATCATCAGGGCGCTTCCAGCTGGCATCTTGAGCATTCAGCACACCATCACCGTTTTCATCAAGTTGAGGGAACCATTTCTTCAAATCGATAGAGTAGAGCACATAACCATTGTCGCCGTTAGAGAACTTATCTGTTGTAGCAAGTGCTGCACCTGTTGATGTAGAACCATTAACGTAATACTTGATAGTGCTGCCAGTTGCTCCATTAGCTGTGAATGAGCTGTTGAAGTTGTCGAAAGTCAACTTATCATTCTTATCTCTTACTACGAGACGAAGGGTTGCGGCAGTTTTTTCACCAACTTTGGCTGGGATGTTACTGAAATAACCGAAGCTACCAGCTACCTGACGATGCAAGGTTACTGCTACGCCATTCTTCTCACCAGAAGTAAAGTTGGTAATATTCTTATCAACTCCGATTTTAAGATCTGCATCACCAGCGAATACCTCCTCTGCATCTTTTTTGCCTTCCTTCAAGGTTGCAGTAATGTCACTGTAAGTTTTACCAGTAAGGCTTGCACCTGTTACATCCAAAGAATAGGTGTAGTCACTGTTTTCGCTGTAACCTACAGCCATAACCTTGTAGCTACCACCCTCCAGTCTTTTATCCCCCTTGTAAGTAAGAGTATGCTGGCGACCATGATTGTCATACTTATCACTCTTTGTCCAATCCAACTGTTCGTCTTTGACAATAGCATTTGTTTTGGTGTTGTAAATCAACACGCGAACATGCTGGATAGTCTGCAAAGCCTCTGAAGAATACAATGGGCGGCCGGCACGTGTGCTCAAGCCATCACCACTACTTGCTACCTGCAATACAATCTGCTGTACTGCCTCATTCTGACCCACTGTGCTAACCACAGCGTCGTCACTGCTACATGCGCTGAACAGCAAGCTGCTTGCTGCAAGCGCTAAAAACATACCTTTTTTCATAAATTATAAATTTAAAAATTGAGTATAAATTAATTATCAATCCAATATCATGCCGTGAATTTCCTCCCAGTTGTCGTTCACCTTCATATAGATGGTGAAGCGATTGCGTTTGGAATCGTACACATATCTCAGCACCGTAATCTTGTTGCGCTCCATGCTTACCTCCACGTCATCAGGTGACAACACAGATGAATTGCCGCCTTCGCCACTATTCTTATAGAAATTGACATCCACCACTGACTCATCCTTCTGGAAAGAAGGAGCCAGGAAAATAGAGGTCTTAGTCTTGGCACCAGCTTTAATTTCCGATTCTTGAAAGACGCTGGTCTCTTCAGAATATTGGAAACTTGGATTTACTATTCCATAGAGATCGCTTACTTCAGTATCCATCAGATGATACCCGGCAGGAAGATTCTCTGTCCATATAACCAGTTTACCCTTGGTGCGCTCCATCTCGCTGGTATAGCAATAATGGTTTTCATCATATACGAGGGTATCGCAAACCTGATAAACATCATCGCCCTGACTGTGCTCCGGATGTAGCAACAGTTCGTTTTTATCCAGATTGAGTTCGCCTCGCTTCTTCATACCTCCCCATACCGTAAAGACGTATTTTCCGAAAGGCATGTCGGGGTCGAAGCTTACAGGATAAGTTAATCCATCACCCTCTACTTCGAAACTTTTTTCTTCTACGATAACCTGCTGTGTGCCGTCGTCGTTGAGTCGGCTCAGACGATAGGAAAGAGACGGAACGAATGACCTAAATGGCTGATTCTCATCTCGTTTCTCTTCGGGTGCAGTCTGGTCGACATTGAAATAATTCTTGTCTTTCACCTCGATGTTGATACGCAGAGGAGGACATTGGTCCAAATCTTCACGGACGCACGAGGTAAATGATATAGCCAGTGCCATGCCATATATGATAACTTTTAATCTTGTCATACGCTGTGCTTTATTCTGATAGTGCCTTTGGGCTATTCTTAGTCTCTTCTGCCTTCTGGCGGTTCAATATCTCTTCAGCCTCATCCACCTTGCCTTCGTTCTCGAGTAGGATGGCAAGATTGTTGGCTGCAATCTTCGACATAGGGTAATATTTCAAAGTCGTCTCATATACCTGCTTCTGCTTTTCTGCGCTCTCTGCAATCTGTGCCACATGCAGGAACTCATCTTCGCTGAAGGCATCTGGGCGGAGCTCGTACATCTGCAGCATTTCTTCATCGGTGGTGAAGTTCTTGATGATGTATGTGTAGGTGTATTCCACGCTACGGCTCTTCTGCAGATACTTCTTCTTGATGCTGTTCCAGATAGGCAGGCGGCGGATATAGCGCTCCTGCACATCATCGTTGAAGTTGGCATATCGGGTCAGGATGTTCTTCACCATCGTGCTGTCGGCATCGCCGGCGGCCACCATCGCATCCAATACTGGCTGCCATCCTTCAGGGCGTGAACCGATACGGGCTATCTTCTTCACCTTGTCGCCATTCTCTATGTGCGCAAGCAGCCACTTCAGGGCTGAGTTGGCACGGTTGCGGGAAAGTGGGGTGTTAAACTTCAGCGGGCCGTCGGCTGACGCCAGACCATAGATGCCCAAAGAAGTGAGGGTAGCGAGGCTGTCGCTGAGCACTGGAGCTATATCGCTCAACATGTGGTCGAGCTCAGCCTGGTTGTTGCTCATCTTGAGATTGATATCATATTTATTGATAACAAACTCAAGTCGTGCCACGCCCTTCCCTTCTCTTATCTTCGGCTTGATCTCGAAGGTATGCATCATCCAGTTGAGGTGCAGTTGCTTCTTGATTTCCGGACGGAACACATCGGCTATCTTGGTATGGCTGATGGCACGGCATTCGCCGCATCCGTCGGCAGAAGCCACTGCCACGAGGCTTCCCTTATGGAAGTTTGCAGGCAGGGTGATGGTGTCGTTATATAACACGGACAAATCTACTTTGGTATTCGTAACTCTCTGTGCAATAGAATCGTATGGGTCAGCAATGCTGTCGAGTACCCATTTACGTTCCATCTTCCTTCTGTAGATAGGCGCATCCAGCACTATAGGCTTGTATTTAGCCACTATGCTGTCGCTGTCTGTCAATACAGGTATTACGAAGAGACGGCTTCTCTTCGAGAAATAATGCTTCGGGATATGAACCTGAAGGTTGAGTGCAGCCTGATTGCTGCTATCTGGCATGAGCATAAAGGAATCGGGAGTACATGTAATCTTTTTGTCGCTTGCCATGCTCTGGTTGCTGCATGAAGACATAGCCACTATCAGGGCTAATCCTGCGCCAACAATAGCCAGATATACTATTTTGAGTTTCATTCTATCATCCATAATGATCTTTGTGATTAAATGATGCACTTATTTTAAAAGATATAGATTAATGATAGTGCAGCCTTGGTAGGACCGATATAGTTCTCGTTCTTCTTTTCCTGGCACTTGATGCAGGGCAAGTTAGGGCTTTGCTTGTACCAGAGGTGGGCGTATCCCACACCGATGGCTGCCTCCAGGTTCCAGTGAGGGGATAAAATCCAGTCGTAACCGTATGTTACGCCTCCGCCAGCCAAGTAGCCATCGTAGAGCTTGCTGCCAAAACCTCCGTAGAATTGAGCACCATGCAGGTGGATACCAACAAAATGTCCTTCGTACTTTTCGCACAGCCAGTATTTCATTTCTGGCTGCACCAAGAGAAGGTGCATCTTCTTGTCTTCCCTGAATGTCCAGGGGTTGTATGCAACATCTGCTTCCAGGGTTACCTGGTTGCTGATTGCCTTTTCTACGCCCATATTGAGTGTGGTTGTCGCCCAGTAGAGTCCGTTCGTCTTCAGGGCGAAATCTTGTGAGTAACCTACTGTCTTAATTCCCAAAATAAAAAACAGCAAAACTGCTATCCTTTTCATTTATCACTTACTATTTAACTATTTGTCCTGAATATTACTGTTGCTTTGTTGTTAACCAATATAAACCTATTATGACTTATTAAATGGTCCTCAACATTATGTCAACTAATCCCCTTGTATATTACTTGGAGACTGATTTCTGGTTGCAAAAGTATATAATTCATGTAGATTCTGCAAATCACCCCCCATTTAAACATGTTTTAACATAAATAAATGTATTTTTAGCTAAATGACAGTTAAATTGAGGTGACGAGTAGATAAGGGACGGATGTTATCACAGAAGCAGTAGGTAGTGAACCTACTTATCAGATGGCGGTAGAGGAAGTGGCTTTTAATTATTAATAAGTTACAAAGGAAAAAAGCACCCCCTTCCAGCCAGTTTTCACCAGCAGGAAGGCGGCGCCTTAATGGTTCTGATTCAATCTAAAAAAGTGAAATCAGTATTTTCCTATCTCATCCTGGGCTTTCTTCAAAGCGCGGATTCTTTCCTCCTTCTCTACTCGCTTCTTCACTTCCTTCTCTATCATGTCCTCTAAGATCTGGTCGAGAGGACGGGAGAAAGGATGCCAACCGTAATCGGCGTTCTCCTTCGTGTGACAGAACAACACCGTGCCAATACCCATCCATACCTTCAGGCGAACCTCCTCGCTAGCATAATGGGTGAAAATCCAATTGGTAAAACGAACAAACTCGGAGAGCAACATATGCTCGCCCTTGTTCAAATGAGTAAAGAAACTGCGAGTCAGATGAAACGCTTTCTTGATGTCACTCTTCTTCAACACCCAGGCACGCATGCCTTCGGTCAACTCATGATAAGTCGCCTTCTCTGAATAAATGTGCTTGGCAGACTTCACTAACCGGTTTGACAACTTGTCGAAACGCTGCTCAGCAGTCTTCGACGAAATCTCAGCCGCGAGCTTCAACTTCTCATCGGCAGAAAGAAGGAATTTCTTTTTTCCATTCCTAAAACTTTTAAATTAAATTAACAATTAAATTATTTATTTTTACCACAATGTGGTAATTTTCGATTTCTCTATCGCCCTTTTGTCGTATCTTTGCTGACAGTTACCGATTGGTGAACAGCGGGGTGAACACTTGCCCCAAGCATTCACCTTTTCGGCTCAGGGGTGAACCCTAGTAAAAAGAACTTTGTATATACAGCGCATGCTAGAAATATAAGAGTCTCTATTATAATGGGTTATATAGTGTTTTTAACACATTATTAACGCTAAAGGTTGGCATCAGGGTTCACCCTTCACCGACTTCATCGCCAAGTGTTCACCCACACTCTTTCTTAGAGAACGTTGGAAACGACTGAATAGTATATAACAACAACAATTTTAAAACGAAATGGAAAAAGAATCAAACACCAACTGTATGGAAGGGACAGCTACGATGCCATCGTACTTCCCTTGTATCAAATCTTCGGAGAGCCATCCACTCGCCGATTGGTTGTATCTCAAGAGCGTGATTACCTCTAGTCCTGAGCTACGAATGATGACCGAGACATACCGCAAGCGCCTCGCCATCAGCAAGCAGTTTGCCGACCA
>NZ_QSAV01000035.1:0-39835 GCF_003465495.1 Segatella copri | reverse complement strand
ATAACTCGAACAAAAAGGTGAATGTCAAGGCAGCCTAATAGGCAGCTCTGGCAATACCAATTAATAATATGCTTTTTTTGAAAAATTGTTGGATGTGCTAACTGCTGAAAATCAGTAGTTACGTTCTAACGGTGATTTACTATTATACTCTTCTTCCTGAGTTCTGGGAAGATGAGGAACAATAAAAATGAATTTAATATTTAGTCAAATTAAGGTATAACCTCCATTAGCTTGTGCTGATGGAGGGCTAAATTGCGTATTCTTGTCTCAAAATTAGAAAAATGATGCCGCCGTGCAAAGGTACAATATTTTTTTGAGATATGCAATACGGCGTTTAGCGGATACTTACGGTGCTCGGAACCGCTACGCTCTAAGGATGGCGGGGCTTCAAAGCCCTCGCCAAATTGTGCGGGATGGGACTGCTGGGAGAGGGAAGTTTAAAGTTAATAGTTTATAGTTTACAACTTGTATTCGGGGGATTTTGTTGATTTATTGTGAATTTCTTGGTGTTTTAGAATATGCTTATTGGCATAGTCCAATCAATGGGCTATGCTAATGAGTTTACTTCCTAAGGCAGTTTCTATACGAGCAATGGTTTGAGTCGTGAAGTTATGTCTGCCTGTTAGCCATTTTGAGATTTCTGAGTCTCGCTTGTTGAGCAAGCGGGCGAAATCCTTTTGGGTGAGCCCCTTGGCTTTCAGAATCTCACTAATGCGCTCGGCAATACCGAAAGACAAATCGAACTCTGCCTTTTGCTCGGCAGGTATCGCAGCGAGGCAATCACGGAATAATTTGTTCTGTATCATAATGCTTAAATTTCAAAGGTTGCACTTTCTATATCTGTTATCATATTCTTTTCAATGGTAATGATGCCCTTCTCTTGGGCTTTGAGCAGAACTTTGTCAAAAGTCTGTAAATCCATGACATATCCACTGAGCTTTTCATTCTCTTGGTATGTGCGTGATAGTTTAACACCACCATTTCCTAAGATAAGTATCTGGTCGGATATTCTTAGGCAGTATAGGCGGAGTTTGCGGGAATCGATAGACAAAGCACTAACATGGTCGTTCATTCTTCCTTCGATACGGAAGAATCTTTCTAATGCTCCCTTATCGATAATTTTGGATAAAGCCAATAATATGGTATTGAAGTCTTTATTGTATGTCGCATTGTCCTTAAACTCCATCAGGAATTTTTCAAATTCGCTTTCGGAGTTTCCATCGAAGCAGATAGAAAACATGCCTACGTTGTCATTCTGCTCTATTGTCTTTAATGTTACTTGTGTCATAATTATAATTCTTTAATATGCAATGCAAAAATAATAATTTTATTGATAGCTTGTTCACTTTTAAGTGAATAATTAAGAATAATTATTATAAATATACATTATGGAAATCAACAACACCCAACACAAATTCTTCCTCTGCAACAAGAAATATGATGAATATGAATATATGATGTATAGAAAACAGACTGAAATCATCGTAACCATCTTCTATGAAGGTATTCTGAGAGGAACACAGTATGGCAATCATCCTAGAACAAAATATGCCTTGAAGATTCATAGCATCATCGAGGATTTGATGAATAAAGACTGGAGTAAAGTCAACGAGACCCTTAAATAATGAAGGAAATAAAGTTATTTGATTACCAAGAGGATATGAAGGAACGGATTGAGAAGGCGATGCGCCTTCATCGGTCCGTGATGGCACAAATGCCAACGGGTACGGGAAAAACGGTTCTACTCGCTTCGGTCGTAGAATCGTTTTTGAGGGAACATTCCAATTGCAATGTTTGGATTGTTGCCCATAGAAGGGAGCTGGTTTCTCAGATTCGAGAAACTATTCAAAGAGTTTTTTCTAAAATCACCCCGTCCCTCTTTACCATTAAAGAGGGGAATTTTTCGAAAACCCACCCGTCCTCCCTTACCCTTAAGGGAGGCTCCACCTCTCACCCCGACCCTCTCACCCTCAGGGGAGAGGGAGGAAACCGCCCTACTCGGTGCTCGGAACCGCTTCGCTCTAAGGTTGGCGGACCATCAAAGGTCTCGCCAGATTGTGCGGGATGGGACCGCCTGGGTGAGAGGGGTGGAGATGGGCTTGGTGCCACTTCTGCCTCTTCTGTTAATCCTACTTCTGACATGATACCGATAAAGGCGGTGTCGATACAATGGTTGTCGAAGCACTATGACGAGATAGAGGAAGAACCGGGGATGATAGTGATTGACGAGGCGCACCATGCGCTTGCCAAGACCTATAAGGAAATGTGGGAGAGATTCCCGAAAGCTAAGTTCCTGGGACTGACGGCTACTCCTTGCCGATTGAATGGTAAGGGATTCACTGATCTGTTTGATGTCTTGGTGCAGTCGTGGAGTGTTCCTGAATTTATCAGCAAGGGAAGATTGGCGACATATGATTTTGTGAGCATCAAATCGGATGGTGTGACGCAACGGCTCATCGACTCCTTGCAGAAGCGAGGGGCTGATGGTGACTACCAGAACAAAGAAATGGATATGTTGCTGAATAAGAAGCCGAGTATCGAAAGGCTCTATCGGAGTTTGGAAGAATTTGGTAAAGACAGAAAGGGCATCGTGTATGCTATCAATATTTCTCATGCTAATGCTATTGCCGAGTTCTACAGAGAACACGGCATCGCGGCTGTTGCTATTGATAGTAAGACTCCTGCGAGTGAGCGCAGAATGCTGATTGAAAGGTTCAAATCTTCTAATACTTCTCAAAATTTTTCGAAAATCACCCCGTCCCTCTTTACCATTAAAGAGGGCTCCACCTCTCACCCCGGCCCTCTCTCCTCAGGAGCGAGGGAGGAAACCGCTCCTCCTCGTCGCTCGGAACCGCTACGCTCTAAGGATGGCGGACCATCAAAGGTCTCGCCAGATTGTGCGGGATGGGACCGCCTTACTGATACTTGCTTGCGAGTTGGTGATGGCCTGGGGGCTACTTGCTTGCGGGCTGCTGATGGAGTTGGCGATGAACTTGCTCCTATACAAGTGCTGGTGAATGTGGACATCTTCTCGGAGGGGTTTGACTGCCCGGATGTGGAGTTTGTACAGTTGGCTCGACCAACGCTGTCGCTTGCCAAGTATCTGCAGATGGTGGGACGTGGATTGCGAGTAGCCAAGGGAAAGAAGAACTGCGTAATTATAGATAATGTGGGACTATATCGGGTGTTCGGGTTGCCTTCGCAAGTATGGAACTGGAATGCTATGTTCGAGGGAAAGCTGAAAGTTGGCAAGAGAAAGGAGACTCCGAAGGATAGAGAGTTTTTCCTGATGAACGAGAAGCAAGACGATATTCAGATTCATCCAGACTCAGAAATGATGATGGTGATGAGCCATGAAGAATTGCTCCAAACGATACAGTATCGTGAGTTTGTGGACAGTAGAGGGGAGTTTGCCATCATCAAGCTTCCTGATGGGAAGATGACGGTAGTGAACCGGCAGGGAGAACAAGTCTTGGAGCCAGGCGATTACCGTGACATGAAGCTGTTGGATGGCAACATCCTGTTCTACCGACATTGCAGAAAGGAGGTCTGCTATTATGACCTGTTGTCTGGAGCTATTATTGACGATGGCCCCAATGTTTACGATGTTCCAAAGGTGGTTACGCTAGAAGGTTGGGAGTTCATCAAATATGGAGATGTTTATATGTCTCGCACCTACGAACATTTCTCTTGGCCATATTGCCCTTCCAAATATGACCTGTTCAATTTTGGGGATTACCTGATATATCGTTATAATTATTTAGTAGATAGTGGTTGCCAGGAATGGTACTATTATGAAGGAGGCAATGGCTTGATGATGAAGGCTACTATAGATAGTAATCGAGTATGTTTCTTACGTGGTGATTATGAACATGTGTATTGGATGTGTGCCACTCTTCGTTGTGGTTGTATCGTGGTTATGGACAGCAAGCAGGACTACTACCTGGTGGATTCATATTTGAAGAAGACCTATATTGGATGCAATAACCCAAAGAATGAAAATGAAGATCTTCATATTGTAATGCCTCGCCTTGGCAAGAAATACTATGATGAGATGATGTTACAGGAGAAGAAAAAGGAAGCAAGCGAGATGATTCTTTTGCATGAAAAGTCTGTAGCAGGACATGTGGAATTATATCAGGCTGGAAAGAAATGGGGCATAAAAGTGGATGGCAGAGTTGTCGTGCCACCCCTTTATCGCAGCATAGCGCAACCTGTTGGTGCCTATTGTGCCTTTGAAGAGATTCCAAGTTATTGGGGTATTATGACCTTAAAAGGCAAGGTGATAGTTGATGCCAAATATGAGAAGGTCGAGATTCGTGATGGAGGGATTGCCGTGGTAACTGATATCACGGGGAAAACACAGACCATCTATCTGAAATGATCTATTATAGGGGCGTCAGTCTGAGAATATTAACAAAAAAGAGTGTGTCATGAATTTATGATACACTCTTTTTTTTATTCTGTTTAATTACATCTTCTTTATCCGTTTGCGATATTTCCGAAGAAATCGAATGAGGCATCCCAATCCTTCCAGACTGGCTCTCTGCCCAATTCCTTCAATCTCGCATTGATTACCTTGGCGGTACGCTCATCGCTTACGGTGAACTGCTCCAATGCCTGAGGATAGGTATGATAACCACCAGGATTTACCTTTGATTCTGCCGACATGGTGGTGACACCCAGTGTTGCCATGTTGTCACGGATGTAGGCTGGCTCACGGGTAGAGTAGGAGATATCTACATCGTGGTCGAAGATACGCATGGCGAAAGTAGCCTGTGCCAACTGCTTATCGGTCATGAAGCAGTTGGGCTGGAAACCTTCGTTCTGTGCAGGGCGCATACGAGGGAAGTTCACGCTGTACTTGGTCTTCCAGTAATGCTTCTGAAGGTAGCGCAGGTGATGAGCCATCATCACAACATCCGTGCGCCATTCCTTCTCCAAGCCGATGAGCACACCCATACCGATGGAATGGACGCCTGCCATACCCATGCGGTCAAAACCATCGCAGCGCCACTCAAACTTGCTCTTCATGCCACGTGGGTGGTAGAGCTTGTAGTGCTCGTGGTTGTAGGTCTCCTGGAAACAGATGACGCCGTTCATACCATGGTCGGCGAGGGTCTTGTAATCCTCTGTAGAGAGCGGCATCACCTCAATCTTCACGTTAGAGAAATACTTCTTGGCGATGTCGATTGCCTTGGCAAGATAAGGGGTGCCTGCCTTGGCTGGGTTCTCGCCCGTAACGAGAAGGATGTTCTCGAATGGAGCCAGCTGCTTGATGGCCTTGTACTCGTTCTCAATCTGCTCTGGGGTGAGGATGGTGCGGGCCATCGGATTTTCACGATGGAAACCGCAATACACGCAGGAGTTTGAGCATGAATTGGTGATGTAGAGAGGAATGAACATCGACATGGTCTTGCCGAAGCGCTCCTCGGTATATTTGCGGGAAAGACGCGCCATTACCTCCAGGTATGGCTCGGCTGCCGGTGAAATCAGCGCCATGAAGTCGTTCACATCGCAATGGTCCTTGGCAAGGGCACGACGCACATCGTTATCGGTCATTCGAGCAATGCGCTCCGTGGTCTCCTCCCAACTGATATTCTTTAATTCGTCTGAAAACATTTTCTTACTTTTTAAACTTTCTCAAATCGTGTGTCAACTTGGCTGCACAGAAGTTTGGACCACACATGGTGCAGTACTCACCGTCTGTATGACCTGCCTCCTCGAAATACTTCAAGGCGAGCTCTGGGTCGAGAGAGAGGTGGAACTGGTCTCTCCAGCGGAACTCGAAGCGTGCCTTGGAGAGGGCGTTGTCGCGGATAGTTGCACCTGGATGACCCTTTGCCAAATCGGCTGCATGAGCGGCAATCTTATAGGTTACCACACCTGTGCGCACATCTTCCTTGTTAGGCAATGCGAGGTGCTCCTTTGGTGTTACATAGCAGAGCATTGCTGTGCCGAGCCATGCTATCTGGGCACCACCGATGGCTGATGTGATGTGGTCGTAACCTGGAGCGATATCGGTAACCAATGGGCCGAGGGTGTAGAATGGTGCCTCGTGACAGTGGTCGAGCTGGCGCTCCATGTTCTCCTTGATCTTCTGCAATGGCACGTGACCAGGACCCTCGATGAATGCCTGTACATTCTTGTCCCAGGCACGGGTAACAAGCTCGCCCATGGTATCCAACTCGGCAAACTGGGCTGCATCGTTGGCATCGGCGATACAGCCTGGGCGCAGACCATCACCCAAAGAAAGGGCAACGTCATACTGTGCCACGATGTCGCAGATATCGTCGAAGTGCTCGTAGAGGAAGCTCTCCTGGTCGTGATAGAGACACCACTTGCTCATGATACTACCGCCACGGCTCACAATACCGCAGAGACGGCTATCAGCGAGATGCACGTTGTGGCGACGGATACCGGCATGGATGGTGAAGTAGTCAACACCCTGCTCGCACTGCTCGATGAGGGTATCACGGAATACCTCCCAGTTCAGATCTTCTACCTTGCCGTTTACCTTCTCCAAAGCCTGGTAGATAGGCACGGTTCCTACTGGTACAGGACAGTTGCGCACAATCCATTCACGGGTTTCGTGGATGTTGTCGCCGGTAGAGAGGTCCATCAAGGTATCGCCTCCCCACTTGCAAGACCATACCGCCTTATCTACCTCTTCCTCGATGCTGGAGGTAGTGGCAGAGTTACCGATGTTGGTATTGATCTTCACGAGGAAGTTGCGGCCGATGATCATCGGTTCGCTCTCAGGGTGATTGATGTTGGCAGGAAGAACGGCACGTCCGCGTGCAATCTCATCACGCACATACTCAGGGGTGATATGGGTATCGATGCCCAACTCCTGGCAGTTCATGTTCTCGCGGATAGCCACATACTCCATCTCAGGAGTGATGATGCCCGCCTTGGCGTATGCCATCTGTGTGATGTGCTTGCCAGCCTGAGCACGGCGAGGCAACTGGATGTGCTCGAAGCGGAGGTGGTCGAGGCTATGGTCAGCAAGACGTTGCTTGCCATACTCGCTGGTAACCTCCTTGAGCTGCTCGGTATCGTTGCGGTCGATAATCCACTGCTCGCGCATTCTTGGCAAGCCTTTCTTCAAATCTACCTGATAGTTAGGGTCGCTGTAAGGACCGCTGGTATCGTAGATGTAAACCGGAGCGTTTGGCTCTGTATGAGGAATGCCGCGCTCATCCTTCACAACAGTAGGAGTGAGGTTTACCTTGGTCATTCCAACCTTGATCTGTGGGAAGAGTTTTCCCTGCATATACGCCTTTTCTCTCTGGGCGTAAGCTTTCTTATCGTTTGGCATAATTTTTTAAAGGTAAAAAGGTAAAAGGGTAAAAAGGTAAAAAGAGCGTTCTTGCTTCTTTGCCTTCATCCTTCATGCCTTTTATTATCTATATTATAATTAATCGTTGAGGAATGCGGTGAGAGGAGAACTTGCCTCAGCACAATCGCTGATGGCTCCGAGACCTGCCTCGTAAGCACGGCGACCGCATACTACAGCTTCCTTGAATGCCTTAGCCATCTCTA
The DNA here is from genome assembly GCF_003465495.1 of Segatella copri. Taxonomy (GTDB): domain Bacteria; phylum Bacteroidota; class Bacteroidia; order Bacteroidales; family Bacteroidaceae; genus Prevotella; species Prevotella copri_G. The sequence goes on along the minus strand of NZ_QSAV01000035.1, from coordinate 32,290 downwards.
CAGGATCACCGGCAACGGCGATGGCTGTGTTGACCAGGCAAGCGCTGGCACCCATCTCCATAGCTTCGGCAGCGTGGCTAGGTGCACCGATACCTGCATCTACTACCACTGGAACAGTAGCCTGCTCGATGATGATCTGCAGGAAGTCCTTCATTCTCAATCCCTTGTTGGTACCGATAGGTGCAGCAAGTGGCATCACAGTAGCAGCACCAGCCTCTTCGAGGTGCTTGCAGAGGGTAGGGTCTGCCTGACAATATGGCAATACCACGAAACCGAGTTTTACCAGTTTCTCGGTAGCCTTCAGCGTCTCGATAGAGTCTGGAAGAAGATAGCGAGGGTCTGGGTGGATTTCGAGTTTGAGCCAGTTGGTTCCGAAAGCCTCGCGAGCCATCTGTGCTGCGAAGACAGCCTCCTCGGCGTTGCGCACGCCACTGGTGTTAGGAAGGAGCTGGATATTTGGGTTCTGCACAATATGAGAGAGCAGATCGTCCTGCTTGTCTTCGAGTTCGATACGTTTCATAGCAACAGTAACCATTTCTGTTTCTGATGCTTTGATGGCTTCAGCCATGAGGGCATTGTTGTTAAACTTTCCTGTGCCCAAGAAGAGGCGTGAGTTAAACTCTCTGCCTGCGATTACTAATTTTTCCATTGTTTTATTATAGAGTTGTTATTTTTGTTTTCATTTCTGTAGGAAAAGTACTTTTGAGTGATTCTTTTCCGCAGTATTCTGGGACCGTTATCCTCCGCAGAACGCTTTTACGATAACGATGTCTGCTCCTTCTGCGATGATTGTGTTTTCCCATTCATCACGAGGCACCATTTCGTTACTGATAGCTACTGCAACTCCTGTAGCTGGCAAATCGAGTTCCTGAGCTAACTCCCTGATGGTTTTAGCCTGTGTCTCGGTCTCTTTGTTGTTGATAGTTACTTTCATATTCTGTTCGTTTTATATGATGAATAATCCGTTTGTTTACGCTTTTTCTATCGCCCGAAAGCGATGATAAGATAATATGTAATCAAACACGGTGAACTTCCAGATGAAAGCCTTAAGAGAAAGAATAAAGCGCTATCAAATATCCCTGCGACAGCATTACCTGCATCAGGTTCAATGGGTATCATCTCAGCCGAATCTTTCAGCACCCCGTGATAATCGCTTGCAAAAGTAATGATAATATCGGAAAAACAATAGAATTTCAAAAATATTTATGCTAAATTAACGCAGAATGTACCTTTCGCTTTACTGGTGTTTCTTTCTGCAATCCGGGCATTCGCCTTTGATGACAAAGGAAATAGAGTGGGGGTAAAAGCCTTCGGGCAGCTCGAAACTTGGAATATGGATATCCTCCATACAGAAGGAACGCTGGCAAGATTCGCAGTAGAAATGAATATGCCCGTCGTGATGATCGCAAGCCCCTTTTTCTTCGCAGAGTTCGTAGCAGAGTACGCCTCGCCCATCTTCGAAGGCATGTACCACATCATGTTCCAGAAAGAGGGTAAGGGTACGGAAGATGCTCGACTTGTCCATCGAAACCATCTTTCGTTCCAGATTGCTCAGACTCTGCGGGTTCTGTTCACCCATCAGGGTCTTCATTACGAGTATGCGGTTGGCGGTTGGACGGATGCCTTTCGATTCCAGCCTGCTGATTATATCTTGTGAGTTCATCGTTTCTTCTTTTTTTAATTTTTACTAACCGGTTGCAAAGATACAAAAAAAGCGTGTAAGTATGGTAACTTACACGCTTTTTCTTTATTTAAACGTAATTACTTTTTGCTTTCAATCTAGTTTATGCCGCAGCATGAAGGGATTGGAACCCTTATGCGCAAGCACAACCACGGCTTCTGTTCAAAGCCTCACCATACATTTCCATTGCGGTCATGTAATCTGCAAGAATAGCCTTCAAGGCCTTCTTGATGTTTGCATACATTGTTTTCATAATCGTTATCCTTTTTTAAAAAATTAATACTCGGCATTTCTGCCATTTTCTTTTTTTCTTTTGTTCATGAACGGTGGTCAATTTTACTTGCCCATCTCCATGTTGTTGTTTACATTTACAGCCTTGACAATCATAGCTGCCACAACTGTAAGAATCATTACTGTCGTCATCATAATTTGTTTCCTTTCTTTCTTTGTGGAGCCTCCATGTGAGGTCTCCTGTTTTACATTATCCTTATTACAATCTCACTGTTTTCTGGTGCAAAGGTAATGCCTTTTTCTTGAATATCTGTCACAAAGACATGACAAAATGATGAAAAAGGGGCTTTTTTTGATACACGTCAACTAAACAGCAATGGCGGCTTGATATACGTCAAGCCGCCATGCTGTCATATTGAGAAATGTGTCATATTTCTTATGTTTCTTCGGATTTCTGATGCTAGATCAGTTCCAGAATCTTGTCGAGAATCTTTTCTACGGTTGAAGAATCGGTTGCTTCATCGAGTTTCTGGTTGATTTTCTCTTCCAGTTTCTTGCTCACCTTGTCGGCAGCCTGATCCATGGCCTGGTTTGCCTTGTCTTCCAGTTTCTTCTGAACGGAAGCGCCCAGTCCGTCTTTTTCTGAACCATCGCTGTTATTATCGCTTACCGAAGGGGTTTCATCGGTTGATGAGCTGGTGGTTTCTTCTATCTGCAGATTGTCAGCACCTTCCAGCGCCTTCACCATATCATCAGCATTCATCGTGTAAACGCTGCCAAGGATTCCGAAGCTTACGGTGTGCTGCTTGCCATTAAACTCAACGGTTCCCTTAGAGCATACGATATAGTTGTGGTATTCGAAGAGCTGGTTCATCACTTCATCAATAGCGCTTCCTGCCATCATTTTGGCAATGGAACGGATGCTTTGGGTGAAGAAGTTGTTATCACTGGTTTCTGTAGCCTTGTCGATAGCCTTGGCTGCCTCAGTCTTTACCTTTTCTTTGTGGGCATCAGGTCCTGGATTGGTTATGGCGAAAACCAGGAAGAGAAGTACGATAAGACCTAAGATGATTTTCCAGAGGGTCTTGCTCGATTTTTTCTTTTCCGGTTCCTGTCTGTAGCCCTGGTTCATTGCTGCGCCGTGCTGAAAGCCTTGCTGGTAAGCTTCCTGCTGTGCCTGCTGGAAACTTTGCTGGTTTGCAGCCTGAAAGTTTGCTGCTTCTGTCCCGTTGTTGCCGGTTGCATCTGCTGATGTTCCTTCTGCATCTTCTTTGTTGGCAGCATTAGCCTTGATAGCTTCTATAGTTTCTAGAACAGTCTTCAGTTCTGCTATTTTCCAAGCAGGAGTCCAGTCTTTCATGCCTTGTGCCCAAACAAGGGTTTCGGGTGTGATAGCCTTCTGGACGAGTTGCTCCAGGCTGAATGGACCCGCTTGCAGTCCGTTATTCTCAATGATAAAATATTCCATCATGTATTCTTTTATATAATATTTTTCTTAAAAGCCAATAAGGAGTTTCTTTCACTCTTCATTGCTTATTAGTGTGTAGCTTTCCACCAACCGGTTTTCTCTCTGCCCTTGATAGCTACGCTGTGCTGGCTAGGGTCGGAGATAGAAAGACCGCAATAGCTCTTCACCTGGAAGGTCTTGGGAGGTATATTCGAATACACCCAGGTATAGGCTTCATCCGTATGTTCTGCTGCCTTGATGGTGAGTTTTAATTGTGAAGTGAACTGGTCTTTCAGATAGCCGCTTGGAACAAGACTGTCTACGTATACGCTCATGTCGTAGAAGAGGTTGGGAGAGAAACCATCCAGAGACTGTATGGAATCTAGCGGAACGGATGAAGAGAGGGTATATTTGCTGTTGATTTCCTTCATCACTTGGGCTAGATTGTCCATCTGTCTGCAATCAATGGCCGCCATGTTGCAGTATGGATTGCTACTATTCTTGTAGAAATTGACAACTCCATTGACAAATCCTGAATAATTAGGTGCTGAACTGTTGAGGTAACTCCATATGGTTTTGTATGGAACGCCGGCTTCCATTATTTCGCTACTTGAACTAATCATGAAATTAGTGACGTCTTTCAGTTCGTATGCAGTCTCTACATTGCCCATATAGCATGCATCGAAGAGGATGTACTGCATCTTGGTGCCGCTGAGTTTGATTCCTTCAGCCAGGGTAGGAACGTCGAGAGCGTTCTCTTCTAAACTCACACTACCGAAGAAACGGGTGATAGGTTTGTTGGGATCGGGACCATACTGTATTCCGCTGAAATTACCGGTAGCGGTAGGGTAGCTGGTGCTTCCTTTCTGAGCAAAACCAGCATTAGGTCTTGCCATATAGGGATAGTGAACCCAATCGCTCTTGTAGGTCCATCCGCAGCCATGAGCTCCGATGATGAGCGAATAATTCAGGGCTTCAGCACGGCGTTTCACCTCATTCAGAATCTCTGCAAACCCTTCTGCTGTAGTATATGTAGCTTCATCGTATGTTTTCAAAGTGTCGCGAATGACGGTTTTCGTATTGCCGTCATATTGAAGATCTATAAGATAGCTCTTCTTGTAATTCTGGCTCATGAAAACCATTACACGTGAATTGTTCAATCCCTTCTTGGCAACAATACCTTCGCACATGCTGTCTACGTTATTTTTCAAATCACTATATAGACCTGTGCGTCTTGTGTCGCCCGTCCATGGAAAGAAGACGAAGATAGTCTGCTTATTGACGCTTTCTACATCAATAGCTTCATCACCGCAACTGGTGAAAGTTGCTGCTAGAGATAGCGTACATATAAATAAGGTGAAAAGCTTCTTGATCATAATTAAAAATGTTGAATGTTGAATGTTGAATGTTGAGTTGCAATCTTGCTAACGAATCAGCTTGACTAATTCAACATTCTACACTCAACATTCAACATTAAATATAATACTATTATTTCTTCTTGAGTTCCTCGATAGTTGCCTTGAGGGCAGCAATCTTCTCAACAGAGTCGCTTTCCTTCTTGCGCTCCAGGGCTACTACCTTTTCAGGAGCGTGAGCTACGAAGTTCTCGTTGCCGAGCTTCTTGCGTACGCCCATCAGGAAGCCTTCCAAGTGCTTGAGCTGAGCTTCTGCCTTCTCAATCTCGGCAGCTACGTCGATGAGGTCGCCCAATGGTACGGCAAACTCGTCGGTACCTACCATGAAGCTTGATGCATCGGCACTCTTCTCAGCGATGACCTCAATCTTATCAAGGTTCGCCATCTTCAGCGTTACGTCGTTGTAAGCCTCGAAATCGTTCTTGCCTACTACCTGCAGAGACAACTGCTCCTTCTGGGCAATGTTCTTCTGGTTGCGAACGGTACGAACACCGGCGATAATCTGCTTCACAGCCTCAATGTCGGCTGCCAACTTCTGCTCCTCGGTTGTAGGTGCAGGAATATCCAGCTTCTCGCGCATGATGCTCTCGCCATCCTTGCGGTCGTAGATGTGCTGCCACAACTCCTCGGTGATGAATGGCATGAATGGATGCAACATCTTCAGGAGGGCATCGAAGAAACGGAGGGTAGCGTCGTAGCTCTTCTGGTCGATAGGCTGACCGTAAGCTGGCTTCACCATCTCCAGGTACCAGGATGAGAACTCATCCCAGAACAGCTTATATACTGTCATCAATGCCTCAGAGATACGGTAGTCCTTAAACTGCTTCTGCATCTCCTCGTTCACCTCCTTGAGCTTGGCGTCAAACCACTTCACGGCGATTTCTGCACTCTTAGGCTGCTCGATATCTGCAGTCTCCCAACCCTTCACGAGGCGGAAGGCATTCCAGATCTTATTGTTGAAGTTACGTCCCTGCTCGCAAAGGCTCTCGTCGAAGAGGATGTCGTTGCCTGCAGGAGCGCTGAGCATCATACCCATACGAACACCATCGGCACCAAACTTGTCAATCAGAACCAGTGGGTCTGGTGAGTTACCGAGACTCTTGCTCATCTTACGGCCCAGCTTGTCGCGTACGATACCTGTGAAATATACGTGCTTGAATGGCATCTTGCCACGATACTCGTAGCCAGCCATGATCATACGTGCTACCCAGAAGAAGATGATATCCGGACCAGTTACGAGGTCGGAAGTAGGGTAGTAGTAGTTGATCTCCTCATTGTCAGGATGCTCGATACCATCAAACAGAGAGATAGGCCACAACCATGAAGAGAACCAGGTGTCGAGGCAGTCGCTCTCCTGCTCAAGATCCTCAGCCTTGATGTTGGCATTCTTCTCCTGAGCGAGTTTCAGAGCCTCCTCAGCAGTCTCTGCTACCACGAAATCCTTCTTGCCGGCATTGTCGAAGTAGTAGGCTGGGATGCGGTGACCCCACCAGAGCTGACGGCTGATACACCAGTCCTTGATGTTCTCCAACCAGTGGCGATAGGTGTTCTTGTACTTCTTAGGATAGAACTCGATATCATCGTCCATTACTGGAGGAAGGGCGATGTCGGCAAAGTGCTGCATCTTGAGGAACCACTGTGTAGAGAGCTTTGGCTCGATAGGCACATTGGTACGCTCAGAGAAGCCCACCTTATTATTATAGTCCTCAATCTTTTCCATCAGACCAGCGTTCTGAAGGTCGATGGAAATCTGCTTGCGCACGTCCATGCGGTCCATACCTACATAGAGACCTGCTGCCTCGCTGATGGTACCATTGTCGTTGAAGATATCGATGGTTTCCAAACCGTGCTTCAAACCGAGGGCGTGGTCGTTGATATCGTGAGCTGGAGTTACCTTCAAGCAACCAGTACCGAACTCGATATCTACGTATGTATCCTCGATAACAGGAATCTCGCGGTTTACGAGAGGCACGATAACGTGCTTACCCTTCAGCCAGGTATTCTTCTTATCCTCTGGGTTGATACACATGGCAGAGTCGCCCATGATGGTCTCAGGACGGGTGGTTGCTACTACTGCATAGTATCCCTTCTCATCCTTGTGTATCACGTTCTCCTCATCCACCTGCTGGCAGTCCTGCTCTACTACATAATACTTCAAGTGGTAGAGCTTAGAGTGCTCGTCCTTGTAGATAACCTCCTCGTCAGAGAGCGCAGTCTGAGCCTTAGGGTCCCAGTTAACCATGCGCACGCCACGATAGATGAGTCCCTTCTGGTAAAGGTCGCAGAATACGTGGATGACGGCACGAGAGCGGGTCTCGTCCATGGTGAATGCTGTGCGGTCCCAATCGCAGCTGGCACCGAGTTTGCGGAGCTGTTTGAGGATGATGCCACCATGCTCGTGAGTCCAGTCCCAAGCGTGCTTGAGGAACTCCTCGCGGGTAAGGTCAGTCTTCTTGATGCCCTGCTGAGCGAGGCGGTTTACAACCTTTGCCTCGGTAGCGATACTGGCATGGTCGGTACCTGGTACCCAACATGCGTTCTTGCCCTCCATGCGAGCACGGCGAACGAGAATATCCTGGATAGTATTGTTGAGCATGTGTCCCATGTGGAGCACACCTGTTACGTTTGGTGGAGGGATAACCACTGTATAAGGTTCACGACCATCTGGCTTAGAGCTGAAAAGCTTGTTGTCGAGCCAGTACTGATACCATTTACTTTCCACTGCTTGTGGATCGTATTTACTTGCTAATTCCATTGTTTATATCTAATTTTTATTCTTTTTCTTTCTTTTTCTTTAAAAAACGGTGCAAAGATACTAATTTTTGGGCGAAAAATACTATCTTTGCATCAAAATTATTAATTTTTGCACAAAACGATGGTTAGTAATACAGGAAAAGGACATACGAAAGAAGAAAAACTGGCGGCGTTCAGCCGCTTGCTGGATGTGCAGGACCGTTTGCGCCTGCAGTGTCCATGGGATAAAAAGCAGACATTCGAGAGTCTTCGTCCGAATACGATCGAGGAGACTTTCGAGCTTTGTGACGCCTTGATGAAGCGCGATTACAAAGATATCAAGAAGGAGTTGGGCGATGTGTTGGAGCACGTGATGTTCTATAGCATCATCGGCAGAGAAGACGGCGAGTTCGATATTTGCGATGTTTGCAATCAGGAGGCTGACAAGCTGATGTTCCGCCATCCTTTCATCAACTGGAAGGAAGAGGGAAATTGGACGGTTTCGAATCCTGATATGTATATCAACGATGAGGGACAGGTGGTATATAGAGAGTCTGAAGAAGCAGAAACCGGGAAGGCTGGAACTGCCAGTTCGGAAGAAACCTTAGCTCTTGGCGCCAGCAAGCCGAAAACTGCTACTTCTGTTGAGAAAACCTGGGAACAGATCAAGCAGCAGGAGAAGGATGGAAATGAGCGGGTGTTGAGCGGTGTTCCTAATTCTCTTCCGTCTCTTATCAAGGCTTATCGCATTCAGGACAAGGCTAGAAATGTAGGCTTCGACTGGAAAGAAAAAGAAGATGTGTGGGACAAAGTGCAGGAGGAACTGGAAGAACTCAAGGTGGAACTGGCTAAAGGCGACAAAGAGAATTCTACCCAGGAATTGGGCGATTTCATCTTCTCAGTAATCAATGCAGCACGTCTCTATAAACTCAATCCGGATAATGCGCTGGAGAAAACCAACCAGAAATTTATCCGCCGTTTCAACTACGTAGAAGATCATAGCTTAAAGCAAGGTAAAAACTTGAAAGATATGAGCTTAGAAGAAATGGATAAACTATGGGATGAAGCAAAACTTCAGGAAAAAAAAGGATGATAAATAACGGTGAATCAGATAATCTTATCGACTCATCAATATAATAATAAAAACTAAAGTGTTATGAAGAAATTAGTTTATGTAACAATAGCTTTGGTGGCGCTTTTCGCAGCCAACAGTTGTAAGAACAAAAATAATGTTCCTGTTATCAGTGCAGCAGATTCGGTAGAGGTAGAGGATGCAATGAACGATTCTACCATCTATGGTGTATGCGGTGAGGGAACCTCTATGCATAGCCTGGAGCTGATTTCTGATGATGGTGACACCCTTTCGGTGTTTATTGACGATGAGAATCCTGATGTTGTTCAGGGAGGATTGCTGGCTGGCGACCGTATTGCTCTTATCGGTTATAAGGCAGAGGATGGAGAGATGATGGCCCAGAAGATTATCAACCTGACATCCCTCTTGGGTAAATGGACTTCTCTGGATAAGAATTTTGATATCTTGGAAGGTGGAGAGGTGAAGAACAATGTGAAGGCTGAAACTAATCCTTGGACTAGCTGGAAGATACTCAATGGTAAACTTTTGCTGAATAAGGATACTTTTGCTATTGACAAATTGGGTTCTGACAGTCTTATGTTGGAGAATACTCAGGGTATCTTTGTTTTCAAGCGCCAAGAGTAAGGTCATCATGTTGAACCTGTAAATTATGATTTAGTTTTGGAACCATTTAAAGTACATATATTGGGGTGTGGCAGTGCTTTGCCCACCCTTCAGCATAGTGCCTCGGCCCAGATTATTGAGATGCGTGGCAAATGCTTTATGATGGATTGTGGCGAGGGTGCCCAGATGCAGTTCCGTCGCACTCATGTTCACTTTGCTAAGATAAATGCTATCTTTATTTCGCATCTTCATGGTGATCATTGCTTTGGCTTGCTGGGACTTCTTTCTACCTTAGGTATGCTGGGCAGAACGGCTAAGTTAAAAGTTTATGCACCAGAAAGTTACGGAGATTTGTTTAAGCGTCAGATCGATTTCTTCATGCAGGGAATGGAATATCAAATCGAATTTGTTCCTGTAGATACCGAGAAGTCGCAAGTAGTATATGAAGATCATTCTGTAACCGTAGAAACCGTTCCTCTGCAGCATCGTGTGCCTTGTTGTGGGTACATCTTCAGAGAGAAACCGACATTGCCTCATATCCGTCGTGATATGATAGATTATTACGAGATTCCTGTAAGCCAGATTAACAACATCAAGAATGGAGCTGACTGGACAACGAAGGAGGGGGATGTAATACCTAATGCCAGATTGGTAATGCCTGCCGCTACTCCCCGCAGTTATGCTTATTGCAGTGATACCCGGTTTGTTCCGGGGTTGGCAGAAAAGGTAAAGGGGGTTACGGTGCTTTATCATGAGAGCACCTATACTTCGGAGAATGAGGACAGGGCTAAACTCTATTATCACAGTACGGCTCGACAGGCTGCAACTATAGCCAGAAATGCGGGTGTAGGCAAACTTCTTCTGGGACATTATAGTGCAAGATATAATAATGAAGAGGTATTGTTGAATGAAGCTAAAGAGGTGTTTACGGAAAGTTATCTTACTCAGGAAGGTAAAGTGTTCTCTATAGAATAATATAGAAACAGGGCTTGAATGTACCGGGAAACAAGGTGCAGAATAGCCATTGATCTATATAAAAATATAAAAAAAAGTGCCTTGCGCCAAAAAAAGTTCATTTTTGATGCAAGGTTTTCTCTTTATATCGTTTAATCTTTAAAACGGATTTGAAATTGGAATCGGAAAAGGAACTCTTAGACGACATCAATAGCGGCAGTCGGGCAGCCATGCACAGATTGTACGAACGCTATGTGGGGTATGCCATGGCCGTAGCGCTGAGGTATATCCCTATGCGCGATGATGCTGAAGATGTAGTGCAAGATAGTTTTATAAAAGTCTTTTCCGGCATTTCAAAGTTTGAATATCGGGGTGAGGGCGCTCTTCAGGCTTGGCTCTTGCGGATAGTGACAAATGAAGCTGTCAACTTTGTAAGGCAGCAAAAGCGCTTCACTATCGTGGACGAAGTTCCCGATGATATTGAGGATGAAGAGTCTGAAGTAGAAAGAGTTCCGCCTGCAGAACTGACAAGAATGATAGGAGAATTGCCTGATGGGTACAGACTGGTTCTTAACATGTTTGTTTTTGAACAGAAAAGCCATAAAGAAATTGCACAGCTGTTAGGCATCAAAGAAAGCAGTTCTGCTTCACAATATTTGCGGGCGAAAAAGCTGTTGGGCAAAAAGGTGAAAGATTATCTGAGCCAGGCAGATTGTAGTGATAATAAAGAGTTGAATCATATAAATGAGAAAAGTAATGAGTAACGATTGGACAAATAAACTTCGAGATCAGTTGGCTGACTACCAAGAGCCTGTCAGCCACGACTTGTGGGCTGAGATAGAACAATCGCTTGCTCAGTCTAAAAAGGTTGGTGATGAGGAAACTGATGTAAAAAAGATCCCACAGGCTCGTTATGTTGTCTTGAAAAGATGGTCAGTAGCTGCAGCTATTGCTTTATTGGGAGTAGGAGGCAGTTATGTTTATCTGCATGATGATGAACTGGGACAGGCTAACTTAGCTGTTCAGAGTTCTTTCTCTACAGCATCAGGTTCAAGCAGGACTTCTTCTGCTGTCCGTGCAGAAGCACAATCGGCAGGAAGTGAAAATGCTATCTTGCTTGCTGAAAACAATGCATCTGCACATCAGGTGAATCGCCATTCATCGGGGCGTCAATTGAACCATAGTAAATCTTCTGTCTCTTTCCAGGAGAGGACTGTTGCTGCTGATAATGAAGTAATGTTTGCAGCAGAGGTAGAAATGCCAGAACGGTCTGTTAATGCAGAGGTAAATGGTCGGGAATTATCTGTTTTGCAAAAGCAAAATGAGGATTCTGAAAGACAGATGGCCGTTTCTTCTAATCATGCAACCAAGCCGTTGGAAGCAGATGGTGGGCAGAAGCTTTATGCAGGCAGGGCGCAGGATGGTCATTTTGAACGCAGTTATAAGGACAAGTATGAACAGAACTGGACCATGAACCTGTATGCAGAGAATGTAAGTCTGGGCTCTGGCAGTGATGGAATGTCAAACGGCATGTATGCGTCTTCAGATCCTCTTGCTGGTGGTGGCTTTGCTGATCATGGCGTTTTCATGGCTGCTGCTTCTCTTTTAAGATATGCAATACCGAAATATGTTGAAGCGAAACATCATGCTCCTTTGGCTATAGGTGCTCAGGTTGGTATCGGACTTGCGCCTCGTTTGTCTTTGAGTACCGGTGTCGTATATACGCGTGTTGCTTCTGATTTCAAATCTTATGGTGTTTCAGAATTTGATACACATCAGGTTTTGCATTATGTGGGTGTTCCACTTGGTTTAAACTATGAGGTTTGGAGCACGGGAGGCTTTCATGCGTACGTAATGGCGGGTGGAGAAGCCGATTTCAACGTAAAGAATGATACAAAGGTTTCTGGTCATAAAGAGGACGTGAAACGTGATGGCGTTCAGTTCTCGGGTAAGGCTTCGCTTGGTGCACAGTATGATGTTACACCACAAGTGGGCTTCTATATTGAGCCAGGTGCAAAATATTATTTTGATAATGGCAGCGAAATAGAAAATACGTTTAAAGATAAGAAGTGGAATTTTAATCTCCAGTTCGGACTCCGTATTAATCTGAAATAGTGTTTGAGTCCAATTATTAATAAACATATGTACGAACTACATTTCATTTTATAATATTACATACGAGAAAAGGAAAGGGCAGTCTGCGTGATGCATGGCTGCCCTTTATTGTTTCCCGTTTTCTTATTTCTTATTCAATAATTTTTCGCTCATATTGAGAGCGGCCTTTCTGCCGTCTCCCATGGCAAGGATTACTGTGGCTCCTCCTCGTACGATATCGCCGCCAGCGTAGATTTCTTCGATGGAACTCTGCATCTGGTCGTTTACGGCAATGGTGTTCTTCCGGCCGAGTTCCAAGCCTTCGATACTCTGTGGAACGAGTGGATTAGGACTTACTCCTACGGCAACAATTACCTGGTCGCACTCCAGCGTGATGGTCTCTCCTGTAGCTTCTGGACGACGACGGCCGCTGGCATCAGGTTCGCCAAGCTTCATCACATCGAGGACTACAGCCTTTACTGCGCCCTTATCGTCTGCCTCATATTCTTTAGGATTGTGCAATGTAAAGAAGTTGATTCCTTCTTCCTTGGCATGCTTCACCTCTTCGAGTCGGGCAGGCATTTCTGCCTCCGAACGGCGATATACCAAGGTTACGTCTGCTCCGAGTCGTTTTGCAGTACGGCAACTGTCCATGGCTGTATTTCCGCCGCCTACAACAACCACCTTCTTACCCAAGTTGATAGGGGTGTCGCTATGAGGATTGGCTGCATCCATCAGGTTTACACGGGTAAGATATTCGTTAGAAGACATGATGTTCAAGGCATTCTCTCCAGGAATATTCATGAAGTTGGGCAGACCCGCACCTGAGCCAACGAAGATTCCCTTGAATCCTTGTTCTTCCAGATCTTTTACGGAAATGGTCTTGCCAACGATGCAGTCTGTAATGAACTTTACGCCCATCTTCTGAAGATTCTCAATCTCTACATCTACGATAGCATTAGGCAAACGGAATTCAGGAATGCCATATTTCAATACACCGCCAATCTCGTGTAATGCTTCAAAGACGGTAACGTCGAATCCCTTCTTTGCCATATCGCCTGCAAAACTCAATCCGGAAGGTCCTGAACCAACTACGCCTATCTTGATGCCATTAGGTTCATCGCACTTTGGTACAGAGATGTTTCCACTCTGGCGTTCGTAATCGGCAGCAAAACGCTCCAGATATCCGATAGCTACAGCAGGCTCGTTCATCTTGAGATGTACACACTTGCTTTCACATTGCTTTTCCTGTGGACAAACTCGTCCGCAAACGGCTGGTAGGGCAGAGGTGTTCTTTAAAACCTTGGCTGCGGCAAGGAACTGGCCCCGCTCAATATTCTTGATGAAGGAAGGAATGTTGATACTTACCGGACAACCTTCCATACAGGTAGGCTTAGGACAGTCGAGACAGCGCTTGGCTTCGGTCAAAGCCATTTCCTTGGTTAAACCGATATTTACCTCTTCCGTACGGGTTGTGGCACGATAAAGAGGGTCAAGTTCTGGCATCTTTACGCGCTCTATAGCTGTACGTTCTTTTGCTTTCATCGAAGCACGTAACTCCTTGCGCCACTCAGCGTTACGGTCGGTCAACTCTTCGATGCTCGCATCTGTAGGTTCTACGTCCATGATTACATCCGTAGTTTCTTTCTTCTTTCCTGCGTCTACAGTTGCAAGGTGCTCTTCGAAGTGTTCCATCTCTTCGCGTTCAACATCCTTGAAAGTGCCCATGCGCTTGAACATCTCGTCCCAATCTACCTGGGCGCCGTCAAACTCAGGACCGTCGATGCAGACAAACTTGGTCTTGCCACCGATGGTCAGGCGGCAGGCACCGCACATACCGGTTCCATCCACCATGATGGTATTGAGCGAAACGTCTGTGGAAAGATTATATTTCTGGGTCAGGAGACAGCAGAACTTCATCATGATAGGAGGACCGATGGCGAAAACCTTATCGATATGCTCCTGATTGATAAACTTCTCGATTCCTACGGTTACAACACCCTTCTCGCCGTAACTTCCGTCATCGGTCATGATGATGAGTTCATCGCTAGATGCACGCACTTCATCTTCCATAATCACGAGGTCTTTGTTCCTACCCGCAATTACGGAAAGGACTCTGTTTCCTGCGGCTTTCAGTGCCTTGATGATAGGGAGCATAGGAGCTACGCCTACACCACCTCCGGCACAAATGACTGTTCCGAAGTTCTCGATATGTGTAGGATTTCCAAGTGGTCCCACCACATCGTGAATCTCATCGCCTTCATTCAATGCACAGAGTTTGGTAGATGAAAGACCTACCTTCTGCACAACCAGTGTGATGGTTCCTTTCTCAATGTCAGCATCAGCGATGGTCAGCGGCATGCGCTCGCTGTTGTTGTCTACACGGATGATGACAAAGTTACCTGCCTTTCGGCTCTTGGCTATAAGCGGTGCTTCTACATCGAAGCGGAATACTTTCTCTGAGTATTGTACTTTCTTGATAATCTTGTTCATGGGCTATTAAATTTCTTAATGCTGATATATTAATTTTTCTGGTTAGCTGTTTAGAGTTTGCTTCATGGTACATAAAAATGCAAAAGGATAACATCGGCTACCTTTGTGGCAGTCGAAGTTATCCTCGTACAATATATGTTATTTTTGTTTTTCGAATATTTTGTATAATCGAGAAAAACTGAAAGTCTTACCGATACTTCAAATTAATCGAAATTTTTGTCATCAAGCATCTCGAAACCACAGTATGGAACCAATACCTTAGGTACGCGGATTCCTTCTGGGGTCTGATTGTTCTCCAAGATGGTTGCTACGATACGTGGCAAAGCAAGAGCTGAACCATTCAATGTGTGGCAAAGTTCAATTTTCTTGTCATCTGTATGGCGATAGCGGCAGTGGAGACGGTTAGCCTGGTAGCTCTCGAAGTTAGATACTGATGAAACTTCCAACCAGCGGCCCTGTGCAGCACTCCATGTTTCGAAGTCGTAGCAGATAGAAGAGGTGAAGCTCATATCACCACCGCAGAGACGGAGGATATGGTATGGCAATTCCAACTTCTTCAAAAGACCTTCAACATGGTCGAGCATCTCGTTCAAACTCTCGTAAGAGTGACCTGGCTTATCGATGCGAACGATCTCTACCTTGTCGAACTGGTGCAGGCGGTTCAAACCGCGAACGTCCTTACCATAGCTACCTGCTTCACGACGGAAACAAGCTGAGTAAGCACAACGCTTGATAGGGAGATCTTTCTCATCGAGAATAACATCGCGGAAGATGTTGGTTACAGGAACCTCAGCAGTAGGGATAAGGAAGAGATTATCCAGATTAGCATGATACATCTGACCTTCCTTGTCTGGCAACTGACCGGTACCACGACCAGAGTCCTCGTTTACTACGTAAGGAGGCTGAATCTCCAGATATCCGCTCTTGCGAGCCTCATCGAGGAAGAATGCCTCAAGCGCACGCTGGAAACGAGCCATCTTACCGATATATACAGGGAAACCTGCGCCAGTAATCTTAACGCCGAGGTCGAAGTCTACAAGATTATACTTCTTCAAGAGATCCCAATGGCAGAGAGCATCCTCGCCGAGGTTTGGCTTTTCGCCGCCTTCTTTCACAACAACGTTGTCGGCTGCGTCCTTACCTTCAGGAACCTGCTCGCAAGGGATGTTAGGAATTTCGAGCAACTGGTTGGTCATATCGTTCTGTGCTTTCTCCATGATCTCTTCAAGAGCCTTAGCGTCAGCCTTGAGCATAGCTACCTGAGCCTTTGCGCTCTCAGCTTCCTCTTTCTTACCTTCCTTCATAAGGGCACCAATCTGCTTAGCAAACTGGTTTGCCTGCTGCTTGTTGTTATCCAACTTCTGCTGAGCTTCACGACGAATCTTGTCGTACTCCAAAACTTTCTCTACGGCCTCACGAGCATTTGGAAAATGCTTCTTTTCGAGACCCTTAACTACACGTTCAGTTTCCTCACTGATAAGTTTAAGTGTAAGCATAAAATGTCTTTTAATTAAATAATTTACTATTTGTAGGCAAAAGTACAAAAAATATTTGTGATAGCGTAAAAAAATGCTGACTTTTTTACAGGGAAGGGTAGAATTAAAGTTTTTTTGTGGTTTTATAGGGTTAAGGAGCTTAGAAAGGGGGTGGTGTAATCCTTGCCTAAAAACTTATATAAACGAAGAAAGCCTGCTCTAGGTATGAGCAGGCTTCTATGTTGTTTGTTTGGAATAGTTTTTTCTAAAACTTTAAAAATTAAGCGTCAGCTTTTTTGGTCTTCTCAGCGTAAACCTCTGGAGAGAGAACAGAAACTGTACTCTTGTCCTTGCGGCCCTTGTGGAAGTAAACGATACCATCTGCCAAAGCATACAATGTATCATCCTTACCCTGAGCTACATTCTCACCTGGGAAGTGCTTGTTACCACGCTGGCGAACGATGATGTTACCTGCGATGATGCTCTGACCACCCCAGATCTTAACGCCTAATCTTTGTGAAGCTGATTCACGGCCGTTCTTAGAACTACCAACACCTTTCTTATGTGCCATTTTCTAATTCCTCCTAATTTTAAGCGATTACAGATTTGATTGATACTTCAGTGAACTGAGCACGATGACCGTTCTTCTTGCGATAGTCCTTGCGGCGCTTCATCTTGAAGACGATTACCTTGTCACCCTTTACGAGTGGGTTCACTACTTCTACTACTACTTTTGCACCCTCTACAGCTGGTGCACCGACAGTGATTGAGCCGTCTTTGTCAACGAGCAAAACCTTGTCGAACTCAACAGTCTGACCTGCCTCAACATCCTTGATGTGATGTACGAAGAGCTTCTTGCCCTCCTCAGCCTTGAACTGCTGACCGTTAATTTCTACAATTGCGTACATTAAATTAATTATATAAACGGGTTTCTTCGGGAGGCGTCCTGCATTGTGCCGGATCTTCTTTGAGCCCCTTCGAACTAAACTTTTCTGTAACATTTGCCCAATCCATGAGCATTCGGGGTGCAAAATTACAAATTATCTTTGATATAAACAAAATGTTGGGGAGATAAAGATTGTTTTTTAGAAAGATTTAACAGAAAAGCCTGTTTTTTATAAGAATACCGATTATTTGCTACCAGATAAGGGACTCGTGAATAGTATAATGTTCTTTATTGGGTTCAATAATATACTTCCTTAGGTTCAATGATATGTCTCCTCTGGCTCAATGATATGTCTTCTCTAGTTCAAGGAGATGTCTTCTTAGGTTTAAGGATACGACTTCTCTGGTTCAAGAAGATACCTTCGTTAAAGTTATGACTAGTGTCAGCAGCTCTGCTGAGCCTAGTCAGCAGGTCTGCTCACTATAGTCGACAGGTCTGCTGACTGCAGTCAGCAAGTCTTCCGACTCAAGTGATATTACCTTTTTAATTGTATACTTTCTTCTTGGGACAATATATGCTATATGCTATTTGATGGAGGAGGTGTATAATAAAGAAAAAAGCGATGACCTTCACAGGCTACCGCTCCAAATCTTCAATAGGTATTAGTTTCCATTAAGGTAAAAAGATTGTTTTCAGGATAACTGGCTGCAAAGGTACATGATATTTTTCAAATCACCAAATATTTATTTGATTATTTTTGTTATAATTCTATTGTGTGGGTGCACAATGGCATAAATTAACTTATTTTAGTGAGAAAGGCTGCGTAATCGATTGCAATTCTGTTGTTTTTTTTGTTTAGATATCTTCAAAAGTATAAAGAGACGAACTTTCGAGACGAGTAGTGAAGAAGAGAAAATAAAAACAGGTTGGCGCAGAAGTGCCAACCTGTTTATGGAAGATACTATTATCTTATTCTGTTTGTTTGAATCAGGAAAAAGAAGTGATTACTTCTGCTTCTTGATTTTCTCTACATAAGCATCAATGACAGCTACTGCTGTGATGTTTACGATATCCTGTACACTACTTTCTGAGTCAGTGAAGTGGATAGGCTTATTCAATCCCATCTGGATAGGGCCGATAATCTCAGCTTCAGGATTCAAACCCTGGAGAAGTTTGTATGCACCATTGGCGCTACTCAAGTTAGGGAACACCAAAGTGTTGACGTCTTTGCCCTTGAGGCGGGAGAATGGATACTTCTCATCGCGCAGATCCTTGTTGAGTGCATAGTTTACCTGCATTTCACCATCGATAGCGAGTTCAGGGAACTCCTTCTGCATTTCAGCAACGGCTTTCTTTACCTTAACAGGTGAGCCAATATTGTCTGTACCGAAGTTAGAGTAGCTTAACATGGCCATAACCGGCTCTTCGTTGAAGAACTTCACTGTACCTGCAGACAGCTTGGCAACATCAATCAGCACATCTTCGTCTGGGTGGCGGTTGATGAGCGTATCTGCGATATAATAAATACCCTTCTGGGTGTTAAGGATATGCATGGTACCGAAAGTCTTATATGGCTCACGAATTCCAATTACATCTTTTGCCACCTTAATAGTATTGCTGTACTTTGTGTAAAGACCAGTGATGAATGCGTCAGCATCACCCTGTTCTACCATTGACATACCGAAGTAGTTGCGCTCGTACATTTTATCATAAGCTTCCTCGAAGCTGTAGCCCTCGCGAGCACGCTTCTCTGCCAGATGCTTGGCAAACTTTGCACGGCGGCCCTGTTCGTTATCGGCACGCATATCTACAATCTCAATATCTGAAAGGTCAAGTTTCAAACGGCTAGCAACACGGTTCAGACGGTCTGGGTTACCCAACAGGATTGGCTGGCAGATACCCTCTTGCTTTGCCTGGACTGCAGCCTTCAGCATAGTTGGGTTGCCACCTTCTGCGAATACTACACGCTGTGGGTGAAGGCGCGCTGTATCGTGGAGTTTGCGGGTCAGTTTGGTCTCCTGACCAAGCAGCTGGCGCAAATCCTGCTTGTACTTCTCCCAGTCTGTGATAGGGGTGCGAGCCACACCACTTTCCATTGCAGCCTTAGCTACGGCAGCAGAAACTTCTGTAATCAAACGTGGATCTACAGGTTTCGGAATGAAGTATTTAGGACCGAATGTAAGGTCGTTAACGTGGTAAACATCGTTTACCACATCAGGAACCGGCTGCTTAGCCAAATCGGCAATTGCATGAACAGCAGCCATCTTCATTTCTTCGTTGATAGCACGGGCGTGAACATCGAGTGCACCACGGAAGATGTATGGGAAACCGATTACATTGTTGATCTGGTTAGGATAATCTGAACGGCCAGTTGACATCAATACGTCAGGGCGGCTGTCCATAGCGTCCTCGTAGCTGATCTCAGGTACTGGATTGGCAAGAGCGAAAACGATAGGGTTGTCTGCCATAGAGCGAATCATATCCTTGGAGAGCACGTTACCCTTGCTGAGGCCTACGAATACATCAGCGCCTTTCACAGCCTCTTCGAGTGTATGGACATCGCGGCGGTCTGTTGCAAAGAGCTTTTTCTGCTCTGTCAGATTTTCGCGGTCGCTGGTAATGACACCCTTAGAGTCGAGCATAACGATGTTCTTTACCTGTGCACCAAGTGCTACGTAGAGTTTTGTACAGCTGATAGCAGCTGCACCAGCACCATTTACGACAATCTTCACATCGGCAATGTTCTTGCCAGCTACCTCAAGAGCGTTCTTCAAACCTGCAGCAGAGATGATAGCAGTACCATGCTGGTCATCGTGCATTACAGGGATGTCGAGAGTTCTTTTCAGGCGCTCCTCGATGTAGAAACATTGAGGTGCCTTGATGTCCTCCAAGTTGATTCCACCAAATGTAGGAGCGATTTTCTCTACGGTTTCACAGAACTTTTCTGGGTCTTTTTCATCGATTTCAATATCGAAGACATCCACACCACCGTAAATCTTGAAAAGCAATCCCTTACCTTCCATCACTGGCTTTCCGCTCATGGCACCGATATCGCCAAGTCCGAGCACTGCTGTACCATTACTGATAACAGCAACCAGGTTACCCTTGTCAGTATACTTGTATGCATCGTCTGGGTTCTGCTGGATCTCAAGACATGGGAATGCCACGCCAGGAGAATAAGCAAGGCTCAGATCCGTTTGTGTGTGATAAGGTTTTGTTGGCTTAACCTCAATCTTGCCAGGACGACCAGTCTCGTGATAACTTAAAGCCGCCTCTTTTGTAATTTTTACCATAACAATATATTGGTTTAGAGTTTATTTTCCTTTCATATTCGTGGATTTTTCGCACGAAATTTAAAAGTTTGTGCAAAGGTACAAAAAAACTTAGTAAAAAAGAATGGTTTTTTGATTTTTTTTGTATCTTTGCACAAAAATAGTCTTCAAACAAGTAAAATGACAGAAATCAATCAATATAGACAAGAACTGAAAGACAGAATTATCTCTTATGCGATGCCTGAATTCTATAAGCGTGGTGTAAAAGCTGTTAAGATGGATGAAATCTCACAGGGACTTCATGTATCTAAGAGAACTGTGTACGAGATTTTTGGTGACAAAGAAGAATTGTTGCTTGCTGGTATGATGCGTCAGCTAGAAGAAAATCGTTCGAAGTTAGAGAATTTCGCCAAGACCCAAGCGAAGAATGTGATAGATATTATCAGCTATGTCTATAAATTGCAGATGGAGCGCAATGGGATGGTGGGCGTTCTTTTTTATGAGGAGGTTCATAAGATGCCTCGTGTAGTGAAATTCTTCCAGGAAAATCATGCTCATGAACGGGAGGAGAGTGTACGTTTCTTTGAGGCTGGTGTAAAGGAGGGGCTTTTCCGTAAGGATGTAGACTTCAATGTTGTTATGGACGTAGGACATGTGATGATGGAGGAAATCATGCACCATCAGCTCTATCGTGTTCATTCGATGCAGGAGATATACGACAATTATATTTTGTGCCTGATTCGTGGATTCTGTACAGAGCGCGGCTTGGAGCAGCTTGACCGTGCTTTGAAAGAGTAGAGGCGTTGGCTTTAATATACAAAATGTACTTTTTGAGCGTATGTGTAATTATGCTTAAAAAAGAGAAAGAGGTTTCGGAGATGCTTTATATAGGCTCACGGAACCTCTTCTCCTTACTCCTTGTATAGCCAGTGGAGGAGCGGGTTTATAACTTTTGGATAGAAGCGGAACCAGCGAAACTTGGTAACAGGTTTGCCGCCGAAACCGAGAATGAATTCACGGTAGAGATTACTCTTAAGCGGAAGTCCTGCGTCCATAAAGTGGAGGTGTTGGGCATCCTGCTCCTGTGCATCAGAGAGTGCTTGCCAGATGGTCATTGTGTCCGGATGCAGATGGAGGTAAGTCTTTCTCTTGAATGCAGAAAACCAAAGAAAGGCATTGCCTTGGTTGTAGATGCAGGTATAGCCGCCAATCACTTTGTCCTTATAGGTGATGATGACGTTTCTGGCATTACTACTTGTACTCAGTTTCTGAAAGAATGTTTCGTCAGGAACAAAACGGCGAATTTTCAGCCGATAATAATTTTTGAGCAACTGGTGATAACGATGGATGTCTTCGGGTGAAGTTGCCTCTCTACAACTTATTCCCTTTTTTTTCATTTTTTCAATCATAGCAATTTGTTTGCCTGAGAGTCGCTCTTGGGGAAGTTTGCTGTGTAGGGAGTTATGTATCTCTTGCCAGGCAATAGGTACATAGCCCAATTTTCTGAATTCCCGGTAACCCAGCATCTTTTTGCTCATTCGGGAGAACTCGATGTAAAAGCAGAGTCGTTTGTGTAAGTGGATAGTTATGCTGCGGAGTAACAATGGGAAAATAGCATTCTGTTCAGCATCGGGTGCATAAAGTCCCTCTCCATACGCGTGCGCGTGCGTATATAAATAAGGTGGAAATAAAGATTTGCGGTGATAGAGGATGACGAGCATTTGTCCTACCACCTTGTTCTCCTGTGTGGCGACAGCCATAAAAGGGGTTATGCCGGGTGTTTTTTCAAGAATCTGAAAAAGCTCCAAGCTATGAAAAAAGTCGCCTTCCAATAAATGCGGCATTTCTTCCAGTTTACCATATATTTCTACTTCATATTTTCTCACGAAGGCAAAAATAATAAATTTATCATAAAAAAGCAAGAAAAAGGGCTTCTCTATCGTTATTTTTTAGTATTTTTGCATAAAAAGTAAAACTTTAAACAAAATTACGTATGAAAATAGTGTTTATTGGGGCAGGTAATCTTGCTACCAATCTTGCGCTCGAAATATCGCAATCAGAACATCAGATTGTGCAAGTTTTCAGTAGAACTCGGGAGTCGGCCTCTCTATTGGCTGAGAAGGTGAATTGTGAGCCTGTCAATGAGATGAGTAAGGTGGTCTGTGATGCAGATTTGTACATCGTTTCAGTGAAGGATGATGCGCTTGAAATGCTTATTCCTGAACTGTGCAAAGGAAGAGAAGATAAGATGTTTGTTCATACAGCTGGTTCCATGCCGATGGATGTTTTCAAAGATTATGCCCGTCATTATGGCGTATTTTATCCGATGCAGACATTTACGAAAGATAAAAAGGTTGCATTCGAAAATATTCCTATTTTCATTGAGGGATGTGGTGCTTTCGAAACTTCTTTCCTGAAGAGGTTGGCAGAACAGATTTCTCGTAGTGTCTATGAATTGGATTCTGATAATCGTAAGTATCTGCACCTGTCAGCTGTTTTTGCTTGTAATTTTGCGAATCATTGCGTAGCTATAGGTCAGCAGATTCTCGAAAATCATCACATTCCTAGCAGTGTTCTCCGTCCTCTGGTTATGGAAACTATGGACAAGGCTTCTTCGCATTCGGCAGCTGAAGTGCAGACAGGACCGGCTATTCGTGATGATCGGAACGTAATGGAGAAACAAATGCAACTTCTTGAAAAACAGCCAGAACTACAGCAGATTTATGAAATGATGAGCAAAAGCATATTCAAGTTCAAGAGATAAAACTGTTATCGGTTTAAGTTTGCAGTTAGGATTTTTCAGTACTAAAAACAGAAACAATTATGATTAATTACGATTTAAATAAGATAAAAGCAATCATCTTTGATGTTGATGGAGTACTGTCAAGACAGACCATCACGCTTTCCAGTGCCGGCGAACCTTTGCGTACTGTTAATATCAAAGATGGCTATGCCATTCAGCTGGCTCAGAAGAAAGGTGTTCGTATCGTAATTCTGACAGGCGGTAATTCTCATGCCATACAGGTACGCTATGAAAATCTTGGTGTAGAGGATATCTTCATGGGGTGTTCTGTAAAGATAAAGACTTATGAGGAGTTCAAGCAGAAATATTCAATTACAGATGAGGAAATAATATATGTAGGTGATGATATTCCTGATTATGAGATTATGCGTCGTTGCGGATGTCCATGTTGCCCAGCAGATGCATGCTCCGATATTAAAGAAATTTCTACTTATATCTCGGCTTGTAACGGAGGTGATGGAGTGGGACGTGATGTCGTAGAACAGGTACTGAGAGCCAAGGGTTTATGGCTTTCAGATGCTAAGGCGTTTGGCTGGTAGAATTTAGTTAATAGTTGAAAGTTGATAGTTTATAGTAGAAAGTTTGCAACTGAATTTTAATCATAAAGTTCAAAGTAATAAGGTTTAAAATAGATGAATTATAAGATTATTTTGGCGAGTAATTCGCCTCGTCGCAAGGAACTTCTGGCAGGTTTGGATATTCCTTTTGAGGTGAAGGTGATTAGTGGTATTGATGAAAGTTATCCTGCTGACCTCGATGCTTATCAGGTGGCAGAATTCATCTGCAAGAAAAAGGCTGAGGCTTATCGTCCGCTTTTGAACGGAAATAATAGTGTTGAAGAGTTGGACGAGTCAGAAACTTTGATTCTTACAGCAGATACGGTTGTGATTGCGCCAACAGCTGGCGAACAGAATGACCAGGAAGGAAAGGGAGTCATTCTCGGGAAGCCTCGTGATGCAGAAGATGCCAGACGAATGCTGAAGATGTTGAGCGGAAAGACGCATCATGTAGTTACAGGTGTTTGTCTTACTACCCAGCATAAGCAGCGTTCCTTTTCAGTAACAACAGAAGTGACGTTCAAACCGCTTTCTGATGATGAAATCAGTTATTATATAAATCATTATCAGCCGTTTGACAAAGCTGGCGCCTATGGTATTCAGGAATGGATTGGCTACATAGGTTGTACGGGGTTGAAGGGGAGTTATTTTAATGTGATGGGGCTTCCGGTTCAGCGTATCTATGAGGAATTGAGGCGAATTTAGATTTTTTAAAATTAAATATTGTTCTATGTCGTAGATAATGAGTATCTTTGTGCGTTTTATGTAACTAACAAGGATTATGAGTGAAGAAATTTTAGCAAAAGCTCATGAGGTTTTGGACAATTATATGGAGAGCAATCATCACCGGCGCACTCCGGAGCGTTCCACTATCCTCGACACCATTTATTCTATGGGAGAGCATTTCTCGATAGAAGATTTGGGCAGAGAGCTACTGAAAAAGAATTTTCGCGTTAGCAGGGCTACGCTTTATAACACATTGCATCTGTTCCTGGAACTAAGGCTTGTGGTAAAGCACAGTCTGGCAGACGGCACCAAGTATGAGGCCAGTTATAGCGAGGACAATCATGTGCATCAGGTTTGCACGATTTGTGGCAAGGTAACCGAAATTGTAGCACCGCAGGTTACGGCTGCTGTGAAGGATATCAGGATGCAGCGCTTTCGTAAAGATGCTTATGCTCTTTACATCTATGGTGTATGCAGCGGCTGTCAAAGCAAGATGACTCGCAAACGCAAAAAAGAATAAGTATCAAGATAAAAAGATAAAAAATGAACACAGGTAAAGTAGATGTCCTGCTGGGTTTGCAGTGGGGCGATGAAGGTAAAGGTAAGGTGGTTGACGTGTTGACCCCTAAGTATGATGTCATTGCTCGTTTCCAGGGTGGTCCTAATGCTGGACATACATTGGAGTTTGAGGGTGAGAAGTATGTGCTTCGCTCTATCCCTTCTGGTATTTTCCAGGGTGGTAAGGTGAACATCATCGGCAACGGTGTGGTTTTGGCTCCAGACCTCTTTATGGGTGAGGCTAAGGATCTTGAGAAGAGCGGTCATGATTTGAAGAGCCGTCTTTACATCTCTAAGAAGGCACATCTCATCATGCCTACTCACCGTGTACTCGATGCTGCTATCGAGGCTTCTAAGGGAAAGAACAAGGTAGGTACTACTGGTAAGGGTATCGGTCCTACTTATACTGACAAGGTTAGCCGTACCGGTCTTCGCGTAGGCGATATCCTTGACAATTTCGAGGAGAAGTATGCTGCTCACAAGGCTGCTCATCTCAAAACCATCGCAAGTCTCGGTTATACCGACTTCGATATTACAGAGGTTGAGAAGACCTGGATGGAGGGCATCGAATACTTGAAGCAGTTCAAACTTATCGATAGCGAGGTAGAAATCAATAAGGTGCTCCGTTCTGGCAAGGATATCCTCTGCGAGGGTGCTCAGGGTACTATGCTCGATGTTGACTTCGGTTCTTATCCATTCGTTACTTCTTCTAATACTATCTGTGCAGGTGCCTGCATAGGTCTGGGTATCGGCCCTAACCGCATCGGCAATGTTTATGGTATCATGAAGGCTTACTGTACACGTGTTGGTGCAGGTCCATTCCCTACAGAGCTTTTCGATGAGACTGGTGCCAAGATCCGTGACCTCGGTCATGAGTATGGTGCTGTTACCGGTCGTGAGCGTCGTTGTGGCTGGTGCGATCTTGTACAGCTCAAGTATTCTGTCATGGTGAATGGTGTTACCGAGCTTATCATGATGAAGAGCGACGTGCTCGATGGCTTCGATACCATCAAGGCATGCGTGGCATATAAGTTGAAGGATGGTTCTGTTACAACAGATTTCCCATACGAAATCGATGATGTAGAACCTGTTTACAAGGAGTTCAAGGGCTGGAAGACAGATATGACTAAGTTCACATCTGAAGATCAGTTCCCACAGGAGTTCAAGGATTATATTGCTTTTGTAGAAGAGTTCCTTGAGACTAAGATCGGTATCATTTCTATCGGTCCAGACCGTGCTCAGACTATTGTACGCAAGTAAATTATATAGTGTTTAATGTTTAGTGTTTAATGTTTACTTTGATGGGTTTACATGGCGCTAGACATTAAACATTTAACATTCATATTAAACATTAATAAATGGCTCAGAAACCAAGTATACCAAAGGGCACGAGAGATTTTGGTCCTGTTGAGATGGCGAAACGCAACTACATCTTCAACACCATCAAGGAAGTGTATGCTCTTTATGGATTCCAGCAGATTGAAACCCCTGCCATGGAAACCCTTCAGACTTTGATGGGCAAGTATGGTGAAGAGGGTGATAAACTGCTTTTTAAGATATTGAATTCAGGCGACTATATGAATAAGGTGAGCGATGAGGATATTCATTCTCTCGGATCACTCAAATTAGCTGCGAAACTTTGTGAGAAGGGTCTTCGTTATGACCTGACCGTTCCTTTCGCACGTTATGTAGTGCAGCACCGCGAGGAGTTGCAGATGCCTTTCAAGCGTTATCAGATTCAGCCAGTATGGCGTGCAGACCGCCCTCAGAAGGGACGTTACCGTGAGTTCTATCAGTGTGATGCCGATGTGGTTGGCTCTGATTCTCTCCTGAATGAGGTCGAGTTGATGCAGATTGTTGATACCGTGTTCACTAAGTTTGGTGTTCGTGTATGCATCAAGATTAATAACCGCAAGATTCTTACCGGTATTGCAGAGGTTATCGGCGAGGTTGAGAAGATTGTAGATATCACAGTGGCCATCGATAAGCTTGATAAAATCGGACTTGACAATGTAAACGAAGAGTTGCGTAATGACGGCATTTCTGAAGATGCCATTGAGAAGTTGCAGCCAATCATCTCATTGTCAGGAACTAATGATGAGAAACTTGAAGTGATAGCGAAGGTTCTCGAAGGTTCTGAAGTTGGTTTGAAGGGTGTAGAGGAAACCAAGTTTATCCTCGATACCTTGAAGACTCTTGGCTTGAACAACGAGATAGAACTGGATCTCACTCTGGCTCGTGGCTTGAACTATTATACGGGTGCAATCTTCGAGGTGAAGGCGCTTGATACTCCAATGGGAAGTATTACAGGTGGTGGTCGTTACGACAACCTTACCGGCATTTTCGGTTTGCCAGGTTTGAGCGGTGTTGGTATCAGTTTTGGTGCTGACCGTATTTATGATGTGTTAGGTGCGCTCGACCTTTATCCGAAGGAGGCTGTAAATGCTACTCAGGTACTGTTTATCAACTTCGGTGAAAAGGAGACAGCTTACTGCCTGCCTATAGTAAGTGCAGCTCGTGCAGCCGGTATCCGTACCGAAATCTTCCCTGATAAGGCGAAGATGAAGAAGCAGATGAGCTATGCCAATGCCAAGAATATTCCGTTTGTGGTGCTTGCAGGTGAGAATGAGATGGCTCAGGGCAAGGTTACGCTTAAGAATATGGAAACTGGCGAACAAACCTTGGTTACTGCCGAGGAATTGATAGCCAAAGTAAATAAATAATACTCTCTTTCTCGTCCTCTCGTGCTCGTATATGTGAATATGCAGTGCGGCAGGGCGAGAGCTTTTTATGTGTTAGCGTGTATGTCTAACTATAATTTTAGTAACTTCTAAAAACTACAGACAAATGAAAAAAATAAAAGCTATTTTATGTGTATTCATACTGGCGTTGCTGATGACATCCAGCACAAAGACAACAACGATTTTCGTAATAGGTGATTCTACTGCAGCCGAGAAAGGCGGTTTTAGAAATAGTCCAGAGCGAGGATGGGGGATGGTATTGCAAGGCTTTTTTGATGACAAGGTGATTGTTGACAATCATGCTGTTAATGGTCGTTCTTCTTTGAGCTTTATCAATGAAGGAAGATGGAAAAAGGTTTTGGATAGAATAAAGCCAGGTGATTATGTGTTTATCCAGTTTGGGCATAACGATGAGAAGTCAATGCCTGACCGTCATACTGATCCGGGATCTACTTTTGATGCAAACCTTGCCAGATATGTAAATGAGACCCGTGCCAAGGGTGGCATTCCTGTACTGTTCAATGCGGTGGTTCGTCGCTGCTATTATTCTGCAGAATTGAAGAATGATGATGACGAGAAGCTTCGCAATAAAGTATATGATGGAAAGGAACAGATTAATAGCGATACGCTTATCGACACCCACGGAGCTTATGTGATAGCTCCCCGCAATGTAGCAAAGCAGCTGAATGTTCCATTTGTTGATGCTACCAAGATTACCCACGATATAGAAACGGGCATGGGTATTGAAGGCAGCCGCAAATTACATATGTGGTTTATGCCTGGCGAGAATCCGCAGGTTCCTAAGGGTAAGAAAGATAATACCCATTATAATGTATATGGTGCACGTGTGGTTGCCGGTGCGCTTGCTGATGCTGTAGCTGAGCAGGTGCCAGCGCTGAAGTCTCATGTCTGCCATTATGATTATGTAGTCTCTGCAGAAGGTCGAGGCAATTTCATGGATTTGCAGAAGGCTGTAGATGCGGTTCCTGTAGGCAAGAAGGCTGTTATCCGTATTTTGGGTGGTGAATGGAAGAAGCCAATCATCGCAAAAGGCAAGAAGATTAAGTTTGTCAAGTCATTTGGTGCTAAAATCAAATAGTAACAGGCTTTTTTAAAACTCCCGATATCTTTGAAATTACATGGCGATGTAAAAGTCTGTGCGTCGTGACATAGAACAAAATGCATCGCCATGTAGTAAACCTATACATAAAAGGGGTACTTTCACAAGCACCCCTTTTCATATTATACAAAAACATTATGAATTATTTCTATTAGCGAACAAGATTTTAATTTCTATCTTTGTCTCAATTATCTAAAAGTTTCAAACGTTCACCAGAATTGCTTTTGGCAAGGGGCTATTCCTACTCGTAGGATAACCTCAGTTCTGATGTTTATCATTTACGGTTGCAAAGGTACGAAGATTTTTATAATTGTGCAATACCTAAAAATGGGGGTTTTGATGAATACCTAGAAATGAGGAATGAAAATGGGGGAGAGTAGATATGAAAAAAGGAAGTCCTTATTGAAGAACTTCCTTTTTTATGAGGTGTCTAGCGGAGTCGAACCGCTCTACACGGTTTTGCAGACCGTTACCTAACCGCTCGGTTAAGACACCTTGTGTAGAATAATCATTTCTGATTTGCGAGTGCAAAGGTACTACTTTTTATTGGTTCTACCAAATTTTTATGCAACTTTTTTAATTAAAACAATCACTTTCTTTGTATCTTGCTCATAATGAACGGGTTCTGAAATGCATTATTTTTGCTTGGTTTCCTCGCAGCATGACAGTAAAAATAGCTTTTGTAGCTTTTAAGAGAAAAGAACGCCTAAAAAGGCAAAAAATAGCGAAATCGAGCATTTGTTTTGAGTTTCAAGTGGTTGTGGCAGTAGTTGGCTTTAAGTGGCATAGACGAGGAAATGCAAAAAACGCAGATTGAGGAAATAGAAACGCTTTCAAATCATTACCTCGCAGAAACGCCCTAATAAGCATTTTTAACGGTGACGGTTCATATTTCCCCATTCTGCGTAAGTTTCGATTTTGCCATGCAGCTCTCATAGTTTAATTTTGCACCGAACAAAAAAGTAAGAATTATGGGATGCACTTTCAAGACAGTCTTCTATGTAAATGGAAGCAAGGAGAGAAACGGAATTGTCCCTATCATGGGACGAGTGACAATCAACGGAACTATCGCACAGTTCAGTTGCAAGCAGAGCGTTACCAAGGCTATTTGGGATGCCAAGGGCAACAGAGCCACAGGCAAGAGTAAGGAAGCCAAGGAGGTGAACTTTGCGCTTGACAACATCAAGGCTCAAATCACCAAGCATTACCAGCGACTTTCCGACCGTGAGGCGTTCGTTACCGCTGAAATGGTGAGAAACGCCTACCAAGGCATAGGCACGGAATACGAGACATTGCTCAGAGCCTTTGACAAAGAGAACGCAGCTTTTGCCAAGCGTGTGGGCAAGGATAGAGCCAAGAACACCTACCGCAAGTATCTGACGGTAAGAAAGTATGTTGCCGATTTCATCAAGTATCAGTACAAGCGCAGCGATATGTCCATGAACGAGCTTACTGAGGAGTTCATCCGTGACTATTGCCTGTATCTGAAGAATGTCGTCGGACTTGCGCAGTCCTCCATTTGGATTTACTCCATACCACTGAAGCATATTGTAACGGCAGCTCACTACAACGGCAAGATACCGAGAAATCCATTTGCCATGTACCACGTTGACCCAGACCACAAGGAACGTGAGTTCTTGACATTGGACGAGCTTACCGTCATGACAGAGATAAAGTTGGAAGACCCGAACATGGCATTTGCGAGAGACCTTTTTATCTTTGGCTGTTGGACAGGTATATCTTTCATCGACATCAAAAACTTGACGGAAGATAACATCAGCATGATAAACGGTGCTCCTTGGATTGTTTCCAAGCGTCAGAAGACAGGCGTTCCGTTCCAAATCAAGTTGATGGACATTCCCATGCAGATTATTGGGAGATACAAGGCTTTCAGAAAAGGAAGTCACTTGTTCAATATCGGCAACCTTGACAGCATCAACAAGCGCATAAAGAAAGTTGCTGCAATGTGTGGCATCAAGAAGCGTGTCTCGTTTCATGTCTCACGTCATAGTTGGGCTGTTTTAGCCTTGGAGTACGGAATGCCGATAGAGAGCGTGAGTAAGATTCTTGGTCACACGAATATCACCACGACACAGATATATGCCAAGGTGACAAGCACCAAGCTTGATCATGACATATCTGTCTTTGAAAGTCGAATCAAGGGGCATTTGCCTGCAATGGGAGGGATGGCATGAAAAGGACAATAATCACCGTGGGCGGAAATGGAATGCTTTCCATTCCGTCCAACTTGGAGAACTTGTGGATGAGTGAGAGTGAGTTGGTGGATATGCTTTATGTTACCGCCCCGAAGCTCAAAGCCGTGATACGAGCTATATATAAAGAAGGTATGTTGTCTATGTTGGAGGTCCAACAAAGGGAAGAACTTTCCAAAGGCGTTTGGCAAACGCTGTATGGATTCCCTATGATTGTTGCCATTTGCTTCCGCCTAACCTCTAATGGGGCTACACAACTTCGTGATGCCATCTTCAAGAGGCTGTACGGAGCAAAAGAGAAAACAGCCATTGTCCTGCAACTCTACGGAGGGACTAATTACTTTAGCTGAAAAACTCGCATCTTTGAGGCATCGGTTATTCACTGTCGTATAGACTTGCTGACGTACTGATTCACTGTCGTATCAAGCATTTCTGTGAAGAACGAAGAACTGCCGATGTCAAACGTTTTACAGTTTTATCGTATGACATATAAAACGTATGACATGCAGGAATACATTTTTGTTCATCCCGAGGAAAGGTTTACCAGCAAGCCTTTCTTCGGGATTTTTCGTTCTATCTTATCCCGAAAGGCTACATCAAGCGCCTTGATTTCCAATCTTTTAACATTGCCGGTGCAAACTTCTCCATTCTGCGCAAGTTTGTGTTTTGCGTTTTGATTTTCCACCCTTACCTTTGCAACTTTAATTTTATCAACTCACAAAGGTTAGATTATGAGCAAGACAAACGACAACAATCAGCCTGTGGCTGTGGGAAGCAAACAGCCACAGGCTGCACCTCCGACAAACGAGGTGTTCATCCGTGTTGGCACTACCTTGTACAAGGTGGTTGACCAACCTAACATCAGTGGTGGAAAGGTAAGAAAGCGCATCCCATGGAACATGGAAACCTTGCGTCAGGACTACGGCAAGGAGTTCATCAAGTACGTTCACAAGTATGACGGCTTCTGTACCGTTCCAGAACATGTGAACCATCGCACGGTGATAGATGGTTTCCTCAATCTATACGAGCCGATAAGTCACAAGCCAATGCAAGGGGACTTTCCGAACATCAAGAAGTTGGTAAGTCACATCTTTGGTGAGCAATACGAGCTTGGCATGGACTACCTGCAACTACTCTATCTCAAACCTGTGCAAAAGTTGCCCATTCTGCTGCTCGTATCAGAGGAGAGGAACAC
>NZ_QSAV01000034.1:0-42002 GCF_003465495.1 Segatella copri | reverse complement strand
TCAAGGAATGGCTGAAGGAAATCGACTTCCATCTCTAGAAAGCCCGAACAGTTCCCAGATATTCGTGCTATTCGTGTTATTCGTGTTCAAAATCATCCCAGCTTGTAGCAATACAGGTTGGGATTTTTTCGTTCTCAAAAATGAGAATACCCGTTATTCGCAACGAAAAAAATCCGTGAGATCCGTGTGCGAAAATTCAAGTTTCTGCTTATCGTAAATCAATCCTCGCTGAGGAGTTTCTTGATTTCCTCATCGGTCTTGGTGAGTTTGTCTTTACAGAGTTTCACCAAGGTTTTGGCACGTTTCAACTGCTCGGAGAGCTGATCAATATCGAGTTCATCATTCTCCATTCTTTCTACGATTTCTTCAAGCTCTTTTACGGCTTGTTCGTATTTCATTTCTTCTTTTTCCATGATCCTATTTTAGTTAAGAGTTAATAGTTTATAGCGGCTTCGCCGTTTAGCCAGATTGCTATAAACTATTAACTATAAATTATAAACTATTATTCAACTTTCGCCTTCACGCTGCCCTCGGCAAACCTCGTTTCGATGATGTCGCCAGACTTCAGTTGCGAGGCAGAGCGGATGCTTTTGCCATCTTTCAGCGTAATGCTGTAACCACGTTTCAGCAACAATTCGGGGTCTTGTGCCTGGATGCGCTGGGAAAGAAGCTGCAGACGATGACTCTCGTTGAGCATCTTCCTTTCCAATATCGGCTGAATATTCTGAGAAAGAATCTCGAAATGGCGCTGGGCTTCCGATAGTTTCGACTGGACATTTGTGCTTAAACGGCTCATCAAGCGGTCGAGATAAGCTCCCTGCTTCGTCTTCACCAGCGAAAACTGAACAGGAATCGTGTTGCTCAATCTGTCGAGCCTCATCTTCTCCACCTGCAGACGATGCTTCACATTCTGCACGATAGCCTCCTGCGCATTCATTACACGGGCATAAACCTCAGTAAGATGATTAACGAGGAAGGCGGCAGCGGCTGTCGGTGTCTTTACACGCTGGAAAGAAATCATATCCAGCACACTCTCGTCCCTTTCATGTCCTATTCCCGTGATGATAGGCAGCGGGAAGTTTGCCACATTCTCGGCAAGCGCCAGGGTGTCGAAACCCGAAAGATCGCTCGTAGCGCCACCGCCTCGGATGATGACTACGCAGTCAAACTGTTCCCATTCGGTATTAATACTGTCGAGGGCAGCTATCACACTCTGCTCTACCCCCTCGCCCTGCATCGTAGCCGGAAAGAGGCGGGTTTGAAACTGCAGACCATAATCGTTATCGGCAAGCTGGTTGCAGAAATCGCCATAACCTGCTGCCGTAGCACTGGAAATGACGGCGATGCGCTGGCAGAACATCGGGAGCGCCAACTCCTTCTGCAGTTCGAATACGCCCTCTGCTTTCAGCGTATTGATGATTTCCAGCCGCTTGCGCGCCATATCGCCCATCGTATAGTTAGGATCAATATCATCTACTATCCAGGAAAAGCCATAGTTCTCATGAAACTGCGCGTGTACCTTGAGCAGCACTTTCATTCCGGCATGAATGCGCTGTCCGGTGATGCGCTCGAAATTCGGTTTGATGAACATCCATCGGTTTCGCCAGCAGGAGGCATGCGCCTTGGCAATGGGCGTATTAGACCGCTCATCCTTCTCGATGAGTTCCAGATAGCAGTGGCCTCCGTAGCCCTCGCGAGCCTCGGAGAGTTCCGCTTCCACCCAATAGCTGTCGGGCAAGGACATCGAAATAACGTCGCGAACCATGGAGTTTAATTCAAAAAGTGATAATCGAAGTCGTTCCATGCTGTTTACTGTTTAAAGTTAATAGTTGAAAGTTAATAGTTTATAGGGCTTAGCCGTTTGCAAGATTGCTGTAAACTATAAACTTTCAACTGTTAACTAATAACTAATAACTATTAACTACTTAATCGCTTTCCCCGTCTGATAAGCCTTCCAGAAATCAGGCACACCATATCCGAATACATTATCGGGATGATGCTGATTATTACCAGCCAATCTCACGAGTTTCATAATCTGCTTAGCCGTTTTCTGAGGCAAAGCCTGCCAGAGACACGCTACCATTCCGGCGATGAGCGGAGAAGAGAAAGACGTTCCGTTATCATTGATGATATTTCCACGGCCCGTAATCACACAGGTAGGACTTCCGTAAGCCATCACATCAGGCTTGATTCTGCCGTCAGCAGTAGGTCCCACGGCACTGAAAGCCGCATTCTCGCCCATTTCGTTTACGCTGCCCACGGTAAGGATATTGCGTGCATCGGCAGGGAAATTGATTTTCTTCCAACTTCCCATTCCGTCGTTTCCGGCAGAATTGACACAGATGATTCCCTTGTCAGCACACATCGAAGCGGTGCGGGAGATGAGGGTAGAATTGCCATCCTGCTCATAATAATGATGGTTGGTAGACGCATCATCGAAGCCATGATAGCCTAACGAAGAGTTGATGACATCCACGCCGCAACTGTCAGCATATTCAGCCGCAAAAGCCCAGTAATCCTCTTCTGCCAGACTCTCTGTGCGCTCATCTTCACAGCGCACCAGCAGATATTGAGCCTCAGGCGCCACCCCCACGAATCTTTCGGGTTCGTTGGCAGCCATCGTAGAAAGCACCATCGTTCCATGCTCCATCTCGGCGAAAACATTCTTGGATTGAGGAACCACAAAGTCCTTCACGCCCGCCAATCTGATATTATGCAGCGCTGGAATCTTATCCACATTCATGAATCCGCCGTCGAAGACAGCAATCATCATTCCTTTGCCCAAATGTCCGGTTCCATGCAGCCGCTTGCCGTTGAGCGACTGGATCTGCGCATCGGCAGCACCATATTCGCCTACTCCACCAGTCCAATCGTTCAATCCCCTGCGAACGCTACTTCTGACGCGCTGACTGACAGAATCGGGAGCAGAGAAGACCTTCATTTTCCGGGTGATGAAATCGAGTTCATCCAGTTTCCGTAGTTCCTTCTCCTTATGAATGCGGACCAGCAGGGTATTGTTCCACTTGCTCTTGCCCACAATCTCGATGCCAGCCTCGCTTACAGCCTGCTCATAAGCAGGAGCCACAGGCAAATCGGTAACATCGATGGGCAGATTCTGTCTCTTTCTGCGCTCTATGGAACGGGGAGAGAGAAAATCTGCCGGGCGATTTACCGAAAAGGGAGTGTGACTGAGGTCTTTATCTCTGAGATAAAGACGATACATCATACACTTGCCTCCCGGATACGACACCATATCGGTTTCGGCGATGCGGGGCAACCGCATCAGTTGCTCAAAATTGCTAACCCTGTCTTCGCGAGCAAACAAAGAAAGAGCGGTCATTAAAAATGCATAAAGCATCAAAAATTTTTTCATCATTATATCGGTAGTCCGGTTTGTTATTGTTGTTGCTGCAATATTTCTGTATTGCATTTGTTAATGAGTTGAATTGTTTATTCTGAAGTGCAAAAGTACAGAAATTGTACGAAAACACCAAAGGAAAAGGGAAGTTTTTATCATGAAATGCAAGTTTTTCTCATATATATAATAAGGTATCAGATATTTTTTGTACTTTTGCAGACAAGTAGCCGCTGCAATTGCATTCTGAAAGAAGCTGGGCAAGCGTCTATGAGGCAAAAACAGATATAAATGGAAAATAAACAAGCGACATTAGAATTAGGAACCAAGCCGGTGGGCAAGCTGCTCGTTCAGTATGCCTTGCCAGCTATGATTGCGATGACCGCCGCCTCACTCTACAACATCGTTGACCGAGTATTCATCGGTCAGGGTGTGGGAGCCATGGCCATCTCAGGTCTCGCCATCACCTTCCCCTTCATGAACCTCACCGCTGCCTTCGGAGCCGGTGTGGGCGTAGGAGCGTCTACTGCCATCAGCGTGAAGTTGGGACAAAAAGACTATGCCACAGCGCAAAACATTCTGGGTAACACGATTTCACTGAATCTCATCATCGGTATCGGACTGAGCATCATCTGTCTGCTCTTCCTCGACCCTATCCTGAGATTCTTCGGAGCCAGCGACCAGACGCTCATCTATGCCCATGAGTATATGGTCATCATCCTGCTGGGCAATGTGGTGAGCCACATGTATTTCGGCATGAATGCCCTGCTCCGAGCAGCGAGCAAGCCCAAGCAGGCGATGTACGCCACCATCTTCACGGTGGTGATGAACGTGATACTGGATGCCCTCTTCATCCTCGTTTTCAAATGGGGAATACAGGGTGCCGCCATCGCCACCATCCTTTCGCAGCTGATGGCGCTGATGTGGCAGATCAAGCTCTTCAGCAACAAGAGTGAACTGCTCCACTTCAAGAAAGGCATCTACAAACTGAAGAGGAAACTCGTGGATAATATCCTTGCCATCGGCATTTCGCCGTTCCTGATGAACGTGTGCGCCTGCATCATCGTCATCTTCATCAACAACCAGCTGGTACGGTTCGGAGGCGACCTCTCCGTGGGTGCCTACGGAATAGCCAACGGTATTGCAATGGTGTTCGTGATGTTCGTGTTTGGCGTAAACCAGGGAATGCAGCCTATAGCCGGATACAACTACGGAGCCCAGAAACTGGACCGACTGATTCGCGTACTGAACCTGAGCATCATTGCCGCCACCGCCATCATGGTAACGGGCTGGCTGATAGCGATGTTCCTGCCTTACTACTGCGCGAGAATGTTTACTACCGATAAGCATCTGATAGACCTGGGCATCAAGGCTATCAGAGTGGTGATGTTCTGCTTCCCGGTCATCGGGTTCCAGATGGTTATCACCAATTTCTTCCAGTGCATCGGAAAGGTGAAGATCAGTATCTTCCTCTCCTTGTCGAGACAGTTGCTCATCCTTCTGCCACTCCTGGCTTTCCTGCCGATGATATGGGACATTGATGGTGTATGGTACAGTATGCCTATCTCCGACTTCTCAGCCGCAGTCATTGCCGGAGTCGTCATGGTATGGTACATGAACAAACTGAAAAGACAACACCAAGAACAGCTAAAAGTTAATAGTTAATAGCAGCTTCGCCGTTTAGCAAGATTGCCCTATAAACTATAAATTATAAACTATAAATTATGAATAAGATTATCATAAACGTGGGTCGCCAGATAGGTAGCGGCGGCCATATCATCGCCGAGAAGCTGGCGGAGGATTTCGGTTGCAAATGTTACGACCGTGAGCTGCTGAATCTTGCTGCCAAGGAGAGTGGATTCTCTGAGAAATTCTTCGAGCAGAACGATGAGCAGAAGGGATTCTTCAAGTCTCTCTTCCATACCCATCTGCCCTTCCTGAGCGATAACAATTTCTATCACAACGACTTCTCGCAGGAAGGTCTGTACAAGTTCCAGAGCGACGCCATCAGAAAGGCTGCCGATGAGGGCAACTGCGTGTTTGTGGGCAGAACCGCCGACTATGTACTGCGTGATTACAAGAATGTGATCAATATCTTCATCACCGCCAATATCGACGACCGCATCAAGGCAGTGTGCAAGCGAAAGGACATCGACAGAGCCAGCGCCCGCAAGTTTATCGAAAGCCACGAGGAGCAGCGCGCCTCTTACTACGATTACTATACAGGCAAGAAGTGGGGACACAGCGAGAGCTACGACCTCTGCATCAACAGCAGCCATCTGGGAATCGAAGAAACAGAGAAGTTTATCGCAGAATTTATCAGAAAGAAGTTCGGACTTAGTGATTAATTATTAGTGATTAATTATTAGTGATTAGGGATTAATTTTAGGGACATAAAATATTAAACATCATATAAATGAAGAAGATTATGCTTTTGGGCTCAGGCGAACTGGGCAAAGAATTTACCATCGCCGCAAAGCGAGCAGGACAGTACGTCATCGCTTGCGACAAGTATGACAATGCACCAGCCATGCAGGTAGCCGACGAGCGAGAAGTGTTCTCGATGCTCGATGGCGACGCATTGACCGCAGTGGTAGAGAAACATCACCCAGACATCATCGTGCCTGAGATTGAAGCTATCCGCACCGAGCGACTCTTCGACTTCGAGAAGGAGGGCATTCAGGTTGTGCCTTCTGCACGTGCCGTGAACTACACCATGAACCGCCGTGCCATCCGCGACCTTGCCGCCAAGGAACTGGGTCTGCGCACCGCCAAGTACTTCTATGCCAAGACCTTCGAGGAGTTTAAGAACGCTGCCGATGAAATCGGTTTCCCATGCGTAGTGAAACCTCTGATGAGTTCAAGCGGCCATGGTCAGAGCTATGTTCACAACGATGATGAACTGAAGGAGGCTTACAAGGAGGCAATGGAAGAAGGTCGTGGCGACGTGAAGGAAGTAATCATCGAGGAATTTATCGACTTCGATTCTGAGTTCACCCTGCTCACCGTCACCCAGAAAGACGGTCCTACCCTCTTCTGTCCACCTATCGGCCACGTACAGAAGGGCGGCGACTACCGCGAGAGCTGGCAGCCATTCCAGATTCCAGAGGAGGCTTTGAAGAAGGCTGAGCACATTGCCGGCGAAGTAACCAAGGCATTGACAGGTGCCGGTCTCTGGGGCGTAGAGTTCTTCCTGAGCAAGCAGGGCGAAGTCATCTTCTCAGAGTTGAGTCCTCGTCCACACGATACAGGTATGGTAACCCTCGGTCACACCACCAACCTGAGCGAGTTTGAGCTCCACTTCCGTGCCGTGATGGGCTTGCCTATCGCCGGAATCCATCTGGAGCACATCGGCTGTTCTGCCGTCATCCTCTCTCCTGAGGAAAGTACCGAGCCATTAAACTACAATATGCTTGATGCCCTGAAGGAAGACCACACCCGCATCCGTATCTTCGGCAAGCCAGAGGCTCACGTAGGCCGCCGCATGGGCGTCGTACTCTGCTACGGCGAGAAGGGCGATGACCTCAACCAGCTTCGCGACAAGGCAAAGCGCCTAGCAAAGACAGTATTGGGAACCGACCCATACATGAAGAAATAAGACATGAAAGATTTAGGAAGAATTATCACATTACCCAAGATATTCGACCCAAGAGGCAACCTGACAGTGGCAGAGGGAGAGACGCATATTCCCTTTGCCATTGCCCGTACCTACTGGACCTATGATGTTCCGGGCGGAGAAAGTCGCGGGGGCCATGCTCACAAGGAATGCCAGGAATTCATCATAGCAGCCAGCGGTTCCTTTTCGGTAACATTGGATAATGGAGAACAGAAGAAGACCTATCATCTCAACCACCCTTGGGAGGGACTGTTCGTGGATGTCAATATCTGGCGAACACTGGATGATTTCTCTTCCGGCTCATTGTGTCTGGTTCTGGCTTCCCAAAAGTTTAAGGAAGAAGACTACATACGCGAATATGACGAATACCTCAGATATGCAAGACATCATGTTTGAAATCATCAAATACACCCCCGAATATCGCCAGCAATGGGATGAGTATGTGGCAAAAGCCCGAAACGCTACGTTTCTCTTTTACCGCAACTATATGGATTACCATTCCGATAGGTTCAAGGACTATTCTCTCCTATTCTTCAAGAAGGGAAAGCTTCATTCCATCCTGCCAGCCCATCAGGTAGGCAAGACCCTCTGCTCACATTTCGGACTCACCTATGGCGGACTGATCATGAACATCCACGTCACGATTTCAGATGTCTGCCAACTCTTTGAGGAATTGAATGTCTATCTGCGCCTTCAGGGTTTCGAGAAGGTACAGTATCGTCCTATTCCCTGGATCTATCATCTCCATCCTTCAGAAGAAGATCTCTATGCCATCTTCTGGAAATGCAAGGCCTATCTTTCGCTCCGCAATATCGGCACAACCATCTTCATGCAGCAGAAATTGCGCTGGCGCAAAGACCACCTGCGCCGCCTGAAGAAGGCTCATCAGAATGGAGTGACCGTAGTGAGAGATGCAAGCCTGTCGGAATTCTGGGAGGTATTGAATGAGAACCTGGAAAAGCGATTTGGTGCCAAACCGGTACACACGCTTCAGGAAATGGAACTTCTGAAAAGCCGATTCCCCGAGAATATCATCCAATACAATGCTTATCGCAACGGGCACATTATAGGAGGCCTCACCTTTTATATTACCCAGCAAGTGGTACACGGACAATATAGTTCTACCAACGATGAGGGAAAGGAATTCGGAGCCATGGAGGCTATCTACGAACAGATTATGTATCATGATTACCCCGATTATCCCTATCTGGACTTCGGCAGTTCTACGGAACAGCAGGGAGCCTGGATCAACGAAGGCCTCATCGCCCACAAGGAAGGTTACGGAGGAAGAGGCGTGGTTTACGACACCTATGAATGGACAGTATAAAGAGAAATCCCGAAGTTCACACGATAGTGAGCTTCGGGATTTCTGCCTTTTACAAGAGTATAACTGTCACACCACGAGCAGCTTGCGCACCCATAACCAGTGCCTGCTCAATATCGGCAGTCTTGGAAGGACCACTGATGAAAATACCGAAATTGTACTTCGGATCCATCTCAATACGGGCATAAGCCTCATGCATATTGTTCACAATCTTCTCTTTTTCGAGGAATATCACAAGGTATTCCGAGATGAAAAGCACCGCTTTCTCCTTCATGGTCTGAGGAATCCAGATGCAACCATTCTCTGCTACACCTACTTCACCACGAACTATACCCACATCAGTACCATTCAGGTCGTTAGCCTCAGCCACGGTATCAGGATTCTTCTGGGCAATCGTGATTTCTGGCAGATGAGAAGCAAAGACCTTGGCTTCCGGATAAGCCTTCTTCACCAGCTCATCCAGACTCTCACCTTCCTTCGCCTCTATCACATGGCCACCTACCGATTCCGTCATCTCAATAAACTGTTTCAGCGTATCCTCATACTGGATACCCTTCACATCTACGGCAGGCATATCGAATTGAACGTGCGTATTCTTACGCAACTTGTTCAGGAAATCTTCTTTCTTCATTGAACTTTGAAATTTGAACTTTGAACTTTATGATGACCCACTACTTCACCTTTCCTTCTTTCCAAAGCTGATGGAAACTCTTCTTTGCAAACTCAGGCATGGCGTGACCGATGCCCCAGGCATTCCAATTGCTGAAGTGCGTACAGCATTCAGGAACCAGATTGACAAGCGGAGCAAACTTCAGGGCAGTGGTGTAGAGCGCAGGACGGTCGAAGAGATACTTCATACCATTCGACATCGCCTTCTTGACAGGATCAGCCTTACCCAACTTCTCCAGACTCTGGCGCCAGACATAAATCTGAGAACCCGGTCCTACCTTGGAAGGACAGACATTATCGCATGACAAGCACAAAGTACATGCCGAAACATTGTCGCTGTACTTCTGAGGATTCTTCAGCATACCCAGGTTCACACCTACAGGACCCGGAATGAAATAGGTGTAGCTGTAACCGCCTGAACGACGATAAACCGGACAGGTATTCATGCAGGCACCGCAGCGCATACACTTCAACGTCTGCCAGTGGTCCTTATCAGCAAGAATGTCGCTTCTGCCATTATCCACCAATACTACATGCATCTCGGCACCCGGACGAGCCTGACGGAAATGAGAAGTAAAGGCGGTGGTAGGCTGACCTGTTCCGCAGCGGCAAAGCAGGCGCTGGAACACAGCCAATGACTTATAATCAGGAACCAGTTTCTCAATACCCATCGCTACGATATGGAGCTTAGGCATGGAAGTAGTCATATCCGCATTACCCTCGTTGGTGCAAACCACGCAATCGCCGGTAGCAGCCACACCGAAGTTACATCCGGTCATACCTGCTCCGGCTTCCATAAACTGGTCGCGGAGATGATGACGGGCACAGCGGGTCAGGTAAGTAGGATCATAGTTGCCGATTTCCTTGGAGATTCCCTTCTCCTCGAACATCTTTCCTACCTCCTCACGCTTCAGGTGGATGGCAGGCATCACGATATGGCTAGGCTTCTGATGCAAGAGCTGGATGATACGCTCACCCAGGTCGGTCTCCACCACGTCAATGCCGTGCTGCTCCAGATAAGGATTCATCTCGCACTCCTCGGTGAGCATCGACTTCGACTTCACCATCTTCTTCACGTTATGGTCTTTCAGAATACCGAGCACAATCTCATTAAATTCCTGTGCATCCTTTGCCCAGTGTACCTTTACTCCGCGGCTCTCCAGATTCTTGGAAAACATATCGAGGTAATCGGCGAGATGGGTAATCGTGTGCATCTTGATTTCAGACGCATGCTCGCGGAGGTCTTCCCACTCAGGAAGTTCCTGCGCCATCTTATCTCTCTTCTGACGAACAGACCAGAAGGTAGCATCGTGCCAGGTGGTCTTCTCTACGTTCTGCGTAAACTTCGCAGCTCTCTTGGAATGTTCTGTACTCATAGTCCTGCAGCTAATATTTGAACAACATGAATAAACTTGATCGGCATATTCTCTTTCTTGGCGATTCCAGCCATGTGCATCAGACAGGAAGAATCCGGTCCGGTAACAAACTCAGCGCCTGTAGCCATGTGGCGCTTGATCTTGTCCTCGCCCATACGGGTAGAAACGGCAGGTTCCTCAATAGAGAACATACCGCCAAATCCGCAACACTCATCCTTGCGCTCCGGTTCGTGGATGGTAATGCCTTCCACCATATTTAATAAGTCAATGATTTTGTTGAAAGGCTTGATGTGGCGCTCAGAAGGAGATGACAGTCCCAGTTCGCGCACACCGTGACAACTGTTGTGTACACTCACCACATGCGGGAACTTGCCCGGCACATGATCCACCTTCAGCACATCGTGAAGGAACTCCACAACATCCATGATTTTCTTTGAGGAAATACACTCGTGCTTACCCTCAAGGATTTTAGGATAATACACCTTTACGTAAGCGGCACATGAGGCAGAAGGAGCTACGATATAATCGTAATCCTTGAACAGTTCATCAAATGTCTCTATGACCTTCTCCGACTTGTACTGAAAACCGGCATTAGCCATTGGCTGGCCGCAGCAAGTCTGTTTTTCGGGATAACCCACGTCTAGTCCGTAATGCTTAAGCAACTTGTATGTAGCCACACCCGCTTCAGGGTAAAGGGCATCCACATAACAAGGGACGAATAATCCGACTTTCATTGTTGTTATATTTATCTTGTTTGCTATTTTTTATTCTTTTTCTACATGACTAAAAGCCGCTGCAAAAGTAACAAAATAATTGCAAAAATACGACATTCTAGAGAAGAAATAATAATAATTGATGTTATTTAACTGTAAAGATTTGCAGAAAATTTGGAATAACCAAATAAATAGCGTAACTTTGCATCTAGAAATAGTGTGTCTACCATTTGTGAACTAACACAAATACAGTTTAGTTGCTAAAAACATAAATAACAAGACATATAAAGAACAAACTTATAGTTATATTTAATGATGAAGAAACAGCTTAAGAAAGTCCTCGTTCTGGGTTCCGGTGCTTTGAAAATCGGCCAGGCAGGTGAGTTTGACTATTCCGGTTCGCAGGCTCTCAAGGCTTTGCGCGAGGAGGGTATTAGTTCCGTCCTCATTAATCCAAACGTTGCTACAATTCAGACAAGTGAAGGTATTGCTGACAAGGTTTATTTCTTGCCGGTGACACCTTTTTTTGTAACTGAAATTATCAAGAAGGAGCGCCCAGACGGCATCATGCTGGCTTGGGGTGGACAGACGGGTTTGAACGTCGGTACAGAACTTTACCTCAACGGTGTGCTCAAGGAGTACGGTGTGGATGTGTTGGGTACTTCGGTAGAGGCTATCATGAACACGGAAGACCGCGACCTCTTCGTAAAGGAGCTCAACAAGGTT
Organism: Segatella copri; assembly: GCF_003465495.1. Classification (GTDB taxonomy): domain Bacteria; phylum Bacteroidota; class Bacteroidia; order Bacteroidales; family Bacteroidaceae; genus Prevotella; species Prevotella copri_G. The sequence goes on along the minus strand of NZ_QSAV01000034.1, from coordinate 30,223 downwards.
GACCTCAAGGTTCCTGTAAGCCACGCTTGCGAGAACATGGAGGAGGCTGTGGCTGCGGCACGCAACATCGGCTACCCTATCATGATCCGTTCTGCCTACGCGCTGGGTGGTCTCGGTTCTGGTGTCTGCAAGACCGAAGAGGAGTTCAAGGAGATTGCTGAATCAGCCTTCACTTTCGCACCTCAGGTGCTTGTTGAGGAGAGTCTGAAGGGATGGAAGGAGATTGAGTTCGAGTGCATCCGTGATGCCAACGACCGTTGCTTCACCGTTGCCTCTATGGAAAACTTCGACCCGCTGGGTATTCACACAGGTGAATCTATCGTTGTGGCTCCAACCTGTTCTCTTACCGACGAGCAGGTGAAGATGTTGCAGGACATCGCCGTGAAGTGCGTCCGTCACCTCAACATCGTGGGTGAGTGCAACATCCAGTATGCTTTCAATGCTGAGACCAACGACTACCGTATCATCGAGATCAATGCTCGCTTGAGCCGTTCTTCTGCCCTTGCTTCTAAGGCTACCGGTTATCCGCTCGCTTTCGTTGCAGCTAAGATTGCCCTCGGTTATACGCTCGACCAGATTGGTGAGATGGGTACTCCTAACTCAGCATATGTAGCTCCATCACTCGACTATATGATCTGTAAGATTCCTCGTTGGGACCTTACCAAGTTTGCCGGTGTAAGCCGCAAGATTGGTTCTTCCATGAAGTCTGTAGGCGAAATCATGTCTATCGGCCGCTCATTCGAGGAGATGCTCCAGAAGGGTCTCCGTATGATTGGTCAGGGAATGCACGGTTTCGTAGGCAACGACCACACCAAGTTCGACAACCTGGATGAGGAGCTTTCCAACCCTACCGACCTCCGTATCTTCGCCATCGCCCAGGCTTTGGAGGAAGGCTACACCATCGAGCGCATCGAGGAGTTGACCAAGATTGACCCTTGGTTCATCGAGCGCATGAAGAATATCGTAGATTACAAGCACAAGCTTTCTGAATATAATACTCTGGAGGAGATTCCTGCCGAGGTATTGCGCGAGGCTAAGGTATTGGGCTTCTCTGACTTCCAGATTGGCCGCTTCGTATTGAAGACTCAGAACACCAATATGGAGAAGGAGGTGCTCGCAGTTCGTGCCCAGCGCAAGAAGCTGAACATTCTTCCTGCCGTAAAACGCATCCCTACTGTGGCAAGCGAGCATCCTGACCTCACCAACTATCTCTATATGACTTACGCCGTAGAGGGTTACGACATCAACTATTACAAGAACGAGAAGTCTGTCATCGTTCTCGGTTCGGGTGCTTACCGCATCGGTTCTTCTGTAGAGTTCGACTGGTGTTCAGTAAACGCCATCAATACAGCCCGCAAGTTGGGTTACAAGTCAATCATGATTAACTACAACCCGGAGACCGTATCTACCGACTACGATATGTGCGACCGTCTCTACTTCGATGAGCTTTCATTCGAGCGTGTACTCGATGTCATCGACCTGGAGTCACCACGTGGTGTGATTGTTTCAGTAGGTGGTCAGATTCCAAACAACCTGGCTATGAAGCTCCATCGCCAGTCTGTGCCAATCCTGGGTACATCTCCTGTCAACATCGACCGTGCCGAGAACCGCGGTAAGTTCTCTGCCATGCTCGATAAGTTGGGCATCGACCAGCCTAAGTGGAGCGCCCTCACCTCTATGGAGGATGTTCAGAAGTTCATCGACGAGGTAGGCTATCCTGTTCTCGTTCGTCCATCTTACGTTCTTTCCGGTGCAGCCATGAACGTTTGCCACGATGATGATGAGTTGCGTCGCTTCCTGGAGGCAGCTTCTGAGGTTTCTAAGGAATACCCGGTAGTTATCTCCCAGTTCATGACAGAGACCAACGAGATTGAGTTCGACGGTGTGGCTCAGAACGGTGAGATTGTAGAGTATGGTATTTCAGAGCACGTAGAGTATGCAGGTGTTCACTCCGGCGACGCTACCATGACCTTCCCTGCCCAGCAGATTTCCTTCGCTACAGCCCGTCAGATCAAGAAGATTTCACGTGCCATCGCCAAGGAGCTCAACATCTCGGGTCCTTTCAATATCCAGTATCTGGCTAAGGGTCGCGATGTAAAGGTTATCGAGTGTAACCTCCGTGCATCCCGTTCATTCCCATTCGTGAGCAAGGTGTTGAAGCGCAACTTCATCGAAACGGCTACCCGCATCATGCTCGACGCTCCATATCAGAAACCGGATAAGTCTGCTTTCGATATCGACCGCATGGGTGTGAAGGCATCACAGTTCTCATTCGCCCGCTTGCAGAACGCCGACCCAGTTTTGGGTGTGGATATGAGTTCTACCGGTGAGGTAGGCTGTATGGGTGATACTTTCGAGGAGGCATTGCTCAACTCATTGATTGCCACCGGCTACAAGATTCCTTCTAAGGACAAGGGCATCATGCTTTCAAGCGGTGGTGCGAAGGAGAAGGCTTCTCTGCTCGATGCTGCCCAGGCGCTGGTTAAGAATGGTTACACCATCTACGCTACAGCCGGCACAGCGAAGTTCCTGAACGACAACAACGTGAAGGCTACAGCCGTAGGATGGCCTGATGAGGACCACAAGGATCTTCCTAACGTGATGCAGATGATTGCCGACCACAAGTTCGACCTCATCGTCAACATCCCTAAGAATCATACCAAGCGTGAGCTCACCAATGGTTACAGAATCCGTCGTGGCGCCATCGACCACAACATTCCTCTGATCACCAATGCCCGTCTGGCTTCCGCCTTCATCGAGGCATTCTGCACATTGAGCCAGGACCAGTTGCAGATTAAGAGCTGGCAGGAGTACGAATAATCTCCCACAGATTTCACAGATCTCACAGATTTATATGAATACGCCCTGTAAGGCAAGGCACAAGTTCTAGATTGTGCCCAAGCCTTACGGGGCTTTTTTTATTCCCCGCCATGAGAAAAAGAAGGCGAAATGATGGCTTTCTCATTATTTTATTGTACCTTTGCAAACAGAAATAAGAATAAAACATGATAGTTTGTATAGCAGAGAAACCGAGTGTGGCTAAGGATATCGCCCGAATCATCGGGGCTACCACGGCACGCGACGGTTATATGGAAGGTAATGGTTACCAAGTAACATGGACTTTCGGCCACCTTTGTGAGCTGAAGGAACCGGATGATTATACTCCGATGTGGAAACATTGGAGCCTTGCGGCGTTGCCGATGATTCCACAGCGTTTCGGTATCAAGCTCATCAACGATGAAGGCATCAAGAAGCAGTTTGCTACCATCGAGAAACTGATGCAGGCTGCCGACAGCATCATCAACTGCGGTGACGCCGGACAGGAAGGAGAGCTTATCCAGAGATGGGTGATGCAGAAGGCACAGGCAAAATGCCCGGTCAAGAGACTGTGGATTTCGTCTATGACCGATGAAGCCATCAAGCAGGGCTTCCAGGAACTGAAAGACCAGACCGAATACCAGTCACTCTATCTTGCCGGACTTTCCCGTGCCATCGGCGACTGGATTCTCGGTATGAACGCCACCCGACTTTATACATTGAAATACGGTCAGAACCGACAGGTGCTCAGCATCGGCCGGGTGCAGACCCCTACCCTTGCCCTCATCGTAAACCGCCAGAAGGAAATCGACAACTTCGTTTCTGAACCTTACTGGGTACTCGCCACCATCTACCGCGACACCCAGTTTACCGCTACCAGTGGCAAGTTTACCAGCAAGGAGGAAGGCGAGAAGGCTTTCAGCACCATCGCTGGCAACCCCTTCACGGTTACGGATGTAAGCAAGAAGAAGGGAAACGAGGCGCCACCTCATCTCTACGACCTCACCTCGCTGCAGGTGGATTGCAACAAGAAGTTTGCTTACTCTGCCGATATTACGCTGAAGCTCATCCAGAGTCTCTACGAGAAGAAGTACACCACTTATCCTCGTGTAGATACCCAGTTCCTGACCGACGATATCTATCCGAAATGTCCACAGATTCTGAACGGAGTGAGTCAGGCAAAGATCATGAGTCAGCAGAAATACCTCCCGCTCATTCAGCAGCTCGCAACAATCAGCAAGAAATTGCCGAAAAGCAAGAAGGTTTTCGATAATAGCAAGGTAACCGACCACCACGCCATCATCCCAACCGGTGTTCCGCCAACCGGACTCACCGATATGGAGGCAAACGTGTATGATCTCATCGCCAAGCGCTTTATCAGCGTGTTCTATCCGGATTGTAAATTCTCCACCACCACCGTTTTGGGCGAAGTCATCAACGAAGACGGACCGAAACCGGAAAAGATAGAGTTCAAGGTAAGCGGTAAGGAAATTCTCGAACCAGGCTGGCGAGTAGTCTATGCCAAGGATGTAAAGAATACAGATGACGATGATGCTTCAGATAACGCCAACGGAAATGCAGACTCAGGTAATGGTGCTAAGAAGGAAGTAGTAGAAGAAAGAACCCTCCCATCCTTCACAAAAGGCGAATCGGGAGAACATCAGCCTACCCTGACGGAGAAATGGACCACGCCACCTAAGTATTATACCGAGGCAACCCTGCTGCGTGCGATGGAGACAGCCGGCAAATTCGTAGAAGACGAAGAACTTCGTGCAGCATTGAAGGAGAACGGAATCGGCCGACCATCCTCCCGTGCCGGCATCATCGAGACCCTTTTCAAGCGCCACTACATCCGTCGCCAGCGCAAGAATCTGATGGCAACCCCGACAGGCATCGAACTCATTGACACCATCCATGAGGAACTGCTGAAGAGTTGCGAACTGACCGGTATCTGGGAGAAGAAACTCCGCGACATCGAGCACAAGACCTACGATCCTGCCGACTTCATCAACGGACTGAAAGAACAGATCAACAAGATAGTCATCGATGTATTGTCAGACAACAGCAACAGGAGAGTGACCATCATGACAGAGGAAGACCTCAAGAAGAAACCGGCTGCCAAGAAACCGGCTGCCAAGAAAGCACCAGCCAAGAAGATGCCAGCCAAGAAAAAGGATGAAGCTACTGCACAAAATGTAGATGCACAAAATGCAAATACGCAGAATGCAGCAGCACAGCCGGTTTCTGCTCCTCAGGCTCCAGCCGACCCAATGGTAGGCAAGCCATGCCCGCTCTGCGGCAAGGGCGTCATCATCAAGGGCAAGACCGCCTATGGATGCAGCAACTGGAAATCAGGCTGCCAATATCGTCAGCCATTCTCGCAGATGTAATAAGATATAACTCAAGTTTCACATATAAGCTCCACACGCCCTGAAAGGGCAGAAGCTCCTAGCCCAGGGCAACGCCCTGGGTCATTATGGACGCAAACCTGTCGCCCTGTAAGGGCAAAAGCTTCAAAGAACGAGGCAATTTATAAGGCTTTTGCCCTTACAGGGCGCCTTGCAGATTGCTACTATACCCAGGGCGTTGCCCTGGGCTAGGAGCTTCTGCCCTTTCAGGGCGTGTGGGAGAGTTGCTTGCGAAAGTTCAGTAAAATAATTAAGTTGTTCCTGTATGAAACAAATAAGATTTTATCAAATCATAACAGCAATCAGCTGCCTCTTTCTGATAAGTTGCGGCATAGAACAGAACCTGAAGAAAGCAGACAAGCATCTTTCTTTAGGCGAATACTTCGATGCGGCAACCCAATATAAAAAGGTGTACACCAAGACACCTACCAAAGAGCGGGCTGCCCGAGGCAAGGTGGCTCTGAAAATGGCACGCTGCTATGATAAAATCAACAGTACGCCGAAGGCATTGGCTGCCTACAGCAATGCCATCCGATACAAGCAGGCAGACCTCAACGACCGCCTGGCTTACGCCCGGCTTCTCCTGAAGAACGGAAGTTACAGACAGGCTGCCAAGGAATTCGAATTCCTGCTCGATTCCATGCCTAACAACGTGTTGGTAAAGAACGGACTCGAATCGGCACGAAAAGCCCCAGTCTGGAAGAAGGAAGGAAGCCGGTACAAGGTAAAGCGGATGGATGTTTTCAATTCCCGAAGAGACGACTATTCGCCGATGTTCCTCAGCGATGACAACAGTCAGCTCTATTTCACCTCAACCCGCAACGAAGCCCAAGGCAGCGACCTGAACGGAGTGACGGGAACGAAATCTGCCGACATCTTCTTCTCTGAAAAGAACGACAAAGGCAAATGGAGCAAGCCGGAAGCCATCGGAACCGGTCTCAATACCGACTACGAAGAGGGCGCATGCTGCTTTACCCCAGACGGCAAGCAGATGTACCTCACCCAGTGTACCACCGATCCCACTTCGCCCCGCTTAGCCCAGATAGTAACCTCCAACCGCTCGGATGCAGCCTGGAGCAAGCCGTCGAATCTGGAAATCAGCAAAGATACACTCAGTTGTTTTGCCCATCCAGCCATCTCCCCTGATGGCGAATGGCTCTATTTCGTATCAGATATGCCGGGCGGAAAGGGCGGTCTCGACATCTGGCGAGTGCGCATCACTCCTGCCGGACTGGGCGGTGTAGAGAACCTGGGCGAACCTATCAACACCCCAGGCGATGAGATGTTCCCTACCTTCCGTCCTAACGGCGACTTCTACTTCAGCAGCAATGGTCATGTAGGAATGGGCGGACTCGACATCTATATCGCCAAAGTAAATTCCATCACCCGGAAATATGAACTCACCCACCCCGGCTATCCGCTGAATACAGAAGCCGATGACTTCGGAATGACTTTCGAGGGTCTCCACAACCAGGGTTTCTTCTGCTCTAACAGAAAAGACGGAAGAGGCTATGACCATATCTACTCCTTCGAGAATCCGGAGATTGTTACCACAATGAAGGGATGGGTTTACGAGAAAGACGGTTATGAACTGCCTGCCGCAGAGGTCAGAATCGTAGGCAACGACGGAACGAACAGGAAACTATCCGTCAAGGGCGACGGTTCGTTTGTCCTCCCTATCAATCCGCATGTCGACTACCTGGTGATGGCATCCTGCAAAGGCTACCTCAACCACAAGGAAGAACTTCGGGTTGATTCGGCTAAAGAGAGTAAGGAATACGTGCTCCAGTTCCCGCTGGCTTCCATCACAGCCCCTGTACTCATCGACAACATCTTCTACGATTTCGACAAGGCAACCCTTACCGAGGCCAGTACAACAGCCCTCGACCAGCTGGTAACGCTGCTGAAAGAGAACCCGCACGTTACCATCGAACTCAGCGCCCATTGCGACTACAAGGGAAACAGCGAATATAACAAACATCTGTCTCAGCGCCGCGCCCAATCGGTAGTAGACTACCTGATAAAACACGGCATAGAGAAAGAGCGCCTCACCCCTGTGGGCTACGGCAAGGAGAAGCCGAAGAATGTGCGCAAGAAACTCACCGAGAAGTATCCTTGGCTCAAGGAAGGCGATGTGCTCAACGAAGAATTTATCCTGAAGCAGAGCAAGGAGCATCAGGAAATCTGCAACCAGCTGAACCGCCGAACCGAGTTCAAAGTGCTACGCACTACCTATAAATTGTTTTAGAAACCGATATCATAAGCATAGGTGCTCTACTGAAAAAGTAGCAGCACCTATTTGTTTTTCTATATTCAGCAATATTAAATCTTCGTTCAAAGACATTGAATGTCCGTTCAAAGTCATTGAATGTCCGTTCAAAGACACTGAACGGACATTCAAAAGCTTTGAACGGAGATTTCAAGAGCATAAAGATGATATTTATAGTAATAAAAAACTCTTTCTATTAGCACTAAAAACTATTCTGCTAATAGAAAGAGTTGATCATTCATACAATTGATATCAGGGAAGAAGCCTACTGACGTGCATCAGCCAGTTCATTATATCCCCAAACCATGATGAGGACAACGACGCCAGCCAGCACCATCAGGAGATTCTGAGAGTGGGCGATGGAATCTGCCACATGCGTAAGGGCACGCGAACCGGAAAGGAGGAAATCTATCTTCATAGAGAAAAGCCATCCCTGAATCTGTTCCCATCCCTGACAGACTACTGCTATGATGATGCCTGCTGCCACACAGGCTGCCGTCCATAAATGTTCCAGGCGCTGGCGCTTAACCAGCGACATCGCAGTATCAGTTTCGGGTAAAGCCGGCAAGGCCTGCATCACCCTGTCGGAGAATCCGTCATCAGGAATCTCTGACATCTGGCAATCGGAAAAGAACATCTTCAAGAGTTCTTCATCCTGAGGGTTCAACGGTTCCCCTTTCATGCTCTCCAACTTCTTATCATTTATCTTATCGGTCATAACCATTCTGTTTTAAGTAACTTGCAAGTTTCTGTTTTCCTCGAGAGAGATGCGACTTGATGGTGCCTTGCGCCATTCCCGTCACCTCTGCAATCTTATCTATAGAGAGTCCATCCATCAGCTGCAGCGTGATGCATGTACGTTCATTTTCGCTCAAAATCTGTAACGCCTTGAGCAAATCCATCTTCAATCCGGCATGGGCGCCCTGTGCATTCTTACTGGAAACGGCAGGCGTATCGATGTCCTGCGTCTCCTTATGACTGCGGGTATAATCATACCATACATTATAGGCGATGCGGTAGAGCCAGGTGGAGAAAGAGGCTGTACCCCTGAAACCGGACAGATGGGTATATGCCTTGACAAAGGTATCCTGCGCCAAGTCGTCACTCAGCTGCGCATCCCCCAGCGTCTGCCGCAGGAAGAACCCACGAATGGGTGACTGATACTTCCTGACCAGCAGGTCGAACGACTTGCGGTCATGAAGCATCACCACCTTCGTGACGAGAGAGATATCGGATAACTTTTCCACCTTATATATATTAACTAATAATTGTTGTTCTTTTCCTTGTGACTTCCCCTCCTATTGAGAAGCCATGATATATTGAATGTCGGCTGCTAGACCGGAGTTCCATTATACCCCGTTCCCTGGTCGCCATGACGGTTCTTCCACCAGTCCTTGATGGCAGGAAGCGAACCGATAACAGTCTGACCGATGCCATAGAAGAAGACCAGGGCTCCGATGCCAGCCAGGAAATCAGCATCCCACCAGGCAAACATGGCGCACAAGCCGGCTCCCAGGAAGGCATTTCTCAATCCACGCTTTACCAGATACTCATCGCTCTGCTTGTCTATCGGCCGGTCGCTTTCCGGAACATTGATGCCCTTCTCCATCGCCATCTCCGCCAGTTTCATCCGGTCGTTGTGGCGGCGAATCAGATATCTGATAACCAGAAATACGATGATCAGCGGAGCAAAGACAAACAGCAGACCGAAGATGATACAGAAAATGATCATAACAGCCAGCGCTCCGCCACCAAATACCGAACCGATGAAATCGAACGGATCATCATAGTTGTCTAAACTGTATCTAGAATGAACAGATCTATTATCATTCTCATCATAATCATCATAGTTAGCCGAATCTGTACTGGTTGTATCAGAATAAGCCTCCAACGCCTCGTCGTCTTTATCCTTCGAAGCAGATGGCTGTGCGGCAGATGCAGGAGCAGCCTTTGAATCTACCTGTTGGGTAGTTGGATGATAACGATGTTTTGGAGCAGAAGACGCCAAAGACACTTGGGTGGCTCCGATGCTCATAACGAGCGCTAATGCCAATATTGCTTTCTTCATATCATTATTTTTTTATTGTTTTTACCTTGTTATTTGAAAAATTTCTGCTTCTTAGACGCATCTCTTCGCGATTTAGTTGCAAAGAAACGAAAAATTTCTTATTTTTGCAAACAAATTAAAGAAAAAGAAACAGAATGAAGACATTACCTGAAGATTTCAGAACATATACGCAGGCGCTAATGGGCGAAAAGCTGTATCAGCGTCTGGAGCATGCTATCCTCGAAGAGGAGGCACCAACCAGTATCCGCATCAATCCTTTTAAATGCAAGGATGCTGATGGCGAACCGATTCCCTGGTGTCCGGAAACCGGACGTTATCTCTCTACGCGTCCCGGATTCACCTTCGATCCGCTGCTGCATGCCGGCTTATATTATGTACAGGAAGCCTCATCCATGTTTGTTGATATGGCTATCCGACAGTACGTAAAAGAACCGGTGATGATGCTGGATCTCTGTGCTGCCCCTGGCGGAAAGTCGACTGCCGTAAGAGCTGCCTTGCCGGAAGGGAGTCTGCTCTTCAGCAACGAACCTATGCGCACCCGCTCGCAGATTCTTGCCGAAAACGTACAGAAGTTCGGTCATCCGGATATGATTGTAACCAACAACTATCCCCGCGATTACAAGAAATCGAAGTTGCAGTTTGATGTGATTCTTACCGATGTTCCCTGCTCCGGCGAAGGAATGTTCCGCAAAGATGAAGGGGCTATCGGCGAATGGAGTACCCAGAATGTGAACAACTGCTGGCAGCTGCAGCGCGAAATCGTATCGGATATCTGGAACTGTCTGAAGCCAGGCGGTATCCTGATTTACTCTACCTGCACCTTCAATGCGCACGAAGATGAGGAGAACGTGGAGTGGATATGCGAAGAACTTGGCGCTGAAGTGATGGCACTGGAGGGTGTAGAAGATGCATGGAACATCACCCGCAACCTCACGGGCAGCGACTTCCCTGTTTACCGGTTCATTCCTGGCGTTTCGCGAGGCGAAGGTCTGTTTATGGCGATTCTGAAGAAAGAGGGCGAATGGGAAGCCGGCTCACCAGCCAAGGAGAACAGGAAGGATAAGAAGAAAAAAGACAAGAAGGTGGCTAAAGGAAAGGGACCGGAGATTCCGGACGGCTGGCTGAAGACTGATACGGAATGGATGCCTGCAGAGAGCAATGAGACGGTTTACGCCATTCCGGGCAGATGGAAAGACATCTACGACCAGGCTGAAAAGAACCTGAAGGTGCTGCATGCAGGTGTGAAACTGGGAACAGACAAGGGAAAGGGTCTCATTCCCGACCAGGCTCTCGCTCTCTCTACGATGCTCAACAAAGAACACTTCCCTCAGGTGGAGTTATCCTACGATGATGCCATCCGCTACCTTCGCAAGGAGGCTGTGAATCTGCCTGCCGATACGCCTAAGGGTTATGTTCTGGTAACCTACAGACAGGTTCCGATAGGCTGGGAAAAGAACATTGGCAACCGTGCCAACAACCTCTATCCGCAGGAGTGGAAAATCAAGAGCAGCCATGGGACAGGAGAGCTATTTATAGTTAATAGTTTATAGTTAACAGTTTACAGCAAGAATGAATAATTCAACATTCAACACTCAACATTCAACATTAAAATAAAAAATGCTTAGCATCATCGCCTGTATATCAAAAGTGCATAGAGCTATCGGGTACAAGAACCGGTTGCTCTACGCCATCCCATCGGACATGACCCGATTTCGTATGCTCACAACTGGACATACGATCATCATGGGCAGAAAGACATTTGAGTCGCTGCCGAACGGAGCCTTGCCCAACCGCCGGAATATTGTTATCTCGAAGACAAGAGAGCAGATAACAGGGTGCGAAGTATACACCTCTCTGGAAGAAGCGCTGGCAGCAAGGAAAGAAGAGGCTGGAAACAAAGAAGAGGTTGGAAGCAAAGAAACATCAGATGAATGTTTCATCATCGGAGGAGCCAGCATATATGAACAGGCTTTGCCTTTTGCAGACAAGCTTTATCTCACAATCGTAGAAAAGGAACCTGAACATGCCGATACCTTCTTTCCGGAAATCAATCCGGCAGAATGGGAAGTGACAGAAAAAGAAATGAGGAATGAAAACGGCTTACCGTTCACATTCCTCACCCTTTATAGAAAGCAGTAATCCCGCAGGGAGCTACTGCTTTTTTTCTTTTTATATCTTATTTCTCTGCTGCAGCCTCCTCATCAGTTTCCTCTTCATCATCGTTGAAACTCTTGAGATCCTGCATAGAAAGCTGACGGTTGATAGATGCATTGAAAGAGATGATGGTCTCGCTGCGAGACAATCCCAGTGGCTGCAACTTATCATGGATGATTTCCAGGAGATGGTGGTTGTTCAGCGCGTAAATCTTGATAAACATATCAAAGCCGCCTGTAGTATAGTGACACTCTACAACCTCAGGAATCTTCTTCAACTCCTCTACAACCTGGTCAAACTTCTCAGGCTCCTTCAGATAGAGTCCCATATAAGCACAAGTTTCGTAACCTATCTTTTCTGGGTCAATGATGAATTGTGAACCCTTGATGATACCAAGATTTGTAAGTTTAGCAACACGCTGATGAATGGCAGCACCGCTCACATTGCAAGCGCGTGCCACTTCCAAAAATGGAATACGGGCATCCTGAGAAATCAGCTTCAGAATCTGCCTATCTAATGAATCTAAAATTTGTTTTGCCATAATACTAATAATTTGCGTGCAAAGATAATACAAAAAATTAATAAAAGCAATTTTTTAAGAGAAAAACATGATAAATTAATATTATTTTCCATTTTCTGTGGCAGAATAACTGATTTTTAGTGCTTTTGCCTGGCGCAAAGCCTGCTTTACGTCTGTTATCACACCCATCTTGGTTTCCTGGTCTGCTTTGATTGATACGGTCATCAGCTTCTGGTCTTCCGGTGACATACGCTTCTTTTCTGCCGAAATGTAATCCATCACTTCGGGAGCCGAAGCAAACTTATCATTCAACTGAATCTGGGTACCGGTACCATACTTTGCCTGCATCTCTTTGGTTGGCTTACCTATATAAATATGACTCACCGCCGATTTCTTGGTCAGGCGGGTGAGTTCCTTGCCTTGTGGCAAACGGCAGTCTACCTTCAAGGTAACCTGGCGCATGTGGGTAACAATCATAAAGAAGAACAGTACGGAGAAAATGAGGTCTGGCAGAGAAGATGTATTCAACCCTGGCACTTCATGCGATTTCTTATGAAAATTCATCATTGTTTACCTCCTTTCTGCTGTTCAGTAGCTGTTTCTGTCGAATTTTCTTCCCCTTGCTTTTCTTCAGCATTGGCATCAACACGCTGGTCGGCATGAGTCATTGCGTTGGCATACGACTCTGTGATGCGCTGCGGACAGATGTTGCGCACCTGTTCTTTCTGGTCATTGTTCAAGAGGGCATAATCCCTGTGATATTTCTTCTGGGCTGTTTCGTTGCGAAGCTGGCTATAGGCTTCCATCAGCTGATTCTGCATCTGGAAATAGAGATTATAGTCGGCATCGCGGTCACTCTCAATAGAGATGAGATGTTTCTTACCCAGACGGTGAACAAAGCGGATGGTTTCTTCCTTGAGCTGGCTCACCTGCATCGGCTTACCGTTGACCAAAAGCGTATCGCCAGCTGTCAGGCGCAGCGCCATGAGGTTAGCCTTGTCTACCACCGACTGCTGCTGTTCCTTCTTCTGCGGTTCAGGTGAAGGGAGTTGGCGCAACAGTCCCTTATCCACATCCATTGATGTGGTGACAAGGAAGAATATCAACAGCATGAACGAGATGTCGGCTGTAGATGTGGTATTCAGTCCCGGGGTTTCGTGTTGCTTCCTTCTAATCAGCATATTTAATCCTTATTTATAGAATAGAGAGCCTAAAGCACTCTCTTTAGTTTTTCTTCCGAATATAACGTGTGGCACCGAAACAGACGGCACCGATTCCTGCCACCAGCATCAGGAGCGATGTGATGACAAACATATCTGAAAGCTTGAGCCAGAGCCAGTCGGCATAATTCTCGCCATTGATGAGCATCGGAGCAGAACCGCCCAAAAAGAAGGTAAGCAGCAAAACTGCCAAAGTTCCGATCCATGTGATGCGGAAGATGCGACGCACGGGAATGCCATTCACTACAGCCTCCGACTTGCTGCTGCGATAATCTCTGATCATCGAAAAGACTGCCAGACCTGTACCTCCTATCAGGAAGAGCCACATCAGCAGGATGAGCACATCGGTAAAGAGAGGCGCATTAAAGTCGGGGTTCTCTTCGAAAGGCAAATCGTAGCCTACCAAAAAGAACAGACCGAAAACCAGCACCGCCAGTCCTATCATGATATAGAACACCTGCTGCGATATCTTTTCGGCCGACTTCGTCTTCTGCTTTGAAAATTGAAATTTAACCATTTCTCTCTTCGTTTATTTATTCTTGGCAATAATATCCATTAAAGTAACCGCCGACTCCTCCATCTGGCTTGTCAGGTGCTCCACCTTAGAAAGGATGTAGTTATAGAAAACCTGAAGGATGAGGGCTACGATGATACCGAAGATAGTAGTGATGAGCGCCACTTTCATACCCGAAGCAACGATAGTAGGACTGATATCGCCCGCCTGCTGAATCTGGTCGAACGACATGACCATACCGATCACGGTTCCGAGGAATCCGAGCGATGGCGCCATAGCGATAAAGAGTTTGATCCAGGAGCATCCCTTCTCCAGGTTAGCCGCCTGAACGGTACCATATCCGCTTACCGAGCGCTCGATGTCATCAAGACTCTCGCTGATATGCATCAAGCCCTGGTAGCAGATAGAAGCCACCGGTCCGCGGGTATTCCGGCAGAGCGTCTTAGCCCCTTCCACATCTCCCGCCGACACCTTCTGGTCGATATCCTGCATCAACTTCTTGGCGTTGATTTCAGAAAGACTCAGATAGATGATGCGCTCGATACAGAAAGCCATACCCACGATGAGGGCGATGGCAACGAGAGACATAAATCCCGCATTACCCTCTATAAACTTTGTCTTAAGAGCTTGATGAAATCCCATGTTCTCTTCTTGAGCCATCATAGGCAGAGAACACATCCATGTGAAAACCAATATTGCAAAACGTGCAATAGCTGTATTTTTCTTCATATACCTTATTATATATATAAAAGCGGAAAGAGGGGGATTCGAACCCCCGAACCGGTTTTGCCGGTTACACGCTTTCCAGGCGTGCCTCTTCAGCCACTCGAGCACCTTTCCATATTCCGAAGAACTCTTCTTAATCGCCGCAACATGCTGCTGCAACAATTTCGAAGTGCAAAATTATTGCTTTTCCTCCGAAATACCATAACTTTCATTGTTTTTTTATGTTTATTTAAGGAGTTTTGAACGCTTGCGTCCTATACTTGCGATACGGATAGCGGAAAAACCCGCTCTGCATTGAGGTTGGTCTGTTGGGCAAACTCCTCTTCGCTTATGCCATAAGCCTTGGCGAGTGTCTTCATCACTTCTACCACGAAAGCACTTTCGTTGCGTTTTCCGCGGTATGGAACGGGAGCCATATACGGACTGTCGGTCTCCAGAACGATGCGATCCAGAGGAACTACAGCAGGGAGGTCTTCTCTGAGATGGCTGCTCTTGAAAGTAGATACGCCACCGACGCCCAATACAAACTTATCGAAGGAGAGGAGTTCTTCGGCTTCCTTCTGGTTGCCCGTAAAGCAATGGAAGACGCCACCCGGCAGTTCTTTCTCATACTTTCTGAGCAGATGCACCATCTCGTTCTGAGCCTTGCGGCAATGAATCATCAGCGGGAGCTGGGTTTCTACCGACCATTTTACCTGTTCCTCGAAAGCCTCGAGCTGCTCGTTTTCGAACTCACGGCTCCAGTAATAATCAAGTCCTACCTCTCCGATGGCGATCAAGTCAGAAAACTGAGGAGAACCCGTCTGACTGGCATTACCGGTCATGCGATGCTCCTCCAGTATCTTCCGGAGTTCAGCCAGTTGTTCCTTCCAGTCAGCCTTCACCTCTTCAGGATGCAGACCAATCATCGGATAAGCATAGCCCGGATATTCCTTAGCCAATGCCAGTACCGCGTGTGTGGTCTTCACATCGATGGCAGGCAAGAACACCTTGCCTACCCCCGCTTCCTTGGCACGGGCGAAAGCCTCCGCCCTATCCTCATCAAACTCCTCCGCATCGAAATGCGTATGTGTATCTATTACTTTGAACATTGCCCTATCAACTGTCAACTATAAACTATTAACTATCAACTAGTACTGTCGCTTCATCATTTTCTGAGCATACTTTGCCAATTCCTCCTTACGCTCAGCAGGCACATTCACGGCATCCAGATACTTCTTGCTCTGCTCGAAATAATAAGCAATCTTATCCTGCGCCATTTTGTCGATACCTATCTCGTTGTAAAGACGGGTAACGGCAGCCACCTTCTCCTTGCGGTCGAACTCCTCGGCATCCACCCACTTCTGCAGTTCTGCACGCTGAGCGTCGTTGGCATGGTTGAAGGCATTGATGAGCATGTAAGTCTTCTTGTTGGATGTGATATCGCCACCAATCTCCTTACCAAACACCTTGGTATCGCCGTAAACATCGAGGTAATCATCCTGCAACTGGAACGCCAATCCTATCTGCTCGCCAAACTTATACAGGTTCTCTGCATCCTCATCAGAAGCATCGGCAAGGATAGCACCCATCTTCAAGGCACAAGCCAGGAGAACGCTGGTCTTGAGGCGGATCATCTCAATATATTCCTCCTCCTTCACATCGTTACGGTTTTCAAACTCCATATCAAACTGCTGACCTTCACCAATTTCCAGAGCAGTGGTCGTAAAGAGTTTCAACACCTTGGCAAGATGCTTTTCATCACATTGAGCCATACGTTCATAAGCCAGAACGAGCATGCTGTCGCCCGAAAGGATTGCCGTATTGGCATCCCATTTCTTATGAACCGTTTCATGACCGCGACGCAAATCAGCATTGTCCATCAGGTCATCATGCAGCAAAGTATAGTTATGATAAGTTTCCAGGGCAACGGCATTCATCAGAATCTTCTCAGGATTGTCCTTGAAAAGATTGTAGCCCAGAAGCATGAGCGTAGGACGAATACGCTTGCCACCCATAGAAAGTACGTATCTGATAGGCTCATAAAGAGACTTTGGCTTTCTTTCGTAAGGCAAATTAGCCAGAAACTCATTTACCATGCTTAAAATTTCATCTGCTGTCTTCATAATAATGTATAATTTATAATGTATAATTAACAATGAACAATTTATAGCTGGAACACTACCGGGATGGCAATCATCGTGCGACAGACCTTGCCTTTATCGATGCCCGGTTTCCACTTCGGCATCATCTTCATCACCCTCAAAGCCTCGTTGTCGAGCAATGGATCTACCGAAGTACTTACCTTGATATTGGCAACACTTCCATCCTTGTTTACGATAAAGGATACCACTACGGTTCCCTGAATCCTACTCTTCTGGGCTGCTACAGGGTACTTCAGGTTCTTGGTAAGCCACTGCATGAAGGCAGACCAGCCACCAGGAAACTGCGGTATCTTCTGCACGACGGTCAGTTTGATAGGAGCCTCAGCTCCCGGATTCTCAATGGGAGTTTCAGGAACCGCTTCCTTCACCTCTGCTCCATCCACTACACCCGAGCCGTCGCCGATAACCAGTTCGCTGGTTGTAGAACTGATTTTCTGCGGTGCCTTCTGAGTCTGTTGCTCGGCAGCCTTCACTTCCTGAGTAATTGACTTAGAAGCAGGAGCCGAAACAGCCTCTGCACTCACCATATCTTTCAGGTCGGGACGAGCCGACATTTCCAGATCCTGTGAAAGATCTTCCATCGATTCCGACAAGTCATCATCTCCCTGCGGACCTCTCTGATATTGGAGTCCTACGAAGATGAAAGTAAAAGCCAGCAGCAAACCTAGCAGGAAAAATGTAACCCGCTTATCTTCCAGTTGTGCGCTATTTGATTTCTTAATTTCCACAATAAAAACCGTTTAAAATCGTTATTTCCTACGAAAACATTGCAAAATTACTTCTTATTATTGAAAAAAGCAGTATCTTTGCCAAAGAATTAGAAAATTTAAATGAAAAAATATGTAATTTCCGCAATATTGACGCTTTTTGCGACAATTATTGATGCTCAAGAGAGCCAAACGGGGTATAATTTCCTTCGCTTGCCGGTGAGTGCTCACGCAGCTGCTCTGGGTGGCGACAACATCACCTTGATAGAAGATGATGAGGCACTCATATTCCATAATCCGGCTCTCCTGTCATCAGTAAACGACAAGACAGTCAATCTCAATTATATGAACTATATGTCGGGGGTGAATACTGCCTCGGCTAGTTTCAACCGTACTGTCAACGACAAGGCTTCGTGGGCTGTTTCGGCTCAGCTTGTTGACTACGGCAAGATGAAAGAGACGGATGAGAACAACATCCAGATGGGTGAGTTCTCGGCAAAGGACATTGCCGTTGCGGGTTACTTCTCTTATATGCTCGGTGAAAAGTTTGCGGGTGGTATTGCCGCCAAATTCATCACTTCGTATATTGGCGATTACAATTCTATCGCTGTGGGAGTGGATCTGGGTATCAACTATTACGACCCTGAAACGGAATGGTCGGTTTCTTGCGTGGCAAAGAACCTGGGTGGACAGCTGAAAGCCTACGATAATGAATACGAGAAGATGCCTATCGACCTGCAGTTGGGTGTGACGAAACGCTTCGCCAACGCACCGTTCAGGGTATCAGCCACACTGGTCAACCTGAACCATTGGGACAGCAGTCTTCGTGATCATGCCGTAGTAGGTGCCGACATTCTGCTTTCGGAGAGCCTGTGGATAGGTGCCGGCTACAACTTCCGGAGAGCCAACGAGATGAAAATCAGCACCTCAGAAGATGAGGAAAGCAGTCATGGAGCCGGTTTCTCCGTGGGTGGCGGTATCAACCTGGAGCGCTTCCATCTGAACGTTGCCTACGGCAAATATCACGTCAGTAGCAGCAGTCTCATGCTGAACGTAAGTTACAGATTATAAATTGTACATTATAAATTATACATTAAAGTTAGTTCGAAATTATGAAGAAAATAACAATAGCAATAGACGGATACTCTTCTTGCGGTAAGAGTACGATGGCAAAGGATCTTGCCAAGGAAATAGGTTATGTTTATGTAGATACGGGCGCGATGTACCGCTCGGTAACTCTCTATGCGCTGCGTCATCAGCTCTTCGAAGCAGATGGAGCCGTAAAGACTGAAGAACTGCAGAAGGAGATGAAGAACATCAGCATCTCATTCAAGTTTAATGAAACAACCGGTCGCCCAGACTGCTATCTGAACGGCGAACTGGTAGAAAAGGAAATCCGTTCGTTAGAGGTTTCCAACCACGTTAGTCCGATTGCCGCCGTTCCTTTCGTCAGAGAGGCGCTGGTAGAGCAGCAGCAGAAGATGGGCGAAGACAAGGGCATCGTGATGGATGGTCGCGATATAGGTACCACCGTGTTCCCTAATGCCGAACTGAAGATTTTCGTTACAGCCAGCTCACAGGTGAGAGCACAGCGCCGTTTCGATGAACTGAAGGAGAAAGGAATGCCAGCCGACTTCGATGCGATTCTGAAGAATGTAGAGGAGCGCGACTATATCGATACCCACCGCGAGACTTCCCCACTCAGAAAGGCTGATGATGCCATCACGCTCGACAACAGCAACATGACCATTCCTGAACAGAAGGCATGGCTGATGGAACAATATCAAAAGGCAATAGCAGAATAAGCTAAAGAAAAGAGACTGCCGGGTTATTTGTGCAAAAATACGTTAAAGATACTACTTTTACCGATAAATTTATTTTATTCGATGAAAAAGATTTGGGAAAAAAACTTCAATTTAGTATCTTTGCAACCATATTAACAAGGTAGTAATGATATAGATTATAAATTTTGAGTTAATTACTGTTTTTTGAAGGTGATAGGTCTTCGGGAGAAGATTTATCACCTGTTTTATTTTCAGACAGTTTATAAAAGATAAACCCATTTGACGTTGTAAAACACAACGTCAAATGGGTTAACTAATTAATAACCAGCATATTAAGTTTTTCTACCAACGATAAAACTATCCTATACCCTTGTTACCGCAAAACGCGGTAGCAAGGTGGTTAACTAACAAACAATCAACGCATTAAATCTTACAACAAAAGAGCAGAACTATCGTTGATAATCTTATCCTTGCACTCTTCCATCAGCCACTTCGGCGTACTGGTAGCGCCACAGATACCTACCGTTTCCACATCCTTGAACCAGTTCATATCTATTTCGTCGGCACTTTCTATCTGGTAGCTGTTGGCATTCACACTCTTGCATTCCTTGAAAAGCACCTTACCGTTCGAACTCTTTCTGCCACTCACAAAGAGGATGACATCATGCTTGCTGGCAAAGGCTGCGATGTTAGGCATGCGGTTAGCCACCTGACGACAGATGGTATCGAAACTCTTGAAGATAGCACCCTCAACAATATGCTCCTGGCAGTATTCGATGATGCGGTGAAACTCATCGAGACTCTTGGTAGTCTGGGAGTAAAGATAGATATCTTTCGAGAAATCCAGCTGACCGGTTTCCTTCAGCTGCTTCACATCCTCAAACTTCTCTACCACGATGGCATGACTCTCCGTCTGCCCCACCAGTCCGAGCACCTCAGCATGCCCATTCTTGCCGAAAATCACGATCTGCGCCTCCGGATTGTTGACATACTGCTTCTTGATGCGGCGCTGCAACTGGAGCACCACAGGACAGGTAGCATCGATGATTTCGATGTTGTTTCGCTCGGCAAGGGCATAAGTCTCAGGCGGTTCACCATGAGCACGGAGCAAGACCTTTACGCCCTGCAGTTCCTCCATCTGCTCATGGTCTATCGTGATGAGTCCCGCTTCATGCAGGCGCTCCACCTCCATACCGTTATGCACAATATCGCCCAGGCAGTAAAGTTTACCGCCCTTAGCCAACTCCTCTTCAGCTTTCTTGATGGCAGTGGTTACGCCAAAGCAGAACCCACTGCCGTTATCTATTTCTATCTGCACGATATTCGTTTTTAAATCATTGTACATTAATCTTCACCACCACCTTAGCATGGTCAGGATCATTCGTAATCATGAGGATACGAGGGTGTCTGACACGCGATTTCTTCAAGTCGGCAGCCACAGCCGTCACCTTCATCTTAACGGTCTCTCCTGGCTGAATCTTACTCTTCTTCAGGTTCACCTGCAAGCCCATCGTAAACATCTGCATGCTGCGGATATCCAGTTCCGACTTACCCTTATTGGTAATCAGAATCTCACCCTTCAGCTTCTTCTTTCCATTGAAACTACCCAGATTGAGGTCGGTGGCAGACATCTCTAGCTTCGGAGCCAGTGCCTTCCTGGCTGGAGTCATGTTCTCGAAACCAGGAAGAAGAACGGCTGATACCACGATTTCCTTCTCAGGCGCAATCTTATCGCCAGGACGCTCACCGAGATAAACCGATGTCTGGTTCAAGCCCAGGTCACGCAGTTTCTTGGAATCCAGCACGAAACTGATTTCGGCAGAATGACGCGGAGCTACCTTGGAAGGCGATACGAAAGCATGAAGATAGGATGGCAGATGCATCACTACCGGCTCCAGTAATTCGTCGGTAGGATTGAAGATATGGATGCGCTGAACCGGACGGTCGCCACGGTTCACGTCATCAAACTCCACCTCCTGGGCATCACTCTTGATGACACCCAGCATCTCATCGTAAGAACCAGCGAAATCTACTACGCTGCCCACTACCTTTCCCCTCATAGAGAGGATGAACGGCTCTTCATCCGCATTGGTATAGAGGCAAACCTGCTTGGTGAAAGTACCCATCTGCTTGGCATCGTATACCGCCTTGATGACGAAACTTTCGCCGGCAGCAATGCCCGTCTTCGGATAATCTACCTCCGTACAGCCGCAGCTTTTCAATACATTGTTGATAACCAACGGCTTGTGCCCGTCATTCTTCAGCACGAATTCGGCAGTTACAGGCTTACGGAACACCACCTGTCCGCAGTCTACCACCTCGTGCTGGGTTGTAATCTTCTGTGCTGATGCAGGCAGCGCCAACAGCGCTGAGAGCATCCATATATTCATCCGTTTCATACTATTCTATTTTAAATTATCAATCTATAAACTATAAACTATTAATTGTTAACTCTCAACTCATACGTCTCTGTGCGGCCACCAAACTCCGGACTGTAGGTACACTCAGCGGTGCAAGTTCCGCTCTGATAGTCGCCCTTTCTATCCACGTAATACTCCATTTCTACGATGTGCTTACCTTTAGATAAACGATCGAAATAGAAATTTGTTGCATAATCTCTTGGAGAAACATAGCAGCCTATGCCCCACTGATAACCGCTCAACGGGTTAACCGGCTCCAGACATGCCGCACGCTTATCCGTAATCTGCACGAAGTCATAGTCGCGGTCGGTGGTGATGATCAGCGTTACCTTCACCTTCTCGCCTACCTTCGCCTGCGCCTTGCCCTTGCCCTCAGATTCGGCAGGAACGATGACACGGCGCACCTTGATGCCCGACTCCATGGAACCGATTTCGCTGATAGGCTGCTTAAACTCTGCATAGACGGCTCCCCAGCTGGTATAATCGCTCTTTTTGTCGATGCTCAGCTTAGATGCCTTGCCCGGTCTTTCGGTCTTCACATAGCCCAAAGTAGTGGAATCCTGCGGCATCGGCAGCAGCTTGCCGTCCAGTTTCAGCACGGCATTCTCAGCCTTCCTGTTCCAGTTGCTCTCATTGCCCTTCATAAAGGCGTAGACGGCATCCACGGTGTTCACCGGCGTATCCCAAACCTGGGTGCGTTTCGACATCAGGAGCCAGCGCTGCAGTTCCTCGATGGTCTGCTTGTCATTCGGTTTCAGCATCTGCATCGCCTCTATCACGGATACCTGGGTAGGAATCTTATAGTTTCTCCAACTGTAGAGTGCCTTGCGGGTATCGTAGTAGCGGCCCATCTCCTCACGGTAAACGGCATATTCGTTCACGCTCTGCAGATATTCGCCTGCCTTCTCGCGGTAAGCAGCATTCTGCTGGCTGTTTTTGGCGAGTACCACGGCAGCACGCGCCTTGCCATAGATGGAGAAATCACCGGTCATCTTCGACATTTTTTCCAGGAGATAAGCCTTGTCAGCTTCCAGATTCTGCTTCATCTTTCTGCCATCCATCGAAAGGATGTAGAGATAATGCAGCGCCTGTTCGCTAGGACTCACCTTCTGCTTTTTCTCCTCCTGTTTCTTCATTTCTCTTACTTCCTGTGCGGTCTGCAGAGAGAGATAGTTCAGAGCCGAAGTCAGCATCCGGGCAGTTGATTTCTGCACACCTGCGATGGCATTCAATCGAACCATCATTTCGGCTACCGATGTAGTCATATACCGGCTGCCCTTCATGCCTTTCCACCAGGAGAAGGAACCGTTAGGGTTCTGCAACTTCTTCAGTTTCTCGACCTGATTCTGCAGACGGATGCTCTCCTGAGAGAGATTCTTCTGAGAATGATTATCCAAAGAGAGAGTCTTCTGGATATGGGTGGTGATAGTATTGGCATAGATGGCAGACATCAGCGAGATGGCGTCCTCCTCATCCGGATTACTGATAGCAGGCAGCGCCTTCACCATCAGCCAACTTGGGTTATTGGTGTACTCGATGGTTACCTTTGCCTCTTCAGCGCCCTTCGCCTGCTTGCCCTCCTTGTTCAGGAAGAGTTTGCTCAGGTCGAAGTTCTGCTCACCCTTATGATGCAGGGTGATAGGCAGGGTGTTCACCACGAGTTCACGGTTGCTCAAAACCGGCAGATAGTGCTGTTCACCATCGCTGTAGCCATTACCGGCAGCCACCACCTTATTAATATATACGCCCTCTTTCAGTCCCTGGACATCAAAGGAGATGGTAGCAGAGCCCTCGGCATCGATGCTGTAGTTCTGCGTCTTCTGCCAAACCACCTTGTTGGTCTCCGGGTCGAGAATCTGCATACGGGCGTTGCCGCTCACCTTCTTGTCGGAAGTATTGAAGAGTTTCACCACGATGGTGCTCTTATCGCCCTCACGCAGGAAGCGAGGCATGTTAGGCTGCACCATCACGGTCTTCTGAGCCACAGCCTCATCCACCAGCAAACCATTGCGCATCTCCTTGTCATGAGCCAAGCCCATGAACTTCCAGGTAGTCACGCTCTCCGGCAGGGTAAATCTGATGGCAACGTTGCCATTGTTGTCGCTCTCCAAGGCAGGATAGAAGAAGGCGGTCTCGTTCATATTCTCACGCACCTGCACCTTGTCGAGGAATTGTCCTGCATCTGAGCCAGAACCACCGGCAAACTGCGGCATCTCCTCTACTACATCAAAAACCTTGTTGGCAGATGGAGCAGCCGCTGCAACACGGTTCATATTACTCCCACGAGTTTTCATGACCCTCCCTTCTTCCTTAACCAGCTCGTCTTTCTTTATACGAACAGACTCTACGGTTCCGCCTAAAGAACGTTCCAACTTGCTCAGCTCCACCGCTTGCATATAAGCATAATAGCTAAAGAATTTGCCATCAAACTTATCCACATCCAATTGCTTCTCGTCATAATACTTGGTAGGATAAACGCCATTCAAGTAAAATGAACGGAAACTGAGGTTGTCCTCCCAGTAGCAGTTTGGCAAACTCTGATAGAAGCCCAGGGAGAAATTCCAGAAATGCGGGGTTATCTGGTCGAGCGACTTGTCATAGAGTACGCTCATCAGCTGCGCCTTGGCTGGCTTGCCGTCAGGGGTGGTAATCTTCAGCGTCCACTCCTCCTTCTGTCCAGGGGTTAGACGGTTGCGGAAGGTCTTCCAGGCGATGTTCAGTTTCTTCTCAGGCAAAGGACGGGCGATGCTCATCATTCGGGTAAAGCACTTGCCTTGCTTCACGAAACTATAGTTCAGTACGATGCCCGACGCATATTCCTCCTTGTAGGTGAAAGGCAGAGTCACGATGCTGTCGCCCAACTCCCAGGCGCCCTTCTCCAGCAGTTTGTTGCCGGCGATGATGGAATATACGATGTGCGCTCCGTTCTCCGAAGAGCCCACCTGGATATAGACCGGCTTGCCATCACGAGGGAAGGTCTTCGCCGTCTGATAATACCATTCGGTAGTTGGCTCCACCGGATGGGTATCCTTCATGCTGAAAAGGGTGAATTTCTGCTGCAGGGTGTCCTGTCCGCAGATTGCCTCCAGCTGATGAACGCCAGATTTCCAAATGAGGGAAGAAGAGGCAGAAGATGCATATTTCTTGATAGAAACCGGTGCATTCGCCTCGGCGTCCTTCCATTCGCCTTCATCAATTCGATATTTCAACCTACTAGAAATCGGCATACCACTGGCATTGCGGTAAGCGAAAGTTACCGTCTTCAGACTGTCTGTTTCGATACGCTTAGGAAGATTCACCGTGAGGATGGTTGGCTTGGTGCCCAGAGGCAGACTCATCACGCCCTCGTGGCTCTCGCCGCTGATGTCGGTAACGATGGCTGAGACCTCGAAGTTGAAGAAACGGGCGATGCGCATGAAGTTGCTCATATCGGTCTCGTCTTTTCCTGACAAGGAAGCCTCCAGCGGAATCTCTACGTCGAAGGTTCCGTCCTCACGAGTCACGCAACTGTCAGTCTTCACCAACTGTCCGGCAGAGCCTGCACCCCACCACCAGAGCTGATTTCTGCGGGTCACCTGATACTCCACCTTGGCACCCTGCACAGGCACACCAGCATAGGTCTTGGCTGAAGCTTTCACCACCACGGTGTCGCCCCAGTTATATTTCTCATTCACCTTCGGGAAGGTAATCTCGAAGGTTGGACGCTTGTATTCCTCAACTCTGAAATATTCGCTTGCTGTACCATTCACGGAGATGGAATACTGTCCTGTCTTTCCCTCCTTCGGGAGTTCGAAATCTACCGAAGCCGTACCATATTCATCGGTCGTAACCTTCTGTTCTGCCACCTGATTCCAGTTGGCATCACTCAGGACAAACTTCAGTTCCATACTCTTTCCTGGCACGCTGGCATCCAACCCCTTCTTGACAGTATAGAAAATGGCTGAGGCATGTACCTTCTGCCCCGGGCGATAGATGGCACGGTCGGTATAAACCTGATATTTAGTCTCATTATCCTTCTTCTCATAATAGCGGGTACGGCTGAGATAGATGTACTTGGCAGGCATAAACTTGTCATTGTTGGTAGAAATCAATACCTCTCCATCCACATTCTTGAAGTAAACCTCGCCATTCTCATCGGTTGTCAATCGGGCATGAACCAGCCGCTTGTCCTTCTTCGTCTTGAAATCATACCGCTGGTCATAGAGTTCTATCTTCGCCCCGGCGATAGGCTGTCCGTCGGTAGCATTCACCACCACATAGCGATGCCTGTCATCAGGCAACTGCTGAATCATCACCGCCAGATTGCTCACATAGAAGAGTTCTCGCTGCGGAGCGATGCCGGTATTATCCGAAGTCACCTCCATCAGATAGGCACCCAGCGGCAGATTGCCACCGATTTCGATGGAATCCTTTACCTCTTCGTAATCCGGGCGACCATAGTAGTTGCGGCTGAAATCCTTCTGATGCAGCTTCGTAGTCTTCTTCAGGAGCATCTTGTAGGTAGCCTCATCCTGCGCATTATAATCGTTATCTGCCGTAATATTGAGGCGGGAAATGCTGATTTTCAGGTTCTGGAGATTGCGCACATCCAGCTGCACCCAAGCCTTCTCCCCAGGTCGCAATACCTGCGGCATATCCTTCACCCGGAACATCGGTTCGGTGAGTCGCTTCTGTGCATTTCTCAGTTCGTTCATTCTCGACCATCCACCCCAGCGGCTCAGCGCATAGTTGATATAGTTGAGCTTATCCAGCGGTTTGGCATCGGTAGCACCTTCCATGAAGCGGAAATGCTCCACGGCAAGTTCGCCTGCCTCCGGAATATCCTGATAAACCTGGATGAGCGAGTCGATAGTCTGCAGATACTTCGATTTCTTCACCTCTCTCACGTCGTCCTGGCGGTATTTCTCGATGAGCTTATAGGCACAGAGACAAGCCGCACCCCTATTGCCCACCTTATTATAATAGGTGTACAGCTGCAGATACGCCTCCTTGCTGTCTGCCTCGAATCCGATGAGATGCAGCAGATCGTTGTTGAAAGAACTGCCATCCACGCCCTTCTGCGTCAATGGAACATACTCTGCAGATGTATGTCGGGCAAGAAGTTCAGGCTGTTCCAAGGCCTTTTTGAAGAACTCCTGGCTTTTCTTTTCGTTCATATCACAGTACACCTTACCCAGCACGGCATATCTCACGGCCTTCAACGCCGGGTCCTTCACCTTCAGCACCTCGGCTTCCATCCGCTTCACGTTAGGCGTCAGCGAGTCAGCCGAAATCTCATTCCAGAGTGTCATCTGTCTTGTCTCAGCCGCCAGCAACTGCCCGTAATCTTTGGCAGCCGAAGCCTTGGCGATGATTTTCTTCATCACCGCGATTTCGCTCTTAGGCTGGTCCTTCTGAGCATTGATTTCAGCTTGCTTCCACAAGTTGTCGTATGTCTGAGCCGCTACCTGCATCGTAGCAAAGAGGGCTATCAGAAGTGATAAAATGTTTCTTTTCATAAGCCAACTGTATAAAATGTTAATAGAATGATGATAATCATCAAACTTTTCATTGCAAAAATACAAAAAAAAACTGTTTTCTAACCCCGAAACTGAAACTTTTTACTATCTTTGCACGAAAATAATATATTTTACCTAGAAATAAACATTAAAAAAACAATGGCAGAAAAAAAGTATGGTCATTTTGATGACGCCAATCGCGAATACGTGATTACTGACCCAAAGACCCCATGGCCTTGGATCAATTATTTGGGTAACGAGGATTTCTTCTCGCTCATATCCAACACAGCAGGTGGTTATTCCTTCTACAAGGATGCCAAGTTCCGTCGCATCACCCGTTATCGCTACAACGGTGTGCCGATGGATAACGGCGGTCGCTATTTCTATATCAAAGATGGCGATACCGTATGGAACCCGGGATGGAAACCTTGCAAGACACCGCTCGACAGCTACGAGTGCCGCCACGGCATGAACTATACCCGCATCACGGGCAGCAAGAACGGCATGGAGGCGAGTGTGCTCTTCTTCGTACCCCTCCATACATGGGCTGAGGTGCAGAAGATGACGCTGAAGAACCAGACTGAGGAGGTGAAGACCCTCAAGGTGTTCTCCTTTGCCGAATGGTGCCTCTGGAATGCTGCTACCGACATGGAGAACTTCCAGCGCAACTTCTCTACGGGCGAGGTGGAGGTAGAGGGTTCTACCATCTATCACAAGACCGAATATCGTGAGCGCCGCAACCACTATGCTTTCTACACAGTGAATACCGAGATTCAGGGCTACGATACCGACCGCGAGAGCTTCATCGGACTCTACAACGAGTTTTCCGAGCCTGAGGCTGTGATGGAAGGCAAGCCACGCAACAGCTTTGCCCACGGCTGGAGCCCTATCGCATCTCATTATATCGAGGTTACCCTGCAACCAGGCGAGAGCCGCGACCTCATCTTCCTTTTGGGATATGTGGAGAACGAGCAGGACAAGAAGTTCAGCGCCAAGAAGGTAATCAACAAGGAGAAAGCTCATCAGCTTATCGCCAAGTTTGATACCACCGAAAAGGTGGATGCTGCCTTCGCAGAACTCAACCAGTACTGGGATAACCTGCTGAACATCTTCACCGTGAAGAGCGGCAACGACAAGTTAGACCGCATGGTGAACATCTGGAACCAGTATCAGTGCATGATCACCTTCTGTATGTCGCGTTCGGCAAGTTTCTTCGAGAGCGGCATCGGTCGAGGCATGGGCTTCCGCGATTCCAACCAGGACCTCGTAGGTTTCGTTCATCAGATACCTACCCGTGCCCGCCAGCGCATCATCGATATCGCCAGCACCCAGTTCCCTGACGGTGGCTGCTACCACCAATATCAGCCGCTCACCAAACGCGGCAACAACGATATCGGTGGCGGTTTCAACGACGACCCTTGCTGGCTCATCTTCGGTACCGTAGCCTATATCAAGGAGACGGGCGACTTCTCTATCCTCGCTGAGCAGGTACCTTTCGACAACCAGCCAGGCACAGAAGTAAGCCTCTTCGAGCACCTCAAGATTTCGATGAACCATGTTATCAACAATCTGGGTCCACACAAGTTGCCACTCATCGGAAGAGCTGACTGGAACGACTGTCTGAACCTGAACTGCTTCTCCTGGGACCCTAACGAGAGTTTCCAGACCACCGAAAACAAGGGCGAAGGAAGCAAGGCAGAGAGTCTGATGATAGCCGGTCTGTTCGTGGTTACCGGCAAGGATTATGTGGCTCTGTGCAAGCAGCTTGCCAAGGAAGCTATGGAAAGCAAGGAGGGCGAAATAGCCGGTCTTGCAGAAGAAGATTATTTGACAGAAGCCGAGCGCATGCAGCAGGCTGTAGATGAGATGAACGAGGCTGTGAAGCAGCATGGATGGGACGGTGAATGGTTCCTCCGCGCTTACGATTTCTTCGGCAACAAGATTGGTAGTGATGAGAACGAGGAAGGCAAAATCTTCATCGAGAGCCAGGGCTGGTGTACGATGGCTGGTATCGGTCTGGAAGAAGGACTCTGCGATAAAGCACTGGACAGCAGCAAGAAACGACTGGAATGCGAACACGGACTGGTGCTGAACAACCCAGCCTACACTACCTATCATGTAGAAATGGGTGAGATTTCTTCTTATCCTGAAGGCTACAAGGAGAACGCCGGTATCTTCTGCCACAACAATCCTTGGGTCATCATCGGAGAGACTGTAGCCGGACGAGGCAACGATGCCTGGAGCCATTATACCAAGATTCTGCCTAGCTATGTAGAGGAAAAATATCAGACACTTCACAAGGTAGAACCTTACGTAAACTGCCAGATGGTAGCCGGTAAGGATGCAGCCAAGCCGGGCGAAGGAAAGAACTCCTGGCTCACCGGTACAGCGGCATGGATGTGGTATACAGTATCAGAATTCATCCTCGGCATCAAGCCAGATTATGAAGGTTTGCTCATCGATCCTTGTCTCCCAAGCACCGCTAAGGAGTATGAGGTAACCCGCAAGTTCCGTGGTGGCGAATACCATATCACAGTAAAGAATCCTAGCGGAAACCAGAAGGGCGTGAAGCAGATTACAGTGGATGGCACTCCTATCTCAGGCACCATCGTTCCTTGCTCTGAAGGCAAGCATGAAGTAGTGGTTGAGATGTAAATCAGCCAGATCTCATCAAGTTACGATTTGAAAGTTCAATGTAACGAAACTCCATTTCATACCCATGCCCCCTGTTTTAGGGGGTATGGGTATCACGTTAAACACTTGACCCCTTATTTCAGGGGGTCAAGTGTTTTATATATCTGATAATCTGATACTTAACTTTTAATATAAGCACATATTCAACAGTATCAAGAGTAAGATTCTAAGTCTCTATCATTTCCTCAGTTCCTCAGTTCCTCAGTTCCTCAGTTTTTTCCTAAGGGGTATATAGCCCTTATAGTTCAAAGTTGTTTTAAATTGTTATATATTATATATT
>NZ_QSAV01000033.1:0-42448 GCF_003465495.1 Segatella copri | reverse complement strand
CATTGGCTAGGTAATTCCCGCTATTAGGGCTTACTAGGGACTTGCACCCATTAGACAATGCTCATGCCGAGCATACTATCAAAAAAGGCACATTCCGATCGGAAAGTGCCTTTATATATAATAATGTGTCTAATACGCAGATTATTCTACATCATTGTTGTGATCCAAAGAGTCGTTGAACCCCTTAGGAGCCTGCTCATCATTACGATGCTCGTAACGACGTGGCTGACGAGCTGGACGCTCACCGCGACCTTCATGACGCTCATCACGACGACCGCGACGCTCACCGCGCTCAGGACGTGGACGACGCTCACGCTCTACATAGCCCTCTGGCTTCTCCATCAATACACGATGAGAAAGTTTGTACTTGCCAGTCTTAGGATCAATCTCCATCAACTTCACCTTGATCTTGTCGCCTTCCTTGATGCCAGCCTCTTCAACTGTCTCAAGACGCTTCCAATCAATCTCAGAGATGTGGAGCAAACCATCCTTACCAGGGAGAATCTCTACGAAGCAACCGTAAGGCATGATAGAGCGAACAGTACCCTCGTAAACCTCACCAACCTCAGGAACAGCTACGATAGCCTTAATCTTAGCCAAAGCTGCATCGATAGAATCCTTGTTAGGAGCAGATACCTGGACGTGGCCCTTACCATCAGTCTCCTCGATAGTGATTGTCGCACCAGTATCCTCCTGCATCTGCTGGATAATCTTACCACCAGGGCCGATAACAGCACCGATGAACTCCTTAGGGATATCGAATGCTACGATACGTGGAACCTGTGGCTTCATCTCAGCACGTGGCTCAGAGATTGTCTCCATCATGCAGTTGAGGATATGCTCACGACCAGCCTTAGCCTGCATCAAAGCCTCCTCAAGAATCTCGAAGCTCAAACCATCACACTTGATATCCATCTGTGTAGCAGTCAAGCCATCACGGGTACCAGTGGTTTTGAAGTCCATATCACCCAAGTGGTCCTCATCACCGAGGATATCACTGAGGATAGCGTACTTGTCCTCACCTGGGTTCTTGATAAGACCCATAGCAATACCAGAAACTGGCTTCTTCATAGGAACACCTGCATCCATCAGGGCGAGAGTACCGGCACAAACAGTAGCCATAGAAGAAGAACCGTTAGACTCCAAGATCTGGCTTACCAAACGTACTGTGTAAGGGAAGTCTGTAGGAATCTGACCCTTCAAACCACGCCATGCCAAGTGACCGTGACCAATCTCACGACGGCCTACACCGCGCTGAGCCTTAGCCTCACCTGTTGAAAATGGAGGGAAGTTATAGTGAAGGAGGAAGCGCTGGTAGCTCTTCTCGAGCACACCGTCGATAAGCTTCTCGTCCATCTTAGTACCGAGCGTACATGTAGAGAGAGACATAGTCTCACCACGCTGGAAGATAGCGCTTCCATGAGGCATTGGGAGTGGAGATACCTCGCACCAGATAGGACGGATATCTGTAGTAGCACGACCATCAAGACGCAAGCCCTCATCGAGGATGCAACGGCGCATAGCATCGCGCATTACGTCATCATAGTAACGGGTAGCCTCAGCGTGCTTCTCCTCCAAGTCTTCCTCAGAAAGATCGGTATGAGCAGCGTCATACTTCTCGAGGAAATCAGCCAAGACCTTGTCGAAAGCATCCTGACGTGCATGCTTCTCCAAAGCCTGATGATTGATATCATAAGCTGGCTTGTAAAGCTCAGACTTGATCTGCTCACGGAGTTCCTCATCGTTGATCTCATGGTCGTACTCACGCTTCACGTCAGTACCCTTCTCCTTAGCCAACTCATACTGGAGTTCGCACATAGGCTTGATAGCCTCAGCAGCCACCTTGAGGGCACCAATGAGATCCTGCTCAGAAACTTCCTTCATCTCACCTTCTACCATCATGATATTGTCCTTGGTAGCACCAACCATGATATCCATGTCAGCCTCTTCCATCTGCTGGAATGTAGGATTTACAACATACTCACCATTGATACGAGCTACACGAACCTCAGAGATATAGTACTCGAAAGGAATATCTGAACAAGCCATGGCAGCTGAAGCAGCGAAACCTGCGAGGGCATCTGGCTGGTCAACACCATCGGCTGAGAGCAACATTACCTGTACGTAAACTTCTGCATGGTAGTTAGAAGGGAAAAGTGGACGCAAAGCACGGTCCACAAGACGAGAGGTAAGGATTTCCTCATCGCTGGCTTTGCCTTCGCGCTTGGTGAAACCACCAGGAAAACGACCTGCAGCACTGTACTGCTCACGATAATCTACTTGCAAAGGCATAAAATCTGTACCCGGAACTGCATCCTTTGCTGCACAAACAGTTGCGAGAAGCACTGTGTTACCCATGCGGAGAACCGCAGCACCATCAGCCTGTTTTGCAACTTTTCCGGTCTCAATTGTGATGGTTCTTCCATCAGGCAACTGAACACTTTTTGTAATTACGTTCATCTAAATTAAAAAACTTATTGTTTTGTCTAACATCTAAAATATCTAAAACGCTGCAAAGATACCTCTTTAATTATTAATAAACAAATAAATCAGCAATTATTTTCCACTTTTTTTAATAATTTATCTATAGAAGGTGCATTATTCGCAATTTTATTACTATCTTTGCACTCGATAATTTTGCAAAATAATAAAATTCATGAAGATAACTAGACTCTTTTCAGTGGCAGCGATTATGGTAGCTGCACTGGCTTTGACTTCTTGTAACAACAAGAAATTCCACATCAACGGCAATATCACAGAGGCTCAGGACTCTATGCTCTATCT
Source organism: Segatella copri (assembly GCF_003465495.1). Classification (GTDB taxonomy): domain Bacteria; phylum Bacteroidota; class Bacteroidia; order Bacteroidales; family Bacteroidaceae; genus Prevotella; species Prevotella copri_G. The sequence continues at coordinate 39,664 of NZ_QSAV01000033.1, read as the reverse complement.
GGAGAACATCAGCCTGAACGGTCCTGTGAAAATCGACTCTGTGAAACTGGGCGAGGATGGTGCCTTTGCCTTCGACGAGGCTGCCATGGACTCTGTTACCCCAGAGTTCTACCGCTTACGTATCGCCAACCAAACCATCAACCTTTCCATTGATTCTACAGAAACCGTCAAGGTAAAGGCGGCTTATCCGCAGATGAGCTTCAAATACGAAGTGGAAGGTTCTGAAAACTGCAACAAGATCAAGGAGTTGTCTCTTAAGCAGATGACTCTCCAGAGCAATATCAACGGGCTCGTGAAAGATCCTAACATCGGCAACGATTCTATCGAATCCATCGTAGGCCGCATGCTCCAGGCTTACAAACAGGACATCAAGACCAACTACATCTTCAAGGAGCCAATGAAGGCATACGCTTACTATGCGCTCTTCCAAACTGTACAGTTGGGCAATGTGAATACGCTTATCTTCAACCCTCGCAACAACAAAGACGACGTGAAGGTATTTGCTGCCGTAGCAACCAGTTGGGATACCTACTATCCTGGCGCTGAGCGTGGCAAGAACCTCCACAATATCGCCATTGAGGGAATGAAGGACATCCGCATCATCGAGAACCAGATGGCACAGCAGCAGATTGAGGCCAGCAAGGTGAGCGTAAACGGATGCATCGAACTTGCACTTCAGGACAACAAGGGACAGGTACGCCGCCTCTCCGACCTCAAGGGCAAGGTGGTACTGCTCGACTTCCATCTCTTCGCCAGCAAAGAGAGCACCAAGCGCATCATGATGTTGCGTGAACTCTACAACAAGTATCATGCAGCCGGACTAGAGATTTATCAGGTATCAGTAGACCCTGACGAGCACTTCTGGAAGACCTCTACCGCTGCCATCCCTTGGATTTGCGTACGCGATGAAGATGGCATTCAGGGCAAGAGTCTGACTCTCTACAATGTCCAGAGCATTCCTACCTTCTTCCTGATCGACCGCACCAACACCCTGCAGGCACGTGATGCACAGATTAAGGACATAGAGGCAGCCATCAAGAACCTTCTTTAAGATAACCAGGAGTTAGAAGTTTGGAGAGAACAGTTTCGGCTTTTCATCTTCCAGCTTCTAACTCTTATTCTTTAACGTCAGTTCTGTATCTGCTTTCATGATAACATAGATGGCAATATCAGAATACGAACTATACAAGGAACTTAAGAACAAAAAACGATAAACTTTTAAACCCTAAAAAATGAATAAGAAATTTTTAGCAATGGCAGCCTTGGGGCTTATCACAATAGGAGCGCAGGCTAAAGTAAAGTTGCCACACATCTTGGGTGACAACATGATTTTACAGCAAAACACAGAGGCTAGCCTCTGGGGATGGAACAAACCAGGAACCACCGTAGAGGTAACCACCTCATGGTCTGGGCAGAAATATTCTGCCAAGACCGGAAAGGATGGCAAATGGGCTATCAAAGTACAAACCCCGAAGGCGAGCTACACCCCACTCTCCATCACTTTCGATGATGGCGAAAAGACCACTCTCAACAATGTGCTGGCAGGAGAAGTATGGGTTTGTGCAGGTCAGAGCAACATGGAGATGCCTGTAAAAGGATTCGGCAACTGCCCTGTAGAAGGTTACAACAAGGCAGTGCTCGAAGCAAACCAGTACAAAGGCGTACATTACGTAAAGATTCCTAGCGTAATGAGCAGTAAGCCGTTAGATGATGCCAACTGCGAATGGAAGGAGGTTAACCCGGAAACCGTAGGCGATGCATCTGCTACAGGATACTTCTTTGCACAGGTAATAAACAAGACTCTTGATATTCCGGTAGGTCTGGTCATGGCAAACAAGGGTGGAAGCCGTGTAGAAAGCTGGCTCGACCGCGACTACCTGAAGAAGAACACCAAGGAAGATCTCGACTCTGTAAAGATGACCAAGAACCCTAAGTTTAAGTGGGATTTCCTCTACCCTCTTCTCTGGGGTAACGGAACTTTCCACCCTATCCTCAACTATAGCGTAAAGGGTATCCTCTTCTATCAGGGATGTTCTAACGTGGGCGACCCGGACGGCCAGTATACCAAACGTCTTGCCGACCTCGTTGCCCAGTGGCGCAGAGACTTCAAGCAGGGCGAACTGCCATTCTATTTCGTACAGATTGCACCTTATCATAATGGCGACGTAAATGGCGATTGGGGGCCTAAGCTCCGTGAACAGCAGTTCAATGCTGCCAAGGTGATTCCAAACAGCGGCATCGTCTGTACCGAAGACCTGGTTTACCCATACGAGGTTGAGCAGATTCATCCATGTCAGAAACAGCCTGTAGGCGAACGTCTTGCGCTCCAGGCACTCAGCAAGACCTATGGCATGAAGGGCCTCTTCAGCGAGAGCATGACCTTCAAGGAGATGAAGATTGTAGGTGATACTGTTAAGGTGCATTTCGACAATACCTACGGAGCCTACAACCGCTTTGAAGGTATCGAAGGTTTCGAAGTTGCAGGCGAAGATAAGGTATTCCATAAGGCTACAGCCAAGCACTTCTGGCAGGAAGGCAACGATCCTTGGAATGAGTGCGTCATCGTAACCAGTCCTGAGGTAAAGAAACCAGTAGCCCTTCGCTACTGTTTCCGCAACTTCCAGCTCGGCAATATGGCAAATGCAGGCAATCTGCCTCTCTTCCCATTCCGTACAGATAATTGGTAAATATCAGATAACCAGCGGCCGATCTTTGTTCAGCAGTCAAAGACCGGCCGCTTTTCAATTATAACATGAAGATAAATTCTTTTCCATTAAACATCAATCATTATACATTAATCATAATATGAGTCACGTATTAGATAAGTTTCAGTTTTGCCCGGTTTGCGGCTCTAATCATTTCGAAATCAACAACATCAAGAGCAAGAAGTGTAAGGACTGCGGATTTTCTTATTACCTCAATCCAAGCAGTGCTACGGTAGCTCTCATACTCAACAGTAAGGAAGAGCTCCTGGCAGTAAGGCGCAAGAAAGACCCAGCCAAGGGGGCACTCGATTTGCCAGGCGGTTTTGTTGACATGGATGAAACAGGTGAAGAAGGTATGGCAAGAGAGGTAAAAGAGGAAACCGGACTGGATGCAACTGAGGTTAAGTATCAGTTCAGCTACCCAAATCTCTACCTTTACTCAGGTTTCATGGTTCATACCCTCGATATGTTCTATGAAGTGAAGGTGAAAGACGACACTCATATAGAAGCAATGGACGATGCAGAAGAATCATTCTGGATATCATTGAGCAGACTCAATCCTGATGAGTTTGCATTCGATTCCATACGCAAGGGGCTCCATCGTTATTTGGAAACAAAATTGGGGTAAAAAGGGTTCAATACAGCCAAATATGGCTCCCAAACATTAAAAAAAACAAAAAAAACACCATATAATAAGGTATAAGCAAAAAGTTTACTTACTTTTGCCAACCGAAAAAAATTGTGTATAAGCTTATGCAAGAGAATTTAGTAATCGTCGAGAGCCCTGCGAAGGCTAAAAAGATTGAAGAGTTTTTAGGTAAGGACTATAAGGTTATGTCTTCTTACGGTCATATCCGTGACCTGAAGAAGAAGGAACTTAGTATAAACGAGAAAACCATGGAACCTGATTATGAGATTCCAGAGGAAAAGAAAAAACTCGTTACAGAATTGAAAACGAATGCGAAGAAAGCCAAGAAAATCTGGTTAGCATCCGATGAGGACCGCGAGGGAGAAGCCATCAGCTGGCACCTTTGCGAAGTACTGGGATTGGATGAGGAGAAGACAAACCGTATTGTCTTCCACGAGATTACCAAACAGGCTATTCTTGACGCAATCAAGAACCCACGCCATCTGGACATGAACCTGGTGAATGCCCAGCAGGCACGTCGTGTACTCGACCGACTGGTAGGTTTCAAGCTTTCTCCTATCTTGTGGAGAAAGGTTAAGCCAGCCCTTTCTGCAGGTCGTGTACAGAGTGTTGCTGTCCGTCTGATTGTTGAACGTGAGCGTGAAATCCAGAAGTTCCAGAGTGTTCCATACTATCGCGTTACCGCTATTTTCGCCCTGATCAGCGACAGCGGCAATGCAACAGAGGTAAAGGCAGAACTGGACCAGCGTTTCAATACCCACGAAGAGGTTGAAGCTTTCCTTGAGAAGTGTAAAGACGCTAAGTTTATGGTTGAATCTGTAACCAAAAAGCCTTTAAAGCGTTCTCCTGCACCACCTTTTACTACTTCTACTCTGCAACAGGAGGCAGCACGCAAGCTTGGTTTCACCGTTGTACAGACCATGATGATAGCCCAGAAACTTTACGAAAGCGGACGCATCACTTACATGCGAACCGATAGCGTAAACCTCTCTACGCTCTGTTCCAACGCCAGCAAAGATGAGATTATCAGAGAATATGGCAAGGAATACAGCCAGACTCGTGCCTACCACACCAGTTCAAAGGGTGCACAGGAAGCGCACGAGGCTATCCGTCCTACATATATGAATGAACCAACCATCGAAGGAACCGCTCAGGAGAAGCGCCTTTACGAACTCATCTGGAAGCGTACCATCGCATCTCAGATGGCTGACGCACAACTCGAAAAGACAACTATCAACATCAATATCGGCAACACAAGCGAAAAGTTTGTTGCTACCGGCGAGGTTGTTTCATTCGATGGTTTCCTCAAGGTTTATCTCGAGTCAACCGACGATGAAGAGCATGCTGAGGATTCTTCCCACATTCTTCCAGCCTTGAAAGAAGGCGATGAATTGCAGCGCAGAGAAATCCTTGCTACAGAGAAGTATTCTCTGGCTCCTGCAAGATACACCGAGGCCAGTCTGGTGAAGAAACTGGAAGATCTCGGCATCGGCCGTCCATCTACTTATGCTCCAACCATCAGTACCATCCAGCAGCGTCAATACGTGGTAAAGGGTGACAAGACGGGTGAAGAGCGCACATTTACCATAGATTCTCTGAAGGGCATCAAGATAACACAGAAGTTGAAGAAAGAGATGGCAGGCTCTGAAAAGGGCAAGCTTCTGCCTACTGATATTGGCATCGTAGTAAACGACTTCCTGATGGAGAACTTCCCGAACATCATGAACTACAACTTTACGGCAGACGTAGAGAAGAAGTTTGATGATATTGCAGAAGGAAAGACCGAATGGACCAACTGGATGAAGGATTTCGACAAGGGCTTTGAGCCTGAAGTGAAGGAAGTCCTGGAAGCACGCAACCAGCACAAAGCCGGCGAGCGCAATCTCGGAAATGATCCAAAGACCGGAAAGCCAGTATTCGTCAAGATTGGCCGTTTTGGACCAGTGGTACAGATTGGTTCTGCAGAAGACAAAGACAAGCCTCAGTTTGCCCAATTGCCATCAGACAAGAGCATCGAAACCATCACCCTGGAAGAGGCTTTGGAACTCTTCAAGCTACCAAGAGAACTCGGTGATTATGAAGGCATTACTGTAACAGTTGGCTCTGGCCGATACGGCCCTTACATCCTCCATAACCGCAAGTATGTTTCTATTCCAAAGGAGGATGATCCGCTGACCATCACACTGGATAGAGCCATCGAACTGATTAAGGAAAAGCGCGAAGCCGAAGAGAAGCGCCATCTCAAAGTTTTCGATGAGGACGATAAGATGGAAATTCTCAATGGCAAGTATGGTCCATACATTGCTTACGACGGCAAGAATTACCGCATTCCAAAGGCAAAACATGAGAGTGCAGAGGAGCTTACATACGAGGAGTGTATGGAAATTATCAAAGCTGCTCCAGAACCAAAGGCTAGAGGCAGAAAGAAATCATAAACATGCCTCATTGACATAGAAACAGAAGAAAATGAAGTCAATCATCATCATAGGATACATGGGCGCCGGCAAGACAACGGTCGGCAAAGCCCTCGCCAAAGACCTTGGCGTTATGTTCTACGATCTCGACTGGTATATCGAGAGCCGAATGCGCAAGACCGTTAAACAGATCTTCGACGAAGTTGGAGAAGAGGGATTTCGCAAGATAGAGCACAATATGCTACACGAAGTGGCAGAGTTTGAAAATGTAGTGGTAAGTTGCGGAGGAGGAACACCATGTTTCTTCGACAACATGGACTACATGAACCAACTTGGCGAAACGTTTTACCTGAAGGCATCTCCAGAAACCCTTCACGCTCATCTGAAGATGGGCAAAGGCGTACGCCCTCTGCTGCTCAACAAAACACCGGAAGAGGTAGACAAGTTTATCCATGAACAGTTGAAACTTCGCGAGCCTTACTACGAGAAGGCAAAACACATCATCGATATCAACGTGATGGACAATTATGATAAAATCAACGCTATTGTTCAGCAGATCAGAGACCTGCTGAACATATAGCCGTATCTAATAAAGTAATATATAATAAAGGTAACAAACAAAACTGATTTCCAGCAAGCAAGATTAGAAAATGAAGAAATGGACTATTGAAGACTCGAAGGAGCTCTACAACATCTGTGGTTGGGGTACTTCTTACTTTGGCATCAACGACAAGGGTGATGTCTATGTAACTCCATGCAAGGACAACACGCAGATAGACCTGCGCGACATCATGGACGAGTTGGCATTACGCGACATCAACGCTCCCGTACTGCTCCGTTTCCCAGACATCCTCGACAACCGCATCGAGAAGACAGCCAGCTGTTTTCAAAAGGCAAAGGAAGAGTATGGATACAAGGGAGAAAACTTTGTCATCTATCCTATTAAGGTGAACCAGATGCAGCCGGTCGTTGAGGAGATTATCTCTCACGGCAAGAAGTTCAACCTCGGACTGGAGGCTGGCTCTAAGCCTGAACTCCACGCCGTCATCGCCGTACAGGCACAGAGCGACTCGCTCATCATCTGTAACGGCTACAAGGACGAGAGCTACATCGAACTTGCCTTGCTGGCTCAGAAGATGGGCAAGCGCATCTTTATCGTAGTAGAAAAGCTCAATGAGCTGGATATCATCGAAAAGGTAGCCAAAAAGCTCAACGTAAAGCCAAACATCGGTATCCGCATCAAACTGGCTTCTTCAGGCTCAGGCAAATGGGCTGAAAGCGGCGGCGATGCATCTAAGTTCGGCTTGACCAGCGCAGAACTGCTCACAGCCCTCAAGAAGATAGACGAGATGGGATTCCACGACTGTCTGCGCCTTATCCACTTCCACATCGGAAGTCAGATTACCAAGATTCGCCGCATTCAGACTGCTCTCCGTGAGGCTGCCCAGTTCTATATTAGCCTCCACAAGATGGGCTACAATGTAGATTTCGTAGATTGCGGTGGCGGACTCGGTGTAGATTACGACGGCACCCGCTCTTCAAGCAGCGAGAGTTCCGTAAACTACTCTATCCAGGAGTATGTGAACGACTGTGTCTATACATTCGTAGATGCAGCCAACAAGAGCAATATCGAGCACCCTAACCTCATCACCGAGAGCGGCCGCTCGCTCTCTGCCCATCACTCAGTCTTGGTTATCGATGTCTTGGAGACAGCTTCCCTGCCAGAAATGCCAGAGGAGTTTGAGGCGAAGGAGACTGACCACCAGCTGGTGAAGGATCTTTATGAAATATGGGACAACCTGAATCCTCGCAACATGCTGGAAGACTGGCATGATGCCGAGCAGATTCGCGAAGAGGCATTGCAGCTTTTCTCTCACGGCATCGTAGATCTGAAGACCCGTGCAGAGATTGAGGCAATGTACTGGAGCGTGTGCCACGAGATCAACAATCTTGCCAAGCACATGAAGCATGTACCAGAAGAACTCAGAGGATTGGATAAGATTCTTGCCGACAAGTATTTCTGCAACTTCTCTCTGTTCCAGAGCCTGCCAGACAGTTGGGCTATCGACCAGCTCTTCCCTATCATGCCTATCCAGCGTCTGAACGAGCGTCCTACCCGCAACGCTACCTTGCAGGACATCACCTGCGACAGCGATGGAAAGATTGCCAACTTCGTTACCGACGGACATATCGGCAACGTTCTTCCTCTTCATCCATTGAAGAAGAACGAACCATATTATCTCGGTGTATTCCTCGTTGGTGCCTACCAGGAGATTCTAGGCGACATGCACAATCTCTTCGGCGACACCAATGCTGCCCACATCTCTGTAAAGGACGGCAAATATAGCATCGACCAGATATTCGACGGCGAGACCGTAGAGGAGGTATTGGATTACGTACAGTACAATCCGAAGAAGCTCGTCCGCCAGTTGGAGCAGTGGGTAACCAAGAGTGTGAAGGAAGGCAAGATTTCGCTCGATGAAGGAAAGGAATTCCTGGGCACCTATAGAAATGGTCTCTTCGGATACACATATCTTCAGTAAGAATTAACAGTTGATAGTTAATAGTTTACAGCAAGATTGCCCTATAAACTATTAACTATAAACTATAAACTAAACTTAAAGATGGAAAAAGTAACAGTAGTAAAGGTAGGCGGTGCCATCGTTGAAGACAGCGAGCAGCTGGCACAGCTCTTGAAGGATTTCGCAGCCATTCCTGGCAAGAAAGTATTGGTACATGGCGGTGGCCGCCGTGCCACTAAGGTAGCCGCAGCCCTCGGCATAGAGAGCAAGATGGTGAACGGACGCCGTATCACCGATGCAGACATGCTGGAAGTGGTAACAATGGTTTATGGCGGTCTGGTCAACAAGAACCTGGTTGCCAAGCTCCAGGCTAACGGCGTGAATGCTCTCGGTCTGACCGGTGCTGATATGGACGTAATCCACAGTCACAAGCGTCCGTTGAAGGACGGTATCGACTTCGGATTCGTGGGCGATGTAGAGCGTGCCAACGGCAAGATGCTCCAGACCCTTATTAATGAAGGCATTACTCCAGTGATGGCCCCATTGACCCATGACGGCAAGGGCAACATCCTCAACACCAATGCCGACACCATAGCCAGCGAGACTGCCAAGGCTCTGGCTCCTTACTACGATGTGACATTGATATATAGTTTTGAAAAGAAAGGCGTGCTCAGTAATCCTGAGGATGACGACAGCGTGATTCCAGTGATTACCCATGCCGATTTTGAGAGATATAAAGCAGATGGTACCGTGGCAGGCGGCATGATTCCTAAGTTGGAGAATGCGCTTGCAGCCATCGATGCTGGTGTGAAAGAGGTGATTATCACCCTTGCTACCGCCATCGACGGAAAGCACGGAACTGTTATTAAGAGTTAAAAATAGAAATAATTCATAGTTGCCTGTAACTTTATGGCAGGTGAGTCGTCATTAATTATAGAGGGATGAAAGAAATCAGTTTCCAAAACGATGTTTTGCCGCTGAAGAACAAACTCTTCAGGCTGGCCCTTCGCATTACTCTCAACCGGGAGGAAGCGGAAGACGTTGTGCAGGATACGCTGATTAAAGTCTGGAACGCCCGCGACAGATGGCAGGAGCTTGACTCCATCGAGGCATACAGCCTCACCATCGCTCGCAACCTCTCGCTCGACCGCATCAAGAAGATGGAAAATCAGAATGATTCGCTGGAAGAGCAGAATACAGAAAGGTTAGACGAAAACACTTCTACCCCCTCAGAAAGGATGATTCAGAAAGACAAACTGAACATCGTAAGGAATATTATCGACGAGTTGCCTGAAAAGCAGCGCAGCTGTCTGCAGCTTCGAGACATCGAAGGAAAGTCCTACAAGGAAATAGCAGACATCCTCTGCATCACGGAAGACCAAGTAAAGGTGAACATCTTCAGGGCTCGTCAAACAGTCAAACAAAGATTTCAACAATTCGACAGATATGGATTATAAGTACATCAACCAACTTTTGGATCGCTACTGGAAGGGCGAGACTTCTCTCGAAGAAGAGGAGATTCTCCGCGCATTCTTCAGCCAGGACGAGTTGCCTGCCGAGCTGAAGCCATACCAAGCGCTCTTCTCTTACGAGATGGGCGAGGCTAAGCAAGAGGCGCTGGGTGATGACTTCGACCAGAAGATGATGGCGATGATTGAAGATGAATATACCAAGAAGCCTAACAAGGCAAAGGTGATTTCTTTGACAGAGCGCCTGAAGCCTCTCTTCAAGGCTGCTGCCGTGGTAGCTATCATCCTGACATTGGGCAATGCTGCTCAGGTACCTTTCCAGAGCAATGACATTGATTCTGTTGAAAACGTAGGATACATCAAGAGTGGCAAGGGCGTGTCCGTAGCCATGGGAGATTCTGCTTCGGTTGATTCTATGCAACGCACAGGCATCGATCAGGTAAGCACTCCAACAACGTCTCCAACGTTATTAAAGTAGATTATTTCTATACTTTCTCTATAAAAAATCATGTTTAGTAAAACAATTCTGAAGCTGTGAAGTTTCAATTCTCTCAAATTTTTCATAACATACTAACGTAATAGGGCTGCCAGGATGTACTGGCAGCCCTTACTTATTTTATATATTTTGCACGCAAGCGTATGATAAAGGATACACAAGTGGCTCAATTTATTGCTACTGCGAAGCTTCATTTAAGTCTCCTTCCGGTCATCATTGATGACTCTTACTTACCTCAATATAAGACACTTAACCTGTTTAAGAAGGAGCGTTTGAGAGGTTATTTTTCCAGATGGGGGTTAACAGAGTTAACAGTTAACAGCCCAGAATGTATACTTCCCCCCACTCACATATAATAATAAGTATATATATTTATATATAATATAAGGTATGGGAGAGGGGGAGGATGCAAAAAACAGCTGTTAACTGTTAACCTGTTAACCCTTGCCCCTTTGTTAAACTTCCTAACTCATAGTTTTCTCCTCCAGAACTCACCGTTTCTCGGTGCAGAAGTCATCGTTTTCTTTTTGGGAATACATCGCTTGCCGGATAGAAATCCTTGCCATTACTTGTTATTTTTTTCTGGCGAAATCAGCCATTTTTGTTTATTGCCAATAAATAAATCTGCGGTTTTTTATTTACTGGCAATAAACAAATCGAATATAAGTTCTATCATCAAAGCTCTTATTGCCCTCTACGATGCCCTTGGTGGCGATAAAGGAATGGATGTTCTGAGGGTCGTTGGCAATCTGCTCTGCCAATGTCGCCTCGCTCGCTGCCAAGGTTGGCTTCAGGAACGGATAGCCATCACTCGCCAATACAATCTCGGAGGAAGAAGATGGAATTGTATCTGATGCAGAAGCGGAGTCAGAGCAAGGGACTGAATCTGATGCTGGAACAGAATCCTGAACAGAACTAGAATCTGAAACAGAGACAACCTTCACTCCCTCCCGATAGATAGGAAATCCATCGATAACCGTATAGGTCTGGTTCTGCCCCGAAAGCATCGCCTTGATAAGCAATGGCTCTATCTGCTTTCTAGCCTCAGCAGGCGAAAGGCCCTGCTCTATCAGTTCTACCCTCTTTCTGGCAATCTCCTGCTCATAAGGCTTGCCGTTCTCATAAAGCTTGCCATCGATGATTGCCTGGCAATCGCCCACCATCCATACTTCATTCCTTGTTCGGCTATAAAGGATAGCCGAGGCGGTAAGCCGCTCTTCCGGATGCTCCTTCAACCGCTCTTCCACCCCAAGCTTTTCATACACCTTATTATATATATACGTCGTTACGCCCTGACAGAAATCATCTACCGAGGCATCCGCCTTCAGTTCCTCCCGGATATACTCCGAGATAAGCATCATGGCATATCTTCCGTTCTTCATATCAGGATTGAGATGCTTCGGCGTCTTGCTCGTACTGCCATCAATCACAGCGATGAAATCATCGGTAACTACCATTCCATCCTCACAAGCCTCAGGGCTCTTCTTTCCTATGATACAACTTTCTATAATCTTCATAAAATCTACTTATCTATCAGGTTATATATCTGAAAAAAGGTTACCCATCCAGGTAACCTTTTTACTCGTTTATTTATCTCTTAAGCCTTCACCTTCTTTAATCTGATAATCAGCTGTATGAAACTTGGAATCATGATGCAGAGAGAGAAGCCTACGGCATAATACATGATTTTCTCATCGCCATGGAAGAGGTCGATGAGCTTGCCATCGCTCTGAGGCATGATATTGGACAGGACATACGCCATCGTATTATTCACCCAGTGGAGCAGGATGCCCGGAACAAGACTCTTGGTGCGATAATACATCCAACCCAGGAGTAAGCCCAGCAGGAGGGCATTGACAAACTGCGCTACGTTGGCGTGAGCCAGACCGAAGATGGCAGCCGAAATCATAATGGCTACCCAATGGTTCTTCTTGCTCATAAGACCCAGCAGGGTGCGGAGAACGGCTCCACGGAACACAACCTCCTCAGCAAAAGGCGCCAAAACGCCGATAGCCACATAGCCCCAAGGTTCCTTCATGAGCGATGCGAATTTCTGCTCGGTATTCTCGTCCATCTCGATGCCTATCTGCTCATATATGAACTCCAGAGGAATGATGGTTCCCAGGGCGAACAATGCCACCCAGAGAAGCGTTGCCCAAGGCTTGGAAAGCAGATAATCGCGGGTCAGCGGTGTCCACTTCGTCTTCAGGAAGATGACGAGGGTGATAACGTTGCTGAACGCTGAGGTAAGCGCCATCAGGATAGGATTGCTGCCCGAACTGACAGCCAGGAGCGTTGCCTGGTAACCTTCGCCCTTAATGCCCGCCCAGATTCCTGCGCCAGCATACATCACGATAATCTGTACTACTATAAATATAATCAGGTAGAGGACGATATCCGTCAAACCTCTCTTTAAATTAATCTTTGCCATTGCTTTTACTGTTTATAATTAATCGTTTATAGTTAATAGCATTCTCGCTATCATTCCGCTTCTTTTTCAAAGAGATCCAGCACGGTCTGCTCATCCTCTTTCAGCTGCGCCGCCAACTCCTCGGGACTGTCAAACTTCTGTTCGCCCCTTATTCGCTTCACGAAGCTTACGAGCAAGAGCTGGTCATAAATATCCCCGTCGAAATTGAAGATGTGCGTCTCTAGCGTCAGTTGTCTGCCATTGAAGGTTGGGCGATTGCCCACATTCATCATTCCCCGTTTCCATACCACCGTATTCTCCAGTCTTACCCTTACGGCATAGACACCAGGGGCAGGAATCAGCTGTCCGAAGTGAGAGATGTCGAGATTGGCAGTAGGGAAACCGAGCTTTCTGCCTTCATGGAATCCATTCACCACCTTTCCGATGAGGGTGTAAGGGAAACCGAGGCACTGGGCAGCCATCTCCACTTCTCCCTCTTTCAGGAAAGAGCGGATTACGGAAGAAGAGATGTTGATGCCGTCTATCTGGAAGGCTTCGTTCCTGATTACCTCGATGCCCATCTCCTTGCCGTAGCGCACGTAATCTTCGAAAGTCTCCTCGCGATTGTGACCGAAGCGATGGTCGTAGCCGATGAAGAGTTTCCTTACATTGAGATGGTCGTGGAGCACCTGCTGCATAAACTCCCTTGCCGACATCGCAGCCATCGCCTTGTCGAAATGCAGCACCACAGCATTATCCACTTCCGTCTTCGAAAGCAGCAGCAGCTTGGAATCAAGCGTACTCAGCATCTCCGGCTGATAATCTGCCTGCAATACCTTGCGGGGATGCGCATCAAAGGTGATGACGGTGGATTGCAAGCCATCCTTTCGTGCCGTCTCTACGAGATGATGAATCAGGAACTGATGTCCCCGATGCACCCCGTCGAAGAAACCGATGGTTGCCACACAAGGCGGCAACTGCACGATATCGTTATAATGTATTGTATTCATAAGGACTGTCTTTAACATTCATATCAGAAGAAGAACTCCGATGGATTATCTTCTCTTTGCTATCATTCTCTTAAAAGTTCTCCACAGCTCGCCCGCCCAAAGTACAACGGAGGTTGAGCCGATGATGAGCAGCCACTCGTGGAGCGACAATGGTGTGGTACGGAACATTTCGCCACCAAAGGTTACGATAATCCACTGACCCACCAATACCAGTACAAGCACCAGAATCATTCCTTTATCCTTCAGGAAATGGCGGAAGGCGGTGTGATGACTCATCAGCGCCTTGGCATTGAAGAGGTTCCAGAACTGTATCATCACGAAGGTGGTGAAGAACATGGTCAGTTCATGCACATCTACTCCACCCTTGCCTCTGCGCTCGCAGTAAACCAGCAGGGCAAACATCACGAGGAAGAAGACGATGCCGCAGAACAGAATGCCGAAACCGATGCTCTTGTTGATGATGAAATCGGATGCCTTGCGTGGTTTATCCTTCATCACCTCGTGAGATGGAGGCAATGAGGCAAGTGCCAAGGCTGCGAAGGTATCCATGATAAGGTTCACCCAGAGAATCTGAGTAACCGTCAGAGGCATCTCAGTTCCGATAACTGAGCCGCCAAGCACCAGCAGGAGGGCTGCCACGTTTACTACCAACTGGAAGAAGAGGAAGCGCTGCAGGTTGCGATAGAGCGAGCGTCCCCACATCACGGCGTTGGCGATAGACTTGAAGGAATCATCGAGCAGGGTCATATCCGAAGCCTCCTTAGCTACGGAAGTTCCCGAACCCAGCGACAAACCCACGTGAGCATAGTGAAGCGCCGGAGCATCGTTGGTACCGTCGCCTGTTACTGCAACCACCTCGCCACGCTTCTGGAGCATGGCCACCAGTCGCTGCTTATCGGTAGGACGGGCACGGCTCATCACACGGATATCCTTTGCCCGTTCGTAAGCCTCTTCATCAGAAAGAGCCTCCCACTGTTCACCCGTAATCATCTGCTGGTCGAGCGAGGTCAGAGAGCCATCTGCTCCGATATTCTCAGGTTCATCTTCGAAGACACCTATCTGCTTGCCTATCTCCAAGGCGGTGGCAGCCGTATCACCCGTAACCACCTTCACCTCGATACCCGCATGGCGGCACTCCTGCACGGCAGCAGGAACATCCGGACGGATAGGATCGGCAATGGCTGCAATGGCCTGCAACTGAAGGTCGTTGGCATCGAGAAGTGCTACCACTTCGGCAGTAGAGGTTCTGGAAGTTCTCATGATAGAAGCTTCTATCTTCTTATAGGCGAACGCCAGGGTTCTCATAGCCTTATGCTGCCACTCATCGAGTTCTTCGACTGACTGTCTCTGCATTCTATCTTCGATGATGCATTTCTTCATCACGATTTCAGGCGCACCCTTCACGAAGAGATAGGTCTCGCCATCAACTTCTGCCAAGGTTGCCATCATCTTTCTCTCGGTAGAAAAAGGCAACTGCTTGAGCACATTCACCTGCTTGCGGAGTTCTTCATAATCCTTGCCCTGGGCATCGAGCCAGAGCAGAAGAGCCGACTCGGTAGGGTTTCCGATAGGTTTGCCGTCATTCAACTCGGCTGTAGAGTTGAGGGCAATGGCAGTATCGAGCAGCGCCTCATCGCCCTGCTTGAGTTCCAGGGCACTCACCTGCATCTTGTTTTGGGTAAGCGTACCGGTTTTATCGGTACAGATCATGGTAACGGCACCCATGGTTTCGCAGGCATGGAGCTTGCGCACCAGATTGTTCGACTTCAGCATTCTTCGCATGTTGAGCGCCAGAGAAAGGGTAATCGCCATCGGCAATCCCTCCGGCACCGCCATCACAATCAGGGTAACAGCCATCATGAAGTATTTCAGCACGATTTCTGCCATATAGAAATAATCCTTGCCGCCCCATGCCGGGTTGGTGAGGATATCGTGAATCAAGAAGATGAAGAAGGCTGCCACAGATACCACGGAGCCCACCTTGGAAATCATCTTCGCCAACTTATCGAGCTGCATGTGAAGCGGTGTCTCCACCGAAGTCTGCTCAGTAGATTTCTTCGCCACCTTACCAATCTCGGTAGCATCGCCCACGGCAGTAACCACGAACTCGCCCCTGCCATTCATCACCATGGTAGAACGGAGGATGACGTCGCGAGGATAGGCTCCATCGCCACCGCCTTCCAGAGATTTCTCGGTAACGGGTTCGCCCGTAAGGGTAGATTCATTAATCTGCAGGTCGTTGCAGACGATGAGTTCTCCATCGGCAGGCACCTCGTCGCCCACTTCCACGAGCACAACATCTCCCACCACCACATCGTGGCGTGGAATCTCCATCACCTTACCATTGCGGCGCACCTTAACCGGCTGCTCTTCGCTGAGCGCCGTGAGCAGATTAAACTTCTTGGCTGCATCGCGCTCAAAGTAGAAGCCCACGGTAGTAGCAAGGAAAACTGCCACGAAGATACCGATGGTCTCCATGAAATTCTTTTCGATAAAAGCAAGGATGAGGGATACGAAAGCCGCCACAAGAAGTATCTGGATAATCGGGTCGCGATATTTATCCAAATACAGTTTCCATAATGAAGTACGTTGAGGAGGGGTGAGCACGTTCTTGCCATGCTGTTCCCTACTCTGTTTAACTTGTTCATCGGTAAGACCGATTCTTTTATTTTTGTCTATGTCCATTTCTGAATAGAAATACTTTTTCTTTTTTGTACGATTAATAAGTACATACGCACGTGTGCGCACATAAATTTGGTGCAAAGATACGGTATTTTTCTGATTCTAAGAAAATTTTTAAGATTTTATTTGGTTATTTGCCCAAAATCTAGTATCTTTGCACTCGAATTTGATAAAAATTCAACGGACTTGTAGCTCAGTTGGTTAGAGCAACAGACTCATAATCTGGAGGTCCTAGGTTCAAGCCCTAGCTGGTCCACGCTTCTATTACAGCGACTTACGAGCAATCGTGGGCCGCTGTTTTTCTTTTTTCACAAAACGTATCCGACAGAAAAAAAGAGGGCAACTGGAGCTTTTGCAACCAAGTTGCAGAAACCTTTTCGTAATTTTGCAACCGAAATAGAAAAAGGAACTGAATGTTCCTGGTTATATAGAACTAAAAGTATTGCAAAATTATGGAAGAAATGAAACATTCTCACGAACATCATCATGAATGCCATTGTGAAAATTCTCACGAACATCATCATGAGCACAATCATGACTGCTCATGCAGCACAGAAGGACATGAGCACCAGGGGTGCGGTTGCCACCACCATCATCACCATAAAGAAGGCGGTTTGAAATCCAAACTCTTTCTGATAGGAGCAACCATCATCCTCCTGATTATCGCTGTTTTCATCGAAAAGGAATACAGTCTGGCTACCTGGCAGTTACTCCTCGTCTATCTCATTCCTTATTTATTAATAGGACATGAGACGCTGGGCGAAGCTGCAGAAGGTATTGCCAAGGGCGATATGTTTAACGAAAACTTTCTGATGGCTATTGCAACCATCGGAGCACTTTGCATCGGATTCTTCCCTGGATCAGATACAGAATTCCCGGAGGCAGTCTTTGTGATGCTCTTCTTTCAGGTGGGCGAACTCTTCGAAGGATATGCGGAAGGAAAGAGCCGCGACAGTATTTCGCATCTGATGAATATCCGACCGGATGTAGCGAATGTTGAAAGAAACGGAAAAGTAGAGGCAGTTTCGCCGGAAGACGTCAAGATAGGAGAAACTATCGTAATCCGTCCGGGAGAGAAAGTGCCTCTGGATGGCATTGTAGTTGAGGGAAGCTCAGCCTTGAATACCATTGCCCTGACAGGTGAGAGTATGCCACGGGATTTGAATGAAGGCGATACTATCATGTCCGGTTGCATCAACCTTTCAGGAGTAGTTCGTGTACGCACCACCAAGAGTTTTGGCGAAAGTACCGTATCCAAGATTATCTCTCTGGTAGAGAGTGCAGACAAGAACAAGTCGAAGAGCGAGGCTTTCATCACCCGTTTCGCCCGAGTCTATACTCCTATCGTTGTTTTCGCAGCCATTGCCCTGGCGGTTATTCCTCCATTCCTGGCAGCAACGGGAATCGTTGGCGAAGGAACCTTTGGCGAGAACTTCCCATTATGGCTTAACCGCGCCTTGATATTCCTGGTAGTTTCCTGTCCTTGCGCCCTGGTCATCAGCGTGCCCCTCACCTTCTTTGGCGGCATCGGTGGAGCATCCCGGAACGGTATTCTCATCAAGGGCAGCAACTATATGGATGCTTTAGCCAAGGTGGGAACCGTTGTGTTCGACAAAACCGGAACTCTGACCCACGGAGAGTTTGCCGTGGCAGCTGTTCATGCAGATGCTTCCTGCCCAGACCATTCATCCCACGATGCAGATAATGTACATATTGGCGAATATTCTGACAAGGAGAAGATTCTGCTGCATTTGGCGGCTCATGCAGAACATTTCACTACCCACCCTATCGGCGCAGCCCTGCGTACTGCCTTCCCGCAAGAAGCAACGGATGGCTGCGAGGTGACCGATGTAGAGGAGATTGCAGGACAGGGTATCCGTGCCAAAGTGAACGGCAAGGTGGTTTGCGTAGGCAACAAGAAGATGATGGAAAGCATCGGTGCCCAATGGCACGACTGCAACCAGGTGGGAACCATCATCCACGTCGCCATTGATGGCAAGTACGCAGGACATATTGTGATCAACGACACCCTTAAGGGAGGAAGCGCCCATGCCATCAGAGAGCTGAAAGAACTTGGAGTAGAGAAAACGGTAATGCTGACGGGTGACCGCAGAGAAGTAGGAGAAGATGTTGCCCACAAACTGGGACTGGACGAGTGCCGCGCAGAACTGCTGCCAACCGACAAAGTTTCGCATGTAGAACAACTGCTGAAGACAAAACCAGCAGGCAAGACGCTCGCTTATGTAGGCGACGGCATCAACGATGCCCCAGTATTGAAGCGTGCCGATGTGGGCATTGCCATGGGTGGACTGGGTAGCGATGCAGCCATCGAAGCTGCCGATGTAGTACTGATGGATGATGACCCTAGAAAGATAGCCCTTGCCGTAAAGATAGCCAGAAGAACAATTCATATCGCTCACGAGAACGTGATATTTGCCATCGGAGTGAAGGTTGCCGTACTGATTCTCGCCACCATCGGTCTCGGTACCATGTGGATGGCAGTCTTTGCCGATGTAGGTGTTACGGTACTGGCTGTATTGAACGCCATGAGAAGTTTGGGTAAAAATCGTCTTTTTTATCGTTAAATACCAAAATAAGTTGTATCTTTGCAACCGAATTGCAATATACAATACTGAATGGTTATGTATAAAAAAGACATTTTGACTATGAATAAGATTATCAAACTCATCTTCGTGCTCTGCTGCTTCTGCGGCATTGCACAGGCTCAGCCTCAACGCCCTAAGCTCGTTGTAGGCATCGTTATCGACCAGATGCGATGGGATTATCTCTATCGCTACTACGCCCGCTACGGCGAAGGCGGATTCAAGAGAATGCTCGGAGAAGGATTCAGCGTAGAAAACTGCAAGATTCCTTACATCCCTTCGGTTACAGCCATCGGCCACTCTTCTATCTGGACCGGTTCCGTTCCTTCCATCCACGGAATTGCAGGAAATAACTTCGTGAAGGATGGAAAGGTAGTGAATTGTACTGCCGACGATACCGTCAACCCGGTAGGTTCTGACAGCAAGGCTGGCAAGATGTCGCCTCGCAATCTGTGGGTAACCACCATCGGCGATGAACTCCGTCTAGCTACCAACAACCGCTCTAAGGTGATTGGTGTAGCCTTGAAAGACAGAGCATCCATCCTCCCTGCAGGCCATCACGCCAATGGCGCTTTCTGGTTTGATGACAAGTCGGGCAAGTTCATCACCAGTACTTTCTATATGGATAAGTTGCCTGAGTGGGTGAACAAGTTCAACAAGCAGAAACTCCCGAACAAGTATCTATCCAAGAAATGGGAGACGCTCTACCCTATCGATTCCTACAAGGAGAGCACCAGCGATGACAACAACTACGAGAATGGAATTGTTGAAGGAGAAAAGGCAGTATTGCCACTCGATCTGCCTACCTTATATAAAAAGCATGGTTATAAGATTCTCCGCAACACCCCATTCGGCTGCAACCTGACTTTCGATATTGCCAAGGCTGCCATTGAGGGAGAAAATCTGGGTAGAAACACAGATACTGATTTGCTGACCATCAGCTGCTCCAGCACCGACTACATCGGACATCAGGTGGGCGTGAACGCCATCGAAACAGAAGATTGCTATCTCAGATTAGATAAGGCATTGGCAGATTTCTTCGCTTATCTCGACCAGACCGTGGGCAAGGGAAATTATCTCACCTTTCTCACCGCCGACCATGGAGGCGTAAACAACGCCACCTTCCTACAAGACCAGCGAATCCCTGCCGGCATTTGGAACAAGAAGGGACTGGTAGATGAATTGAACAAGAGTCTGAAGACAAAGTTCAACACCGACAAGGACCTAGTAAAGACCATTATGAACTATCAGGTATTCTTCAATACAGACATCATCGAAGAACTCGGTTTGGATTATACAGCCATCAAGCAGGTGGTAGTAGACAGACTGAAGAAAGACAAGGACGTGCACTATGCCTTCGACATGGAGAAGACCTCTATCGAGAGCATCCCTGAAGAGCTGAAGTTCCGCGCCATTAACGGTTATAACCGCGAGCGCAGCGGAGGTGTTCAGATTGTACTGAAACCAGGTCACTACGATTATTACAGCAGCAAGGGAACTACCCACGGAGCATGGAATCCATACGATATCCATATTCCTTGCCTGTTTATGGGTTGGGGCATCCAGCACGGCGAGAGTGCCCAGCCTCACTATATGACAGATATTGCCGCTACCGTTTGTGCGATGCTGCATATTCAGGCACCTAACGGCTGCATCGGCACACCGATATTCTAATAAAAAGCAAAAAGACAGATAATAACAAAGGCTAGGTTCACGATTCCGGGAACCTAGCCTTTATTTTTTATTCAAAAGAAGATGTTCTTCTATTCCGAGAAGAACATCTCTTATTCTTCGTTCATAATCTTCATATATTCCTCGTAAGAAATATATCTGCCACCCATCGATTTGAGATGAGGAGTCTCCAACTGACAATCTATCATCTTGCCACCGTGCTCCTGCAAGTATCTGGCAAGGAAGATGAGGGCAATCTTAGAAGCTGACGGAACCCTGGAGAACATGCTTTCTCCTATAAAAACCTTGCCGATGGTGACACCATAAAGTCCCCCTACCAGTTCATCAGTTTCATTATCCCATACCTCTACGCTCGCCGCAAAGCCCTGCTTATGGAGGGCAGTAAATGCCTGGATGATGTTCTCGCCCAGCCATGCGCCATCTTCCCAATACCGTCCGTTGGTCTTACTGCATCCCCGTATCACGCCATCGAAATCTTCGTTGATCCCTACGCTGTATCGGTTCTTTCTCATCAGGGTACGCATGGAATGACTGATGTGGATTTCATCAGGGAAGATGACGAAACGCTTCATCGGACAGAACCAGAGTATTTCAGGCTGGTCACGGAAACTATACCAGGGAAAGATGCCATTGCTATAAGCCAGCAACAGGCGGTCGATACTCAAATCGCCACCAATCGCAAAGCATCCATCCTCATCGCCATAATGCGGATCGGGAAAGTAAATCTCGTCCGCAGTATCATCTATCTGTAATATCATACGCTTATCTTTTATCAAGAATATTCTTGACTAGACTTTCATTCTAATAATTAATCACCAGTTCCTTTCCGTCAAAGTCGACATGCGCCTTGCCACTCTTCTTGAGTTTGCCGAAGAGCAGCGCCTTCATCAGGATCGGTTTCAGGCGGTTACCGATGACACGGTCCATCTCGCGGGCACCATATTCCTTGGTAAAGCCCCATTTCAGCAACTGTTCGCGCGCAGCTTCGGTTAACGTTACGGTAACTCCCTTTGCTGCCAGTTTTGCATCGAGTTGACGAAGTTTCTTGGCAAGAATCAACTCTGCCATGTGCTTATCCATATCATTGAACACCACCATGTCGGAAAGTCGGTTGATAAACTCAGGCTTGAAAGTCTTCTTCACCTGTGCCAGCATCGCTTCGCCACGACTTACGTTTCCATTGAAACCTACGCTAGCCCGTGAAGCATATTGTGCTCCGGCATTTGAGGTCATGATGAGAATCACGTTACGGAAATCAGCCTTCTGGCCCTTGTTATCAGTCAGACGGGCATAGTCCATTACCTGGAGCAGGATGTTGTAGATATCGCTATGCGCCTTCTCTATCTCATCGAGCAGGAGTACACAGTTTGGCGTCTTGCGGATGGCATCGGTCAGGAGACCGCCATCTTCATAACCCACATATCCGGCTGGAGAACCGATAAGTTTTGCCACGGTATGCTTCTCGGTATATTCACTCATATCGAAGCGTACCAGTTCGATGCCGAGTTCCTTGGCCAACTGCCGTGCCACCTCGGTTTTTCCTACTCCGGTAGGTCCCACGAAGAGAAGCGAAGCCAATGGTTTGTCATCATCTGTCAATCCCGCCTTTGCCATCATCACAGCCTCAACCACCTTGTCTACAGCCTTGTCCTGACCGTAAATCTTGTCGAGTATGCGCTGGCGGAGCGTAGCCAGAGCATCGTTATTCTCATCTTTCATCGCGGCCGCATCAATCTTGCAGACTTTAATCAGAATCTGCTGGATGATTGACTTGGTAACGTAAGAGCGCTGGCGAGATTCTACCGGATGCACCTCCAGATAAGCACCCGCCTCATCCATCAGGTCGATGGCCTTGTCTGGCAGACAGCGGTTGCTGATATATTTGGCGCTGGCACGGACGGCATATTCCAGGGCGTCCTTGCGATAGGTTACATTGTGGAACTTGTTGTATTTATACTGCAAGCCCTCCAATATCTTGATAGCCTCCTCCTCGGTAGGTTCCTTGATGTCAATCTGCTGGAACCGGCGCACGATGCCCTTGCTCTGAGCCATGTAACGGTTATATTCCTCGTAGGTGGTAGAACCGATGAAACGGATATCACCTGCCTCCAGATATTGCTTCAGCATATTGGATGCATCAGGTCCGCCATCTGAGCCACGACCGGCACCTATCATATTATGAATCTCATCGATGTAAATAATGGTATTGCCTTCCTTCACGGCTCCCTCCATCACCATCTTGATGCGTTTCTCAAAGTCGCCGCGATATTGGGCACCGGCAAGCATCTGTCCCATATCCATGCCGTAGATGCGAGCCCCCTTGAGGCGTTCAGGAACCAGGTTTTCGTTGATGAGTTTGGCAAGACCATAGACCAGAGCAGTCTTGCCGACTCCGGCTTCTCCGATGTGGAGCGGATTGTTCTTCTCGGCACGGCAGAGCACCTGGATGGTTCTGTCCAGTTCCTGTTCTCTTCCGATGAGCGGATTGTGCTCTTCTACCTTGTCAGAAATACAGGTAACCAGCTGATGCCAATCCTGTACAACCTGTCTTCTGCCTTCTTCCTCGTCGTCGTCATACTCGTTGGCATAATCGTCATCATCAAAGTCTGCTCCCATGCCCATGCCAGCCTCTCCAGTATCATCTCCAATAGGATAATAACTGTCAACGCTCGCCAGGAACTCGCCCTGCCGGTCGCCCACATTCTTGCACAGCAGGAAGGCGGCTTCTGAATTCTGCAAGCCAAACATCGCCTGCACAAAATGGGGTACATTCACTAGCTGTCTGTCGGCAGCAGCAGCCAGGGCGCACGCCGTTCCAAACATGGTTTTGAAGAGCGATGACGGCTCTGGCAGATACTTGATGGTTTCAGGCACACGCTCCTGCTTGGCGAGCCATTCCACCAAGTCTTCGTGCATTTTGAGGCTGTCTACGCCTTCTTCCTGCAGCGCCTGACAGAATGCATACTGCCTGAGCAACGCCAGCAGCATGTGCTCGGGCATCACGAACTCGTGGTCGAAGAACCGGGCTTGCTTCATGGCATCGTCCATCAGAACACTCATATATCGGGTCAATCCCATACTGTCCATTCTATTTTTTCCTTTCTTTTTCTTAGCATATATTGGGGATATTTCCCCGAAATCAACGCCTATTCCGGCATATAAGTGAGTTTAAGCGGAAACTTCTGCGTACGGGCTTTCTCCATCGCTTTCTCCACTTTACTCTTGGCGATGTCGTAGCTGTAGGTGCCCACCACGGCTTTCTCTTCGTGATGAACCTTGAGCATGATTGCTTCAGCCTCAGCCTGCGACTTGAAGAAGATGGATTCGAGGATTTCTACCACGAAGTCCATCGGCGTGAAGTCGTCGTTGAACATCATTACCACGTAACGCCCCGGCTCCTTGAGCCTGGTTTTCTGGCGTTCACGAATTGCTGTTTGTTCTTGAGCCATATTTTAATTCTTACTTTTTATAAGCATTGGTAATCTCCACAACATAAACATCGTGGAATCCACCCTTGGCACCATACCACTGGAGCAGGTCCTTGTCGAGGAACTTCTCGGCGGTCATACTGTCCTTATAAAGTTTGCGGCATTCCAGGGTGAGTCGTGACTGCTCGAAGCCAATGCAGCCGTTATCGGTTTCCACAGGAGTCAATCCTGTTTCCTTCGCCTTATCCAAATCGCGTCCGCTCTTAGAGCCGCAGAAGCTATAAATCTTTCGAGCCTCCTCGCTGTTGCCGAGGAAAGAGAGGGTCATGAATTCATTCTCCTCGATGATGCCGTGGGTGAAACGCTCCGGACGGATAAAGACCACAGCCACCGGCTTGTTCCAAAGCCATCCCAAACAGCCCCAAGAGGCGGTCATCATATTGAAATGATCCTTGTTGCCGGCACATACCAGCATCCACTCCTTACCAATAGTCTCGAAGACGTTGTCATTCAGTTCTTTTACGTTGATCTTTTCCATCTTATCTGTTCCTTTCTTTTTAATTTCTAATTACCATAAAATTGCGACAGCAGTATTCTGATTGCTGAATGCTGCCCATATCAACTGCAAAGATACAAGAATAATCTGAAAAAGCGAATGTTTCTTTAAGAAAATCGCATCACCCTATTGAGGATTATGCCTAATTAATACTTTTTTATGCCACAAGAAGGCTGAATTGAATACGATTTGTGAGGTAGGAAACCGACCTTGATTTACATTAACTTTGCATCGGCAGTTGAAAAAATAATTCACATTTTATTTTGTCAGTTGCCCAAAAGGCAGTACCTTTGCACCCCGAATGCCGAAAGCCGGGAAGGCGGAAGGCTTCGATTTATTATTCATTTATAAACATTTAATTTAATGTACAAAACAATTTTCAACAAGCGCAACAGCTTGAAGTTCAACCGATTCTCTAACAAGAATTACTCACTCTTCGCAGTTTTGGGAAGAGAGGTACTTGTTGGCGCACTCAGCGTTGCTACCCTGAGCCATGCTAAGGCAGCAGGCGTAAGCACAGAGGGAGCCAAGGTTGATTCTACCCTCTACAAGGGCGGAAAGGCTTACGAGCTGGATGCGGTGAGCGTTACCGGATCTCGTGCGCCGATGACTGTAGAGCAGTCACCTAAGATTGTGTCTGTCATTACCCGCGACGATATTCATCGTGCGGCTGCGCAGACTATCAACGATGTATTGAAATTAGCTACCGGCGTGGATGTCCGTCAGCGTGGTGGCTTTGGTGTTCAGACGGATATCTCCATCAATGGTGGAACCTTCGACCAGATTACCATTCTCTTGAATGGCGTCAACATTTCCAATCCTCAGACTGGTCACAATGCTTCTGATTTTCCTGTAGCTCTTGCTGACATCGACCACATCGAAGTGCTCGAGGGGGCGGCATCGCGCTTATTCGGAACTTCAGCCTTCAATGGTGCCATCAACATCGTAACCAAGAAGGCTAAGAGTGAGGGGGTATCTGCAAGTGTAGAAGGCGGAAGCTTTGGAAGCTTCGGAGCACAGGGACGCATTCAAACAGCTTTTGAAACGGGCAAGTGGGCCCAGGCTTATTCCGTAAGCGGAGGCTACAAGCGCTCGGATGGTGGCACAGACAACAGCGACTTCGAGAAGGGACAGGGCTACGGCAATCTCTCGCTCTCTTACGACCAGCGTTTCGACATCAACGCCCAGTTGGGTATTGCTAGCCAGAGCTATGGTGCCAATACTTTCTACAGCGCCAAATACAACAACCAATATGAGAAGACAGACCACGGTATGGCTTCGCTCAACCTGAGTCTGCACAACCAGGAGAAGACCTGGGAGATTGCGCCTCAATTCTATTATAACAAATTCAAGGATCACTATCAGCTGATTCGTGGAAAGGCTGGAGCTGCAGCGGGCGAGAACTATCACGACCTCGATGTTTATGGTGGTGGACTGAATGCCAACGTGGCTTGGGCTTTGGGTAAGACCGCTGTGGGTTTCGACATCAGCAAGGAGTGCATCTACTCTACTGCATTGGGCGAGGAACTCGCAGAAAAAAACTATAAGGATATCTCGGGTTCTGACCGTCAATATACCCGAAAGGGCAAGCGCACCAATACCAACATCATGCTGGAGCACAACTTCATCTTCGGCGGTTTCACCTTGTCGGCTGGTGTCTTGGCTAACAAGAATACAGGTCTTGACAACGACTTCCGTTTCTATCCTGGTGTGGATATGAGTTATCGTCCTAACGACAACTGGAAGTTCTACGCTTCCTGGAACAAGGCATTGAGAATGCCTACCTACACCGACTTATACATAAGTAATGCGGTGCAGCAGGGCGACATCAACCTAAACCCGGAGAAGAACTCAACCTTCAAGGTGGGAACTCAATATCGCCAGACTGGTTTTGCAGCAACCGTTAGCGGATTCTACGCACACGGCACCAACATGATTGACTGGGTTCAGACATCCGTGACCGAGCAGAACGACAGCAAGTATCACGTGATGAATATCGGAAAACTCAACAACATGGGCTACAACGTAGATGCTACTATCTACATGAGAGAATTGGTACCAAACAGTTTCATCACCCGCATCAAGTTGGGTTATGCTTACATTTATCAGGATCATAAGACCGAGACAAACATTCTGAAATCACTCTATGCATTGGAGTATCTCAAGCACAAGGCAGTATTCGGTCTGGATCATCAGATCTGGAGCAAGCTTTCAGCTTCGTGGAGCGTAAGATGGCAGCAGAGAATGAATGGCTATCATCCATATACCAAGGTAGACTGCAAACTGATGTGGGACGAGAAGAAATACAATATCTTCGTGAAAGCCGACAACATCACTTGCCACCGCTACTACGACCTCACAGCTGTTAAGCAGCCAGGTTTGTGGATTATGGCAGGAGCCAGCGTAAATCTCGGCCGATAATATAATCAGATAATAATCATCCCAAAAGATGATAAATATCCGAAACACGATTCGGATATCAAATAAAAAAACGAGCCTTGATGGAGGATTCTTCCTTCCGTCAAGGCTCGTTTCCTTTTATTCCGGCTATTTCCTTTTATTTCAGTTATTCCGGTTTCTGATATTTTCCGTTCACTTTTATCGGTTCGAGATGGATTCCCACATGGGTATCTGCGCCGAAGTGCTGCTTCAGTTTCGTTTCTATGTGAGTAGCATGCTCATGCGCCTCATAAAGCGAAAGAGAACCCGGCATGCGGACATGCATTTCTATCGCAATCTTGTTTCCGATGCGACGGGTACGCAGGTTATGAATCTCTCCCACTCCCTCTTCTTCATTTGCAATCTTCAGTATTTCATCTTCCTCAGTTTCCGGAAGACTGGCATCCGTCAGTTCTTTCACAGATTGCATCACCAGTCCCCAGGCAGCCTTGATGATGAAGGCACTCACGATGATGGCTGCAAGCGGATCGAGCACCGCCCACTTTTCTCCCAGGATGATGGCGCCGCCAATACCGAACATCGTTCCGATACTCGATAAAGCATCGCTGCGATGATGCCAGGCATTCGCCACTACAGCCTCGGAATGATATTTCTTTCCGGCTTTTACCGTAAACTGATAAGCCCACTCCTTCATCACGATACTTACGATGGCAGCAATCAAGGCTACAACGCCCGGCTGCTGCAATGTCTCGCCGCAGATGGCATGATAGGTCTTGGTAACGCCAGAATAACAGATCATCACACCCACCACGAAGAGCGAAATACCGATGATGGCTGTGGCAAGCGTCTCGTATTTGCCATGCCCATAATCATGGTCTTTATCCTTCGGCTTATTGCCTAGTTTTACGAATACCAGTACCACCACATCGGTGGCGAAATCGGTAAGCGAATGGATGGCATCCGCTATCATGGCTGCAGAATGTCCGAGAATACCTGCAGCAAACTTCAGTACGAGCAGCACCACATTGATGATGCTTCCCGCTATCGTCACCTTATATACTTCCTTTACTCTATCCGCATCTGCGGAATGATTCTTTTTCGTTTCTGCGGGCATCTCTTGCTCGTTATTTATTCTCTCATTCTTGTCCATACTATAAAATATAACAGAAGTCCTTTGCTTCCTTAATAATGTTTTTGTATAACCAAATTCCTGTCTTTCATGAATTGAGCGGCAAAAGTACATCTTTTTTCTGAAATCGGATAAAAAGAGAGATTAAAAAAGTATAACGAATAGGGAATAATGTGATAGCGAAGAGAGAAAAGCATGGAATTTTGTGATAAAACGCCTTAAAACAATAGGAATTTTGTGATTTTCAGTCCGAATTTCTTTGGAATTTTGTGATAAAGTTGTACTTTTGCACCCGATTATCAGGTATTATATTATTCTGTGACAAGAACATTATCACAATAAAAGCGGTTGAAAAAACCGCAAGATGAAACAATTATGGTTTTAAATTACATTTGGATAGCATTTTTCGTGATTGCGTTCATCTTCGCACTCATCGGATTGGCAATGGGAGATACGACTATCTTCCAGAAGATTGTAGATTCCACCTTCGACTCATCCAAGAATGCCTTCGAGATTTCTCTCGGACTGACGGGCGTGCTCGCCCTCTGGCTTGGCATCATGAAGATTGGAGAGAAGGCGGGAGTTGTGAATGTGTTGGCAAGAGCACTCAGCCCGGTTTTCACCCGTCTCTTCCCTGATATTCCGAAGAACCATCCGGTGATGGGAAGCATCTTCATGAATATCGCTTCGAATATGCTGGGACTCGATAATGCGGCGACGCCTACAGGATTGAAAGCGATGCAGCAGATGCAGGAACTCAACACGAAGAAGGATACGGCGACGAACCCGATGATCATGTTCCTGGTTCTGAACACCTCAGGACTCACCATCATCCCTACCACCATCCTCGCCTTCCGTGCCTCCTATGGAGCAGCCCAGCCTACGGATGTCTTCATCCCTATCCTGATGGCTACGCTCGTGGCTACGCTTGCCGGAATCATCATCACTTCGCTCTGGCAGCGCATCAACATCCTGCAGCCGGTATTGCTCGCTACTCTGTTGGGAATGTGCGCCTTCGTAGGCATCATCATCTGGGGATTCGGACAGATGGACAAGGATACGATGAACACGGTTACCACCTTGGCTTCTAACATGATTCTCCTGGGCATCATCCTCTGCTTCATCCTGGCTGGTTTCTGGAAGAAAGTGAATGTTTATGATGCATTTATCGAGGGAGCAAAGGAAGGTTTTACTACTGCGGTGAAGATTATCCCTTATCTCGTAGCTATCCTTGTGGGCATCGGCGTGTTCCGTGCTTCGGGAGCGATGGATATGGTGATTCAAGGCATTTCGTGGTCGGTAGAACAATGCGGCTTGAATGCCGATTTCGTAGGTGCCCTACCTACCGCCATCATAAAACCGCTGTCGGGAAGTGGTGCACGAGGCATGATGCTGGAGGCGATGAAGAACTATGGTCCTGATTCGTTTGTAGGCAGATTGAGCTGCATCTTCCAGGGTTCCACCGATACCACCTTCTATATATTGGCAGTATATTTCGGAAGCGTAAGCATCAGGAATACCCGTCACGCCGTGGCTTGCGGCTTGCTTGCCGATTTGGCTGGAGTCATCGCAGCAATCACTATAGCATATTTATTCTTCGGATAATAAAAAACAAATTAATATGGCAAACCTCAAAAGTTTAGCAAAGGATACCGCCATCTATGGTTTGAGCAGTATCATCGGCAGATTCCTCAACTATCTGCTTGTACCACTCTATACGGCTAAGATCAGCGCCGCAAGTGGTGGTTATGGTGTCATCACCAACATGTACGCCTATACGGCGTTACTCCTCGTTATCCTGACCTACGGAATGGAGACCACCTTCTTCCGTTTTGTCAACAAGGAGGGAGAAAACTCAGAAAAGGTTTATCACACGGTATTGAGCATGGTGGGCTTCACTTCCCTACTCTTCATCGCCCTGGTATTCCTCTTCATCACGCCTTTGAGCGATGCGATGGGCTACGCCGACCATCCGGCTTATGTATGGACCATGTTCGTAACCGTGGCTATTGATGCCTTCCAGTGCATTCCGTTCGCTTACCTCAGATACAAGAAGCGCCCACTGAAGTTTGCTGCCTTCAAGTTGCTCTTCATCGGTCTGAACATTGCGCTCAACCTGGTTTACTACGTCATCATGGATGGTCACGATGTGGGTTATGCTTTCTACATCAACCTGGTTTGTACCGCCTCCATCACCTTCTGTTTCTACAAGGAACTGAAGGAAGGATTAATGGGCGAGAAATGCTCCTGGAGCGAATGTAAGGTGCTCGTCAGGAAGATGATGGGCTACAGCTGGCCAATCCTCGTGCTCGGTATTGCCGGTATTCTGAACCAGACAGCCGACAAGATTCTCTTCCCTTACATCTATGAGAAGGGCGATGCGCATGCACAGCTCGGAATCTACGGAGCAGCCAGCAAGATTGCGATGATCATGGCGATGATTACCCAGGCATTCCGCTATGCTTACGAGCCGTTCGTTTTCGGCAAGGCGAAGGATAAGGACAACCGCCAGACTTACGCTTCGGCGATGAAGTATTTCGTCATCTTCACCCTCTTGGCTTTCCTGGTGGTGGTAGGCTATCTGGATGTATTGCGCCACATCATAGGTCGCGACTACTGGGATGGTTTGAAGGTAGTGCCTATCGTAATGGCTGCCGAAATCATGATGGGAGTATATTTCAACCTCAGTTTCTGGTACAAGCTCATCGACAAGACCATCTGGGGTGCTTACTTCTCAGGCATCGGCTGTCTGGTATTGATAGCCATCAACGTTATCTTCGTACCAGTCTATGGTTACATCGCCTGTGCTTGGGCTGGATTTGCAGGATATGGAACGGCGATGCTTCTCTCCTACTTCGTGGGTCAGAAGAAGTATCCTATCAACTATCCGGTGAAGGAGATTATGATTTATGTGGTTCTCGCCCTCATCCTCTTCGCCGGAATGACCGAGGCTAACAAATACTTCTCCAGTGGAATCGCCTGCCTCATCAATACGGTGCTCATCCTCATCTTCGCCGCTTATCTCGTGAAGAAGGATTTCCCATTGAAGAGTTTGCCAGTGGTGGGTAAGTTCTTTAGAAAGTAAGAGATTCCAATCATTGAGATTATATTCCAAGAAGTCCGTGGACAATGTGTAAGTCCACGGACTTCTTTTGTTTATATTATACAGAACCTTCGCATGCGGTTCAAGAATAGACAAAAGGACCCAATGTTCCTGGTCCCGAGCAATACCCAGGATATAATAGCAGCCAGCAAGGCGCCCTGTAAGAGCTAAAGCAAACGGCTGAGTAAACGAAACGAGACGACTGAGTATTTTGAAGGATATGACTATGCAAGCTGAAGGATACGGCTCCGTAAGCTGAAGAATATGACTGCGCAAGTGAAAGAAGGCGTCTGATCAGGTTCAAAGAGATAGAATATGGAGTTCAAGGAGACTGCTTCTGGAAAGTTGCCACTAGGCTCAGCAGCTCTGCTGAGCCTAGTCAGCAGGTCTGCTCACTGCAGTCAGCAGGTCTGCCGAGCCTAGTGACAACACCTTTTAATCGTACAACAATACCCCCTTTAGTTGTACGACTGTACACCTTTTAGTTGTACAACTACACTCCCTTCAGTTGTACAACTATAAACCTTTAGACGTACAACTATGAATCCATCGATTGTTCAACTTGACTTTTTCTCCCATTCTATACCTCAAAAACAAGAAATAGTCCGAGAATTCTCAAAAAAAGTAATCTTCCTTTTCGTTATTCCCTCATAAAAGTATATCTTTGCAACGATTATTCCCTCATAAAAAATAAAGAGCATGAGAAAGATACTACAAGACAAAATCTGTATGAACGATATCAACAAGATATGCATCATGACACAAGGAAAGGAGAACGACCACCGGAAGGAAGAACTTTACCAGCTCACCTTTGATGAAAACGACCGCGTATCGTTCAATGCACTTTGGGCTTTAACCCATTTCGATGAAGCTAACAACCTATGGCTCTTTCAGAAGCACGATGACTTGATAAATAGGGTTCTCGTAGAGAAGAATGAGACCAAGCGCCGCCTGATGCTCCATCTTCTTCTCCGTCAGCCTTTCGAGGAAGAATCACTCCGTTCCGATTTCATCGATTTCTGCATCGCCAAGATTACTGCCTGTTCCCAACCCTACGCCATCCGCTGCTACTGCATGAAGCTCGCCTACGAGCAGATGAAGTACTATCCCGAACTCCTCGAAGAGTTAAGAATGGCTCTGGATATGCTGGAACAGGAGGTTCTATCACCAGGAATGTTATCGGCAAAAAGGCAAATTATAAAGAAAATCAAGCGAAGCCTTGGAAAATTCGGGAAATAGTAGTAACTTTGCAAACGTAATATTCTAACAATATAATACATAAATGGATGGAGATACAACTGAACGATTATCACAAGAAAGTCAATGCCCAAATGCAAAAAAGCATGGCTTATTGGCGAGAGCATCCGCTTTCGCTGGAGGAGTGCTTAGCTCAATTCAAGCGCTTGCGGGAACAACGAAATGTTTGCCAAACACTCCTGGTATTTCCGCAATGCCCTGGTTCGTGCCAACTATCGCAACATTCAGAAAGGCATAGATTACTCTCCTATCTACCTGGTTCGTTTCTTCAGGAACTTACTTCTAAAAGATGGTTGGGTTCTCAAGAACAGATATTTACATATCCGGCCGACTGATGATTGGAAAGAGCAGCCGAACTTAAATTCTCAAACAGGAAGTGGACAGAAAAACAACTTCATAAATAAAGAAGGAGAAGAAAATGTCCCAAGCTTGTCCCAAGTTCGTCCCAAGTTCGTCCCAAGTAGAAGAACTCATAATACGTATAAATAAAGATTATCTATCCATCGGCGATATAATGAACCTGTTTGGATTAAAGAACAGAACCAGATTTAGAAAGGAATACATTACCCCAGCCCTAGCCGAAGGAGCCTTGGAGATGAAATATCCAAACACCCCAAGACATCCACGCCAGCAATATCGGATGACAGAGCTGGCAAAGACTTGGAAAGAATGGTATGAGAAAAAGAATAAATAACATCATAATAAAAATAGAAAACAAAAACAAGTAATGAAGAAAAAAGCAACGGTCCTTATCGCCTCTATCATGGCGTTCTGCGGAATCAACACCGCTCACGCTGACGAGGGAATGTGGACAATTTACAACTTGCCTAAAGCTGTGTATGAGATGATGCAGCGCGAAGGCTTCAGTATGACTTACGACCAGCTCTACAACGGCGAGAACGCCTTGAAGAATGCTGTGGTTAACTTCTCGGGCTATTGCTCAGGCGTAGTCGTTTCTCCAGACGGTTTGGTATTTACCAACCACCATTGCGGTTTCGAGGCTATCAGAAGCCACTCTACCGTGGAGCACGACTATATGCTCAATGGTTTCTTTGCTAAATCTTACGCAGAGGAATTGCCTAACGAGAATATGTTCGTCAGCTTTATGGTTGAACAGAAGGATGTAACCGATAAGGTGATGAGCCTCGGATACGAGAAACTCGACAACAAGAAGCGCGATGAACTCATCGATTCTCTGGAGAACGAGATGACTAAAGAGGCGAAGAAGAACGATTCTACCCTCCATATCACCGTTCAGCCTTTCTACGAGGGCAACAAGTGGTATGCTACTACTTACCGCGACTTCACCGACCTACGCCTGGTTTTCACCGTACCAAAGTCTATGGGTAAATTTGGTGGCGATACAGACAACTGGATGTGGCCTCGCCAGACCTGCGACTTCTCTGTATTCCGCATCTATGCCGACCCTAAGACCAATGGTCCTGCTGCCTACAGTAAGGATAATGTGCCTTACAAGCCAAAGCGTTGGGCACAGGTTTCTCTCCAGGGTTATAAGGATGGCGACTATGCGATGACCATGGGTTACCCAGGCAGCACAGAGCGCTATCTTTCAAGCTACGGAATCCAGACCATGCGCGATGCTGAGAATGCTCCTCGTGCCCAGGTTCGTGGCGTAAAGCAGGAGGTGATGCAGAAGCACATGCGTGCCGACGAGGCTGTCCGCATCAAGTACGACAGCAAGTACGCCAGCTCTTCCAACTACTGGAAGAATGCCATCGGTATGAACAAGTGTATCGACTCTATCGGCATCGTGAATCTGAAGCGTGAGTACGAAACCCGTCTCCGTGCTTGGCAGGATACAGCCAAGGCTGCCAACGACCTCGCCCACAAGGTAGATTTCGACAAGCTCGCCAAGCTCTACAAGGAGAGCGCAGACGTGAAATACGCCTGGACCAACTTCGCTGAATCTTTCACAAGAAGAAGCAACATCGAGTTCTCTACCCGTGCCATCAAGCTCCAGACTGACATGGAGGTGAAGGGTCCTGAGAAGAACAAGAAGAAACAGTATCATGAGTTTGAAGATAACTCTGCAGAATGGGATATGGCGCTCGATAAGGAAGTGCTCGCTACCCTTCTGAAGAACTACAAGGAGCACGTAGATGCCAAGTGGTTGCCTAAGTTCTACAAGACCATCGACGCTGAGTTTGGCGGCAACTACGCCAAGTATGTGGATTATCTCTGGGAGAAGTCGCTCATCATGAAGAAGGGCGCCAAGCTCTATTTCAACAAGAAGGGATATGAGAAGGATCCAGGCGTAAGCTTCGGTATGGATCTGAACGATGTATTTGCAGATTTCGCTGCTCAGATGGGCAGCATCAACGACAGCATCGCTGAGCAGGAGAAGTATCTCTGTGCTGCCAAGCTCCGTATGGAGGAAGACATGCCTCACTACAGCGACGCCAACTTCACCATGCGATTGAGCTACGGTCAGGTAGGCGGTTTCGACCTCGGTGGCAAGCCATCAGGCTATTATACCACAGCCGAGAGCCTCGTTGAGAAGATGAAGCTGGGCGATAAGGTAATCGATTACTACGCTGAGCCTATCATGCACGAGCTTCTCTCTGAGAAGGATTTCGGCAAGTATCAGGATAAGACGACTGGCAAGATGCAGCTCTGCTTCCTCACCAACAACGATATTACCGGTGGTAACTCTGGTAGCCCTATGTTCAACGGTAAGGGTGAGTTGATTGGTCTTGCCTTCGATGGCAACTGGGACAGCCTCAGCTCTGACATCAACTTCGACAAGCGCCTGGCTCGCTGCATCGGTGTAGATATTCGCTATGTGCTCTACCTGATGGATAAGTGGGGACACGCAGACCGCCTCTTGAAGGAAATCAATGCGAAGTAAATCCTATCTCAGAATCAACAGAGATGATATAAAGGTTTATCCTGGAATAAAGATTAGTCTCAGGATGATATAAAAAGAGCGGAAAATCAGCTGTTAACTGTTAACCTGTTAACTCCTGGCTTTCCGCTCTTGTTTTATTTAGTCTTTCTATTCTTGTTATCTTGCTGATTTTCAGTTTATTTTTATCTTACAGATTCGCAACCTACAGAATTCCAATTAATACTGCGAGATATTATTCAGCTCCTTCAATGAAACCTGACGAGGCTTCTCGGCAAGTTTCTTCTTCAATTCATCCACCATTATTTCAGAAGATGGATTGAAAGAAGCAGAGCGCATGTAATCAATTATACTCTGATAGAAAGCCTTGCCTTCCGGATATTTCGAAGCCTTTTCCAAATCGCTCATGCAGACGAGAAGCTTTCCGGCTCCCACCTTCCATTCCATCACCAAACCCAACTTATGATTCCGCTCGATATTATCTATCACCTGAACAATCGGGCGATAATCCTTGTCGAAGTTGTCAAGCACCAGCGGATGCGATTCCTTGATAACTGGGAACCATTGCCAGTTGGTGTGCATCTCCGTAGGGAATCCCTTGAATATCGGATGTTCCGGATTCGTCAGAATGCCCAAGGTTCCTGGAGAAACTTTCTTCTTGTTGTTCTCGCAGATGGTCTTGAACATGCGATAATTCCAGTAATCGGTCTGGAAGAGTCCGCCAACAGTATAAGGAGTAGCATTATCTGCCTGCGAAAGCGTATCATCGGCAGCCACAAAATGGCTGGAAGCCGTAGGCATCCAAAGCACCTTTCCGCCATGTTCCAAGACTTTCACCACTTCATCATTCAAATCCTTGGCTATGATAACGCCCTTCTTTTCCAAAGCCTTCTTCGGATAAATCCAAAGTTCGTAGGAGTTTCTCGCCTCTGTTCCTTCAATGTTTAATGTAAGAAGCAGCTTGGTAGGTTTCTGTACGTGGAAAACACCATTCAGTTCACCCACATCCACCAAACCTTCATCGTATGAAAAGATGTTCAATACTCCCTCATCCTCAGCCATCAAGTCGCTCACATTCTTTCTCACTTCACCATCCTTGGTGCTGTAAGTTCCATCATCCATACAGAACAATCCGTTCTCGGCAGCCAGATGCCATTTCAGTTTCTTGCCCTTCAGCGAAGAACCGCCATAATTGGCAACCTTAACCTTAGCCTGAATCTTCTCACCATTCTCGAAGCAGAACTTCTTCATTTCCAGCAGAGGAACCACAGGCGAGCACCACTGGCGCCATTCCTCGGGCGTAGTGATTCCCTTACTCTCCATAAACGCATCGAGGATGCCTACGAAAGCACTTCCCTGACCGGGATAATCCTGAATATCGAGCAGTTGGAAGCCCGCCATATTCCGGGTTCTCAAATCCATCTCTATATCGGCTTTATAGAGTTTCAC
Source organism: Segatella copri (assembly GCF_003465495.1). Lineage (GTDB taxonomy): Bacteria > Bacteroidota > Bacteroidia > Bacteroidales > Bacteroidaceae > Prevotella > Prevotella copri_G. Next base: position 2,824 of record NZ_QSAV01000033.1, on the reverse strand, counting down.
GCTCCATAAGCCCGAAGCCTTGTGGAAATAATCTGCCTGCGAGAGCATTCCGGCAGCAGCCAGCCTGCGGCGGAACACCTCGAAGTTATAAGGATGAAGCACTCCGGTGTATTTCTTTATTTCCCGATAGTCAGGATAGGTCTGAAACTGACCTGTTTCGTGAGAGATGATAGGGATTCCTGCCTTATCGCAAGCCTCATCAAAGTTCATCGTAGAATTAGGATGGAAATGATTGATCATTCCTCCATCGTAGGCATCGGCAAACGAGAAGGAACCACGGGTATGGGTATTGTATTTGCCCCATCCCTCGCCTCCGATGCGGCAAGTGGTGAAGTAATCTATTCCTTCTTTTATTCCCTGATAACCGAGATAGTAATTGCTTCCGAAGGTATAGTATTTATCGGGCGCAATCTTGCGGAAATCATCCACAAACTCCTTCATCTTGTCGATGTCGCCCCAGAGTTCATTACCCAACGCCATCATTCTGAAAGATGGATGATGACCATATTCTCTGAGGATGTTCTCGCCTTCCTGATGCAGGAACGCCATCAGCCTTTCATCCTTCTTATCAAAAGAACCCCAGAAAGGAAGTTCCGGCTGGAGATAGATTCCCAGGTTGTCCGCTGCCACGAAAGCTGCCTCCGGTGGGCACCAGGAATGAAAGCGCACATGGTTGATTCCATACTCCTTGCAGGTTCCGAGATACTTCATCCAGCCTTCCACGCCCATTTCCACATGTCCCGTCAGCGGCCATACAGCCGCATCGTGCTTGCCACGGAGGAATATCCTATGACCATTGGCGTAGAAATGGGCGTCCTTGATATGAAAATCCTTGGCGAAATCAGGCATCTGAAGGGCGGAAGGAGAAGCTACAGAACGGCTAGGGATTGCTCCTGTTAGAGTTTCTGCAGATTTGCTCTCTACAGAGCTGGGTAGCTGGAGTTCAATCCTTCCGATAATTCCATTCCAGTTGGTCTGCGTATCTTCCGTATAAGCATGGCTGGAACCGTAAACCTGATCAGGCACACCTCTTCCATTATCCACCACGATTTCCAGAAGATGCTTGCCCGGCTTCACCTTCTTTGGCAGAAGATAGCGCTGGGGAGTAGAGATGAAGTTGCAGGAATCCACCAGTTCTCCATCCACATACACCCATGTCGGTCGGGTACGCTCCAGGAAGAGTTCTACAGGCTTCTTCTTCCAATCCTTCGGAATATTGATGGTTCTGGAATATCTTGCAGCTCCTTTATAGGCATAGAGTCTCGTAAGATGCGTTGTTTCCATCGTATCTTTCGGAGCGAATCCCAGATGGTTCGTATCGATGGTACCGGGAAGAATGGCACGCTTCATCTCACCCTGCGAGGCACGCTTACTCTTGGCAAAAGCACTACCGCTCTTTCCCAACTCCACATTCCATTCACCAGCGAGCGAAATGCTCTGTGCTTGCAAGCCCAGACTTACCAGTCCCAGACAAGCGATAAGAATAGATTTCTTCATTTACTTATAATTGTCTAATAGTTCATACCAAAAGCCCAGAGAGGAATAACATTGCCCATGCCTGTCTCTATATCATCCTTCACAACATATCCTTCTTTAGCCTCAGAAATCTGCTTCTGACCTTTCTTTTTACCACCAATTTCAAATGTCTTGTCTTCTATCAGAAAATCAGAAATTGGAGAATTGAAGACAGCATGATTCACACGCATCTGATTAAAAAAGAAAGTCTCTCGCTGATTGCCAATATCAGGCACCGAAGAAGAGAGAGCAAAGGAGAGGTTGGTATTATCAAGATACACCTTTTCTACCTTACCCAAACCACGCACACCTCCTGTGGACTCGTGAAGTTGGGCTATCAAACCTGCACGCTCCATAAGTTCGAAGTAATCGGGCAGGTTATTGCGATCTACCTTGATAGTTGTAGCAATGGTACTCATGTTTGGCTTGAAAGGCACACTATCAGCTATTACCTGCATCAGTTCCTTCAATTTTCTAGACACCATCACCGTATAATTGGCATATTGTGGTATATCCGTCTCCAAAGTCATACTCACCACTTGATTCAGTCGCATCCTATAGCCCTCATCCTTAGAAAAAGGATAGTAGCCCTTGCGCAAATATTCATTAAACAATGCCAACGGATGCTCAATCTCCTCAGGCAACACAACTTCATTGTTTACGATTTGTTTCAATGTAGAAACAGGAATATCTAGGCCCTTTTCCATACCGATGTATTCGCGAAAAGACAAACCTTGCATCGTAAAGACCAGTACTCGTCGACTTAAATCTGCTGTACCTTTATAAATATCAAGCACAGAAGAACCGGTAAATACCACTTGCAAGGTTGGCAGATTATCGTATATCATTTTAAGTTCTGTAGCCCATCCCTTATATTTATGTATTTCATCGATAAAAAGATGCTTGCCTCCAAGTTGGCTAAACTTCATTGCTGTTTCAAAGAGAGTATGATTAGCGAAATAGATGGATTCCGCACTCACGTAGAGTGTGTCTTTCATCTGAAGATTCAATTTGATATACTGCAAAAGAAGTGTTGTCTTGCCGACTCCACGAGGTCCAACAAGAGCCGTCATCCGATTCGACCAAGGAATCTGATGATACATATATCGTAGGTATCGAGTATCGGTACGCTTGATAAGATTGTCTGAAAGTTGCTTCAAAAATTCCATATTTCTTTCCTTATTTGATGTTTACGGCTGCAAATATACAAAAATTGCGGTAAAAACACCGCAATTTACCAAAGAAATTGCTATATTTTTACCGCAAAATGTCTTATACGTGAAAAAGTTGTCACCTTTAGGATGGTTAA
>NZ_QSAV01000032.1:0-46325 GCF_003465495.1 Segatella copri | reverse complement strand
TAATGTTAATATTCAGTAAGTTACAACTGCACAACGCAGATGTTAACGAATAAAATATTTAATGCGTCTGCCCTGTGAGATGTGACCAGATGTATCGATACGGAAACCATCCACACCCATCTTGATGAACTGACCATAGCAATCTACGAGATACTTAGCTACCTCGTCGTTCTCTGTATTGAGGTCAACACAGTCACCAGCAATCTGACCCCACCAACGGGATGGATCATCCCAACCGAACTGACCGTAATGGTGCCAGTAGTTGTGAATATCACGGTTCTGACCATCCATATTCTTCATCATGGTAAGACGACGGTGGTATTGATCTTTTGGAAGGATGGTCAGGTAGTCACTACCCAAAGTTTCTGTAGGGGTCATACAAGCATCGATGTAAGCTTGGTTGCGAAGTTGTGTGTTACGATCGAACAGCTTGCAGAGCTTCTCCTCACCGAAGTTACCTGTATGGTTGAGCACGATATCGAGGATAATCTTGATACCCTTGGCGTGCGCCTTGTCGATGAGTTCCTGAAACATCACGTCACCACTCTTGCTGCCATCACTGCTCTGATAGCGGCAGTCAACATGCTGGAAATCCATGGCATGATAGCCGTGGTAGTCATAACCAGATGCGTTCTGTACGACAGGAGTAATCCAGATGGCAGTGAAACCAAGCGCCTTGATGTAGTCGAGTTTGTCGATGACGCCCTGGAAGTCGCCTCGCCAGCAAGGGTCTTTTGTTTCAATCTGCGCTGCCTGATTGTCCCAGCAGAGCACATTGTTTTTAGGATCTCCATCGTAGAAACGCGTGGTGATCATGAAATAGATACTTTCGTCTCGGAAGTCGGTACGATTAGATGTGAAGACATCTGTCGCCATCGATTGCATCGAGATTAGAATGAGCATAAGAACCGCCCATAATTTTGCGGCAAGTTTTTTCATAATGAAATTGTTAAGTTTAAAATTGAATAGTTGAATAATTACACCGCAAAATTACGAATTCTTTTTATAAATACTATAAGATAATTCACTTTTCTATTGTTTCTTCTGTGCAATCGATTTCGCAACAACAAAGAAAAAGAGGCTGAATTTCGCAAAACGGATATTTGCAAAATTCAGCCTCATTCAGAGGATATTATGTACATAAACTGCTAACCGCACGGGGACAAACTCACACTACCCGCTTACAGAGCAGGGGAAGTGCTTGTTTAAGTCCCAAAGTAGCGGTAAGTTTATTTGATAACAAACTTCTTGCCATTGTAGATATACATACCTGGAGCCAGAACGTATTCTGCATCAGAAACCTTGTTTACTTCGGCTACCTTCACACCATTGATAGAGTAAATCTTCAACTTAGCAGGAGCCTTCTTGCTACCTACCTGGTTGATACCTGTTGAGACAGACTCATTGGTCTTACCGGCAAAGTTATAAACTGCACCGTTTTCGAAATCCAAGTTGGCTGTCTGCTGAGCATTACTACCGTTGTTGAAGATGATCTTAGAAGGAGCAGTTGTCAAATCGCCATCATACTTCCACATCCAGACATCCAGACCATTCTTCTTCACACCGATCTTGGTACATGCTACACCAGGCCAGTTACCACCGGTAAAGTTTTCTGAATCATTCCAAGCCCAGCAGTCTACCTGACTCCAGTCTGAAGGAGCGAGGAAGTAAGCGAAGATACCTGTTGGAGTAGGAACAACTACCTCTTTAATCTTGTTGAAGGTTGCAGAACCAGTCTTGGTTTCATTGTCAGCATTAGTTGCGCTCCAAGTTACAGTTTTGCTCTCGCCTTCCATCATGTCAGCACCGAGTGTGAATGTAGCAGCCTTACCAGGAGTAAGAGCCACCTGCTCGCCATCACCGATCTTATACCAACCGCTCTTAGCATTGCTGCTCAGCGTTGCAGTTACAGTGATTGTCTTCTCAAATTCACCACCGTTAGGGCTGAAAGCCACCTTAGCAGCAGTTGTCGAATTTGCTGGAGCAGAAATCTTCTTGGCACTTGAACCACCATCGTATTCCAAGTAGATATCGCCTGTAATACCAGTGATGTCACCAGACTGAGCACCGCTACCATTATTCAATACTATATTGAAGCTCTCAACGTTATCGACATCATAAGTCCAGTATTTAGCACCATCAATCTCCTCAGGACCGTTCATTACCTTACCAGGCCATGCACCTGTCAAAATCTTAGCGTCTGCACCTGTTGTCCAAGCGTGGATGTAAGGAGCCTTATCAGCCTTCACCATGACCACGATAGATGCGTTAGGATCAACCTTGGTATAAGTAACCTTTTCTGTCTTCTCCTTGCCTTCAGAGCTTGTAGCACTCCAAGTCACAGTCTTGCTGTCCTTGAAGTTCATGCCATCACCGATAGTGAAGGTGGCAGCCTGACCAGGAGTCAAATCTACCTTATCCTGTCCCTCTATCTGGTACCAACCAGACGCAGCGTCTTCAGAGAGTGTAGCGGTAACAGTTACCGTATTGGTACGGAAAGTACCACCAGCTGGAGAAAGAGAAACGCTTACAGGCTGAAGTGGAGCCTCGTCAACCCAAGTTGTACCAGCCTCTTCATTGCCATCATAGGTCTGACCACTCTTATGCTGAGCAGCAGAAGCATAGATGAAAGCACCATCATCAATGAGCTTACCACCAGTCCAGTCTTTCACGAGTACGCGAACCTGACCCTGATTCTTAGGAGCATCAACGGTGATAGTAGAACCTGTGTAAGTCTTGCCTGTTACCAAGTCTGTATAAGTACCAGCTGGGCAATCTGTGAAGGTAGCACCACCATTGAGGGCTACGAGTGCATAACTGTCCTTGTAAGCACGCTTGAAGGCGATACCGCCGTTAGCAGCACAACCCTCGTCTGTCCACTGACCCTTACGGAGAGCAGGAACAGCCTGACGAATCTTGTTCAGACGGATGAGGTGCTGAGCCAAATCATGATTCAATGTAGCATCCACGTTACCAGAAGCCTTGTATTCCCCGAAGTCTGATGCTTCTACATCACCTGTGATATAACCACCGTAGTAAGCACGACCAGTGTTAGAAAGATGACCATTAGGACCTTTGTCAATCACAGAACCATGACGGAAACCTACCTCAGAACCATAATAGAGACATGGGATTCCACGGAAGGTAAACATCAGAGAGAGATTCTCAGCCCACTGAGCATCACTACCAGAGAAACGGATACCATCACTTGGCTGAGGACCGTAGTCATGACTATCTACATATACCACATTGAAAGTAGCATCATTGTATTTCATATCACCAGACTTAGCCAAGCCGTATGCACTTCCTGCATTAGAGAAGTTGTAGTGCAATGGGAAGTCAATCACATTAAATCCACTTGACTGAGAATAGTCTGGCTCATGCCATGCACCATTCAGCATAAAGGTATTGTTGCTTTCAGGAGAATCCGCATTATCCTTCTCGCAGAGAGGCATCAGCTTAGCATCATAACCTGTACCACTGTCATAGATTTCCTGAGTATCCCAGTATGTCTGACTGCCATCAAAGCTATCCATCAGATTCTGTGGAGCCTTCCATGTATAATAATAAGGTGAAAGGTTGTCCTGACCACGGTACTGCACACCACCGAAACGGGCACAAACCTCACCATACATGAAGAATGGAGCCTTATTCAATCGCTTGTCCTCGTACTGCTTACCGAGGGCAGCAAACTGAGGAATGAACTGCTTGCAGAAGGTAAGACGTGAGATGTGACCGGATGTATCAATACGGAAACCATCGACACCCATCTTGATGAAATTGCCATAGCATTTGACAAGATAATCAGCCACTGTATTATTCTCAGTATTGAGGTCCACACAGTCGCCTGCAATCTGAGCCCACCAACGATTAGGTAAGTCCCAGTTGAAGTTACCGAAATGGTGCCAGTAGTTGTGAGTATCATGATTCTGACCATCGGTATTCTTCATCATGGCAAGACGACGCTGATACTGATAACCAGGCTGAAGACCTGGATAGTCACTACCCAATGTTTCCAAATTAGGAATCATACAAGCATTGATGTCTGCCTGGTTACGAAGACGAGTATCACGGTCGAACTCCTTGCAAAAATGCTCCTCACCGAAGTTACCGGTGTGGTTGAGCACGATATCGAGGATAATCTTGATACCCTTGGCGTGAGCTTTGTCGATGAGCTCCTGGAACATCACGTCACCACTCTTTTTGCCGTCACCACTCTGATAGCGGCAGTCTACTTTAGAGAAATCCGAAGCATGATAGCCGTGGTAGTCATAACCGGATGCGTTCTGCACTACTGGCGTAATCCAGATAGCTGTGAAACCAAGCGCCTTGATATAGTCAAGCTTGTCGATCACACCCTGGAAGTCACCTCGCCAGCAAGGGTCCTTGGTACTCTTCTGAGCTTCCTGGTTGTCCCAGCAGAGCACGTTGTTACTTGGATCACCATCGTAGAAACGAGTAGTCATCATGAAGTAGATACTTTCATCGCGGAAATCTGTACGATTAACCGTGAAGTTGTCAGTCGCCATCGCATTAGACGAGGCAAGAAGCAGCAGCATCGCTGCAAAGAGCTTCTTCTTAAACTTTCTCATAAAAAAAATATTAAGTTAAGATATTTAGTTGAAAATTATTTGTGTGCAAAATTAATCAGAAAACGTTGGAATTGCAAACAAACAAGCCTATATTCGCTCTTTTTTATATGCAAACGATTGCATTTACAAGTAAAATAAATTCATACAAACGATTGCATACAAAAATACGCAAGTTTTCAGCCGAAAACTTGCGTATTCAAAAGAGAGTATTAGATGATTATTTGATGACGTACTTCTTGCCACCGCAAACATAGACACCTGGAGCGAGGATGTACTCAGCATCTGCCATGCTACCTACCTCGGCTACCTTCACACCATTGATAGAGTAAATCTTCAACTTAGCAGGAGCCTTCTTGCTACCTACCCGGTTGATGCCTGTTGAGACAGACTCATTGGTCTTACCGGCAAGGTTATAAACTGCACCGTTTTCGAATTTCAAATCCTTTGTCTGCTGACCACCGCCGTTGTTGAAGATGATCATGGTAGGAGCAGTTGTCAAATCGCCATCATACTTCCACATCCAAACATCAAGACCATTCTTCTTCATGTTAGTCTTGGTACAGCTTACACCTGGCCAGTTACCACCGGTAAAGTTGTCTGTATTATTCCAAGCCCAGCTATCTACCTGATTCCAATCTGAAGGAGCGAGGAAGTAAGCGAAGATACCTGTTGGAGTAGGAATTACAACCTCTTTAATCTTGTTGAAGGTTGAAGAACCTGTCTTGGTTGTACCATCAGCATTGGTTGCACTCCAAGTTACAGTCTTGCTCTCGCCTTCCATCATGTCAGCACCGAGTGTGAATGTAGCAGCCTTACCAGGAGTCAGATTTACCTGCGCACCATCACCAATCTTATACCAACCGCTCTTAGCATTGCTGCTCAGCGTAGCAGTTACAGTGATTGACTTGTCAAATTCACCACCATTAGGGCTGAAAGCCACCTTAGCAGCAGTTGTCAAATTTGCTGGAGCAGAAATCTTCTTGGCATTTTTACGACCGTCATATTCCAAGTAGGTATCACTTGTAATACCAGTGATGTTACCAGACTGATCACCGCTACCATTATTCAATATTACATTGAAGCTCTCAACGTTATCGAAATCATAAGTCCAGTATTTAGCACCATCAATCTCCTCAGGACCTTTCATCACCTTACCAGGCCATGCACCTGTCAGATTCTTACCGTCAACACCTGTTGTCCAAGCGTGGATGTAAGGAGCCTTGTCAGCCTTCACCATGACCACGATAGATGCGTTAGGATCAACCTTAGTATATGTTACCTTACCAGTCTTCTCCTTGCCTTCAGAGCTTGTTACACTCCAAGTCACTGTCTTGGTATCCTTGAAGTTCATGTCATCACCGATAGTGAAGGTAACAGGCTTACCAGGGGTCAAATCTACCTTGTCCTGTCCCTCTATCTGATACCAAGCAGACGTAGCATCTTCTGAGACCTCAGCGGTAACAGTTACCGTATTGGTACGGAAATTTCCGCCAGCTGGAGAAAGAGAAACGCTTACTGGCATAAGAGGAGCCTCGTCAACCCAAGTTGTACCAGCCTCTTCATTGCCATCATAGGTCTGATCACCCTTATGCTGAGCTGCAGTATCGTAGATGAAAGCACCATCATCAATGAGCTTTCCGCCAGTCCAGTCTTTCACGAGTACGCGAACCTGACCCTGAGTATTAGGAGCATCAACAGTGATAGTAGAACCTGTGTAAGTCTTGCCTGTTACCAAGTCTGTATAAGTACCAGCTGGGCAATCTGTGAAAGTAGCACCACCATTGAGGGCTACGAGTGCATAACTGTCCTTATAAGCACGCTTGAAGGCGAAACCACCCTTGGCAGGAGTACAACCATCGTCAGTCCACTGACCCTTACGGAGAGCAGGAACAGCCTGACGAATCTTGTTCAGACGGATGAGGTGCTGAGCGACATCATGATTCAATGAGGCAGCCACATTACCAGAAGCCTTGTATTCACCGAAGTCTGATGCTTCTACATCACCTGTGATATAACCACCGAAGTAAGCACGACCAGTTTCAGAAAGAGGACCATTAGGACCTCTGTCAATCACAACATCGCGACGGAAACCTACCTCAGAACCATAATAGAGACATGGGATTCCACGGAAGGTGAACATCAGAGAGAGATTCTCTGCCCACTGAGCGTCTGAGCCGCCAAAACGAGACCCTGACCCAGGACCATAGTCGTGACTGTCAACATATACCACATTATAGGTAGCGTCATTATATTTCATATCACCAGTCTTAGCCAAACGGTATGCGGTGGCAGCATTACCGAAGTTGTAGTGCAATGGGAAGTCGATCACATTGAAACCGCTTGACTGAGAATAATCTGGCTCATGCCATGCGCCATTCAGCATAAAGGTATTATTGCTTTCTGGAGAATTCGCTTTATCTTTCTCGCAGAGAGGCATCAGCTTATCATCATAACCTGTACCACGGTCATAGATTTCCTGAGTGTCCCAATATGACTGGCTGCCATCAAACTGATCCATCAAGTTCTGTGGAGCCTGCCATGTATAATAATAAGGTGAAAGATTGTCCTGACCACGGTACTGCACACCACTGTAACGGGAACAAACCTCACCATACATAAAGAATGGAGCCTTGTTCAATCGCTTGTTCTCATACTGCTTACCGAGGGCAGCAAACTGAGGAATGAACTGCTTGCAGAAGGTAAGACGTGAGATGTGACCGGATGTATCAATACGGAAACCATCGACACCCATCTTGATGAAATTGCCATAGCAGTTGATAAGATATTCAGCCACTGTATTATTCTCTGTATTGAGGTCCACACAGTCACCTGCAATCTGAGCCCACCAGCGGTTTGGCTCATCCCAGTTGAAGTTACCGAAATGGTGCCAGTAGTTATGTGGATCATGATTCTGACCATCGGTATTCTTCATCAGGGCAAGACGACGCTGATACTGAGCAGCAGGCAAAAGACTTGGATAGTCACTACCTAATGTTTCGGGATTAGGAATCATACAAGCATTGATGTCTGCCTGGTTACGAAGACGTGTATCACGGTCGAACTCCTTGCAGAGCTTCTCCTCACCGAAGTTACCGGAGTGGTTGAGCACGATATCGAGGATAATCTTGATACCCTTTTCGTGAGCCTTGTCAATGAGTTCCTGGAACATCACGTCACCACTCTTTTTGCCGTCACCACTCTGATAACGGCAATCTACCTTGGAGAAATCCGAAGCATGATAGCCGTGGTAGTCATAACCGGACGCATTCTGTACGACAGGAGTAATCCAGATGGCAGTGAAACCTAACGCCTTGATGTAGTCGAGCTTGTCGATGACACCCTGGAAGTCACCTCGCCAACAAGGGTCCTTGGTACTCTTCTGTGCTTCCTGGTTGTCCCAGCAGAGCACATTGTTTTTAGGATCTCCATCGTAGAAACGCGTGGTGATCATGAAGTAAATACTTTCATCTCGGAAATCTGTACGATTATCCGTGAAGCTGTCAGTCGCCATCGCATTAGACGAGGCAAGCAGCAGCATCGCTGCAAAGAGCTTCTTCTTGAACTTTCTCATAAAAAATTTTTGAATTAAGTTAAGACATTTAGTTAAATTTTATTCCACTTACAAAATTAATCATAATAAATGATGATAACAAATAAATAAAGCAACTTCTGCTCATTTTTCCGTGCAACCGATTGCATTAATAAGTAAAATAAACAAACACAAACGATTATACGAAAAAAATACGCAAGTTTTCATCTGAAAACTTGCGTATCTAAAAGAGAAAAGAAATTTATTACTTGATAACGTACTTCTTGCCACTGCAAACATAGACACCTGGAGCGAGGATGTACTCAGCATCTGCCATGCTACCTACCTCGGCTACCTTCACACCATTGATAGAGTAAATCTTCAACTTAGCAGGAGCCTTCTTGCTACCTACCTGGTTGATGCCTGTTGAGATAGACTCATTGGTCTTACCGTCACGGTTATAGACTGCACCGTTTACGAAATCGAAATTACCAGTCTGGTTGTTACCATTTCCATTATTGTTGAAGATAATCTTGGCAGGAAGTTCTGTCTTATCACCATCATACTTCCACATCCAAATATCCAAACCGTTCTTCTTCTCACCAGTCTTGGTACAAGCTACACCAGGCCATCCGCCAGTATATTCGCCACTACCATCAGTCCAAACATAAGCGTGAACATCAGTCCAGTCTGAAGGAGCGAGGAAGTAAGCGAAGATACCAGTTGGAGCAGGAATAACAACCTCAGCCTTCTTGTTGAAGGTAGCAGTACCAGTCTTAGCCTTATCCTCTGCATTAGTTGCGCTCCAAGTTACAGTCTTGCTCTCGCCTTCCATCATGTCAGCACCGAGAGTGAAGGTAACTGGCTTACCAGGAGTAAGAGCTACCTGCTCACCATTACCAATCTTATACCAACCGCTCTTGGCATTGTCGCTGAGGGTAGCTGTTACAGAAATAGTCTTCTCGAAGTCACCACCATTAGGGCTCAGAGTAACCTTGGCTGTTGTGTTGACAGGAGCATCGAGCGTCTTGACATTTGAACCACCGTCATACTCCAAGTAGATATCGCCTGTGATACCAGTGATATCACTTGACTGCTTGTCATTACCATTATTCAGAACCACATTGAAGCTCTCTACTCCATCGAAAGTCTTGTACCAGTAGTTGACACCACCAATCTCTTCAGGACCATCCATGGTCTTACCGTGCCATGCACCTGTCAACTCCTTTTTTGGAGTACCAGGAACCCAAGCATAGATAGTTGGAGCATTGTCTGCCTTTACATATACGGTGATAGATGCGTTAGGATCCACCTTGGTGAAGGATACAGAACCATTCTTCTCACTCTTGTCGTTCTTAGCATACCATGTTACAGTCTTGGTCTGCTTGAAGTTCATACCTTCACCGATAGTGAATGTCTTGGTCTCGCCAGGAGCCAACTCTACCTTGTCCTGACCTTCTACCTGGAACCAGCCTTCAGTAGCCTTACCGCTAAGACTTACCTCTACAGTAACAGTATTGGTGCGGAAAGTACCACCATTCTGAGAGAACTTCAAACCAAACTCATTAGTCTGTGGCTCAACCCATGTTGTACCATCTTCCTCATGACCATCATAAGCCTGATCAGCCTCTGACTTAGACTTAGGAGCCTCATTATAGATGAAAGGACCATCCTCACCTATCTGACCGCCCTTCCAGTCCTTCACGAGAACACGGAGCTGACCCTGAGTAGCAGGAGCATCAACGGTGATAGTAGAACCAGTGTAAGTCTTGCCTGTTACCACGTCGGTATAAGTACCATCAGGGCAATCTGTGAATGTTGCACCACCATTGATGGCTACGAGTGCATAGCTGTCATTCTTGTAAGCACGCTTGAAGGCGATACCGCCATCAGCAGGAGTACAACCCTCGTCGGTCCACTGACCCTTACGCAAAGCAGGAACAGCCTGACGAATCTTGTTCAGACGGATGAGGTGCTGAGCTACATCATGATTCAAAGTTGCAGCCACATTGCCTGTAGCCTTGTAGTCACCGAAATCCTTGGCTGTTACATCACCTGTGAGGTAACCACCGAAGTAAGCACGACCAGTTTCTGAAAGAGGACCGTGAGGACCTCTGTCAATCGGAGCACCGCGACGGAAACCAACCTCAGAACCATAATAGAGACATGGAATACCACGGAAGGTAAACATCAGAGAGAGATTCTCTGCCCACTGAGCATCATCACCAGAGAAACGGAATTGGTCGTTGGTTTGCTGAGGACCGTAGTCGTGGCTATCAACATATACCACATTATAGGTAGCATCATTATATCTCTTGTCACCTGACTTTGCCAAACCGTATGCGGCGGCAGCATTACCGAAGTTGTAGTGCAATGGGAAGTCGATCACATTGAAACCACTTGCCTGAGAATAGTCTGGCTCATGCCACTTACCATTCACCATAAAGGTATTGTCGCTTGTTGGTGTTGGGGCATTGTCTGACTCACAGAGAGCCATCTGATGATCATCCACACCTGTACCGCCATTGGCTTTATCAAAGAGTACCTGTGTATCCCAGTAAGACTGGCTGCCATCCCATTTGTCGAGCAAGTCCTTTGGAGCCTGCCATGTGTAATAATAGCAAGAGAGGTTATCCTGACCACGGTATGTGACATCACTGTAACGGGCGCAAACCTCACCATACATGAAGAAAGGTGCCTTGTTCAATCGCTTGTCCTCATACTTCTTACCGAGGGCTGTAAACTGAGGAATAAACTGCTTGCAGAATGTCAAACGTGAGATGTGACCGGATGTATCGATACGGAAACCATCCACACCCATCTTGATGAAACTGCCGTAGCACTTTACGAGATAATCTGCTACGTAGTCGTTCTCGGTATTCAGGTCAACACAGTCGCCTGCAATCTGAGCCCACCAGCGGTTAGGAAAGTCCCAGTTGAAGTCACCAAAGTGGTGCCAGTAGTTGTGAACATCCTCGTTCTTACCACGGACGTTCTTCAACAAGCCAAGACGACGCTGATACTGCTCATAAGGGACACTTGTAAGGTAGTCGGAACCCAACTTCTCCTCGTTAGGAATCATACAAGCATTGATGAGTGCCTGAGTTTCCAAGTCGGTATTACGGTCAAACTCCTTGCAGAGTGTCTGCTCACCGAAGTTACCGGTGTGGTTGAGCACGATGTCGAGGATAATCTTGATACCCTTTTCGTGAGCCTTGTCAATGAGTTCCTGGAACATGGCGTCACCGTCCTTGCTACCATCGCTGCTCTGATAACGGCAGTCTACATGCTGGAAATCCATGGCATGATAACCGTGGTAGTCGTAACCGGATGCGTTCTGCACTACTGGTGTAATCCAGATGGCAGTGAAGCCGAGTGCCTTGATGTAGTCGAGCTTGTCGATGACACCCTGGAAGTCGCCTCGCCAGCAAGGGTCTTTTGTTTTGATCTGCTCTGACTGGTTATCCCAGCAGAGCACATTGTTTCCTGTGTCACCATCGTAGAAACGCGTGGTCATCATAAAATAGATACTTTCGTCTCGGAAGTCAGTACGATTGCTAGTAAACGTGTCTGTAGCCATCGTCTGCATGGAGACTAACATGAGCATTAAAACCGCCCATAATTTTGCGGCAAGTTTTTTCATAATGAAATTGTTAAGTTTAAAATTGAATAGTTGAATAATTACACCGCAAAATTACAAACTATTTCTATCCGTCCAACAAGATATTTCACTTTTCTGCTGATATTTTTGTGCAATCGATTTCACAAATATTAAGAAAAAGAGGCTGGATTCTGTAAACCAAATATTTACAAAATCCAGCCCCTTTAAGAGTATATAATTAATATAACGGGCGCGCCAGAAAACAGAAAGAATATTGTACTTTTGGCTTGTCCGAAATCAAATTCAGAGGTTTTCAGCCTCTTGCAACCAGATGGATGAAGCTGCATCACTAGGCATACGCCAGTCGCCACGAGGACTGAGGCTTACGCTACCTACTTTCGGGCCGTCTGGCAGACAGCTGCGCTTGAATTGCTGATTGAAGAAACGGCGCACGAAGGTCTTCAGCCACTTTTTGATAGTCTCCTCATCATAGCTGTCAGGATCATTATCACTGATCTTTACACGCTCCAGTTCGGAATCAATAAATGCCTTCTTTGCCAACATGTAAATCTTGGAAGGACAGAAACCGAAACGCAGGAAATAGTAGAGGAAGAAATCATGCAGTTCGTATGGTCCCACCAAATCTTCCGTCTTCTGCTTGATATTTCCATTCTCATCTGCCGGAATCAACTCTGGACTGATAGGCGTATCGATGATATCACGAAGAGTGATGCGGCTCTGTTCGTCTACCCCACTCTCTGCTACATGATTTACGAGATGTCGGATCAGGGTCTTAGGAATGCTGGCATTCACGCCATACATACTCATGTGGTCACCATTATAGGTAGCCCATCCTAATGCCAACTCTGAAAGGTCGCCGGTACCGATAACCATACCCCCCATCTTATTGGCTAAATCCATCAGGATCTGGGTACGTTCACGAGCCTGGGAATTCTCGTAAGTCACATCATGCACACTGGCATCCTGTCCGATGTCCTCAAAGTGCTGGGTTACAGCCTTGGCGATGCTGATTTCCTTAATGGTAATACCAAGACTCTGCATCAGCGAGATAGCATTATTGTAGGTTCTGTCTGTGGTTCCGAATCCCGGCATGGTGACACCAACAATACCCTTTCGGTTCATTTTGAGTTTATCAAAAGCTTTTACACAAACAAGTAAGGCCAGCGTAGAATCCAAACCGCCGCTAATACCGATTACTACGGTCTTGGCATGGGTATGAACGATACGCTTGGCTAGTCCCATGAGTTGGATATTGAAAATTTCCTCGCAAGAGGCATTCATATCGCTGCTGGTAGGAATAAACGGATGAGGATTCACCTCACGTTCCAACACAAAATCGCGTTCATTCTCGGTTGGTTCGGCTTCGATATTACGGATATTGAACTGACCGCCGAGAACAGAATATTTAATGTTGCGCTGGGCATTTACATAAGTAGAATTCGTACGACGCTCAGAGCGGAGTTTCTCTACATCTATTTGCGAGATAACCATCTGCGGTTCAATAGAGAAACGTTCACTCTGTGAAAGTAAAACTCCATTCTCATAAATCAGGGCATTTCCACCATAAACCACATCCTGCGTACTCTCACCGAATCCGCATGAACTGTAGATATATCCGGTCATGGTACGGGCACTCTGCTGGCTGAGCAGACTCTTCAGATAATGATGTTTTCCGATGAGTTCGTCGCTTGCAGAAAGATTGAAGATCAGGTCTGCTCCTGCTAGCGCCAGTTTGTTGCTAGGAGGAGCCGGAGCCCATACATCTTCGCAGATTTCCACACCAAACTGTACACCATCGAAAGTTTGAAAAATCTGAACATCAGGCGTCAGTTTCACCTTATGTCCGGCATAACGGACTTCGCAATCTCTCAGGTCCTGAGCCGAGGCAAACCAGCGTTTCTCATAAAATTCGCTGTAGTTTGGAAGATATGTCTTCGGTACAATACCGAGAATCTGTCCATGCTGGATAACGATACCACAATTGAGCAACAAGTCGCCCGCTATCACCGGCGCACCCACGATAGAGATGACATCGAGTTTGCGTGTGAAATCGAGCAACATCATCACCGCCTGTTCAGATGATTCAAGAAGCATCTGCTGGCGGAAGAGATCCTGACAGGAATAGCCCGTAATAGAGAGTTCCGGAAATGTAATGATCTCTACACCCTTTCCCTCAGCCAGCGCTATCTGTTCCTCTATCTGCTGGGTATTGAAAATGACATCACCCACCTTTACGGCAGGGATGGCACTGGCTACCTTAATAAATCCGTACTTCATAATAAATTACTTTATTGTTACCTGTGTAGCACCATAGCCATACTCCTGGAAAGAAGCATCCTGATAGGTGCAACTCTTATAGCGATAGTTCAACTCATGAATGAGAGTCTGGCGCAACACACCTTCGCCCTTTCCATGAATAAAGATAATTTTCTGTCCCTTCTTTTTCTTATATTCCTCCATGGTCTTCTTGAAGATATCCATCTGATAATGAAGAATATCTGCAGAATTCATTCCAGCAGTTGTTTCAAGCACTTCATCCGCATGAAGATCTATCACAAGGGTACCATCATCCTTCTTGCTCTTCTTCTTGCTGGTGTTGGCAACAACCTTCTCATCCTTATACATCTGCTCTTTCAGACGCTTGGAATCGATAACCAGCGGACGGGCTATTTCATCGTTCTCTACAATCGTAAAGAGATAGGCTGGAGTCTCGAAGAAATCGTTCTCCTCGAAAAGATGAAGTTTGTAGAATTTCACGGGATCGAGACGGAACTGAACATCTGTTGCCGGCTTCAGGAGGAATGGCTTGTCCTTCTTGTAGGCTATCATCTGGATGGCGATATGCTCCATCTCGTTTAGAGCCTCACGACCGAATTCCTCGATGAAGAGTTTGGTGTTCGGTTCTATTTCTCCCTCTGCTTTCAGAGTCCATGCATTTCCCTCAGCCACGAGATAGGTATAGTGGAGATAGTAGTTGCTGTCATTCACCATATAGGTCTCGAAACGGGTATTGGTTACGTCCTTGATGTTGATAGGTACAAAGGCGAGATAAGCACTGAGTTTGTTGCCACCCGTACGTTCCTCAACCGGTTTCACAAAGGTTATCTCACGGTCGGCAGCATCATATTCCTCTACATCCATATCCACGTCATCGTGATCATTCAAGATGGCCTTGATACTCCGGCTGTCCTGATGCAGTTCGGTATTGGCATGCTCCTCAGCCTTCTGCTGCGCATCCATCTTAGCCGAAATCATCTTGCCCATGGAGTATTCATCCTGCTCCACCACAACCACCTCGTTGATAGGCATCGGAATCTCAAAACCATCCTCATCCTCAACGAGCACAATATTTTTACCTTGGAAGCCGGCAACCTTTCCGCCACCCACTTCGCTCAAGAATCTGACTTTATCTCCTTTTTTCATAATCTATTAATAATTTGTAATTGCAAAGATACAAAAGATATTGCAAAACAGGGCTTATTTTAATATTTTTAATGCTACAGATAAAAATAATCCTGTAAAAGATGCACCATGTTAGATATTTTTCCGTATCTTTGCAAAGAAAAAGAAATAGTAACGAACCCTTTAAACTGAAAAGTTATGATTACATTTCCTTGCGCCAAGATCAATCTTGGTTTAAATATAGTTAGCAAGCGGAAAGATGGATACCACAATCTCGAAACGGTGTTCTACCCTATTCCGCTGACCGATGCACTTGAAATCAAGCTCATGGGCGATGAATTCCCTAGCGATGTTCCTTGTGATCTGAAGATTACAGGTAACGCAGTGGATTGCGACGAACAGAACAATCTCGTTGTAAAGGCTTATAATCTCCTGGCTGCCGACTTCAGGATTCCACGCATCCATGCTCACCTGGTAAAGCGTATTCCTTCGCAGGCTGGTTTGGGTGGCGGTTCTGCCGATGCAGCCTTCATGATCCGTTTGCTTGACGAGCGTTTCCGTCTCAACATCGGTAATCCGGAGATGGAAAGATACGCTGCCAAGCTGGGCGCAGACTGCGCCTACTTCATTTCTGCTGACCCCGAAGATGGTGACACTGCTTGCTATGCAGAAGGCATCGGCGAAGAACTGATGCCGGTAAGTGGTCCTGGCGATAATCTGCGGGGCTATCATTTGGTTGTGGTGAAGCGCGATGACATTGCCGTCAGCACCAAAGAGGCTTATGCAGCCATCACCCCACAGGCACCAGCCAAATGTTGCCGCGACATTGTACGCCAGCCTATCGAGACTTGGAAAGAGGAACTTGTCAACGATTTTGAGGCACCTATCTTCAAGATGCACCCGGAACTGGCAGAAATCAAACAGAAGCTGTACAACCTGGGTGCCGTATATGCAGCGATGAGTGGTAGCGGAAGTGCCATCTTCGGTATCTTCAAGCATAAACCTGCAAATATAGAGGAACAGTTCGAAGGAATGTTCTGTAAAATATTGAAACTTTAATTTAGTTAATAATTTACTCTAAATATAATGAACGAAGAAACACATCAGAAACTGATGACTATCAAGCGAAGCTTCCGCTTGCTGATGAACGGTCCGGGATCGCAATCTATGCGCGATAAGGGACTGGGATATAAACTGAATTGGGGCGTACCATTCTATGAACTGAAAAAGATGGCTGAGGAATATGGCAAAGACTATGACCTCGCCATCGAACTGTGGAAGGAAGATATCCGGGAGTGCAAGATTCTGGCTACACTCATCATGCCTGCCGATAAGATGCTTCCGGAAATCACAGATTTATGGATGGAACAGGTACAGAGTCAGGAGATGGCAGAGATGCTTGCCTTCAACCTTTTGCAGCACGTAGATTACGCGCCTGTCATCGCCTACCAGTGGATAGCAAGTGATAAGCCGCTCTATGAGATTGCCGGTTTCCAGCTCCTTGCCCGTCTCTTTGCCAATGGGAAAGAGCCTAACGAGCGTGGCATCAACGAATTCCTGGATCAGGCTGCCACAGCATTGCAGGGTGACAACATGGGAATAAAACATGCTGCCTCTAATGCGGTTCTCCGTTTCTGCGATTTCGGTGAAGATTTCGAACAAATCGCAAGAGGCGCTCTCAAGGGTATCTACGAGATTTAACGCTTCTGCAGAAGCGGTCAGAAACAGGCCACGGCCCTTCTAAAAATACGTCCCGACGTAGCATTTGCTGCGTCCCGACATACAAAAAAATACGTCCCGATGCAGCAAATGCTACGTCGGGACGTATTTTTATGGCTAATTTCAGCGTTACATGAAATACTTCTGGTATTCGTTTTCGAAGTTCGGAGTGAAAACACCCTTGCCGATATTTTCGCTGATTTCATCCTTGGTCCAGAATCTGCCACCGGCCAATTCTTCCTGGCTCGGTTTCACCTCGCCATCATATACACAGCGATGTACATAAACCAGTTCCTTTTCCCGCTGACTCTCAAAGACATAATGTCCAAGAGATTCCGGTTCAAAATCGGTGATACCCAATTCTTCCCTTACCTCGCGATGCAAAGCCTGACTCACACTTTCGCCTAAATCAACATGACCGCCGCAGGCTGTATCCCATTTATCCGGCTGGATATCCTTCCAGGCTGGACGATGCTGAAGATACAGATCACCCCGGCAGTTGAATACATGCAGATGAACTACCGGATGCAAGATCTTGCTTCCGTCATGGGCATGGCCGCGGGTTACTGCACCCAGAATATTACCCATTTCATCTACTATTGGAAATTCCTCGTTCTTATTATCTATCATCGTTTCTCTTATTACAAAGTTCCGTATTCATCAGAGTAGCGCAACATCTGGTCGACATAGCTCTCCTCGTAATCCAATACCACGTCTGTAATTTCGCCTTCTTCATCCATCTCCAGCGTCATCTTCGGATTGATGAATCCCTTGTATGGAGCGAGATTCAGTTTCTTATATCTTGCCAGTATCTCGCGATGCAATTCCGGATCAATATTCACGGCATACTTCTCTACCAACAGGCGGGCAGCCTCGAAATCACCCTCACTCTTGATGCGCTGAATTTCAGCAAGCAACTCGCCGAAGAGATGGCGTAGTTTGGCATAATCATTAATCTTCACATAAGTCTTCGTCGTAATGATATTGCCCTCACTGTCCTTCAAAGCATCCTCGGCAGAAGCATAGTTCATATCCATCTTCACCAGTTCCACAGCACCCTCGGCATGTTCCATCACCCACCAGGCTATCAGCGCACGGTTGCGCATGTGGGCTTCCTCTATCTTGTCGCCTTCCTTGATGCGGATAGTCTGGGTGAGCAGACCGTTCATCAGATAACCGTAATACTGAGCCTTGTATGCCTCATCATTCGGAGTCAGACCCAGTTCTACCAATTTATGGTCGGCTACATAATAGAGTCCGAAAAGATCGGCTCTCGCCTCTTCTATCGTACTGCCATACGCCTTCAGTGCATCAGGGTCGGTACCAGGCAAGAGCTGTCCGCTACCATGTCCCAGACACTCATGCAGGTCGGTATGCAGATCATCTGTAATATCTTCGTACTGATTCATCAGACTGATGGTATCCTCGTCGATAACGAATTCATCACGGAAACCATTGCCTTGAGCAGCCTTGTTATATGCCTCGGTCAGGTTACCGATGGTCACACTCTTAGAACCATATTCCTGACGGATCCAGTTGGCATTCGGAAGATTGATGCCGATGGCAGAAGCTGGATATTCCTCGCCACCCAACATCGCCGCACAGATGACATTGGCTGTAACACCCTTCACCTCCGGCTTGCGGAAACGTGGGTCTACAGGTGAATGGTCCTCAAACCACTGGGCATTCTGACTGATGGTCTGGGTGCGCTTCGTAGCTTCAAGATCCTTATATTCTACGATGCCTTCCCAAGTACCTTTCAGTCCGAGCGGATCGCCATACACTTCGATAAATCCGTTGATGAAATCAATCATTCCCTCGTGCTGCTGCACCCAGGCGATGCTGTAACGGTCGAAATCCTTGAGATCGCCTGTTCGGTAATACTTCACCAGGAGATCGATGAGATGTTTCTGTTCCTCATTTTCTGCATATTTCTGAGCACGGAGCAACCAGGAAACAATCTCCTTGATAGCTGCGCCATAGAGGCCGTCTTCTGTCCATTTCAGCTCCACCAGTTCACCATTACGCTTGGTCAGTTTAGAGTTCAGTCCATACGAAGGTGCCTGTTCGTTGCCATCTTCCTTCATCCTGGCATAGAAACGTTCTACTTCTGCCTGAGAAACATTCTCATAGAAATTGCAGGCTGAAGTCTGTACCAGATCCTCTCCATCCGTCTGATTCACGCGCTTAGGCATAACTTCCGGATTGAAGATGACAGGCACCAGAATGCCCAACAGGTCTTCCTTGCTCTGACCTTTGGAAAGAGGCAGGTATTCATCGGCTACAGCCCCAACCATCTCATAGAAAGATTCCTCTGAAAATCCTGGCACAAACTTTTCACATCCATAGTGATGATGGATGCCGCTGGCAAACCAGACACGCTTCAGGTAAACTTCGAAAGCCTTGAAATCTTCGCTTTCGCGATTACCCTCGTAATGAAGGTATACAGCCTCCAGGGTTTTACGGATGCGCAGGTTGTATTTGCCCTGCTGGTCGAAGGTGATATCACGTCCCAAGAGGGTTGCCTTCGACAAGCAATAAATATAAATTTTCTGTGTGAGCGACAGGTTTTCGAAACCCTTCAGCTCATAACGGAGCATCTGGATATCGGCAAATCGCTCTTGAGTGTTTACATTACATTTTGCCATTTTTATCTGTATTTACCATGCAAAAGTAATACATTTTTTCCACATACCAAACTTTTCCTCCTGTTTTTCGCTCTTTGCAAAGTTTTTTACTTGAAATATGCACTTTTTCTTGGAGAAAACTTTTATTTATGCAGATTATTCATTACCTTTGCATGAAAAACAAAACAAAAACATGCCGGTAAAGGCAGAAAACATAAAACGGCAATCATGCAGATAAACGAGATATTAAAAAGCTATTTTGGATACGATTCCTTCCGCCCCAACCAGGAGGCGATTATCAGAGAGGTAATGCAGGGACACGACTGTCTGGTTCTCATGCCGACTGGTGGTGGAAAGAGTCTGTGCTACCAGGTTCCCGCATTAGCGATGGAAGGTACTGCTGTGGTCATTTCACCGCTCATCAGTCTGATGCACGACCAGGTGGAGGCGCTCAAGGCAAACGGTATCCCGGCTGAGGCACTGAACAGCGGAAACGACACGACCGATGAACTCATCATCCGCCGCCGATGCGAGAAGGGAGAACTGAAACTTCTTTATGTTTCGCCCGAAAAACTCATCAGCGAGATACCTTATTTATTCAGCAACATCAAGATTTCGCTCTTTGCCGTTGACGAGGCCCACTGCATCAGCCAGTGGGGACACGATTTCCGTCCAGAGTATTCGCAACTCGGTATGCTGCACGAGAATTTCCGCAATGTCCCGGTGATGGCGCTCACAGCCACAGCCGACAAGATAACGCGCGAAGATATCATACGCCAGCTTCATCTCAATGGGCAGACGTTCGTAAGCAGTTTCGACCGCCCCAACCTCTCCCTCACCGTAAGACAGGAGAGCACCAAAAAGGCAAAGCTCCAATACATCACCCGCTTCATCAGTAATCATCCGGAAGAAGCAGGCATCATCTACTGTCTCTCCCGCAAGAACACCGAAATGGTAGCTCAGGAACTTATCGATCTGGGTATCAATGCCGCAGCCTATCATGCCGGAATGACTGCCCAGACCAGAGCATCAGTACAGGAGCGGTTCAAGATGGACCAGATTCAGGTGGTATGTGCTACCATCGCTTTTGGAATGGGCATCGACAAGAGCAATGTGCGCTGGGTAATCCACTATAATATGCCTAAAAGCATAGAGAGTTTCTATCAGGAAATAGGTAGAGCCGGAAGAGATGGAGCACCATCAGATACCGTGTTGTTCTATTCGATAGCCGACATCATCACCCTCCGTTCTTTCTGTGAAGAAAGCGGACAGCGTGATGTGAACATGGAAAAGCTGCGCCGCATGGAGGAATATGCCGAATCGAGAGTATGCCGACGACGCATTCTGCTGAATTATTTTGGCGAGACATCATCCTGCAACTGCGGCAACTGTGATGTTTGCAAGAATCCTCCACGCACCTTCGACGGCACCATCAGAGCCCAGAAAGCCCTGAGTGCCGTGGTCCGTTCGGGTGAGCATATTGCAGTAGGTACCTGCATCGAGATTCTGAGAGGCATGCATTCTTCTGCAGTTGTGAAAAACAAATACAACGAGATGAAAACCTTCGGTGTGGGCAGGGATACAACATCTAAGGACTGGAATGCTTATCTGCTGCAGATGCTGCAGATGGGATTCTTCGAGATTGCCTACAACAACCACAACTACATGAAGGTTACCGATTTAGGTTGGAAGGTACTGAAGGGAGAACATCATGTTTCGCTGGCTTATATCGAAGAAGATGATAAAGCCACCCGCCCACAGAAAACGGTACGCAACAGAAAGGGCGTCATCGCCCAGCCTGGAAATCTCATTCCTGAGGTGCATGCCGAACGTGTCATCTTCCAGGAAGACTCGAAAGGCGTGGAAGACAAAGGGCTCTTTGAACACCTCAGAAAGATACGCAAGAACCTTGCCGACGAACAGGGTTATCCTCCATATATCGTACTCAGCGACAAGAGCCTTCATGAACTCGCAAGAATGAAACCTACCACCAAGAATGCCATGAGCCTGATCAGTGGTATCGGAGAATTCAAGCTCAATAAATATGGCGATACCTTCATCAAGGCTATCAGGAAATATACAGGACTATAAGATCTTGTCATCCTATCTTCCATTCCAGACAGTTCACCTCGTCCTTCACCGAGAAGTTCAAGCCTATCTTCACCACCTTCTTGCCGCTCATTTTGAAGGCGTCGACATAGTGCTTTGCCTCAATCTGGGCGAGAGCCTCCTCGGCACTCTTGTTGAACTTCAGTTCCATCACGTAGATGGTATCTGCCGTTTCCATCGTGATATCGATTCTGCCCTTTGCCGTATGCGGTTCCACATGGATGCTATAGTTGGTGAGCAGGGCAAACATGATGTAGAGCGTCTGCTGCCAATGCCCCTCGTAGTTAGTATTGTCACAGTAAGGCACCGTCTCCAGGAAGTCGTTCAGCAGGCAGAAGGCAGCATCCATATCCCCCTTCTTTACCAATACCGACATCTTGGCGATGGTCGTGTTAGCCTTCGCAGACTTGTCCATCAGATAATGAGGCAAGAGACTACCATACAGCCCCACCCTAATCTCCTGGTTAGGCAATGCCAACTGATACAACTTTGTCGGTTTGTCATATCCCTTGATGGTGACATACCCGCTCTGATAGAGCAAAGGTACGATAGTGGTCATCGTTTCTGTAGGGGCATCAAAGTCCTTCTTGCCCACCTCTATGGTTTCGCCAAGGTCAGCAGGCAAGAATTCATATTTTCTCATCATATTGATGAGATAAGTAGGAGTGCCCGAGCCGAACCAGTAATCATCCATTTCCTGCTTGGCGAAGCAATTCAGCAAGCTGTAAGGATTGAAGACATCAGGCGATGGCCAAGTGAAGTGATAACCATCATAATGGTCTTTCAGCTCCTGGATGGTCTCCTCCCTGCTCAGTTCCAGATGCTCGGCAAGAGCATCGATATCATCGCTCATCTGTGTAAGCATTTCCTCCTTGGTGATACCGCAGATGCCGGCGTATGGCTCGTCCATACTGACATTCGTGATGTTATTCAGCTCGCTGAAGATGCTCAACTGCGAAAACTTCGTGATGCCCGTCAGGAAGACAAATCGGAGCAATGGCTCGCAATCTTTCAAGGGACTGTAGAAATTGCGCATCGTATTGCGCAAAACATCGAGTTTTTCCTTCTCATGAGCCACATCCAGAAGCGGTGCATCATATTCATCGATGAGCACCACCGCCTGCTTGCCAGACTTTGTTGTAACAGTTTTTATCAAGTTGAGCAAACGAACGTTTGGGTCTGGAGAATCACAATCCACTCCAAACCTATCCTCATTTTCCTTCAATATATATAAGAGGTATCGATCCAGCTGTTCCTTCTCCATATGTTTGCCTCCAGCCAGGCTGAAGTGCAGCACGGGATATTCATTCCACTCTTTCTCCAGCTCCTCAATGGCAAGCCCCTTGAACAGTTCCTTCTTTCCTTCGAAATAACTTTGGAAGGTAGAAACCAGCAGCGACTTGCCGAAACGGCGTGGACGACTCAAGAAGAAATACGTTCCATCCGTATGAGTCATACGATAGATGTATTCCGTCTTGTCCACATAGAACTTATCCTCCTTGCGGATACGTTCAAATGTCTGAATTCCTATAGGATATAATTTTCTTGCCATAATCAAACGCTGTCTAATGAATTGCAAATATACATCAATTCTCCCAAACAACCAAGCATTTCTACGATTTTAACAAAAAAACATTCCCGACCCAAAGATTCCTTTTTGAATCTCCGAGCCGGGAATATCTTGTATTTATATATAGAGAGAGAGGATTAAAGTTCATCTAAATTAAAATCTGGATAATCCTCTGCGTAAATACTAAAACTTAAGAGATCATCATCTGTCATTTCCTGCTTATGAGACTTCAGTTTCTCCCATACTTCTGAGATGAGACTAGCTATCAGAGTTGCCTCTTCTGCGATGTAAGAATACTTATAATAAGCTTTTGCCCACCATTGAAGACTTTTATAAATCTGTTGCCAAGATTTATTCTCCAACATCTTTGCAAAGTCAGCCTTGCCTTTTACAAAATCGTTGATTGACTGATAAGGCAAATCTTCTGGAGCGAGATAGGCCTTGCAAAACATCTTGGGACTCATTACCACCCACTCCTTTTTTGAGACATTGGAATACCTTTTAGAGAACATCCAACGAATCGCTTGTTGATACAGCAATTCATTAAAAACAAATATTGCCTTGTCAGAAACTAGACAAACAGCAGGATTCAACAGTTCAAGAGTATGCGATACTTTACGATTCAAGCTAGCAGTCTCTAGTCCATCAGTCGATTTATACCCCAACCTCAACTCAACCATTAGCAACTTACCGGTAGTCTTACGGTTATTTTCGTAATCAGCGATGCCTATTACCGCATCCATTGTAGCTTGCTTTTGCCCGCCACAAATCATTGTCTCATAGGTATCCATGTCCAAACATTCTATTCGCTCGTCAAAAAAATTATCTTTATAATCCCTTTTACAAACGTCACTTAGTAGCGCCCCAGCTTTTTCATAAATGGGGTGCGACTCTACACACCCATTATCAAAGATCTGTATCGCCATATTGCTGAATCCTTTCCAATGCTATATTGAACGAATTGAAGATAGGCTCGATGTCACTGCCGAGAGGCTTAAAAGCATATTGAAACCCATCATCATCCACACTCTGAGCTAAATAGAAGTTTGTTTCATCCAAGATTTGTTCCTTTTTGGCTATTGCCTTGATGGCAGCGACAAAGTCAGGATTATGACTCGCCAAGACTATTTTCACTCCCAATGACTTACGGATAAGAATCAATAATCTAGCAAAGACAACAATCCACTGAGGGTGCAAATGAACTTCCGGCTCATCTATCATAAGAACCGTCTTGTCATCCAAATGACCATTCTTTATCAACTGGAAAAGATAGGCAAACGACTTCATACCAGTAGCGATTTTATCCAAAGGAAGCAACAGCTTGCCATCCTTGCGCTCATAATACATTTCTTTATTGCCCAACAAACTGTCAGAAACATTAATTTTTCCATTTAGGATTTCTGATATGCGATACAGCAAACGTATGTTTTGCTTATCATGACAACCATTTTCCTCTAGCATCAATTTTCTTAATCTTTGCCAAAATACATTTTTTAAGAAGTCATCCAAGCCGAAAGCCATTGGAGTGTCTATGTAAATCGCTTTGTCCAGATTAAAGAGAGACCCTAATCTCCCATCAGAGATAATGTTGACCCCTTCCTCTTGCAAGGCGATATTAAAGGGAACCATTTCATCTTCATATAGATATGTATGAAGAAAAGACAAGACATCTGTCAAGGAGCGATCCTCACTTTTATACAATACCTCTTGCTGCATTTTATCTACCTGTAGGCTTATCAACTCTGCAAAAGCTTGAGCATTTCTAGCCTTTTCCTCACCATCCAAATTCTGATTCAAGAAATTGAGAACTCTGTCTTTTCGTTGTTCTTGAACATTCTCTGCATTCAAGAATTTATCTAGTTGTGAGGCAAATTCACCTATAAACAAATGTAGCTTAACCGTGTATTCGTCTATTGAGCCTAATGAGAAATTATCATCGAGTTTTAAATCGTCAATAGATTGCAAAACATTCAGACCATTGTTAACACCTCTATTTAGTCCCCACATTTCCCTGATGGCACGACTGATATTTTGTAACAATGAATTTATTTCTGTTTTATATCCTTTAACCAGATAGGAGTCAAAGTCCGTAGCAATATCTATCATATAATACAACCATCTAGATATAGTACTCTTACCACAGCCATTTGGTCCTGCCAGCACGGTGATACCATCTATCAGAATATCAGCCTCCTTGATAGCATGATAGTCATATATAGAAAAACGATACTTACTCATTTATTCAATTATTTATAATTAGTTTTCGCAAAGGTACAACTATTATATGAAAACACCTAAGATTTCATAGTTTTTAACACGAAAAGCCATCACACTTCCCCCATGCAGCCACGAACTCATCCACCACTCTACAAACGCAAAAATCCCGACCCAGAGATTCATTTTTGAATCTCAGAGCCGGGAATAGCATAGTTTTAAATATAGAGGATTAAATATCCATTTCCGCCCTCCTGGTGTGTAGGATGACATCCAGCACCAGGTGGAACACTATCCATACAGCGATGTCGATGCCCAGGATATACGTGATGTTTACGTGGCCGATCATCAGGAAATTGAGCAGGATGAACATCAGCGAGAGCAGGCAGATAGCCACCATCACCTGTCTCACCCTCAGTCCGCATCTCAGCAGTTTATGGTGGATGTGGCTCTTGTCAGGCAAGAACGGATTCTGCCTGTTTCTCAGTCTGTGACCCACCACTCTCACCACGTCGAGCAGCGGCACCAGCATCGTGGTAAAGGCAAACACCATGTTGTAGTCAGACACCACATGCGAGCTCACATCCACCGTGCTCAGGTGAATCATCAGAAAACTGATGATGTAGCCCAGCGACAGCGAACCCGAATCGCCCATGAAGAGCTTCCTGCCCCTCATGGCATTTCCAAACACGTTGTAGAACCAGAAAGGGATAATCACACCCAGCGCCGTAATGCAGAGCAGGGCAAAGGAAAACAGATGCAGCCAGATGTGCTGCCCCGCCAAAGCCACCAGCGAGATGCCGCAGAGTCCGGAAGCCAGACCGTCGATGCCGTCAATCAGGTTGATGGCATTGGTTACGTACACCACGATGAGCACGGTGAAAGGCATGCCCACCCATGGCGACAACTGATAGATTCCGAAGAGTCCGTCGAGCGACTTAATCCACACGCCCGAAGCCACGAGCAGTGATGCCGCCACGATCTGCACCAGGAACTTCTTCTTGTACCCCACTCCAATCAGGTCGTCGGCAAGTCCCACCAGGAACAGCATCATGCTACCCACCAGCAGCGCCAGGAACTCATAAGGCACCTCCCCGTGCATCGACCCGCTGCTCAGTCCCATCAGATGATATATCAGCACCAGGCCGCCCATGGTAATAAGCATCACAGGGAAGAACGAGAGTCCGCCCAGACGGGGAACCGGCGCATGATGCACCTTTCTCTTATCCGGCATATCAAAGAGTTTCTTCTTATGCGAGATAAGGAGGATGTTAGGCAACACCAGCATGGCGATGGTGACAGACACAACAAGTGCTACCAGCAGGAAAATATAAATTGGTTGAATCATAAAAGTAAATAGTCTAAATTGTTACTTTTTATTGCATTTTCTATAATGTATTATCTATAGCTGCATTATCTATAGTTGCATGAAACGTTTACGCTTCCATTCCTGATAAAGCAGCTTAGGCAGGGTAACCACAATCCAGCCACATCTCTTCAACTGTTTTTTCGGGTCGCAGAAGATGCGGTAAACAAATTCCAGATGAGCATCGAGCATCCATTTCGGCGCACGCTTCTCATCCTGTCCGCTGTAGAACTTAAAGGCAGCCCCCACGGCAATCATCACCCCTCTTTTCAGATAAGGTTTCAGTTTGCTCATAAAGATTTCCTGCTTCGGAGCGCCCAGCGCCACCCAGATGATATCCGCCCCATCCTCGTTCACCATCTTTGCGATGGCAGGATAGTCAAACTCATCCACAGCCTTGAAGGGCAGTTCATAGAAGCTCATGTTCTCTACCTTCGGGTTCATCGCCTTCAGGTTCTCTCTTAACCCGTCGAGTGTTCTCTGGTTGGTACCCATAAAGAACATCCGGTATTTCTGCGAACTGACCAAGTCCTTGAAAATCTGGCTACCGCAGTATTGCGGATACCTTTTACCATACAGCCATTTGATGTAGAGCGGCACATATCCGCTGTCGCAGATAGCAAACATACCGCCATTTACAATCTTTAAGTAGTCTGGCTTTCTATTAGCGTTGTTCAGGATTACTCCATCCGCCACGCAGATATAGTCAGACTCGTTTTTTGATAATTGTTCATCGATTCTTCGCCCTACTTCCCGAGGCGAGAATTCGTAGTTGATATTAAAGTATTTCTCCATAAAATATTACTTTCTTTCTCTATATATCACTAAGTAGTTTTTTACTTCAGAGCCTTTTTCAAGCAGAATTCCATTCGTTTTTCAAAAGCCTCCAAAGTAAAATCACGTTTAAATCTCATCCATCCATTCTCTCCCATATTCTTTCTTAAATCAGCATCTTTCAATAGTTTTTCAATGCTGTTGGCAAGCGCTGTCGGATTATTCCTTTCCACCAGATAGCCGTTTTCGCCATGACGGATGATACTGCTGATACCACCTTCCGTTGTCGAGATACAAGGAAGATGCATTTGCATGGCTTCCAGCAAAACCAGCGGGAAACATTCATTATAATAATAGGTAGGAAAAACGAAAATATCGGAACACCGATAGAGATATTCCTTTTCCTTCCCATATCTCTTTCCCAGATATTTCACCTCTTGTTGCAATCCTCTTTTCTGAACCTCCCCAAGGAAATGCTGAGCATCAATCTCATTGGTCTCTGCTCCCACAAAATTGCACACAAAACCAATATTCTTATCTTTGAGCAACTTCAAGGCATCAAGAAGTACGATAACTCCCTTTGTGATTAAGAGATTTGATAAGAATAAGATTCTTGGTGTAGGATTATTTCTGATGATTTTCTCAGACCTATCAGAAGTATCCGGAATACCATTTTCACAAATCAAGACGTCTTCACGTTTCACGTATTTCTTCACATCCTCATATAAGGCATCAGCCAACAGGATAACCTTGATTCCTTTGAAGAATCTGCGATACATCCAGTCATCCAGCTTCTTGTCCTGTCGGGTTACGACACCCTTATTATGATAATGTACCACCACCTTTCTTCCCATCAGTTTCAGAAGCTGCACCACGAGAAAGTCCTTATAGAAGGCAACGCCACAAGCCGTAGGGGTAACATATACAAGCTGTGGTCTAAAGGTAATCACCATTAGCACTACCTTGCACAAGAGCATCAAATACTTGATATACTTCATCACTCCTCCCTTACCAATATCCTGCAAGGTTTTGGCAGAAGTAAGATTGATATACTTACACTCGAATGCCTCATTGATAACACGGCTATCATGAATATACTTTCCCATCATAGCCGCACCATGTACGGGTGGCGGCAGGTGTAGGACAAAAAGAATTCTTTGTTTATTCATAGGTAAAATATTATGCTAATCGCATATCTTGAAGATATCCTTCAAAAACTATAAATTCTCCATACGAGCATATAAAGATTTAATATGCTCTTCAAAACTGCTAACCATCATATTTTCCTTAACTACCAACTGCATTTTCAAAGGCTTCATACTATAAAAAGCAAGCTTTAACTTTTCGATAAATTTTGTTTCATGATGTGGATCAATGATATATCCATTTTTCCCATCCTTTACAAGGCAGTTACTTCCTGCATCCTTGCTGATCAATACTTTGCATCCAGCAACTAAAGCTTCATTGGTAACAGCGCCAAAAGGTTCTTTGTAACTTGGCAACGTAAAGACTTGACCTACATTATACCAAGCATATAACTCATCGCCTTCTAAACGCCCCGTAAAAATAACAGCAGGATTACCTGCTGCAATTTTCTCTAGTTTTTCTTTTTCTGGTCCATCACCAACGATCACAAATACGGTATTATCTAAGTTAGCTTTTATGAATGCACGTAAAGCAAACTCCACATTCTTTAAAGCAACCAATCGACCAACAAATAACAAAACCTTTTTGCCTTCAAGCTGATATTTACTCACATAATTTTGACTAATCGGAAGTACACGCTCTAATCTTTTCTTGGCAATCACATCATTACAGATAATCGGGAAATATATTCCCTTCTGATATTTTTGCTGATTATAAGCTGCAACTCTAGGCTCAACATTGATCACATCATCAACTAAAGGCATCATTGCCTTTACAGCCCTAGCATGCCTCTTAGTAAATTGATTGTTATTTACAAGCATATCATAGCTATCATCATTGATTATGACGATTTTATAATGACTTTTTTTTACAAACTTATGTAAGATGATTATAATAGTCGAGATTCCGAATTCAGATCCTAAAACAATATCAGGATGGGAAGAATTTAATTTCTTCCAGATTTCCTTCATCCATTTCAAGAATCCCATTTCTTCTTTCACTATATAACTAGGCTTAAAATCAAATTGCTCTTCTATTTTTCTATAATCAAAAGTCTGATCCTTCAAATTACGCCAAAATAAGCAGATTTGTGAATTGTAATGCTTAGCTAACGAATTAAACAAGTCTATACGATATGGGGCTATAATCGGATGGAAGATTATAAGTTTCTTTTTCATAACAACGCTATATATTTTTTAAAAAGCTCAAAGAACCATCTCGCAAATTCGCCAATAATCTATCTACATGTTGATAGTCTATTTGTGCACCTAAAGCTTTATACATATCCTTATTAGTAGTAGAAACAAATAAATACTGAAGACCAAGATAATTCAAAAGCGTTGAGATTCTGTCACTACCACCACTTTTATTATTGAGAACAACAAACTGTTTATGAAATAATATAGAAAAGACAGTTGCGTGAAAAGAATTAGTAATAACATACTTTGCATCACGTATATAGCCTAACCATTCTTCAACAGTATAATGACCCTGAACTAAAGATTTATGACTCCACAAATCAACAAAGCCAATATTTTCTTCTTGTGCTATATTTTTAGCAGCAACATTTTGATCTTTGTTTTCACCAAGTATATATGCTACAACCTTAGGTTCTTTTACACGACAACCTTTATTCAACAATTTCTCTTCATAGAACCTAGCATCCCATAATAACGTTGGATCTAGAACGAGTTCAGCATCAACATCAAATACCTTTTTACATATTTCAATTCCTGTTTTTTCTCGAACTGAAATCTTGTCAAACTGTTGCATTAGCTGTTTTGCCTTTGAAGTAAATGCCTCATTTAAGGACCATTCTGAAAGTCCAAAAGAAGCTGCATAGGATATTCGTTTACAACTTCCTGAAACAAAATCAAGGAAATAGTTGTGCCCCATAAAGGATTCTCTCCATACCTGATCACTACCAACAATAACAGCATCAAAATGTAAAGATGGGAAAGTTGCTATCAATTGTTTTGTAGATGTACAGAGTGGTGTTTTAGGAGCCAAAAACTCCTTATTAAATTTCAAGAATCTATACCAAGAAAAGTAATGCTTATAAGAATAACTATGATACAAGCGTCGCCAACCAGAAAATGTACGAATTTTGTCTATTATGTAAGCATCATGTCCCATTTCTTTTAACTTGCTCAATAATGCATAAGCCTGTAAAACAGCACCATAATTATTTGCCCAATGATAAGTTAATATGCCTACTTTCATCGCTTATAATATTTTATTAAGTGAATAATTCTCATTAAACCAACAACTTCTAATAAGTTATATATTTCTTTATAGACCCGTTGTTTAAAACTTGGTTTACATAAACTATCAATTAAAGAAGAAAATTCTTTATTCTGACCTGCAAAGAATATTTCTCTTTTTGTCTTATCTATTTTTGCAGAATGATTTATGGATGGATTTCGTAAAGTTATAACATCATAAGGAACCTCTATCGTATCACTATCTGTCTTACTAAAGAGCTCTTTACCTTTTTTACTTTGAACTATCACACAAGAAACACCTTTGTCATCGTCCCATTTCCTATTATACGTATGAATGTTCCAAAAATCCCCGATTGTTATATCTGCACCAGAGCGCAAGCCCTTAAAATTACACCCATAGCAACAAGGCCGTAAATATAAATCATTAAAGAAGCCGTCTAAATATTTGCATTCATTAAGCACATAGGAGAAAGAAACAGTATTTTTTTTGCCATCAGCCGAGGCTTCGGCAAAGAGGAGAGAAAAACAGTATTTTTTCCAACCTTTCCGTTTGTCTCTAAAAAATACATTATCTAATTCTACCCCATCAGGAAAATAAATTTCCCTTTGGGGAATAGAAAGAATAGAGGAGTGAAAAACAGAATTTTTGCTGCTCTTACGAGCAGCGTAATAATAAATTTGCTCTTGAAGATACCATCTTAAAACACCAGGCGAAGGAACTCCATGACAAACGAAATCTAGGGTAATAAGATTCTCATAATCTTTCCTTAAAAACGTTTTCAAGCCAGCAATTTGACAAGGGGTTCCAGAAAAAAGGACTAAACGTCCATTTTTCAGAAAAGTTTTCACTTGCTCATATGCATTTCCTATCTTACTCTGTACATATTTAGACCCTCTAAGAGAGTTTAAGCCTTCCAATGTTTCTGTGTAACAATGAACAACCTCCCACTTTTTATTAAAAGCAGCTCCAAAAACGACCCCATCATTTTCTATAATTTTTTGAGCCAACAAAGAAAAGATTCCTCCACTAGAACTCTCTTTTCTGATTTGCTCATCAGGACTTTTAGCAGCATAGCATGATATAGGATATTGACCTGATGAAATATTCAATACAGGACATACCTTTTCACACAAATGGCACTCAACACATAGGTTTGTATCTACAGAAGGATAAAGAAAGCCTTCATTATCCTCAGACATTGATATACACTGTTTAGGACAACTTTGAGCACAAGAATTACACCCACAACATTTTTTTCCGATATCAATCATTCTATTATTTTTTTAATTTAAGACACAGATGCATTAAAGATTCTGGCAAAACAGACAAAAATATAATAGCGTATATCTTGAAATTCTTCAAGTTATATTTTAATGCCTTAAAAGACTCTTTCCAAGCAAGAAGCCTTTGACAATTTCTCATTGCATCAAAGGCTCTCATCTTATGCCAACTAGACAAATAACACCTTAATCCTTCTACTGTCTTATTTTGAGAATATATTTTCTGCAGCTCTACCCCTACAGGATCTTCCTTAGATATCCTTTTCATAGGACGTTGATCAAAGCTATGCGTATCTCTTATGCAATAAACTGCGAGCGCTTTCTTACTATAAGCTATTTGAGAACATAGAGCCATCTTTGCCCAAGTTAATAAATCCTCTCCTAAAGGCAATCCTACAGGAAATCCACCTATCTGCTGTATTATACTTTTTCTCAAGACAATCGCAGATGTCCATAAAGGAGGACTCGATGTAGAAGCAACACTAAAATAATTGTCTACAAGACCATCTTCTCCTTCAAATCTTAAATTATTAATTATAGTATTAACTTCCTTTCCTGAAGGACGCCTATACAAATAGTCTGTTGCCCAGACTCCACAAAATGGATATTTACAGATTAAATCAATTTGTGTTTGAAGATAGTTATTTTGCCATATATCATCAGCATCTAAAAAGGCTAAATATTCACCCTTAGCTTCTTTAATACCACGATTACGAGCAGCACTAACTCCTCCATTTTTCTGATTAATCAACCTAATTCTAGAATTTAAGAATTTCTTAACTTCATCAACGCTTCTATCAGTAGAACCATCATTGACGATTACTATCTCAAAATTCTGGTAAGTCTGATTCAAGACAGTTTGAAGCGTTTTAGCAATCTGCTTTTCTTTATTATATAAAGGTATTATTACAGAAATCATTGTTCATATCTTTAAATTTATAGAAAAATCCAAGAAAAATAAACGGTATCACATATCCTTGCTGAGCATAAGTGATAACATTATCAAATCCCATTGCAAAAAAGCATGCCACAAAAGAAGCAACAGTCAAAGCGCCAGCAAAAGTTATTGATAGATAATCTTTATATTTCCATGTTTCAGACAAAACAATCAAAAGCATAACTAGCGCAAAAACAATATAAAATCCTAGTCCAATATTACCAGACTCACACAACATTTGAACCCAATCAGAATGTATAAGTCCAGCACCTTTTCCTCCTTTGGAATATTCCTTATACCATGCTAACGAAGAACCACAACCTGAGCCTTTCATTTCTCTACCAGCGTAGAAATGCTCCATTGTAAGTTTCCAAGCCGTATCACGTCCATTCATTGTAACCTTTGCAGAACCAGCATTACTAAGCGTTACTCTATCTGCATCCTCCCCAAACATTTTCTCTCTTACTTCAGGAACAGCAAAAATAGACATGATGAAAAGTAACGCTATTAAACCAATATATGGTATAGACTTACCTTTTTTATATATCATATAAAAAAAAGCTAAACCTAATACAGAAGCACCAATTCCTGTTCTTACACTATCTACAACCGTTGAGAGAAACACCCAACCGGCCATCCATAAATATTTTCTTTTCTTAGTAACAAAATACATAATAAAGAAAACAGAAAACAAAATAGCAAAAAAGTCTGCTAGTGAAGCATACGAAATAAAAAGGCCACCAGCTCTATAAGTAAATAAAGCTTTTATATTTGGTAATGTATTTGATATAATACCTCCTAAAAAAAACGCATACACACAGCATATCCAACACGTTTTTTCTAGAAATATATAGAAATCATCCTCCCTCTGAATAGCATTGTATCCTAACCAAAAATAAAGATAAGGAATACAAAACTTCAACAACATCATCCAACCTTGACTAGGAGAAGATGTATATGTCATTGTATATAGATTCCAAAGTACAAATAAAGAATATGCACCTAAAACTATATTAAAACGGAATCGAAATCCGCCTCTATAAATTATAGACAATAGCAATACTATCCATACAACATACTTAAACAAAGATAGCGGACCTAGGAACAGCATTGCTGTTAATATGCTATAGATTAAGAAGCTAAGATTTTGATTGCAAACGTATTCATATCTTTTATCCCAAGGCAAAGTAACTACCATTTGCTTATTCAATGCAAATCTATAGGCAAAATAAAATGCAATTAAGCCGACAACTAAATTTATAATTAAAGCCATTATGATACAATATAAAACCTATTAATAAACCTTGAAAATTGCTTTCCAATCATAATCAGCATCCTTAAACGTTTGTGAAAACCATCTAGACATGCATCTTAACAAATATGCAAAACAAGTGATTAAGACAAATACGATTGGAATATTCATAGGGAATAACGAATTCAGTTTATCTGTCATCACCCAATATTGAACAACATATATCTCAAGACATAGTCCAGATACAATCTTCACTACAGGAGCTGTATATTTATTCTCAATCAACTTTTTAACAGATGCAGAATTACACAGCTTGTAAAAATAGAATGTAATACCAAATAATGGCAACAACGTAACGATCTGTAAACTAAAGAATAATTCGCTTTTCGTTCCTGCCCACAATATTCCATAGAAAGCAATTAATGAAATAATACAGCAGATTAAATCTTTTTTAAAAGAAAAGCTAATTACCTTTACTTTTCCACATCCAACCATTGCTCCTAATAACATATAAAGGAAATACAATCCCCATTTAAGATATGTATTACCATATATTAAACAATGAGAGGAATTGTCCCAAAAATAATATGCAACAAAAGACAATACCAATAAAAGCACAAAAACTGCTTTTAAATAATCAAAGACAAATCGCCTAATGAAATAGAGGACAACATAATAAATCATAATACAGGTAACAAACCATCCGCCTCCCCAAATTATAATTTCCTGCATATTATCCTTGTTGTTAAATAAAACAGAGGCCAACAACGCCCACATGAAGACGGTAGGATAAATACGATTAATTCGACGTTTATAATAATTATCAAATCTTCGCTGTTTACTCAAGAAAAGAGTAAAACCAGAACAAAAGAAGAAAAATACATCTCCTATTGCTCCACCTGTAGCCAAAGCACTAAACTTAACATATAAGTGTGCCATGTGAGAATTTGTTATCAATATAACAGCAAAGAACTTTAATATATCAACACTTACATCTCTTTTTTTTACAGCATCCAGCACCATTTTTTATTTCAATTTAGAATATAAATCATTAAACAAATCAGCATATCTTTCAAAGGTAAACTGATGTACATAATCCGATAAATGAGAGCGCATTTGCTCTAAAAGTTTTGGATTTTCTATAAGACTACAAATCTTATTAGCTAAATCATCCACCGATTCAGGTTGATGAAGTAATCCAACATACCCTTCTCTTACCACCTCTGGCAAACCACCGGTATTGCTAGCTACCAAAACACAACCACGAGCCATACCTTCTATTGCCGTCAAGCCGAAGCCTTCGCTTCTTGAAGGCATTAACAACACATCTATTTTGTCATAATACGATTGTAAATCTCTCTGTTGTTGCATTCCTGCAAATTCAATGATTTTGCAAAGATGCGATCTACTAGCATCTTCCTCCATTTGATGCCGCAAGGAACCATCCCCTACCACCAACAAACGAACATTCTTATGCTTGTCATATACTTTGGCAAAAGCAGGAACTACAAGATCCATACCCTTGATATGCTCCAAACGACTCACCACACCAATGGTTATAATATTCTTATTTTCTCTTTTTTTATCAGTAATCTGAATATAACCAGGCAAGGCATTATATATGGTATAATGAGCATGAGCAGGAATACGACAGATAGAAGAATCAAATAAAGAACAACTCCCAAAGAAGTTTTTCTCTGCTCTAAGTGTAATACAGGTAAAAGCTCTCAATACATGACTCTGCAAAAACTTTAACAGTTTCATTGCTTTTACTCCATATACATCAGCATTGGTATGAGCAGTTGCAACGATATTCTTCTGCACCATCAACTTTAACAAGATGATAGGAATGGCCCCAGGTGCCATATACTGTACATGCACTACATCAGGTTTAAAAGATAATTTTATCTTCCATAAATTCTTCAAGAGGAACAAGATTCCCTTCACTCCTCCCAATCGTACTCCTGCTTTTGAAAAGAGTACCACTTTACTACCAGCTTCTTCATACAGCTTCACCATATTTTCAGTATGCTCGAAATAACAGGCAGTTGTCACTTGATGCCCACCCTGTATCAATGCACGCACGAGATTCAGGGTTTGTATTTCCGTACCTCCAGTCAAGAGGCACGGAATTGTTAATAATATTTTCATGAATTACAAACAATCATGATGTTATAATAGCTATAAATGCAAGTCTACAACACTTTAAATTAAGAAATAACACTTCGGAATTTTAGTAGAGAACGCTTCATATTCGTACTTAATGAAGAGTTGAATTGACGAAGACTATTTACATAAATACTTCCATCTGCCCAGCCAGATTTATAGGTTTCATCACCTCTAAGGTGATCATACTTAACCAAGCCTTTCTTGATAGCTCTGCAAATCAAATAATAAAGATGAATTTTTACAGGTGAATATTTCTGATACTCAGGATTTCCTGCTGGCATATAATAATAGTAGGTACTGTCATCTTCAAAACCAAGATGCCAAGCAACTACAACATCCCCAACAGATAGTGTTGAAAAATGTACAGGTCCATTTATGCCACACAATCCAATTAAGTTTTTGTGAAACAAGGGAGCCTTATATGCGTGTGGCCATCGTAAAGTATGTACTTTTAAAAACTCCTCGAACAATTCTACAGGAACTTCGCCTATACTATTATATTCTTTAAACTTAAGTTCTGCAATTTCATTTAATCTACGTATCTGTCTCCTTATATCTCCACGAAGCTTAGTATTTAAGAAAGATAACAAATCCGAATCATCAGACATATCAGACAGATTCAAGCAAGGACAAATTTCTCCTTGTATCCAATTTGAGTCAGAAGATATAATATCACTTCTAATACCCTCTAAACATACTTCATCTGCATGATATGTCTTCAAACACTCAAACAAATCAACCCAAAAAGCCTCCTTTTCATCATCACTAATCATTTTTGAAAAAAGAGGATCATGGTAATCATAGTCTGAGTACCCTACAGATACGATGCTCTTCATAAAAGCTTGTTTCCAATTCTTTTTCCAAAGCACCAAAGGTAAGAAAACTTCTATATCTTTATATCGTCCCCATACAAAAATAGGAGTAATCTTTCTAAGAGGCATATAAGTATCAATCCAAGTTTTAGCAACAGCTGGATGAAAAAACACATGACTTAATAGTGACGATTCATATATATGTTTCCATTTCATCAAAAAAGTTTCACTCCAAATCTCTTTCCAATCATTATATATTTCAAAACTCCACATATCTATTTCACTCTAAAGTATAATTCCTTATCCCATTTGTTTGCCCAAAGGAATACTGGAGGCAATACTCCACTCCATGGTTTGCCACAAGGAGCCTTTGGATCAATATAAGCATCAATTGCTTTCAATTTTACGGCATGCTCTTTCTTATTCATTTTAACAAGACAAGCCTGTTTCCAATCAATCTTCCAACAGTTATAGAACCAGAACCATACACAGTATTCATACTGCTTGGCGTTGGGGCAAATCTTATCAAATAAATGAGATACAATATTGCTCGTAGTTACATGATCCGACCAACCTTCTCCATTTTTATGAGGATAGAACACAGATACATCATTCTGACCATCCACTATTTTGTGTATAAGACTAGAAAGTTTATCTGTTTGAGAATCACTCTCTAGAACTCTACCATCTGGATAATCCAAGAAATGGATATATTCTTGAGACAACCCATATTCTTTCGCTGCACGAATAGTCAACTGTCGGCGCTGACGGATTAACTCGCTTTCATCAATGTCACAACAGCCAGCATGACTTTTACCACCCCCCGTCATGATAATCAATTCAATTCGCTTTCCCTGCGCTATCAAACGCTGCATCAAACCACAACACCCAAACACCTCATCATCAGGATGTGGGGCAACTATCACGGAAAGATTAGCTGGAGTCAAATCATGAAGACTGCTTGTCTTTAAATGAATAGTTTGAACCCGAACTTTCCTTATGATTTTTTTATACATATCCTATTTGTACAATAATATATATTGAAAAATATTATCTTCTCTATCCAATCAGTATCCTTCCCACTTTTGTTTGCATCAATGCCCAAGAAAGACACCAAGAAATACATATCACGGAAAGTGTAAGCATGAAAGGAAACAAAACAACATGATTAGCAGCCAAATCCTCCAGAGGAAATATACGCTTTGCTGTAGAAGATATCATATAAGGACCTACCCAATTGTGGAAAATATAAATACCAAAAGAGTATTTACTTAACCAAACCAATGGTTGACATAATCTTAAAATATGCCTCCCCATATTAGCAAAAATATACAATATTCCTACTAAGAAACTTGCTACACAAAACACTGAATACCATGTTTGATCTCCATATTCTAAAGGACTAAAATAAGTCTGAAGTAAAAATGGAATCAATAAAAGTGTCACAAGATGATATTTTGATATAACTTTTTTTATTTTCGTTTGGTAAGAAGCCAACAACATACCAAGCATGAACCATCCAAACCATTTAGTAATATTATGAATTCCCATAATCATGGGTAAAAACTTTTCTTGACTAGCTCCCAAAAGAAAGACTACCAACATAAAGACCTGCACATTAACAGACTTCATATATTTCTTAATAAACCATCCCAATGGAAAACACCAGAACAGGAAAGATAAATACCATAAGTGGGCAAAACCACCAGTATATAACTCCCATGGCCTAAAAGAAACACCTGTTGTTGCCATCATTAAGATACCAAATACAAAGAAAGGAAGCAACAAGCGCATTGCTTTCTTTTTGATAAGAGGTACAAATTCTTGGTATTTACCTTTATCATAAAAATAGCTGAACAAAAAACCAGCTATCAATGTAAACATAGGCATAGCTATATTAATCCCCACACATTGGTTGAACCAGAAATATGCATCATGATACATCTGTACCGTTTCAGGAAAATGAGCAGGTACATACATATACTGATAAACATGGAAGAATACTACAACCA
This sequence comes from Segatella copri, assembly GCF_003465495.1. Classification (GTDB taxonomy): domain Bacteria; phylum Bacteroidota; class Bacteroidia; order Bacteroidales; family Bacteroidaceae; genus Prevotella; species Prevotella copri_G. The sequence continues at coordinate 6,967 of NZ_QSAV01000032.1, read as the reverse complement.
AGATAGACAAAGAACGTAAAATCGAAATATATGTAAGTTTCATTTTTAGTCTTCTAATATTCTTTCATAAATATCGATCACATGCTCTGCACTAACTTGCTCATATAACTTTTGAGTAGAATAGTCTTGTGAAAGAGTATGATTCATCCAAGCCATATAAAGCTTTAAAATACCATTTTTAATACTCCTATAACTCTGATTATTCACACTAATTCCACCACCAAATTGAGCCAATGTGTCAGCTGCAAAACCATTGGTTGGCGATATGGCAAGTATCGGCTTTCCTAATTGAGCATAGTCTGTGAACTTGCTGGCAAAGAAGATTCCTTTTTTCAGACGAGCTTCTAGCAATACCAAACAATCGAATTCCTGCATTTTTTGAATAGCCTCCATATAAGGGAATCCACCAATACATTTTACATAGTCTTCCAGCTGATATTTTCTGATAAGTTCTGTCGTATAGTCATTAAAATGCCCCATAATAGAGAATTCCATCTTATTAAAACCTTCATCTATTAACTCACGTAAAGCCTTAAAGGTAAGTTCAGGATTACGCTCTTTAGACAGATTTCCAGAATGGCACATTCTGAACTTATCATTAACTGGTTTTACTTTCAATCGAGGAACAATATCCTCAACCAATGCAATATGTGGAATAACCTCAGTTTTCAGTTCTGCCAAAAAAAGATAATGCGAAGTAAAATGTTCCAATAAAGACTGTGAAGGAAATGTATTTACATCAGCACCCTTTAAACACATCTGAGTAAATTGATCCTTTCTAGCCTGTTCTTTTGCCGAAAAATGATGCGTATAAGGCTCTGGCCATATAGGAGCAGCAGGATCATTCCAATTAGCAATCCATCTAATCCCCAACTTTTCTTTAAGACGAAGACCGATAATATGTGGAATATCACTTGGTGAACGGGTCAACACGGCATCATAATGATTCTCTTTACAGAGCTTCAATGCCAGTTCGTATGCACGACACGCCCAACGGACACCTCCTTCAGGATACATACCTAACTTAACAGAAGAGCGAAGAACGTCCCACATACGAGTGAGTTTTCCTCCTACTGGATAAGTTATAGTGATATTATTCTTTTTAAGTGGCAACCAAGGTTCTGTCCATTCAGTCGAATAGGCAGGACCTTCATCCACCTTTGATAACACATCCACATGCCAACCTTTTTTATACATGGCATAGGCTAACTTACCATTACACAAATTTTCAGAGAATGTATAAGGAAGATAGCCGGGAGCTATTAATAATAATCTCATAATCAAATTTCATTTAAAATCTTTCGCATATCCTTTTTTACGACATCACTCATTTTTTTTGCATTATCATACAATTTTTGTCCCACTACATCTATATTTTTACGCAAATTATCAATAGTAGATAACATTAGATTTGTCGTAAGTTTACTATCATCAATACAATATTCCTCACATTCAAACTGATGCATAAATTCACGAGTTTTTACATGATAAGCAACTCCAACTAGCGGAGTACCAGTAGCCATTGCAAATATGGTTGAGTGAGTTTTATGCCCTATAAAGAATTGACATTTCGCAACTTCTTTTATATGACTTTCTGTAGTTAAATCATCGTCATAAACCTTACACATTGTCGGTTTTGATACCTTATCAGTAATTTCCTTAATCAGTATACGATCATCAGGACCAGTACCCTTTAACTCCATTGGGAAGAAACGGACTTCGTAACCTTGTGCATTCAAATAATTACATGTATCGACAAATGTCTTAATATAATTGGCATGTACTTCAGGCTCTCGTTTCTGTGTTGCATAAATCGCAATTCCTACCCTCTTATCACGTTTTGTTGGAAGGACATAATCAGCAATCAAAGAGTTGAGAGTGATCACACTTTCAAAAGTATTTATTACTTTATCATTGGTTACACCCATTCTTCGAAGTTCATCTGCCGATTTCAACTCACGAGGAAGCATTATTTTGCAAGCTGATAGAATCTTCTTTGTGAGTATTTCATTCTTTGGATTATGGAATTCAAAAGGACCAAAAGACTGCGAAAAGCATACTAATGGTTTACCCAAAGAAAGAACTGCCATTGCATCATAATTAATAGAAGAAACTAAATCTCGGGAAAGCAAAGTCGTAAAATGATGTCCACCAACACTCAGTACTAAATCTGCATCCTGTACAACCTTTCTATAACCAGGATTAATAAAACATTTACAAATGCTATTTTTACCCATGTTTAAATAAAGCGTACGAAGTACAGTAAAAGTATAGGGCTTAACTTTTTCTAAAGTCTGCCAATAACAATGTGGAGAAGCTTCACTAAAGCACCAACTGTTAGAAACAAACTTGATACCATTTTTCGAATAAAAAGGTTCGTTATTCCACAACTCTGGCGATGATGTAGAGATGGTTATATTAATACTCGAGTCTATCGACTTGATGAGATTGCACATTGCATAAGCTACCGCTCTATCACCTTTATTTCCTGCATATTGATGGATAAGAAATATATTCATTATAATCAGTTAAATGTTATTCGTTATTTTTACGTATCGGAGCTAAATAACCATATTCGGCATAGCCCATGACTGCACAAAAAATAATAGCATAATCTTCAGGAATATCCAAAAGTTTTCTAAGCTTTATATCATCTTCTTTAGTATGTTGTCCCCAGGACAGAATTGTTCCTGTTATTCCCATAGTTTGTGCAGCAAGGAAAACATTCTGAGCACCCAAACTAGTATCAACAGAAGGTAAATACATTTCTGTTGGCCAAACATAACCTCTCACATTAGCTGTAAAACACCAAAAAGAAGGAATATTTTCACCAAATCCGGTGCCCCCGATACAACATGACAGGCATTTCTTTGCTAAATCTTGTTCATTAGCAACAAAAAATCGAATAGGCTGTTTATTGCAACTATTAGCAGCCCAATTTGCAATATCCTTCAATTTTGCAATGGTGTCTTCTGTTATTGGTTGAGAAGTAAAGCAACGATTTGAACGTCTTGCCTTTACAAGTCCTTCAAACTGTTCAAAAGTTATATTATTCTGGAAAAAATCGCTTCTGAAAGGTTTGAATTCATTAGGATGACTCTGAAGTTGTTCATATTTAGCAAGCTTTTCTTCTGCCCATAATACCGTAGGATCATTAGCATATTCCGTTTTTTTTATTTTCTTTATCAGCTGCTTCAAGGCATCGTAATAATTTTTACTATGCCCAGGAGATGCATCCGTTCGATGTAAGCCTTTATCTATAATATGTCCAAACTTACGCATCAACATCAAATCCTTATAAATATGATCTTCCAAAGATAGGTCAAAATAACGTTCCGTCTCAGTTAAGATTTCCTTATAATATTTCGGAACAACTATAAAGCCATTTGCTATTAGCTTATATATTTTATAAGGTATTAAAACTTTCAAAAATTTTCCACTTATTTTCATTTAATGCTACTTTTATGAATAAATCTATGTACAAAAAATCTGAATTGTTGAACGAAACAGAAGAACATACATGCTAATACCAACATATATGTACAAACCACAATTCCCCCATATAGAGCCCAAGATAAGAAAGACTGATTAGGGATAATATTTATATAATGGTCTGCTATATAAGTAACCAATAAAATAGATATCATTACTAAAAATAGAATCTTTCCTATACCACCTACATACTCCAATACATTATCTTTAAATCCCCAATGGAATAATAAGTAAGGCTTCCAAATATTCACTATCAGAATTTGGCTAACAATACCACCCAACAAAACACCAGGAAGTCCCCAAAGAGCACCACAACTGCAAGCTACACCTAAATTTATTACAATTTCTGCTATAGGAGCCCAAACATCCCAAAATAAGCCATATCCATAATTAAATTGCATAACACCACCTCTTGTGTAACTTATAAACACATTGATTACTATCAAGATTAAGATGATGTCATCAAGGATATACTTATCTCCTAACCATAATGCTATAAATGGATTGATTAACATATAAATAGCAAAAGATATAACGCCGCCAATAAAATAACGAATGGAAATAAGTTCCCAAAAGACTTTTTTAATATTATCTTTATTCCCTTCTGCAATTAAATTACCTACACCAGCTCCAGTACTCTCCAAGAAAGTATTGACAAACTGTGCTAATTTATCTGTAATAATAGTATAGTTACCATAGTAAGCCACCATTTGCAAACTAGCAAATGCATAAGTCAAAAATGGAACTGTTTGCCATTGTACTATACTACTTATTTTTTGAACAAACAGTTGCTTCGTATATTTAACGACCTCAGGATATTTCTTCATCAACTTTCTACCTTCACTTATCTCAGATTTAAGCCATGGATAAGTTTGATTGATTTTCCAATTAAGTACGAATGAGTATAAGATACCGAAAGTCAGTTCTATAGCTACCCATATATAATAGTTTTTATAATAATATGCCAGAAATATCTGCAAAAGTGTTTTAAGAATATTAGCTGATTGGAAATAACCAACAACAACATAATTCTTTTGATCTGCACCCAACAAATTTTGGCGATAATTGATAAAATATCCTATTAATGAAGAAGCTAAGAAACTATAATAAGCAAAATATATTAAAGTCCATTTAAACTCTGTATTTGGAAAGATCAAAGGAAGAAATATGGAAAGAATCATTCCTGCTGCTAATATTACCACACCAATACAGCGATATAAATATCCTAATACAGAAACAATTTCATTTATCTTTAATTCATCATGTTCAAATAATGGTTTATAAAGAATATATCCAATAGCAGTAGCAATACCTAACTCCGCCAAGTTTAAAAATCCTAGCAAATTCTGCAAAGTACTTGTAAAACCAATAAATTCTGCTCCTAATGTATCTAAGAAAATCTTTCTTGAAAAGAAAGACAATATCAATACCAAAAAATAGAAAATAAGATTTACCCTTGCATTCAACAAAGACTTCTTAACTCTAGAATCAGTACTAGACATAATTTTTAATATAGTCTTCTTTTATTTTTTCAATATTTCTACAATTCTCTCGCAAGCCTTACCGTCTCCGTATGGATTCACGGCTTTTGACATCTTTTCGTAAGCTTGCTCATCTTCCAACAAAGTACTAACCTCATCCATAATCTTCTGGTAGTCGGTACCAACAAGGTGAACAGTTCCACTTGCTAATGCTTCAGGACGCTCTGTTGTATCACGCATTACGAGAACTGGCTTACCTAATCCTGGAGCCTCTTCCTGGATGCCACCAGAATCTGTCAGTACGATAGTAGCTTTCTCCATCAGATATACAAACTCCAAATATTGCAATGGTTCGATAAAGAACATATTGCCCAAGTTACTCAAATCCTCACCGAATACCTCGTGGATTGGTTTTCTCACATTAGGATTCAAGTGCATAGGATAAACGAAATCTACATCTGGATATTTGCTTTTCAAATCCTTGATGGCAGTTACCATGTGAATGAAACCCTCACCGAAGTTCTCACGGCGATGACCTGTTATCAGAACCAGCTTCTTACCATCAGCCAGACGATTAACATCATAACCAGCCTGCTTTAAAATCTCTTTCTGCTCCTTCGCCAAAGTCTCGTCGTTCTTCAACTTATTTACTACCATGTGAAGGGCATCAATCACCGTGTTGCCAGTTACATAAATATTACCTTGTGCCTTTTCTTCCTTCAAGTTACTTTCCGACAGAGGTGTTGGAGAGAAGTTGTAAGTTGCAATACGACCTGTAATCTGACGATTCATCTCCTCTGGCCATGGTGAGTAGATGTTATGTGTACGAAGTCCTGCCTCGACATGACCAACAGGAATCTGCTGATAGAATGCTGCAAGGGCTGCCGCTGTTGATGTTGTTGTATCGCCATGAACCAATACTACATCTGGCTTGCACTCCTTGAATACATCTCTCATTCCAGTCAACACACGGGCAGTGACATCATACAGGTCTTGTCCCTGCTTCATGATGTTGAGATCATAATCTGGTTTTACCTCAAATATATTCAATACTTGGTCGAGCATCTCCCTGTGCTGACCGGTTACACAAACGATGGTCTCAAACCCATCATTATGCTTCTGAAACTCTTTTACCAATGGGCACATTTTTATTGCCTCTGGACGAGTTCCGAAGACTAACATTACTTTTATCATATAATATTATTGTTTATCATGAATAACAATTGATTCATACGTAATTTGGTACTAAACAAATGACAGAATCTACACCAATAGTAAAGATACTAATCCAATTTTTCAAAATTCAGTTTAAAAGCATTACTATCCATGACAGCTTTATAAAACTTAAAATCTTTCAGAAAAGCAACATATACCATGAGTATTCATTACATCATCAACAGCTTTTATTAGACGTGTCTCAATAGTTGGATCATCTTTAACAGCATTCTCTACCTCATCATTATTATAAGGCAAGCTGTGTCTTTTAGCGATTATATAATTGCATCCTGAGCCTCTTTCGGTGGGTCAGTTTCCGAAAGAGAACTGCAGGATGCGTTGTGGGTGATTATGTAGCGCCCAGACTACTAAGCTACTTCTCGTTATATATATTTTTTTGTTATTTCTAACAATATAATTGTTTCGTATCGGAAATGAAGGACATAGAGTCCCTGCCAGATAAGAATTGCTTTGAGGGTATTCTTATCTAGATATTGATTGAGTAAAATTAGTCTGAATTTGATTTTTTCTACCTCACCGTAGAGGTCCCACAGATCTCACAGATGAACACAGATTTTCCTACTACAATTATTATCCACAGATGAGACCGTTCGGTCAGATGACATTATTTCGTATGGTGCTCTATAAAGCGAGTAATCATTGATGATACCGTTTGGGGCGATTACCACTTTCAGGAAATACATACAGGCTATTAACCTTTTTCACTATTCGCTCTAAAGGTAACCATCTATATTTCCATACACCCTCTGAACCACCTT
>NZ_QSAV01000031.1:0-46511 GCF_003465495.1 Segatella copri | reverse complement strand
ACCATGTCCTGGCATTGCTTGTCGCTGCTGATACCCAGCAGCTTGTCGTACAGTTCCATGGCTTTCCTGATGGCGAGCAGGTGGAGTTCGGTCGCAGTGAGATTGCATCCTTCAGGGCGCATATATTTGAGCAGGATGCGGAATCCCTTGCCCGAGACGGTGATGTAGAAGATCATGGTGAAGGGGATGTTCCGGGCGGCCTGCCTGAGTGCCGCGATGTTTTTGGGGGGCACGTCGTCATAATCGAGCATCAGCCAATAGGTTTCCTTCCTGAAGTCAGTCAGCTTCTTGGAGTTTCCCTTGAGCTGCACGCTGGGAGTGATGCAGGGCAGCCGGTGCTTGATGTCCTCTGCCGTTCTCTTGTCCACCTTTATCATCGACCTGTAGCCTTCGGTATTGGTTTTCACCGGTGCCGAATGCATGATGTTGTACTCCAGCACCTCTCTGTTGGGGAGAGGCTTGCTGGTAGAGGTCTTCAGAGTCTGGAAAAAAGAGGGCAAGACCTCTTTCTCCTGTTCTGTTTCCGGGTTATTTCCGGTCTCGTTTGTGGTTTTGTTTTCTTTCATTTCTTTTGGGTTTTATGAGTTTGAATCTTCTAATATTTCTTTAAGTTTATGAGTAATATACCAGTAGGGAAGGCTATATCTCCAGTAGCTCCATGCTCTGTTATGTTCCCTCCAGTATACCGAACCTTTGTTCTGTTCCCATATGTACACTTCATCGCAATAATACTGGAATCTTGTTTTATGATGGACATTTTCTTCATGAACCCAGATTTTACCTTCGAAGGCATCATCTTCGTCTTTTTCCATGAGAATGGTTTTGATGGCTCTATCTATAGCGAATATGTACTCTGGTATGAGCGTCATCTTATCTGCCCTCTTATCGATAGTGTCCTGTCCCCCAGCTTCTTTACGAATCATAGTTGGTGATACGCCACATGTCTTTGCGATAGCCATCTTAAATCTGGCTTCATCTTCAAGTTCTGCCATAAATTTCAGCAAATCTTTTTCTCTTATATTTTTCTTCTTTTTCATGTTGCGAAGGTATACAAAATGTTTTACTTAGGCGGCGAGTCCTATAGGACTCGCTTTTCACAAAGAATAACCTAGGTTAAACTTTTTAACACGATGGCTTCGTGCCCATTTTTGTTGGGGTATTTCGAAGAAGAAGTAGGGAAGAAGTGAAACATCGGAAAAGTGACGAGGTGAAGGGTGAAGGGTATATTTTAAATCTTATATTATATTCTTTTTTTTAGGATTTTTGGAAAATCCGGATAATCAGAAAAATGAAAAAACGGATTTTTTTCCTTGCCGCGCGTATATATAAAAAAGAGTTTTCAAACCTTCACCCTTCACCTTTTTATTTAAGGTTTTGTGTGTCAAATAGTTACGGGTGAAGGGTGGTGAAGGGTGTTTTTCGCTTTTTATAAACATATTTTAAGAATTCAGCCCGTTTTTACATATTTTAAGCGTTTATTTTTGGTTCCTAAATGGGTGCCTTTTTTTAGGGGTCCACTTTTTCCTCTTTTCTTACCGCTGAAATCTTTGAAAAAGCGAGTGGGGTAGGGAATCACATCTTATGTTGTGTTAAACAATTATCAGATAAAAGAAGTTAACGGTACCGAATAAGGACTGATTTTTAAACAAATATTAACGAAGAAAACTTGAAGTTTCGCATATTAGATTCTGGTTTCGCAAGTTCAGAAGTTAACGAATTTTAAGGAGTTATTCAAGTTTCGCCAGTGTGGGAATTTATTGAAGTTAAAGAAGTTATCACTCCCTACGGTCCTTCGGGAAGTTAAGAGACAATAGTCTTCTAGCTTAAAATGCAGGACATTTGTCCCTTAACTTCCTTCTAACTTCCCCACACGCGAAGTTCAGTAAGAAAGTGCAAAAAAGATGAGAAAAGTATGGCGGTTTCGGAAAATAATCGTAAATTTGCAATTGGAAACCAAAGATTAGGAATTATGGTAGAGATAAATGATAGAAAATTACCTGTAGGCATCCAGTCTTTCGAGAAAATCAGAAAGGAAGGATACCTTTATGTTGACAAGACAGATATCATCTGGCAACTTGCCAACAGAAATAAAACGTACAACTACCTGAGCCGCCCACGCCGCTTTGGTAAATCTGTGCTGGTCGATACGCTCGAAGCCTACTTTCTGGGTAAGAAGGAACTCTTCGAGGGCTTGAAGATTATGCAGCTGGAGACAGAATGGGTGAAGCGTCCTGTCATCAGACTGGATATGAGTCGTGCAGGCGCAGAACCGGAAACTTTGCGCTCTTATCTCGACATCACTTTCGACAGATTAGAGGAGGAATATGGTATTACACCTAAGCCAACCGCCAAACTTGCCGACCGCTTCAATGCAATAATCGTGGGGGCGTATGAGCAAACCGGACAGCAGGTTGCCATCCTCATCGATGAATACGATTCTCCATTGCAGCATTCCTGGAAGACTCCTTATCACGAAGCATGTACCGCTGTTTATCGTGAAGTTTTTGCCATTCTCAAGGCAGATGATAAATACGAGAAGTTTGTCTTCATCACTGGCATCACCAAGTTTACGCAGATTTCTCTTTTCTCTGTACTCAATAATCTGAGCAATATCAGCTTTGATTCTGCGTATGCGGCTCTCTGCGGTATCACGAAGGAAGAAGTCTTACGTGATTTCAAACCGGAAATCAACAAGTTGGCAGCAAGTAAGGGATGGACTTTCGATGAAGCTGTAGTGCAATTGACAGCTTATTATGATGGCTATCATTTCAGCCATGAAAATATGGTTGATGTCTTCAATCCATTCAGTCTTATCAATGCACTCGCTGATTCTAAACTGAGGAACTACTGGGCTTCATCGGGTGCAACCTCGCTGCTTCCAAAGTTTGTGGATGACATGGAGATTCGTTTGAAGGATTTTGATCATAGTGCCCTGTTGGACACAATCATAGAAACTTCTGACGTAACAGGCGGTGGAGCAGAGCTGTTTCTCTATCAGTCGGGCTATCTCACGATTAAGGGTTACATAAACGGAACTTATCTTCTTGGCATTCCTAACTTCGAGGTTCGGCAAGCCTTGAATGAAATCGTGTTGCCAACGCTTGCCATGCGCAAGAATAATGACCTTCAATCTACCCAGGCATTTCTGAATGTTCACCTCAGCCTTGGCAATCTTCCCGAAGCCATGAAATGCCTGAAGGCTCTCATAGCTGACGTGCCCTACAGCAACAAGAAGCTTGTCAGCATGGATATGGAGGAGCGCTACCGACTGATTATGAGCACCATCTTCTATGCTATCGGCTGCCGGGTAGAAGTAGAAAAGATGATTGCTGCGGGCAGGATTGATATGGTGGTAGAAAACACTAACTTTATCTATGTGCTGGAGTTGAAGCTGAGCAACAACGGTGGTGTGGATGCTGCCACGGAGCAGATGAAAGCCAAGCAGTATGCCGAACCTTTCAAGGCTGATAAGCGCAAGGTAATTGCCCTTGCCATAGAACTGGATGATATGGGAAAGGGACTGGTTGATTGGAAGGAAGTATAATATTGCAAAAAGGGTTTACCCTTCGGTCAGCGATTTTCAATTCCGCTACGTACCGGTGGCCGTTGGTTCAGGGCGTGCTGCTTGGTTTTGCCTGCGTTCTGCTTCTTCTCTTTCCTTCGGCAGAGGATATAAAGCTGCAGAAAGCGGAGATGTAGATTACGAATATCACCATATAATCAAGGGTCTATATGCCACCTTTTCATCGTGGCATATAGACCCTTGTCGTTTCCCGTGAAGTGCGGGGAATTATACTGAAGAAAAATCCCCCATCCCGCTTGAGGAAGCAGGATGGGGGATAGTTTCTTATTTCTTCTTGAGCCCCTTGTATGCAAGGAAAGCTACAATAACAATGGCAAGAGCCAAGATGATGTAACCGAGCTCATGACTATACTTTAATGCCTGCTGATATACATCTTGAGTTGTTTTATAGTCTGTATATTGGTATATCCCCCAACCGATGATTGCTAAAACAGTATTCCAGATGCCAGCACCGATTGTGGTATAGAGCAAGAATTTGCCTACATGCATACCTGCCAAACCGGCTGGAATGCTGATTAACTGGCGAACAGCTGGTACCAGGCGCCCAAAAATAGTGGATGCGGCTCCATGCTTGCGGAAATACTCTTCTGCAACTTCTACCTTTTGGCGGTTTATCAGGCACATATGTCCGATGCGGCTGTCGGCAAAACGGTAGATGATAGGGCGGCCTACCCATTTAGCTAAATAATAGTTGATAAGTGCACCGATATTGGCACCAATGGTGGCAAATACGATGACTAGGATAAACGACATTCCGCTATCAGGATCCATGGCTTTCCATGCTGCAGGTGGAACAACCACCTCTGATGGGAATGGGATGAATGAACTCTCGATAGCCATGAAAAGGGTTACTACCCAGTAATTTAAATTGTCGAGTATCCAAAGAAAAAGCTCTGCTGTATTCATTTGTTATCTGAATCTAAATAATATCTGTCTCAGTGTTGAAACTGAGACAGATATAGGTGATTTATTTATTCTGTTTTGCCCATGTATCCTTCAAGCCAACGGTTTTGTTGAATACTGGTTTTTCTGCAGTAGAATCAAGATCGGCCATGAAATAACCGATACGCTGGAACTGGAGATATTCACCTGGCTTCTTGTTGGCTGCATATTCCTCAATATAGCAGTTAGGATAGTCGTGGAAGCTGTCTGGGTTGAGCAACTCGTGGAAGTCACGTTCATCAGCAGATGGATTTTCTACCATAAAGAGACGGTCGTATTCGCGCACCTCTGCCTTTACGCAGTGATCTGCTGATACCCAATGCAATGTACCCTTAACCTTACGGTTGGCACCTTCCATGCCGCTCTTACTGATAGGATCGTATTCTGCCTGAATCTCAGTGATAACGCCATTTTCGTCCTTTGTGCATCCAGTGCACTTAACGATGTAAGCATTCTTCAGACGAACTTCTTTACCCGGAGTCATACGGAAGAATTTTTTAGGAGCATCTTCCATAAAGTCAGCACGCTCTATCCAGAGATTCTTAGAGAATGTGATGGTGTGTGTGCCGTCAGCTTCATTTTCTGGATTATTGATTGCTTCCATTTCCTCTGTTTCACCTTCCGGATAGTTGGTAATTACGAGTTTTACAGGATCAAGTACTGCACTCACACGGCATGCTTTCTTGTTCAAGTCTTCTCTAACAGATGCTTCGAGTAAGGCCATATCGTTGAGAGCATCGAACTTAGTATAACCGATACTGTCGATAAACATACGAATGCTCTCAGGAGAGTAACCGCGACGGCGCATTCCGCAAAGAGTAGGCATACGTGGATCGTCCCATCCGATAACCAGTTTCTCATCTACCAGCTGGTGAAGCTTACGCTTGCTCATTACTGTATAAGTGAGGTTCAATCGGTTGAACTCAATCTGACGTGGACGATTGTCGTTTAATACATCTGCAGTTCCGTCCTTCTCCTTCAAGAAGTCGATGAACTTATCGTAAAGCGGACGGTGAGGTACAAATTCCAATGTACAGATAGAGTGGGTTACCCCTTCAAAGTAGTCACTCTGTCCGTGAGCGAAATCATACATAGGATATGCATGCCATTTTGTTCCTGTACGGTGATGAGGAGTTTGGATGATACGATACATGATAGGATCGCGGAAATGCATATTTGGATTCGCCATATCGAGTTTTGCGCGAAGAACCATGCTGCCTTCTACGGCCTCAGGAGTATTCATCTTCTCAAACAAAGCAAGGCTTTCTTCGATTGGGCGATCACGATATGGGCTAGCAGTACCCGGTGAGGTAGGAGTACCCTTCTGCTGTGCAATTTCTTCAGCAGTTTGTTCATCTATATATGCATTGCCCTTCTTGATCATCCAGACAGCAAAATCCCAAAGCTTCTCAAAGTAGTCTGAAGCATAGTAGATATTGCCCCACTTGAATCCGAGCCACTGGATGTCTTGAAGAATATTCTCTACATATTCATTGTTTTCCTTGCTAGGGTTAGTGTCATCAAAACGAAGATTGCAAACACCATTATATTTCTCTGCAACACCAAAGTCCATGCAGATAGCTTTGGCATGGCCGATATGCAGATAACCATTAGGCTCTGGCGGAAAACGCGTCTGGATTCGTCCTCCGTTTTTGCCTTCTTTGAGGTCTTCCTCAACTAACTGTTCTACGAAAGAGATACTTTTCTTCTCTTCCAAATTGTTTTCTTCATTAATTGCCATAATTCAATAAAAAGAATAATTTTTAAATTTATGGTGCAAAGATACAAATTTAATTGTAAGTACCGAAATTATCTGGCAGATAATTTTGTTTTGGGAGCGATAATTTGCTTTTGAAAGCAATAATTCACAAAATATGTTTTTAAACATATAAAAAGATTCGTTCGTTTCGAAAAATATGTCTATCTTTGCATCGTTATCCTGAATACAATCTTTTTACCTTAAATGAAACTAATACCAAAAATGAACGCCTTCGCTGTGAAGCGAGGGCGTTTTGCTTTTGTACCAGGTTCATATTCTATTACTTTTTGCGGAATGTTTCGTTCTTAATAATGATTGAACCTTCTTCTGTATCGAGTGTAGCCTGTTCCTGAACGTCGGCATCGAGCCCCTTGCGGCTCAGGATAATCACAGCTGCTTTACCTTCTGGCTTAGCTGGCAATTCCCACTTGTAAAATTCCTTATCAAGGCCTTTTACTTTAACAGAGAAATCACTGTTCAAAGTTACACTACGCTCTCCATCTGCGCTCTTATATTCACCGGCTGCGGCAGCCTGAAATGCAGAATCGGTTACAACAGTCTGTTCTGCCTGAGCTGGTGCAGGTGCTGGTGCCTTTTTCTCAGAACATGCTGTGAAAGCTATCAGACCCATAGCAAATGCAAGAATTGATAATTTCTTCATAATCTTTAAATTTTATATGTTAATAATAATGTTAATCTAAACCATTTTTATAAGCTAACTCTTTTTATACATTTGTTTATCTCAGTGGTATGCTATAGAAAGATAGTATTCCACTGGTACAAATGATTACCCATATAGAAACGAGCCCCGTAATGATAGGGACGCTTGCAAATCTGATGTCGTGGTTGGGCTTAAAACGTTCGGTATGCTTTCTTAAAAAATACTGAAATATATAATAATATAAGGTGGCATAGAAAAAACCAATGAGGGTACCAATCAGGATGTCGCCAAAATAGTGTACACCGAGATACATGCGGGAATAACTGGTTATCAATGCCCATAGGCATAAGAATATCGTGAGTTTGCTCCGGCGAACCAGATATTGTGCAAAGAAGGCCATGCTCCATGCATTGGCTGCATGAGAAGATGGAAAACCATATCTGCCACCCCGATATCCTTGAACAACATGTACCATCGGACTGATAGGATTATCAGGATTACTGGGACGCATTCTTGCTACTAATGGCTTCAGAATTCCTGATGCAGTCTGGTCTGAAAACAAGATAATCAGAGTGATAACAACTATGGTGCTCATCACAACCTTGACAGGAAAATTCTTTAGCAGTACAAAGATAAAACTGGCATAGAACGGAACCCATACAAAACGGTCTGAGAAAATCATCATGAAGTAATCCCAATACTCGTTGTGAAAACCATTGAAAAACAGAAAAATCTGCGTATCAATCTGTTCTATTTGATGAAGTAATTCTATCATAGTCTTTCTTTATGAAATTCTGTAATGTTCACTTTCTTGTTTCTGATAATCTGTTGCTCTGTCGTTAGGGCTATTTTGCACTCAAGTCATCGTACAACTTCTGAAGATAAGCCATGCCTCGTTTCAAGTTATAACCTTTTTTGCCTTTATCATAAACAACCTTTTGGGATTTGTTGTCGTAGATGATAGAGTTCTCCTCTGATACCATGCCGAAAGCATCGGGTACATCAAAGAATGCAAATTTAGGCGTAGCATCACTCAACATGTTCTTGCTGAACAAGAAGTCTTTGTGAGGAATGCCTAATTGTCCGAGCAGTGTAGCTGCTATATCTTGCTGACTTCCTATAAGCTTAACATTCATTGGGCGAGCTATTGCTCCACCGGTCATGATAAGTGGAATCTGATAGCGGCTGCGGTCAAAGTTGTCAAGATGTTCTTTGTATGCGCCAACATGGTCGGCAACGAGTAATACCAAAGTATTTTTCCATCTAGGCAATTTGCTGTATTCACGCAGAAGATGACCTATGACACTATCAGTGTAAGCAAATGCATTTAAACGCTTGTCTTTCAGTCTGCTATATGGTACATCGAATGGCTCATGACTGCTTGATGTCTGGAAAACTCTCAGCATAGGCTGCTTGGCATTCTGTTCTTTCCTGAGGTCTGCAAGCAGCCGGTTGGCTACGATATGATCGTGTACTCCCCATTTGCTCAATTTGTCTTCTATAGGGAAATCACTATCTGAAATGATTCTCTCATAGCCCTGGGAAACCAGCCAAGAGCGTTGATTGGCAAAATCAACATCACCACCATAATAATATGCATTGCCGTAATGCTTTGCTTTAGCTAATGAACGTGCCAATGATGGTAATTGTGCAGATTTTGCCGGGTAGCGCATGATGCTGGTTGTAGGTTGTGCAGGATAACCGCTCAAAACAGCAACCAGACCACGATCCGTGCGGAAAGTGTTGGAATAGAATCTTGGGAAGAAAATTCCCTTTTTGGCTATTGAGTCCAAGCAGACAGCTACGTCTTTATGTGTTCCGACAGAAGGCATGATGTCATTGGCAAAGCTTTCCATAATAATAATAAGTATATCCGGCTTTCCGTTTTTCCGAGCTTCTTCATTCAGGAGTGGGTAGGTGTTCTGGTCGCTTGAACTTACCATTTGAGCAAAGATCTTGTTAGCTTCTTCTTCTGACATGTATCGGTATTGCGATGCAAAATCTTCCTGATGGGTCAGTGATTCAAACAGGCTGAACATCGGATTGACGGCAGCATGATTCAAAAACGCATTTTGGCTGAAATATGCCTTTCCTGTATTTGTTGTAGATACAGTAAATCCTCCTCTGATAGGGATGAAGAGAAGGGCAGTAAGCAGCAACAGAATAAGAGAATGGCGCATACGATGATGCTCTATGTCAGAGTAGCGTGTTCTACGACCACTGCCGAAATCTCCGAAACCATAGTTGCTGTATCTGCTGGAATAGCGCTTCTGGGTATGAGGCATGCGGAGTGCGAACCAGACGGCTATGGTAAGCAGCACAGTGATGAGGAGAGCAAAAAAGATGTAAAGCCCTCCAACACTTGCAAGTGCATCCTTTGGCGAAGTAAAGAAATAATATAATGGAGTGCTATCTAGCGGGAAGTTCCAATATGGATATAATCCTGCATTCAGTACGAATGTAATGGAAACCAGGAAAGATGCCAGTATAAAATAAGCATTCAGAATGGGACGTATAATCTCCTTACGAAACCAGATCATTGCGATGAGCAACAAACCCGGTAGTGCGGTGAGGTAACCAGCCATAGAGAGGTCGAGTGATAAACCATACCACATCACTGTAGGCATTTCGCTCCAGATATTATCGATAGGTTGTGTAGCAGAAGCCTTTTCCAATATCATGAAAAATGGTTTCTGAATACTGAACAAAATGACAAACGTAAAATACGTTTTTATAAACCACAATATTTGCTTCATATCTATGCTTCTTGACTAATAATTATGATATACTCGGCTTTGAGCTTGAAAATTAATGCAAAAATAACCATTTTATTTCATATAAACGACTTTTTTGTGTTTATTTTTCAAAAAAGTGAGAAAAAATTTGGTCGTTCTAAATAAAAGTAGTACCTTTGTTGTAATAAATTTTATAACATAACTATGGCTAAGTACAATATTCAACCTAAAAAGGAAAAAATAGCAAGATATCAATCTATGCTGAGTGAAGAAACTAAGGACCGCCTTCGCGACGAGATAATCCGTGTTCTTGTTACTGAAAGAAAGTACAAGGACCCTGACTACAGTTCCAAGAAACTTGCAGAGGATTTGAATACTAACTCTCGCTATATTTCTGCTGTATGCGCAACTCGATTTCATAAGAATTATGCCGAGTTAGTGAATGATTATCGAGTAAACGATGCTATGTCTTTACTTACCGATAAGCGTTATGCAAGAATGAGTGTAGAAGGTATCAGCGAAATGGCTGGTTTCAATACTCGTCAGAGTTTCTATGCTAATTTCTTCAAGCGAATAGGCGTTACTCCTCGTCAATATCGTGCTAATCATTTTAAGGGATTGGAGTAAGTTTAATTGTTAATAACTAGAACATGAAACAAAAAGGAGGGTGTATCATAAGTTAATGATTCACCCTCCTTTTTGTTTTTACAAACTATTGCGAGTTACCTCTTGAAGTAGTTTCTCAATGCCTGGTGGCGGATACTCCTGTTCAATCTGCGTATGGTCAGATTTCGTATCTGGCGAACTCGCTCGCGTTTGAGCCCCATATCTTCAGCAATTTCAGCCATCGTTTCTTTAGGAACACCTATACCATAGAATTTGGTGATGATTTCTTTCTCTCGTGGCAATAAATCTGCAATGCTTTCTGCCATCTTTTTCTTCATCATTTCTATATTCAGGGTATCATCTGCAATCTTTACATCCGGATCGTTTAATATGTCTAATAGGGTATACGGATTGTTTGCGCTTAGTGGCGCATCTACAGATACAGCCTTGTCTGCGTTTCTTGGGGCAAATTTCTTCTGGTCTTTCGGTAAACGATAAAGTCCTGATTGTTTATCGATGGCCTGAGATATAGCCTTGTGAACGAATGGACCGGCATAAGCCACAAAATCGGTGCCCCGGTCGGCTTGGAACTTTCTGGCTGCCATAAGCATTGCCAGCGTTCCTTCGCTAACCAAGTCATCAAACTCAACGCCTTTACCTTTATACTGGTTGGCTACTGATTTTACATAGTTTAAGTTCTCACTAACTATCTTGTTTATTTCTTTTTCTGTCATATCCAATAATTCTTTTTGCAAATATACATAGAATAATTCAAAAAAGCAAGTATTTTGCGCATTTTAACCAATCATTTTGGTTTCCACATTTTATATATGTTTCTATGATTTGCATAAAGCTGCGTATGGACAGTATTCGCAACGATGCTTATCATCTGTAGGCCGGAATGGTTGGTCCTTGTCAAAGATGTTGGCGATGAGAACTTTCAGTTGTTTCATAAACTCTTCTTCGTATACATCTATGCTACTGATGAGTTCCTTGCCCATTTTTAATGTCGGATCATAATCTTCTGCTCCTGCATTTTGTATAAACAGCAAGCCTGGAGATACGGGCTCTTGAGCCGGATTCAGATTCCTGTTGTGGCTTACAATAATCGAGTAGAGCATAGATTGTAAATAATAATCTGTATGCTTGTTGAGCATGGATGGATCAAACACTTCGCTCAGTTCTCTTGGACGTGTTGTTGAAATACGTCCTGTTTTATAGTCTATTACGCGGATTCGTTCTGCAAGATTATTGCCATTTGCATTACCGTTAGCTGCAACAGCGTCCAGTCGGTCGATAAAACCTCCTATTGACAGAGATAAATTGCCGATACTTGTTTCTACTTCGACGTCAGTTTTTACAACCAGCTCTAATCCGAGTATGGTGAATGGAGCCTGGCGCATATCTATCGTGACAAGTTGCCGGATATATCTTGCTATTACTTCTTTATTGATCAGTTGCAGACCATTATATTTTGGACGATATCCTGCAGCGCTAACTTTAAAGAGTTCTTCTCTGAATGCCTGATCAACCAGGCGATAAATCAGAGATTCGTCTTTTAAGGCTTGCTCTAATTGCTCTTTTGATACAACGATAGGACGAGTCAGTTTGAGTTCTCCTTTACCGTCGGTTGTCAGAGCATCGCTGCTTGCTAATCCCAGATAGAACAGTTCTGCTGCCCGATGGAATATATTTCCAAATACTTTGTTGTCTACTTCGTCCTCATCAATTTCATCTGGCTCAATCAGTCCTTCTACATATTTATAGTAGAATTGCTTTTCACATCTCAAATAAGTATTCAAAAATGTTGGCGTAAGCATTTTCAAATTCTTGAGCTGGCTGAGCGTATGCAGTTTTTTCTCTATTGGTTCATAAGTAGGACGCAGTGTGTTTTGTCCTGCGACCAAAGAAAAGCGCTTGATGTTATGATGGCTTTCTACCAGGAGTTGTAGCATAAAACGGCTCATCTCACCCGATTGGCCATCTTCTGTTGCGTTATTGTAACATAAAGTGATGTCGTGTGAGCGTTGGAGCAGACTGTGAAAATAATAGGCGTATATAGCTACTTTGTTATCTACCGTAGTCAAGCCGTATGCCTTTCTCAATGAATAGGGAATAAATGAAGCATCGTTCACACCTTTCGGCAGTTTCCCTTCGTTGCATGAGAGTACTAAGATATGCTCGAAATCAAGATTTCGAGTTTCCAATACACCCATTACCTGTATTCCTTCTGCAGGTTCACCATGGAAAGGAATACTTGTAGATTGGATGAGCTGTTGGATGAGTCGTTCCAGAGTGATGCAGTCTACTGCTAAGTCTCCTGTCTGGATGAGTTCTTGCAGACGGTTCAACAATGTATAGGTCCTAAAGAGCGATTCCTGGAATAAAGGATCGTCCTGTTCTTTACTATTCACACCTATTGTCTTCAAAATATCCAGCAGATACTGGATGAGTCTCAAGTTGTATTCATTTTCTGTTGCAGTCTCACCCAAATCTTTGAAAAGCAGTGACAAGCCTTCATCACCATCCATGCTTAGGAATTGGCGGGTAGGATAGAACTGCTTCTGCTCGTCAAGAGCGCTCAAGAGTTTGCTATAATTTTGAGAAATATAGCGTGTGTATGGATGACGGAGCACCATGAGCACATTATGTAAGCGATAGTTGTTACTATGCTTGGGATGACCTACGCCCTGCAACTTGATGAGCTGTTGCAGCAAACTGTAGAATGGTGTCTGTTGAAGCGGATAACCCAATGTTATATTATATGCTAACTTGTCGTTCTCAGAATAATCTGGCAACGACTTGATGTCTTCGTTTGTAGGAAGACTATGTATAACACTTTGTAACAATCCTTCATCGGCTAATACTATAGCCACTTTTTTCCCATATTTATAGCGTTTCTTTTCTTTAAGCCATTGGTTTACATAGCGGGCCTGAATGTTTTCTGTAGATGCCGATATGTATGTAATGTCTTTATTGTTATCAAAGTTATGATAAATTTCACGAAGATCCTGAGAAGGCATATCATTCAATTCGTTAGGATAATATTTGAGATATTCACGAATGTAGTGACCTGCCTCATGATTGTTTTGCATATAATAGTCATCGTAGTCCCAATAGAAATGTGCTTTACCCTCTTTCATCAAGCGGTCGCAGAGTTTCCGTTCTACTACTTGCATCATATTAAAACCGACAAAGAGATATTTCTTGTGTTGGAATTTGATATTTTCATCATTTACAACTTTCCTGTACAGAGCCCCCTCATAAGCCAATCCTTGTTCTTCAAGACGCATGTTGAACTGCTTATAGATATCAAGAAAATGGCTCCATAATTGTAGAAATCTCTTTTTGAGTTCTGAGTTGTGATCATCGTTGAAATTGCTGAAAAATTTCTTAATCAGCGTTTTCTGTTCTTCTGTAAGATATGAGATGTCATCAAGTTCATGTATATTGCTAAGATTGGCAAAGAGTTTTTCTGCTTCTGCCATGTTTTTATCAATATCGTCAAAATCTGTGATAAGAAGTTGTCCCCATCCATAAAAATGGTCGAGGGTCTCATCAATACCAGTGCAGGCTACGAATGTTTTATGTAAATCGCAAACAAGTTTGATTGGGTCTCCAACTTTCAATGTGCTATGTTTGCGAAAAAGGTCGCTGATTGTTATGTAAGATGGTGACCAGATAGGGTGATCTGTCAAACGTGCCAGACTCTCGTTGAGGAAAAGAGCGGCGCGTTTATTTGGAAACACGACGGCAATGTCGCTGAGATTGTTTCCGTATTTCTCGAGTATATCTCTTGCTACATATTTTAAAAATGCTTTCATATCTTAATGGACTTTTCAATGTTTGCAACTGTTCTTTATGTTGCCCTACTTTTTGGAAAGGGGCAATAGAACCTATTATTTTATTACTTCAACTATTCTGTTAGGGTATACATACCATAGATAACCTTTTACTCGGTGATGTCCCATACTTTTTAACAAGCCGATGTATTTTCTAACCTGTTCATGGTGTTCTACTTTCTGTTTACCGAATTTGAAGTCTACCACGATGGTTTCATTTTTTGAGTTTTGCATCACGCGGTCTGGACGGTATTCTGCCACTTTTCCATTTTCAACTGTCAGGATAGAACATTCATTTAGTATGGTCAGTTCCTTATCAAACCATTTTGCGACCTTTGGTGATTCAAGTCTTTTCCTGATCATCTCCTTTATTTTCTCTGGTGTGAGGTCTTGGTCGTATAAAAGTCCGTCTAACTCCAACTGTTTCAGGGCTCCATCAATATCATCAACCGTGCGGATTGTAGAAAAGAGGTTGTGCAAAATGGTACCCATTTTGATATAAAACTTCTGTTGTTCTTCAGTTTCGTCACGCTTTATAAAGTCACGGCTCTGGTTACTCTGTCTGAATTCTGGCATTTCAGGCGTAACATTTATTTTAATTTCTAAAGGTTGAGAATAGGCTGAGAGCACGTTTGTATCCTTCTTCTCGTTTGATTTCTTGGAAGAATCAGGTACATATATTTCATTATAGCAGAAAGATATGTCATCTGTTTTGGCATCAGAACCTATTCCTTTTAATTCCATCTTTACATCATTAGCTTCAAGTCGGCTGGCTACCTTGTCGAGTACAGATTCAATAATGGCAGAACGATATGCACTATTAGCTCGTTTGCCAATTACAATCAGATTGTGACTGGCACGTGTGAAGGCTACATAAAGCAGATTCAAATTGTCGACTATGTTTTGCAGATGTTCATGATTATAATCTGCTTCATATATACTTTGCTTCATCAGTTTAGCACTGAAATCTATAGGTACCAGTGGAAGCTCGTTGTATGGAGCTTCTTGCGGTGTGCACCAGATAGTGTTGGCTTTTTCTAGTTGCCAGTCACAGTAAGGCATGATAACATGATCGTATTCCAGTCCCTTACTCTTATGTATAGTAAGGAATCTGATACCTCCATCGCCATCGCTATGAATGCTTTTTTCGTGGATACGGTTATCCCATTCTTTCAGAAATCCAGTGATATCACTACTGTTATCTGTGAGATATTTACTTAAGCAATCATAAAAAGTACAGATGTAGGCAGTTTGCTTGATCATGTCTTTTATTTCGCCAAGTTTAAGTTCTGCAAAAAGGCGTTCTGTGAGATCGAACAGTGGCATTTCCAGATACTCAGAACGATTGGTCAAAAGTTGCTCCGGCATATTTCCAGCTACAGAATACGTGTCACAAAACTTGTTGAGAGTTGCTAATGCAATATTGTCATTTGGGTGTACCAGTATGTAGAGAGCGTTAACCAATGTGCATACTGCTTGGGAGGCATCCAGCCTGAATGCCTCATCTGAAACCAACGGATAGTCGGAATGGTTCATAAAATACTCAGCAATGTCCTGTATGTTACGGTTGCTTCTTACCAGGATTGCTATTTTGTTGCAAGGAACACCTCTTTCAACCAACTTGTCTACAGTGTCCAATGTTGTTTGCATCATTCTGTCTTCAATATTTTCACCGCCCAGGAGCTGAATACTGATAGAACCATTAGGAACAGAATGGTGGTCTGGTACTTGCTGGCAGACATCGCTATATGCGCTTTCCAGCTGTTTACATTCTTCAGGACATTTATCTTTCAGGTCTTCAATCTCCAATTTTACTGCTTCTGTGAAAAAAGCATTGTTAAACTCAATGATGTTTCTATCAGAGCGGTAGTTGGTACCCAAAGTTTCTATGCTTACTTCTTTCGCGCTTTTATTAAATTCTTTATCGATATTATTGAGCAGTCTCCAATCGCCGGATCGCCATCTGTAAATACTTTGTTTTACGTCACCAACAATGAGGTTACCTGCATCTTCTCTACTCATGGTTTCTTCGAGCAGCACTTTGAAGTTCTTCCATTGGATGGTGCTAGTATCTTGGAACTCGTCAATCATTATATGGTCGAGTTGAGTGCCAATCTTTTCAAAGATGAATGGCGAATCGCTATCCTTTATCAGTGAGTTGAGCAAGGTCTGAGTATCGCTCAAAAGGAAACGGTTCGCCTCTCTGTTCATCTCCCTGACTTTTTTATCTATGCTTCCCAAAAGGCGGAGCTGATTAAGATGCTTTATGGTCAGATCGGTACTTTTGAAGATTCGGGTGAGTCTTGGACGATTATCTTCTGCAAACAGCAGAATAGGGTAGAGTACCGATTCTACATAATTGAAGATATCAGTACAATTTTTCACGTCAGATTTCTTGACCCATGCTTCCGGACTTTCCAGACATTTACTGAACGTTGCATTATATAGATCATCATCTGTATATTTGCCATTTTTCAGCTTGTTGAAATAGCTCCAAATACCTCTCGTTTTTCCAGCTAAGTCTTCTGACGTAAATCCTTCTTCTTCAAGGGAATCGAAAAAAGTAGCAGCAATTTCTTTAAGCTGCTCTTTTGCCTTATTGCGCATTTTTTTCATTCGGTCGGTAAAATCCTTGAAGAAATCTTCTTGTTCCATCAATTCTGTCAGCTTGTCGGAATGAGCTTTGTAATAATCCTTGAATATGTTCTCACCGAATTTCTTGATCTGTCCTATGACATTCCAACTCTTATCATCATCAATATTTTCTTTGATATAATCCATAATCCAGAAAAGTAGACGATCGGTATCTTCAAGACTTTCTATAAGTTCATCAACGGCATGCTGTTCTATTTGATAGTCATTGAGTTCTATCCGTAAATTGGCAGTCAGATCAAGTTCACGTGCTAGATTTCTCAATACACTCTGAAAGAACGTATCGATGGTCATAACCCGGAAATAGTTATAATTATGTATGAGCAAATGCAGGGCAGATTCTGCATTTTTCTGAATTTGTTTGGATGAAAGATACGGTAAAGCCTGCTGTATTTGATTTACATAATCGTTAGCTTCTGGTAGTCCGTGTGCAATTTCGTATAATTTTCCTAAGATACGCATTTTCATTTCTTCAGTAGCTTTGTTGGTGAAGGTTACTGCAAGAATGGTTCTGTAGGAAGCAGGATTAGCTATCACGAGTGTCATATACTCGCGAGCCAAAGTAAATGTTTTACCTGATCCTGCACTTGCTTTATAAACAGTTAGTTGTGAACTCATATTTTGATTTTTTTATGATGTTATTGATATTGTGTCCTAGAAATCATGTTTTATCCATGCTTTTATGAATATTACCAATCTCTAAATAGTTCAAAACCGAAGCGACAGCCTATGCCATTAAACTTCGTGTTTTTGAAGGCTGCAAAGAATCCTAATGTAATAGCTCTTGTTGTTACTCCATATCCCCATTCTGTATATGGGTGTAAATGGTTTACAACAAGACTGCTTACATACAGACGCTCTGCTTCTATATATTTCCCAATCAGGGGGAGCCATGCAGTTGCAATCATGGGAGCTTCATAAGTGAAATTTCCGCGAACGTAATAATCACTGGCATTATACCATTGGGATGGCAGTAATTCGAATTCTCCACTCCAGCTATCATTCCAGCCACCAGGAATATTGTTGTCATGGAAATTGGTATAGTCAACGAAGTCCCAATGATCACCTTTGCGGGTATAAAAACCTGCTCCTAATCTAACAGAATATGATTGACGGCGTGACGCTTGAAAAATAGTTTGTGCATCTGCTTCAACCCGTTCGTAGTCTATGTTTGAACCTAGTAGGTTTTTCCATCCCTTTTCATAGTCTATTTTAAAGATGGAGCCTTTCTTACCCCATGGTAAGAGTTCTAAAGCTACAGCTGGTGCTACTGACACATATTTGCTTGGGTAATTAAACAGTTTATAGAAACTTTCTACTACAGCTTTTCGTTGATGTGAAACTAAACCTACTTCAAAACCGACATAGTCGTTGAAACTCCAGTGGTTAGTAAGACGAAGATAATCATCTTTAAACTCTGTCAGTTTCCTGTTATTAGCATCAATATCTGTTGAGATTTCCGGTAATGACAATCCTGGATATTCTGAGAATAGTGGATATAGAAAATCGTTATCTTCAGGTTTGCTGATGCCTAACATCTTTCGTGCGACACGATTATTCGATATTCTATTGCCGTTACCGATTTCTAACTTCAGATATCCATTGTGCTTCGGGTTATAGTTGAATGTCAATGGTATATTGAAATAAAATCTGTGTTGTTTCATACTGTAACCTCCTTTAAAGCGAAGCCCCAATTCCAGATTTTCTGTAAACCTGTAGCCTCCCTTCAGGTCAAACTTGTATACAATTCCTTTTCGCTCGGAGTATCCCATATAGAGTGGGTTGAGAATAGGACTGATACGGAAGTAGCCTTGGTTTTGCTTTCCGAAGCCTTGGGAAATCCTGTTTAATACATTGTCACCGATAACATCCCAAAGTATGTCTTTTGCAAAGTTTTTCTCTGGTATGATGTTATTTAAGGAATCTGTTATTTGTTTCCTTTTTTCGTAGAATTTTCTGTATATGTCAGCCTCATCTTGGTTTAACTCAATTGGGCGCACTTTTGCCATTAATGCAGTATCGGCTACATTATTGAGTGAATCACTTAATATTTTCGGCAGTCCGTATACAGTTGTATACATGCCCGTTATCTTGTTACCCATAAAACTGAAGTTGGCTCTCATGCTGCATCTTGCAGGAGAAAGTGAACCAAATCCGTCTTTACCCATAATAATAGAGATATAGAAACGGGTCATATCATATTCGCCCTCAAAGTCTACCATGCTTATCTTTCCGCTTTGGGAATCAACAATGGCACGTGCTTCAATAACTTGGGTGTTTTTGAGACGTGGATATACGTAGACTTGTGCTTTGCCGAATGGTAATTGGGTGACGGCATATTTATAATATCTGCGATTCTTATAGTGGAAAGGAGAAAGAATATTAGTTTCGAAAAGTGTTTCTCCATATACCGTTGGAGTCATGTATTTCAAAACTGATGACAATGTGTTGCTTCTATGCGGAATGGTGCTTATGTTCAGCAAACGCTTGGCAACTGGTCTGCCATTTGCGTCTAGCGTCATTTGGTTATAAAACTCGCTGATGAATCTTCTGCCACCGCCATGAGCCACCGCATACATTGTCGGTACTAGCATGAGCGTTGCATTACGTTTGTTTGTTTTGATTTGAAATTTAGTGTAGGCATAACTCTTGTGCTCAGCTCTACCTGTTGTGTCAACAGATTGTGAATATTTAAATACCAAACACATCACCGAGTCACTAAAGGCGTCTCTCGGTGACATTCTTCTTGCATGTGCTGCAAAAGCCATCATGCAGAAGATAATCGTCAAAATGATGTGTGTTTGATATTTCTTCATCTATTATGAGTTAAGATGTTACTTGGCAGAAAAACTATTCCAAATATTTTGGACAGCAGCTTTCCTAACCAAGATATTTCATAAGGATTCCTATCTTCCCGGATTCTCTCAGTTTGGTGATGCTTTTTTCTCTTATTTGGCGAACTCGCTCACGGGTCAGCCCCATTTTATCACCAATTTCCTCGAGTCCCTTTTCGGTTTCCCCAATTCCGTAGCATGCGCAGATAATTTTCAGTTCGCGATCCTTGAGGCAAACTTTTAAAACCTGTCTTAGGTCTTGTGCCATACTTTCATGGTCAACCTGCTTGTCTGTTCTGGCATCGTCTCCGCTTGCCATTACATCTGCCATAGAGTTGTCATCGTCATCACTGAATGGAGCATCGATGCTTACATGATGACCACTGGCAGCCATGCTCTGAGAAATCTTGTCCTCGTCAACACCCGTTCTGGCTGCAAGTTCTTCAACGCTTGGACGACGTTGGTTTTCCTGCTCAAACTTATTAATTTCCTGGTTAACCTTGTTGAGTGATCCTACCTGGTTGAGAGGAAGTCGAACAATTCGGCTTTGCTCTGCTATTGCCTGTAAAATACTCTGACGAATCCACCATACAGCGTATGAGATAAATTTGAACCCTCGTGTTTCGTCGAAGCGTTCTGCAGCTTTGATGAGTCCGATGTTTCCTTCGTCAATCAAGTCTGTCAAGGTGAGTCCCTGGTGCTGATATTGTTTTGCTACCGACACCACAAAACGTAAGTTGGCTTCAATCAACTTATTTTTTGCTCTTTCGCCAGCTCTACCTCCCTTGCGGATAGCTTGAGCCAATTCTATTTCTTCATCAATAGAAACCATAGGGGCTCTACCTATCTCTACAAGATATTTGTCGAGGGCTTCACTATTACGATTGGTTATACTCTTTTGTATCTTAAGCTGTCTCATTATCTTTCCTCTTAGTTACACATTGCACAATTGGCGCAAAGATAATAAAAATATTGATACACGACTAGAATTATAACTTACTTTAACGTAATTAACCTAACTTACTCATTTAAAGGTTATTTTACGGTCTTGTTCTTAACAAAACTTTGAAAAGCGTCATCGTATCCGTTAAACACGTTGATGTCTACCTCTCCATGTATTCCTGCTACTCTTCCGTCGGGGCAGAGTTGCCAATATACCAATCGGATGTCTGGTTTATACTCTCCATATCGTGCAATCCAAACCTGGTAGTTATGTTTCAGATCGGGAGCCTGTGGCAGATAGCGATTTACGAAAGTTTGGCTGATGTAAAGAATAGGCTTAACACCAGTTGCTCTTTCTACAATTCTAAGCCAAGTTCTAATGCGTGCAAACAATACTCCAGCCCCTCCCATTTTCTTGATTTGACTAGGAAGCGGTTCAACATCAAGAACTGGAGGAAAATCGCCTTTCCTAATGATACTGTGTTTCAGAAAGTGTCGTGCTTGTTCGGCAGCAGGTGTTATGGTGGTAAAGAAGTGATAGGTTCCAACCTTGTAACCATGTGCTTTTGCATCACGATAATCTTTTCTATAATAAGGATTTAACAGCGATTTACCTTCTGTACTCTTGATATAGATGAAGCGAATCGGGAAGTTTACTGTTCCTGACACTGTCTTTTTGCTGAGGCGGCCAAGATGTGTAATGCGTAAACGGTTCCAATTGATAGCATATTTTTTTCTGCCTTTTCCATGCTGGTATTTGCTCAGGTCTATGCCATAAATACGTTCCGATGTATATACGAGTCTTTCGCCTTTATAGCGGTCATTTTTCCATTCGCCTATTCGTAATGGCTTCTTGGGAGCAATGCTGAATCCGAATCCTTCACGTTTCCCGTTTTTCCAGTAACCTTCATAATAGGTTCCATCGTATCCTTGCCAGCATCCATGACCGTTTGGTTGATAGATACTGTCGGTTGTACCCCGATAATATCCTAGAGAATCAGGTAAGAGGGTGTAATCAATAGAGCGTCGAAGTGTGACTCCATGAGCTGTTGCTAAAGATGCTGCAAGTTGAGGTGAAATAGCTTTAACCCCTTTAGGAGTTGTTTCTGAGGAAAGTTGGAATATGCGGCTTCCTTGTGCAGTTTCTCCATTCATTGCTTTGATGAGTTTGCATGCCTGACTCTTCCATTTTCCGTTCTCGTCTCTATAATAGGCTTGATATGAAATGGAGCGTTTCAACTTGAAATGTCCCTTTTTCTGTACATGTTTCAGGGAATCAATCAGTTTCTTGGCAGAATCGCGTAGTTCCAGTTCGTGTTGGGTATAAGCGCAAATAGAGTTGTAGCCTGCATCCAGGACAGAATGAGAGTGGATATAATAGTTCAGTTCTCCCACTTTCCATTTGGAGTCTCTATACAAACTGTCTAAAGAATCAACTTTCTCTTTAAAGATGCTATCCGCATCTTTGCCAAGATAGTGAGTCCGGCTGATGCTGTTGTTGTAGCAGGCGGCAAGTCTTCCTTCACATGAAGGAATCAACGCCCAACGATTCATAAAGTTGGCAGCCAGTGTCGTAGTGTCTTCGTCGAACCGGAGTATTGTTTTTCCATTTTGAATTAATTCATAGTGACTGTATACTTTTATGTTTGCTTTTGCCTTGTTCACTCTATCACTTGATGGGTTCAGACAATAATAGCTCCATGTGCTGGCGGCAGCCAGCAGAATGAGAACTAAACTTGTGATATATAATATTTTCTTTTTCATTTGATGATGACCTCCAAAATTTTCTTGGTGGTTTCAGTAATCTTTGTTTTTTCAGACGTACGTTCGCCGATAAGCCAGATGATTTCCCCTTTACTATCAGTTAATACATGCTGTGTCTTCTTTTGTATATAGTCAAATTTCCTATCGGTCATATAGTCACTCAACAGTTTGCTACCCTTCATGCCGAAAGGTTGAAATCTATCGCCTTCTTTTACCAGTCGGTAGGTGAGGGGGAAACTGACTTTTTCCGCATCCAAAGTGATACATTGCGATTCTTTGCTTGGCATGAAGTCACCCATATGCGAGAAGATTCTTATCTTGATTTGGGTTCCTTCGTCCATGTTGTAAATGCCTTCTTCTGGCAGTCGGAACGCTCTTTGCTCCTGAATGTTATTCAAGTCTTTTATGTTAGAAATCAACAGCTGTTCTCTGTCGATGACTATCATATAGTCTTCGTTTTTCCAAATTTTACCGACACCACGATCCTGACTGAAGAGGCTTTCACAGATGTCATCAATGATATTGCCATGAAAACCATATCTGCCTAATTCTTTATGGAGTATGAATTCCGGACTTGGAGCATTCATGACAGATACTTTAGGGATATATATAACTTTCCTATAAGAG
This sequence comes from Segatella copri, assembly GCF_003465495.1. Lineage (GTDB taxonomy): Bacteria > Bacteroidota > Bacteroidia > Bacteroidales > Bacteroidaceae > Prevotella > Prevotella copri_G. Next base: position 23,564 of record NZ_QSAV01000031.1, on the reverse strand, counting down.
TCGGTTGTACTGATGCTATCCATGCTCTCAAGTATACTTTTCGCTTGGCGTATGTATTTGGCAGTGAGAGCGATATTTTCACTTGCTGCCGGGTTGATACTTTCTAAAAGAGGTACTACATGATGGCGAATTTTATTTCTTAAAGCATCGTCTTCCAAATTTGTTGAATCTGTGACAAAATCTTGCTTTTTTTCTTTTAGGTATTGCAATATATCCTGTCGGCTGATGCAGAGAAGAGGGCGCAGAATATTTCCGTTTTTGGGGGCGATGCCTGCTAATCCGTCTACTCCAGATCCTCTTAACAGATTCAGAAGTAAAGTTTCTACATTGTCATCGCGATGATGGGCCACACAAATGCCTCCTGCATGCAAGTCTTTTACTAATTGGGCAAAATAGCTGTAGCGTAAGTTGCGTGCAGCCATTTCGATACTTACCTTGTGCAAATGGGCATAAGCATAAGTATCAAAATGGATTCGAGACAAACTGATTCCCTGTTGTTGGCACAGATTTACACAAAATTGCTCGTCTCTGTCACTCTCTTCGCCGCGAAGGTGAAAGTTACAGTGCGCAGCAGAAATGTTCAGTCCTATATTTTTCAAGATAAGCAATAGGGCAACGCTATCGGCACCTCCGGACAAGGCAACGATATATGGTGTTTGCCACTTGAACATACCATGGTGAATAATATATTTTTTGACGATATTTTCAATTTTGTTCATTCTGCGATACTTTAAAAGTATATGATGTTTCTTATTACTTTCTGTTTTTCAAAAAGTCTTCTGCCCGCTGCAAATCTTCTGGCGTGTCGATGCCTACAGTTTCTACATCTGTAGTACCAACTTTTATCTTGTAGCCATTCTGCAGCCATCGAAGTTGTTCCAGGCTCTCTGCTATTTCTAGTGAGCTTTGTGGCAGTTTGGTTACCTCTTTTAAAACTTCTTTGCGGTAAGCATAGATGCCCAAATGTTTCAGATAAGGAAAACTCTTGAGCCATTCTTCCTCTTCCTTTCCTCTTACGTATGGAATGATGCTGCGAGAGAAATACATAGCAAAGCCTTGATTGTCTACAACAATCTTTGGACTATTAGGATTTTTTACAGCTTCCATACTGGTAAAAGCTTTTCCTAAAGTGGCAATTTGGGTTGTTGGGTCATCAAAACACTGGCAGATGGTTTCCAATTGACTCTTGTCTACAAAAGGTTCATCTCCTTGAACATTGACAATGACATCCCAGTCTCCACCAATTTTTTCGATAGCTTCTTCTATGCGGTCAGTACCGCTCTTATGATTCTTGCGCGTCATAACAGCTTTACCGCCAAATGCTTCTACAGCATTGAATATTCGCTCATCATCTGTTGCAACATAGGCTGCTTCTAGACAAGCTGCTACTTTCTCATAAACATGCTGTATTACTGGTTTGCCACCTAACATGGCAAGTGGCTTTCCCGGGAAACGTGTTGATGCGTATCTTGCTGGAATAATTCCTATAAATTTCATAATCTTCTATATTTAAACCTGTTTACTATTCAATTCATGCGATTCGTTTAACTTCAAATAAAAAAGTTGCACTTCCGCAGACGCAAAAGTACAACTTTATTTTGTATTCACCAAAAAACTTTTTGTTTTTTTGAAAAACCTCAGAGAATATTTAATGTTCTCCCATTTTTTTATTCGTATCTGATAGCCTCGATAGGGTCGAGCCTTGCTGCCTTCTTTGCAGGATACCATCCAAAGAAAACGCCAGTAAATGTACAGACTGCAAAACTCATAATAATGCTCCAAGGCTCTATTTGGGTGGCTATATGGAAGAAATAGTTAAGACTGAGCGATAAACTAACTCCCAATATCACTCCTATAATACCGCCAGTTACAGAAAGTAAGATAGCTTCTATCAGAAACTGGTTCAAAATATCAATACCTCGTGCGCCTACACTCATTCGAAGACCTATTTCGCGGGTGCGTTCTGTTACAGATACATACATGATGTTCATGATTCCGATGCCGCCTACCAGCAGCGAGATTCCTGCCACGGATCCGAGCAGGATGGTGATTGTAGACATGGTAGAATTCATCATGCTTGAAATTTCCTCTTGAGAGCGGATATTGAAGTCATCTTCATCTGCTTCAGTAGTATCTGTTGCGTCTTTCAATTTGTGGTTGCGTCGCAATATTTCTGTAATCTGATCTTGGGCAGGTTGAGAAGCCTCTTCGGTGATAGCTGAACAGACGATGCCTCCTAAATAGGTTTGTGCCATAATTCGCTTCATTACTGTTGTATAGGGGGCAAGTACCAAATCATCCTGGTCCATACCCATACTATTGTAACCTTTCTTCTTCAAGACACCGATTACTCTGAATGGAATGCTGTTAAATCGCACAACCTTACCGATAGGATCACTGCCATCAGGGAAAAGATAGTCAACTACTGTCTGTCCCAAAATACAAACTTTAGATGCAGCCTTAATGTCTGTATCAGTAAACATTTCTCCATCTGCCACTTTCAGTTGTCGGATGGAAAGATAGTCTTGGTTTACACCATAAATGGAACTTTGGGTGTTGTTGTTTCCGTAGATCCACTGTCCGGAACTGTTTACAGTAGGAGAAATAGCTGAGATATAATTACATTCGTCTTTGATGCTCTGATAGTCGGCTTGCTTCAGCGTCTCCATTGACGAAGCATCCTGTCTCACACCGCCACGCATGTCTGCACCTGGTGAAATCATAATCATGTTTGATCCCATCTCTGCTATGTTTGCCTTGATGCTGGCTTTACTTCCTTGTCCGATGGCAAGCATGGTAATAACCGCAGCAATACCGATGATGATGCCCAATGCGGTAAGGAAAGAGCGCATTTTGTTGGCAGCAATGGCGCGGATGGCTATTTTGAAAAGATTCTGATAATTCATTTTACTTGTTGTAATGTTAAATGGTAAATGTTAAGTGTTAAGTGAAAACTTCGTTTGCTATTGGATGCTAAGTAATTTAACATTCAACATTTAACACTTAACATTGAAAACTTATTCGTCCGTGTTGGCAGGCAAGGCTGCCAGACCTTCGGCTGCCGAGAGAATATGTTCGTTATAGGTGTCGCTGATGATGTGACCATCACGCAGTTCGATATTACGACTCGAATAATTTGCAATGTCTGGGTTGTGGGTAACGAAGATGATGGTTCTTCCTTCAGCATAAAGTTTCTGGAAGAGTACCAGAATCTCGAAACTGGTTCTGGTGTCGAGATTACCCGTTGCTTCATCAGCAAGTATCACAGCGGGGTTGTTGACCAACGCACGAGCTATTGCTACTCGCTGCATCTGTCCTCCAGACATCTGATTACTCTTATGATAGAGACGTTCTCCTAAACCAACAGCTTTCAGCGATTCGATAGCACGTTGCTTTCGTTCTTCTGCGCTTACGTTCGGGTTGTACATCAGTGGAAGTTCTACATTTTCTACACTTGTAGTCTTCGGTAGAAGATTGTAGTTCTGGAAGATGAATCCAATCTTTCGGTTTCTAAGAATGGCGCGATCATTACGTGACATCTTTCGTACGCTTACTCCATCCAGATAGTATTCGCCACAGGATGGGGTATCAAGACAACCTAGCTGGTTCAGCAGGGTAGATTTACCTGATCCTGATTTACCCATGATGGTAACAAACTCACCTTCGTATATTTTATTAAAGCTTACACCTTTTAGGGCGTGGACAGTTTCCTCACCCACAAGAAAGTCGCGACGAACATTGTCGAGTTCTATCACCACTTTCTTTTCGCTGTTTACTTGAATATTGTCGTTTGCCATACTCTTATTTTTTATTTTTTCTTTCCTCTAGGTCCAGGACCGCTAATCAAACCTTGACTTTGTTGAGGCTCCTCATTCTCTTCAGGGGTATTAACTATGATTTCTGTTACAATCTTTTGTCCCTTCTTCAAACCCTTGATAATTTCAGTATGTATACCGTCGCTCTGACCGATGGTTACAGAATGAGCTGTAAGGGTATTGTTAGCAAGAGTCCAAACTTTGTTTTTTCCTTTGCAGTCAACAATCTTGATATTCTTTCCTACAGTTTCCTTGGTTGGAGTAAAGCGGAGTGCTTTGTTGGCAACGGCAAGAATACCAGCTCGTTCTTGTGTAAAGATGGTAACATTTGCAGTCAGTCCTGGTTTTAACTTGAGATCTGCGTTGGGTGCAGAGATGACAACCTCGTAAGTGACTACATTGTTTGTTGTAGTAGCTTCCAGACGAACCTGTTTCACTGTTCCCTGGAATACATCGTCAGGATAAGCATCTACTGTAAAATTGACGCGGTCGCCTTCTTTTACACCGCCTATATCAGCCTCGTCAACATTTGCAATCACCTGCATGTTGGTCAGATCTTTAGCGATAGTAAAGAGCTCTGGAGTGTTGAAGCTTGCTGCTACGGTCTGTCCTTCCTCTACGCTTTTTGATATGACAGTTCCATCTATTGGGGATGTAATTGTAGCATAGCTCAGGTTGGTTTGGGCTTTCTGTACATTTTCCTTGGCCGAAGCTACTTGCTCTTTCGCCTGGCGATAGGTGAGAAGCGCATTTTCATAATCGTCAGCACTTACCAAACCTTTCTTATAGAGGGTCTGGTAGCGGCTCATGTTTGCACTCTGATAGTTCAAACTGCTTTGTGCACTTGCCAGGTTAGCTTTGGCAGTATTCAACTCGCTCATCAGGTTGGTTTTGTCGAGCTCAGCTATGACTTCACCTTTTTTTACCTGCGAATTGTAATCAACATAAAGTTTGTTTACAATACCACTCACCTGTGTACCAACCGTTACAGAAGTTACCGCTTCAATAGTACCGGTTGCAGTTACACTATTCTGCAATGTTTGTGTGGTTACAGCTTCCTGCTTGAAGTCTATTTGCTCTTCGTTTTTACTTCCAGAGAACAGCCATGCTGCCACAGCTACGATGATTATCACAATCATGGCAATCCAGATTTTGCTGATTCTAAGTTTTTTCATAAAAATGTATGTATACCTATTAATGATTTGCAATATGTTTTCGGATGTTAATACCAATCTTTCTCTTTAGATTCTACCGTTTTGGTAGAATTTCAACATGTTGATATTCAGAATGGTAAGATACTTTGCCTGAAGCTCGTTCTGCTTAGCCTTCAGAAGATTATCTTTGCCAGTTCTCAATTCTACGATGTTCTTTAATCCCAGTTTAAACTGCTCACTTAACAGATCGTAGCTTGTTTGGGCACTCTCGCTGCTCACCTTGGCAGCCTTAAACTGGCTTTGGTTTGTATTAGCCTGCAACCAATAGTTTTCGATAGTAGAGTAGAGCTTAGTTTGCTCATTCTTTATATCGAGCAAGATGCTTTCACGCTGAATGAGTGCTTTATTGACAGAAGTCTTGGTCTGTCGGTTATCAAAGAGAGGAATACTGACACCGATTCCACCACCCATGCTGAAGTTGGTTTTCATCTGACTGCCCCAACCGTTTTTGTTCATGGATGTGGTGCTGGTCGTAGCTCCTGCATTTGCGCTGATGGTTGGCAACTTTCCAGCCTTTGCAATCTTGATGTTCAGATCGTTCTGGTCGAGTTTGTTTTGATAGCTCAAAAACTCAGGGCGATTCTGAAGCGCAGCAGTATAGACACTGTTCATTCCTGGGATAGAGGCCAGAGCCATCTGGTCAGTTGTGCTTGGAATAGCGATGTCGAAAGCTTCTTCACTGGTAATCTGCAGGAGTTCCTTCAACTGTCGTTTATAGTTTTTAACGTTACTTTCAGCCTGCACGATGTTAAACTCATCTTGTGCTCTCTGTGCTGTAAGTTGTGCTAAGTCAGCTTGGCTCATCTTGCCAATTTTTACCATTTCCTTACCACGCTCTTCGTTTTGAACACTCGACTGATAACTTTCTTTGTTTACGTTGATAGCCTCTGTAGAGTAGAGTATCTGTACGTAAAGTTGAGCTATCTGTTCTTGCAGGTTGAGGGCTTGTGCTGTCGAATCGAGTTGTGCCGCTTCCTTTGCCAGCTTGTTCAGTTTCACCTGATTTCTGTTTTTGTTTCCGTTCCAAATCGTGTAATTGCCCATCACGCTATAGCTGCCATTGTAATATACCTTGTCGATGGAAGCTTTGCTGAAACCTTCTCCGCTGATTCCATTAGAAACCCAAGGCGTATAGTTTACACTTTGATTGGTGCTGGCAGAGAGCGATGGCAGAAGCGCTGACTTAGATTGCAGATAGTCCTCCTGAGCTGAAGCTTTTGTGAGTTGAGTCTTCTGCAGTTGAATGTTGTTAGCCAGTGCGTAACTGATACAATCCTGCAGTGACCATTGCTTAGCTTGTACAGCGATAGGAGCCGACATGATGAACAGCGCTACCGCCATGTTTTTAAAACTTGCGTTCATACTCTTTTTACTTTTTGTTTTCATCTTTACAGATCTCTTTGCATCTGTTCTGATTAAATGTGGATTAATGTTCTTACTTTCCATAATTGCAAATCTTAATAGGATACATCATTTTTAGCTTTGACGTAAGCGTCGCCTATAAAGTTGCAACTGATATGTGTTTTTGATTAAAAACGTGATGATAGGTTTAATATTCTCATTTATCTTTAACAATCCTTTTCATAGTGAAAGATTTCTTTTGCTTTTCCACATTAATTTATTTATATTTCTCAAAAAAATGTTTCTTCTTTCGTTATCTTCGCTGAAATTGTGTAACTTTGCAGAAAAATTTTAAGAAAGGAATAAAATAAATGCCGTTAAGATTACCAGATAAGCTTCCAGCTATCGAACTGCTGAAGCATGAGAATATATTCGTGATGGACGAAAGTCGTGCGCATAAACAGGAGATTCGTCCGTTGAAAATCTGTGTGCTCAATTTGATGCCCCTCAAGATTACGACAGAGACAGATCTCGTTCGTCTTCTGTCGAATACTCCTCTTCAGTTAGAGGTTTATTTTATGAAGTTGAAAAGTCACACGCCAAAGAATACTCCAATAGAGCACATGATGATGTTCTACAAGGATTTTCAGGAACTTTCCAAACAGAAGTTTGATGGAATGATAGTTACCGGTGCTCCTATCGAAACGATGGCTTATGAGGAGGTAGAATATTGGCCTGAAATCCAAGAGATTTTTGATTGGGCCCGTACCCATGTTACTTCAACACTCTATATCTGCTGGGGTGCTCAGGCTGGTCTTTATCATTTCTATGGTGTTCCTAAGTATCCTTTAGAGAAGAAGATGTTTGGTATTTTTAAGCAGAAGCCTCTCGATTTGTCTCAGCCAATCTTCCGCGGTTTCGATGATATCTTTAATATGCCTCATAGTCGCCATACGGAGGTAAGACGTGAGGATATCGAAAAAGTGCCAGGACTTGACATCATTGCCGAATCGCCTGAAAGCGGTGTCAGCATTGTGATGGCCAGAAATGGTCGCGAATTCTTTGTGACGGGTCATCTTGAGTATGCGCCAAACACGCTGGATAAGGAATATAAGCGTGATATGGGCAAGCGTGATGATGTAGAACTGCCAAAAAATTATTATTATCATGACGATCCGAACGAAGAACCTTTGGTTACATGGCGTGCTCATGCCAACCTCTTCTATAGTAATTGGATCAACTATTATGTTTATCAGGAGACTCCTTACAATATTGACGAAATCAGTTAATTTGAAGGAGTTGGATGATTTCGAGAATGATTTCTTATGCAAACATTAGAATTATTGGCGCCTGCCAAGAACTTGGAATGTGGTATTGCTGCCATTGATCATGGTGCAGATGCCGTATATATAGGTGCACCTCGTTTTGGTGCACGAGCAGCAGCAGGCAATTCGCTGGAAGATATCAGACAGTTGTGTGATTATGCTCATCAGTTTGGAGCAAAGGTTCATGTTACAGTGAATACTATCATCTATCAGGATGAGATGTTGGATACGCTTAAGATGATCCAGCAACTTGATGAGATTGGTGTTGATGCACTTTTGCTGCAGGATATGGGTGTGCTTACTGAGGTGAGGGCGCAGAATTTATGGAGTAGAGAATTGCATTCCAGTACCCAGTGTGATGTAAGAACTCCAGAAAAGGCGTTTTGGCTTACCACGTTAGGTTTCAAACGTGTTGTTCTGGCTCGTGAGCTTTCGCTCGATGAAATCAAGGCGATCCATCAGGCGATTCCTGATAGAGAAATAGAGGTCTTTGTACATGGAGCGCTCTGCGTAAGCTATTCGGGTGTATGTTATGCTTCTGAGAAGTGTTTCGGGCGCTCTGCCAATCGTGGAGAATGTGCACAGTTTTGTCGTATGAAGTTTGATCTGCTCGATTCCAATGGTCAGGAGATTGAACATCAGCGTTATCTGTTGTCGCTCAAGGATCTTTGTCAGCTTGATCATCTCAAGGATCTTGCTGATGCTGGAGCTACTTCGTTCAAGATAGAAGGAAGATTAAAAGATATCAACTACGTCAAGAATGTGGTGGCTGCCTATAGCAGACAACTCGATGCAATCGTAAAAGCTGAACCGCGTAAGTATCGCCGTGCATCGGTGGGACATGTTCAATATAATTTTACACCTAATCTGAAGAAGACTTTCAATCGTGGCTTTACCCATTATTTCCTGAATGGGCGCCAGCCGGATATTGCTTCTTTCGATACACCGAAAGCTATCGGCGAGTTTGTGGGAAAGGTTAAGGAAATACGTGGCAACATTTCTTTCAACGTAGCCACAGTAGCCAGCTTTAAAAATGGCGATGGACTGTGTTTTATCAATGATGACCGTGAGTTGGAAGGCTTTCGTGTGAACAGAGTAGAGGGCAATCGCCTCTATCCGTTTGGAATGCCTGAACATTTGCGTCCGGGCATGGCTCTTTATCGTAATAACGATCGGGCTTTCGAGGCTTTGCTGGCTCGTAAGTCTGCTGAGCGTAAAATCTATATTGTCATAGCAATGGAGCCTGTGATGGGCAATGAGTTCAGGGAAGAGCCACAGGGGGTAAAGGCTGTTGTCAGCATCATGAAGACGATAGAGGCTGATGGAGGCTTGATTTATCAGGTGGCTGAGGTGTTTAAAGAATTGAAACTCGAAAAGGCGAAACGCCCGCAGGGCGAAAATATAAAGGCTCAGATGAGCAAACTGGGCGATACGATTTACGAAGCTTACCAGGTAGAACTTCTGAAGGGAATGGAGACATACTTCGTTCCGAACAGTATTCTCACTGCTATCCGGCGTGAATTGATAGATGAACTTACCAAGGCAAATCAGAAACAGCTTGATAAGTCGTTGTGGGGTGGATGGGATAGAACCTTGTTCAACAATGGTTTTGGATTCAGTCAGCCCGGTGAGCACCGACTTACAAAAGAGGAATTTACTTGGCAGCCGGAATACGGAAAATGGGGATATCTCTATAATATAGCTAACTATGATGCAAGAGATTTTTATCAGATTCATGGTCTGCCGTCAGTAGTTCCGGCATTTGAATTGGGTAAGAATATTCCTTCTGCATGGGATGCTAAGACCCAGGAAGAATATGATGAGAATATAGAAAAAGACAAGGCAAACCGAAGTATGCAACCTAAGTTTACCAACGAAAAGGGAGAATCGCTCCTGATGCAGTGCCGCCATTGTATCCGCTATTCGTTGGGCTACTGTGTGAAGCGTGGAGGCAAGAAACCATCCTGGAGAGAGCCTCTCTTCCTGCAGTTGGGCGACGGTCGCCGCTTCCGTCTGGAGTTTGCATGCAACGAATGTCAGATGAACTTATATAGTGAGAAATAAATGGAAAAGAAATGGACGATACAGATTCTTTGTATGCTGAGCATCCTCTTGATGTTCAGCAGTTGTTATCATCGCCGTGCTCATCACCAGATGCATGCAGCTATGGTAGAGTACAGTAATAAACAACTCGATTCCATTTCGTTTTCTACCACCCATCATTATACCAACAAATTCAATTTTCTGGTATTCAAGGATTCCCTGGAATTGATTGCACAACAGCCTGAAGAGTTTTTGAGCAATTTGCCTATCGACTCCTTTGCCGTCCGAAAGAACCGCCTGCTGGTGGTTACGGATATCCGTATGGTTCCTCAGGATTCCATAGATTCAGTTTGGGTGCAGTTGGCTACTGAAGATAATCAGTTTGGCTGGACCCGTGAGTCCCATCTGCTGCCGAAGGTTGTGCCCGATGATCCTATTTCAGAGTTCATTATGACCTTCAGCAATACTCACTTGCTCATCTTCATGGTTATCATTATTCTCATAGCTGTAGCCTATACAGTTCGTAAGATTTTCCATAGCAATGGTAAACTGGTTCACTTCAATGATATAGATTCCCCATATCCAACAGCGTTGGTGCTTATTGTTTCGATATCAGCAACCTTCTATGCCACCATTCAGCTGTTTTTGCCAGAAGTATGGCGTCATTTTTATTTTCATCCTACGCTCAATCCTTTTGCCGTACCGCCTATATTGGGCTTTTTCCTGGCTACAGTTTGGGCGATACTGATAGTAGGACTGGCTTGTGTTGACGAGGTGAAACACCGTTTGCCGGCAGGTGATGCAGTTCTGTATCTGGGTGGTTTAGTGGGTGTTTGCGCCATTGATTACATCATTTTCAGTGTTACTACCTTATATTATATAGGTTATTTACTGCTCGTAGCCTATATATGGTTTGCCATACGGGCTTATCTGTTTCCTCATAAATAAGGATAGGGGGTGCAGGAAAAAATATGTACCTTTGCACCCGTTATGAAAAGAATAGTATTTTATAGTAAAAAGAGCGTATGCATTGGTTTGGCAGCAGTAGCGTTGCAGGCTAGTGCTGCGGATAACGAAAGGGCTACTTGCTCTGACCTGTCATTGGGTACGAGTGAAATGTTTGCAGACGCTAACGGCTTGCTGGCTGATAGCAGCCGAGTTTATGACATTGATGAAGTTGTGGTTGTTTCTCAGCCTAAGGAGAATTTCCGTCTTCGTCAACAGCCTCTCAGCAGCACTTCCTTTGGTTCTTATCAGATGCAGCGATTGGGGTCTCGCGATTTGCGTGAACTTTCCTGCTATGTTCCTAATTTTGTAATGCCTAACTATGGCTCGCGTTTTACCAACGCCATGTATGTGCGCGGTATTGGAAGTCGTATCAACAGTCCGGCTGTAGGAATTTATCTTGACGGAATTCCAGTTTTGAGCAAGGCTGCTTTCAATCTTCACCATTATCAGACCAGCCGTATAGATATTCTCCGTGGTCCACAGGGAACACTTTATGGTCAGAATTCTGAAGGTGGTTTGGTGCGCATCTATTCACGCGATGCTTATGATAGCAAGGGCACCTACGTTAATCTGGGATTGGGCTCTCATTTCTATCGTAATGTAGAAGCGGCTCATTATATGAAGCTTTCACCTCGTGTCGCATTAGGGGTAGCAGCTTTTTATGATGGACAGAAGGGATTCTTCCATCGTGCAGGAACCAGCGATTATGCCGACAATTATGATGAGGCTGGCGGTAAGTTTAATCTTAAGTTCCGTTTTGATAGAGGATGGAGCATGGATTTGCTAGCCAATTACCAATTTGTCTATCAGCATGCATTTCCTTATGGTCAGTTGGATTTAAACAGTGGCAAGGCTGCATTGCCAAATACTACATTCCCTGGGGTTTATCGCCGCAACATGCTGCTTTCGGGTGTCAATCTTCGTCATGAAGGAGCGAAATGGGATTTTGCTTCTACTACCAGCTATCAGTTCCTGGATGACAATATGAAGATGGATCAGGATTATCTTCCTGAAGATTATTTGAGCTTGCAGCAAGATCAGTTGCAGAATTCTATTACTCAGGAGTTCACATTTAAGAGCCGTCAGCCTTTCTTCGGTTTCTGGCATCTTACACAGGGTGCATTCTTCTCCCATATGTGGTTGAAGACAAATGGTCCTGTAAAATTCGGTTCAGCATTTACACAGTTTACCAGTAACGTTATCCAGCAGCAGATGTATTCCGCCATCCATACTTCGATGGTGAAGAAGATGATGAGTAAGGGAATGCCAGAAGCTGCGGCTAATGCGGCGGCTACGTCCGCGATAGAGAAGGCGGGCGGCATCAGCATGGCGGTGATGAGCATGGGAGCTCCGGGTTTGTTCCATACTCCTCAGAGCAATTTGGGTCTCTATCACGAGAGTACGTTTGATCTTTCTTCCCGTCTGAAAGCTACGCTTGGTTTGCGTTACGATTTCATGCATACAAGTATTCATTACGATACTTATGCTTATATGGAGATGACAGCTAAGGTGATGGGCATGGAGGCTCCTTCTAAATTGCTTTCAATGCTCGACCGCAAAACGAGTGATGATTACAACCAGCTCCTGCCAAAATTTGGATTAAGTTACAAGCTTGATGAGCAGGGGAGCAATGTCTATGCTACGGTGAGCAAGGGCTATCGTGCAGGCGGTTATAATATCCAAATGTTCAGTGATATCTTGCAGGCCGATCTTAAAGCTAATAGTCAGAAGGCGATGCGAGGCAATTATGACGTTCCTCATACCGATGAAGATTATGATAGAGTGAACCAGACTATTGCCTTTAAACCGGAAACCTCATGGAATTATGAGGTTGGAACGCATCTCAATCTTTTTGATCATCGTCTTCATTTCGATTTGAGTGCCTTCTATATGCAGGTTCGCAATCAGCAACTCTCTGTGATGGCAGGAACCTATGGCTTTGGCCGAATGATGGTTAATGCAGGTAAGAGTCACAGTTGTGGTATTGAAGCCGCGCTCAAGGGCCAGGCTTTCGACGGTGCTTTTGATTGGGGTGTAAACTATGGTTTTACACGTGCCGTATTTGATGAATATACTGATGGCGAGGGTGATAAGGCTGTGAATTATAAGGACAAGAAGGTTCCTTATGTTCCCCAGCATACGGTAGCAGCCATGGCTGACTATCATTTAGGACAGTTTACCTTCGGATTGAACATGAATGCGCAGGGCAAGACTTATTGGGATAATGCCAATACCTACAGCCTGAAGATGTATTTCGTGATGGGTGCGCATTGTGATATTGATTTCAGCAAGATGAGCATCAGTATCTGGGGGAAGAACCTCACAGATACTAATTACAATACCTTTGCTGTTGATAATGCAGCAACAGGAAAGAAACTGTATTTTGCCCAGCGTGGCAATCCTTTCCAATGTGGTGTTGATCTGAAATTCCACTTTTAGGATTAAATAGAAAAGGAGTTCCGGCATTCTGAAATGCTAGAACTCCTTTTCTTTTTAATCTCATTTATCTCCTTCCTTTATTTTAATTCTCCATATCCTACCAGCCGGTCGGTGCGGTCGCTCTGAGCCCGATAGTAAACCAGTACATTGTATTTGTTCTGGGTCTGGTAGAAATTTCCTTCTGATGGGAGCAGCCTGATGCTTCCGTCCTCCATCTTCATGAGATACTGATAACTGTAATAACCTTGCTTCATGAAGAGACGTGCATGATAGGTTTTCGTCATTTCATCATATTCCATCCGATATTCGGGGAGGAAACGGCCGTAGGTCCAATCTGCGTTCAGATAAACATCGCCTGGCAGTTTTGGAGCTTTCAGGGTAAAGTGAATCTGTGCATATTCGCAGGTGTTGTTGTTTTCTACGTTGTCGCTGTTGCGGATATAAAACGAACCTTTGGCAGTTTCATCGTAAACGTAATTGGGGCGAGGGCTGTCAGTCATTACCTTTACCTGATAGTCGCTTCCATCCCAATCTATAGCGTCTATTCCCATGGTTGGATGGTCGGTGTCCAGAAATTCAAACTTTCTGTATTCGTTGCCCGCATCGAAAATCAGAGCTCTTACATGCTGCCAACTCATTTTGCCCGCACTCAGGTAGTCGGGTTTAGGATTGAAGACAGCATTGTCCCATCTTCCGTTCTGAAGCACTACGATGTTCAGCTGGTTGGGATGAGTGATTCTCAGCTGGCTGTGATCCAGTTCCATTTTCAGTTGCTGGTGGGTTTTCTGGATGTCTATATCTGTTGTTGAAGTAGCTTCTAACTTCAGTTTAACTAATGGCTGAGGCTCTGTAATCATCCAGCAGGCTGTAAACATTTTGCCTTCTTCCTCGTTTTCCGCATTGTCGTCATAAACCGTCAGTCTGTAGTTGCCGCTCATGGTAAGTTGGCAGTCGGCATTGGGAATTGCCAGATGATAATGGGTATACGAATGATTGGTGTTGATGGATTGCTCTACATCTTCAATAATCTGGTTGTCGTTGAATCCTCTCATATAGTCGCTTTCAAAGAGCGAAGAAGTTACGTTCCAGTTTGCATCACAATGTTCAATCTTGTATCTGTATCGATGATAATCGTGCGTCATGTCGTCAAAATCGATATGGATAGGTTCTCCGCCCAGTGACGATACTGGGAGCGATAACCAGTTGGTTCCGCCTACAACCTGTAGGGTTCTGATGCGCTGGTTGAATATCTCGTGCTGCTGCGCCCAGGCAGTATGGGTAAACAGAAAGAGAAGGGAGATGATAGTGTATAATTGTTTCATATGGCTTCGTACGTATATATAAAAAAATAACTTGCAGTAGCCTTTTGATAAAGAACTAAATGCAAGCTTAAACAATCTAAATTAATACATGAAAACACTTTTGTAGTCGATAGGGGAATCGAACCCCTATGCCAAGATTGAGAATCTTGTATCCTAACCATTAGATGAATCGACCATTCAAAAAATCTCTATTGGTCTCCCGACTTATAGAGACTTTATAAATCTAATACCATGAAAAACACATGTAGTCGATAGGGGAATCGAACCCCTATGCCAAGATTGAGAATCTTGTATCCTAACCATTAGATGAATCGACCAACGGTACATTTTTCGTACGATAGCTTGCGGAAGGTGGGGGATTCGAACCCCCGGTACGGTAACCCGCACGGCAGTTTAGCAAACTGCTGGTTTCAGCCACTCACCCAACCTTCCAGTCGGATTCTTAACCGAATCAACCAAGCATCGTTCTTAAATGCGAGTGCAAAGGTACTACTTTTTTCTGATTCTACCAAATCTTTTTGCAACTTTTTTTCGATAAAAATGCATTTTCTTTGTAACTCCCACATTATCAGGGGTTGTTTTCTTTCAGTATGATGAGTGCTTTCATTCCTAAAACGAGCAGAGGCGGATTTCTTTCTCAGAAATCCGCCTCTTGTAAAAGAAAGGGCCGCTCGATGATGTGATGAAACTCCGAATGTATAAACATTTGAGAGTCCTCCGCCTTTGTAATCCACCGGCTTTTCAGCTTACCTGCCTGCTGCAGTTTATGTGGCCCGCCATGAGCAAGAGTATGTCCTCTCGGTTTCAATAGTGTAATTTGATGAGTATCCCGATCGAACCGAAACGACCCTTATTCCTTCTAGCACCCCGGCATCATCACGATGCTATGGTGCAATCATCTTAGTCATTATTTGATAATGCAAAGATAATGCAATATTTTGAAACTACCAAATGTTTTAGCTGTTTTCTTCGAATATTTTTTCGAAATATTTTCTCAACTCTGTTTTGTCCTCTATAATATTGCGCAGTTCGTTGAGCGCTTTCTCGTTAGGGGAGTTGGGAATCCATAACCTGATGTATCCGTTTCTTGAATATTTCTCGTCCATGTGCTGGCTGAACCGCTCCCATTGCTGCTCCTTGTCATCAGCTGGATTGTTTTCTTTGCCATACTGTATGGCGCGCAGAAATATCTCGTGAACGTCAATGTCGCGATCGGCTTCTGCCACAATCTTGCCATAGATGCTGCGAGGCTGACGGCTGGATGAAGCCCGATGGTCCTCAACGGCTTCTTTCATGATTTTAATCTGCTCTTTATTGAACCAGCGCTTCAGTCTTGCATCTGCCTGCAGAATCTTACCGCTGGTGATGTGGTGAATGGCACGCGGACCGCTCATCCCCAGGTCGTGGTAAGCGGCTATTACATACACCATATCGATGTCGGCTCCGGTTACCGGAACCAGTTTCAGAGAGTTTCTGATGACTCGGGTAACATGTCTGAGTCCATGACTTTCGCCAAAAGCATTATATTTGGGGAGAATCTGTTTCTCCACAAAGTCCATGATTTCGAGATTTACCTGTTGCTTCATAGATATTCCTCCACTTTATTTATATAATAAGGTACGCGCGTACATTATTATTAGTTTATTATTGTTCAATTCGCCATTCCGATGATGATCAGGGATGATACAATGCCGAAACAGAAGATGTTCAGAGCTGTTTTGCCCAGAATTCTGTTCAGTTCTCTGCCTTCGCCTATCTTTTTCATCTCCATATAGGTTCTGTTGTGCAGAATGATATAGAGTGCTGCAAACGGCAGGAACATGCTGCTGGCTTCATGCTGAAATACTTCGCAGATGGTTACACCTATTATGGTAAGGATGCCCAGATTGCCCAATGCGCAGTATAACCGCTCGGCATTCTTCTTTCCTATGTGAACCACAAGGGTCTTCTTGCCGGCTCTCAGGTCGTTGTCATGATCGCGGTAATTGTTCAGAATAAGCAGCGTATCAACTACCAGTCCGCAGGCTACAGATACGAGAACCGCTTCCAGGCTTACTCCCTGCATGGTTTCGGGCATTACGAGATAGTATGTGCAGCATACGGGTACAATGCCGAAGAAGAGCAGCACCAGAATATCGCCCATGCCCAGATAGCTGAGACAGGTAGTATAGAGGAAACAGAAGACTACGCAACAGATGCCTACAATGACCATTTCCCAACCACCGAAAAGAACCAGCGGAAGCCCTATGGCGCAGCCCAGAAGAGTAGTGAGGATGATTCCCCATTTCGTGGCTCCCAATGTAATCCAGCCTTCAGCGCAGGCACGTTTCGGTCCCAGCCGGGTTTCGTCGTCATTACCATGTTTGAAGTCGAAATAATCATTCACCAGATTGCTGTCTATCTGCATCACCCATGCAAAGAGCAGGCAGAGTAGGGCTGGCAATGTCTGTATCTGCTGAGCGTCTTTATAAGCCAGCGCAATACCCAATAAAACAGGAACAGCCGCCGCCGTCAGAGTCTTCGGGCGAGCGGCTAGATACCATGCTTTTATAGAATTTGTTTCTATCATATTCTAAAAAGATTAAAATTGAATCTCCTGAAATTCTTAAGGAAAATCAGAAAGATTAATTGAAGAAGTTCCAATTTACTCCAATACGGAACACTCTCTCGTTCATCGGATAATGAGGAGCGAAGAAGTAGTTCTTGTCGCCCTGTCCTGCATTGATGTGGCTCATCATTACGAAGAAACGGGTGTGCTTGATGTGAACGTTGGCGTAAACATTGACGATAGGATAGTTGCCTATCTTTACGTTGTTCTCGCCGTTGCCCTGTACCGTATACTGTCCCATATAAGGTGAATAGTCGGGAGCTTCATAGCTTGTAAAGTAGCGCATGTCAGCACCCAGGTCTA
Organism: Segatella copri; assembly: GCF_003465495.1. Classification (GTDB taxonomy): domain Bacteria; phylum Bacteroidota; class Bacteroidia; order Bacteroidales; family Bacteroidaceae; genus Prevotella; species Prevotella copri_G. Next base: position 6,146 of record NZ_QSAV01000031.1, on the reverse strand, counting down.
CGTTCAGCACCTTTACTACCTTGAACTTGATGTAGAGGTTGGTGTAGGCATTGAAGGCTGGTACTGGCAGAACACTCTCCTTGCTTGAGTGCTGGTAGGTAAACTGGTTTTCCCAGTTCAGAATGCCTAGTCTGAAGTTCTGTTCCAGTTGTGCTGTCAGCAAGTTGATTCCTCCGCTTTCCTGCATCGGTGTTACCATGACTCCTGTTCGCAAACCTTCTTCTGTAATGTCATAGCTCTGCGAGAAGTAGGTGTAGTTCTTGATTTCATCTACAGCCACTCTCAGCTTGGTGCGTGTCTTAGGGAAGGAGAGCGTACCCATGATGCGGGTATGGATGGTCTTGTCGAGATCATTCTCCCACCACAGATGGCGGGCGTGATAGTTGCGGTAATAGAACGATGGGGTTTCTCTATGGAAGAAAGCATCGCCTCTTACCTGAAGCGTGTCGCCCAGGAATGGGATGTTCACGTCTACATTACCATCTATGGCAAGGGTTCCGGCGTCAACACCCGTCAGTCCTATTTCTGCTACGGCATTGTAGTGGAGTGTCTTGCCTTCCTGCTTGCTTAGCTGTCCGCCTACGCTCAGCACATGTTCGTTGTATTTTTCGAAACCGCCTTCCATGGTTGGCAGTTCATAGTGTCGGAGATCGTAGCTGGCGAAAGCCTTCAGTCCTGCCTTTGCCCATTTGTTGAAACCTTCAAGCATGGCGATGGCGAAGGTATTCTTCATGTGCCAGTGCTTGGTCTGGTCGTAGATGGAATCACCGGTCAGCCTGCCTGCATCGTAATATTCATTCAGGTAATAGTCGGCTGGGGTCTGATAAGCTTCGTAAATACGGCGATAGTTGTCAAACTTTACCGTATGGATGAAGCTCGTTACCGGAACATATTCGCTCTTGTAGAAGAGCGAGTCTTCGGCATTTTTCTTCTGGATGGCCAGCAGACTGTCGGCAGCAGCTTTTCCGTTTACTGCGATTCGGGTACTGTCGTTCCTGATGTCCTTTGCGGCTAAGTCTTTAGCCGGTTCATCGCCTGCAATCTTGGCTCCGTCAGGACGGCCGCTGAATTTAGCACCCTGCTGTTTGTCGTAGGCTTTCTCATCAAATTTCTTGCCTTGTTCCTTGGCTTTCTTTCTGGCTTCTTCCTTCGCTTCCTCTTCAGCATTTTCCTTTTTCGAAGCCATGGCAAATTTCTTTGCCTTGATTTCTTCTTCGGTCATCTTTACCTTTCGGCTGAAACCTACGTTGTAGCGGTGGGTAAAGAAGATGTGCTGGTTGTCCAGTCGGTTCCAGTTCTGTTCCAGAACGGTAGGAATTTCATTGGTGGCAAACGATTCGGTATAGATTTCCGGATGTTTGATGTAATCATCGTTGGTAATACCGCCGTTCTCGGTCATCTTCTCATGATTGGTACTGAAGAGGAGATGTGCCTGATAGCGGTCGCCCAGGTAAGATGCCCACATGGTGTATTTAAAGTGGCTGGTACTCTGTGCGTTATAATATCCTCTGCCATACTTGTAGTCGAATCTGAAACCGGCGCCTAGCCTTTTGTTGGCATTCACGGCAAACATGGCCTTGAAGTCGTCTTCTCCCGTCACCTTATCGCCGCAGCTGTTCAGCGTTACGTTGGTGATAGGTGAGTAGGTGTTGGTGAAGTGGAAGTCGCTTACCGGATTTACGATATAATCGTAGGGCTCTGTAAAGATGAAGTTGCCCTGCGTGTTGCGGCGGTCGATGAAGATTCGGTTCAGTCGGGCAGTACCCATGTTTCCGAGGGTATTGTATTCGCCTCTCAGTCCTTCCGTGAAGGTTGAGTTCATGTACATGTGCTGCAAGGTGTCTACTACCGCAGCCTTTGTGTCGCCGAAGCGTTCGTCTACGGTCCATACTCTGATGCCTTTCGGAATCTCCTTGTCTGAGCCTAGTGAATCGGTGTTCACCTTGCGGTTGGTTTGAGGACGGAACTGCGAATCTTCGTTATAGTTAAAATCGTTTTGTGCCGCAACCGGGAGGGTTGCAGCACAAAATAGGAGTGATGAGAATATAATTTTCTTCTTCTTCATTATTTCTTAAATAGTCGGATACATACTTCGGCAATCTTGAGCACTACACCCACGATGAGTACGATGTAGGCGATATTGCGGCTTTCTTCCAGCTGGGTCCAGAGTATTACCCCCACGATGGCGAGCAGCATGAAGGCGATGTTGAGATAATTGCGCACCTTCAGCATGTTGTTCTGGTCGCTATAGGCCAATGGGCGGAGCCGGCGGTGCTGAGGTCTTACGGCGTAGCTGGTAGGCTGCTTCTGTTCAGTCTGTTCTGCGCCCTGCTCAGCTGTAGGCTGGGCTGTAGCGTTTGCAGGCTGCTGTGCCTCGTTCTGTTGTATCTTGTTGTCTGTATTCTGATTATCCATTTTTCTTCAACTTATTGTTTTACTAATGCTGCTAACTCTGCGAATATCTGGTCCTTGCGGTCGATGGTGCATCTGCGGAACTTTCCGAAGATCTTAGCCAGGTCGTTCTGCTTCTTGTTGAGCGCAATCTTGTCGCTGATTACCTCTTCTGCAGGTTCCTTGAAACCGGTGCTTCTTCCTTCCTCGTAGTTGTAGATGATGCGGCCGAGCGAGAGATTCAGATGATTGTCTGAAATCCTGGCTACCAGCTGGTATTTGAATTCCGTGCGGTCGAGCGAGATGAATGACTGGCTGAAGACGAGCCATTCGTCCATCGTGTTGGCGATGATGTGTTCAGCCTCGTTTACCAGTGCTACTCGGCTTGCTATGTTCTGCTCGTTCTGTGTCAGTTCACTCATGTATTTTAATACGATGTCGTAAATCTGCTTGGCTGTTTTTCCGTTAGCATCCGTATCGAGCGTGAATTCTATCTTGTTTTCATCATTATATGTGATGGCGCCTGCCAGATATTTCATGTCCACTTTGGCTGTTGTGCCATTTGCCAGCTTGTTGGTAGGCTTGGCAGCCTCCTTTGGCTTAGCGGCTACGGCAACAGGAATCGCCCATCCCGTGGTTGGTGTGGTTGGCTCCTTTACAACAACTGGTTCTGGCTCAGTAGCATGGGCCTTCTTTGCTTCAGCTTTTTTTGCTTCAGCTTCAGCCTTGGCGCTTGCAGCGTTGATGCTGTCGGCCTGGGCCTTCAGTTTGGCAGCCTGTGCTTTAATCTTAGCCACTTCTAGTGCCTTCTTGGCAGCTTCCAGCTGTTTCTGTGCCTGTTCCAGCTGCTGCTCTTCAGTCAGCACGGTTTGCGCCTGTGTAGTCATCAGCGGGAGGAGCATAAATATGGGGATGATGATTTTTTTCATGTCGAGCTGTTTTATGAAACTGTAAAATGATGGTTCCTGTAGGGGAACTTAGCGGAAGATGAGGGATTCAAACCCCCGATACCCGGAAGAGGGTATACCGGATTTCGAGTCCAGCGCATTCGGTCACTCTGCCAATCTTCCTTTTATTTTATCAGATGCAAAAGTAATACATTTTTCGCATCTGACAAAATATTGCTGTTATTTTTTAACTATATTAACCCCGCTTTATAGGATTTTATACTATAGTTTTTACTGTTGCTGCAGGAATCTGTCGGCCTCGATGGCAGCCTTGGCTCCCGAGCCTGCGGCAACAACACCCTGGCGGTAGATAGGGTCGGCCACATCGCCTGCTGCGAAAACACCCGGAATGTTGGTGGTGGCAGTACCTGGCACTACTTTGATGAAGCCCTGCTCGTCGAGATCTATCTGCCCTTTGAAGAGGTCGGTGTTAGGCTTATGTCCGATAGCCAGGAAGAATCCGTCGATGCTGATGTCAAACTTCTCTTCGTTGGCTTCGCCCTTGTGGCGCACGAGATGAGCACCTTCTACACCGTTCTCGCCGAAGAGCCCCAGCGTATTGGTTTCGAACAGAATCTCGATGTTCTCCTTGTTCTTTACACGCTGCTGCATGATTTCTGAAGCACGGAGATAAGGCTTGCGCACAATCATGTAAACCTTCTTGGCAAGTCCGGATAGATACATGGCCTCTTCGCAGGCAGTATCGCCACCGCCCACTACAGCTACGGTGCGCTTGCGGTAGAAGAATCCGTCACAGGTAGCGCAGGCAGAAACGCCCTGTCCGCGATATTTCTCTTCATCGGCAAGACCCAGATATTTGGCAGATGCGCCTGTGGCGATGATCACGGTTTCTGCCTCAATCTCGTTGTCGCGCTCATCGGTAAGATGAAATGGGCGTGAGCTGAAATCTGCCTTCACGATGCTTCCGTCTCTCATTTCGGCTCCGAATCGGGCTGCCTGTTCCTTCATGTCCATCATCATCTGTGTTCCGTCTACGCCGTTAGGATAGCCCGGAAAGTTTTCTACCTCTGTGGTGATGGTGAGCTGGCCGCCCGGCTGCATACCTGAATAGAGTACTGGCTGCAGGTTGGCTCTGCCGGCATAAATGGCAGCCGTATATCCTGCAGGACCGCTACCTATAATTAATGTCTTTATCTTTTCCATTTTTTATCTTATAGTTATATTTTTGTTTCTGATGGCTCGAAATGAGCCATTTCCTTTGCAAAGGTACATCAAAACAATGAGAAATCAAAATAAAAATACAATATTTTTCTTTTCTTGCATAAATTATTGCTTTCGTTTGAAGAATTATTGTTATCTTTGCACCCGAAAATAAGATGCTCCGGAATGAACATCAATTAGAAGAAACGAAAAATATTTACTTGATATATGAATCAGATTAAGAAGATTGTACTGACGGGTGGACCTTGTGCAGGCAAGACTACCGCTATGGTTAAGGTGATTGAACATTTCTCCAGTCTCGGCTATAAGGTTTTTACCATTCCCGAGGTTCCAACCATGTTCACCCAGGCGGGCATGAATTATCTCACCTCCAACAAGGATTTTTTCTTCGAGGGCGAGAAGGCTACTTTCCAGACTCAGATCAACCTGGAAGACAGTTTCCTGCGTATGGCTGAAACATTGCAGCAGCCGGTCATCATCGTCTGCGATCGTGGTACGATGGATATTTCAACCTATCTCACTCCCGATTTCTGGCACCGCATCATCTCGGAAGAGGGGTATACAGATGCCCAGCTTCGCGACCGCTATGATGCTGTGCTGCATCTGGTGAGTGCTGCTGATGGTGCCGAGCAGTTTTATACTACAGCCAACAATGCGCAGCGCCTGGAGAAGGCCGATGAAGAAGGACTGAAGATAGCGCGAGAGTTGGACAAGAAGATTGTTTCTGCATGGAAGGGGCATCCTCATCTCAGGGTAATCAATAACCACGAAGATTTCAACAACAAGCTGAACCGTGTGCTCAAGGAGATAAGCAATGTGCTTGCCATTCCGCAGCCGATAGAGGAGGAGCGAAAATATATCGTGAAGCTGACGGGCGAGGTTCCTAATGCGATAGACAGCGATATTGTTCAGACTTATCTTACGGGTGAGCCGGGTAGTGAGATTCGTCTTCGCCGTCGTGGTTTCGAGGGAGGCAAGTATGTGTATGTTCACACCACCAAGAAGCGCCTTTCAGACAATGAGCAGATTGAGACCGAGCGACAGATCAATGCCAAACTTTACGAGAGTATGCTTCAGCAGGCTGATCCTTACCGCCAGCGCATTCATAAGCATCGCAAGAGTTTCATCTGGAAGGGCCAGTATTTCGAGCTCGACGAGTTTCTTGAGCCGGTTTCCGACCTGATGATTCTTGAAACCCGCGGCATTTCTGCCAACGAGAGTGTAAAGTTTCCTCCTTTCATTCAGGTGCTGGAGGATATTACGGGCAACAGCAAGTATTATAATTATAACATAGCGCTGAAGCGGTAAAATCAGCCGAAAATGTAAAAAGTTACGGAGATAATTCATATTCTCCGTAACTTTTTACATAAACTACTCACTTTTGGTGTTATTGAGTTTCATCATTATTGTGTCATAATTATTTTATCTTCAATGTCCGCAGATATTCTTTCTGTTTAAAGACGTTTTCCTTTCTTGCAACGTTCAGCAATTTTGTACGTATTGACTTCCCGTAGTTTTTATTTTGTTCTTTACTCATAGCTTCACTTGTAGATAATTTTCCAAGATATTGCCAACACGCAATTGCCTGGCATAATCCATTAGTTTACTGATATTTCTTTCTGGTCT